>JAJFGV010000036.1 GCA_021775965.1 Alphaproteobacteria bacterium
GGTGATGCCGGGTGATAACATCAACAATATCGAAGTGACACTCATCGCACCAATCGCGATGACCGAAGGCCTCAGATTTGCGATCCGCGAAGGCGGACGGACTGTTGGCGCCGGCGTTGTTTCCAAGATTATTGAATAGGGAATCGAGTTATATAAATTTTTTCAAAAGCCCTGCAAGCTAGCGGGGCTTTTTTATCGCCCTCTATAAAGTGTGCTGTGCTAAACTGAAAAAATGATACGGGTTATATACATTGTTTTTTCTATCGCTATTGTGTTGGCATCTCAGGTTGCCGTGGCGCAGGAGGAGCGTAGCAGGCCGAAGCTGGAGTATCTTCACGATACGCGCAGTTACATCCACAATCCACAATACCAGGGCATGGTCAGGCGGGCTTTTAAATATCAGCCGGACGATTTTCGTTTTCAACGTTTTCGTGCCCACTACAGTGGGACGAGTTGGTATGATCCGGTTGCCGACAAGGTGCGTGATGACATGCTGAATCATGCCTATAATATATTGTATAATAAAAATCCGAGGATCGTTCAGGAATCGAAAGAACATTATAAGAAAATTGTAGGTGATCATCTGGCTAGTGTTGGTGTGGTGGTTGAAGCCTTGGCGCTGGCTCGTGCAGATAAGCGTTTTGGCGACCCGGAATTTTTTCGTTGGATGAGTAGCGGATTGATGGGAGTGGTTTTGAATTCCGGGGACGGCAAGACGCTGGCTACTTCGTATCATGTTAACACGGCTGATGAAGAGATATTTTTAATTCGTCATCTTAATTTAAAACTGATTAAGACAGATTCACGGCATATTGGGCATATATATTACAATATGCATTTGGTTCACGATTTTACGAGTGATGAGGAATTTACATTGTTTGTTGATGTTTCGCGTCCTTTTTCAAAGATGGAAAAAGAAGCAAACAAATCAAATTACGGGCTTGATATATTGCGGCAGTAATTCTGGCGTTAAGCATTTCTGCTTACCCACCAATTGCATTCAAAAACATTTGCCCGTATTTCTTTAACTTAGACTGACCAACGCCAGGCACGCCGCTCATGGCCATAAGGCTTGTAGGTTTGCGCAAAACCATATCAATCAGCGTTTTATCATGAAACACCACATAAGGCGGGATATTGTGTTCCTTGGCAATACTCATCCGCAGGGCTTTTAACGCGGCGAACAAGGCCCGGTCGGATTCGCTTTCAAGGCTAAGCGCCGGGTCCGCTTTCTTGCTCCGCTTGGCTCTACTTGTACTGCCCTCAATAGTTTTTGGATCTAGCCGCAGTTGCAGTTCAGGCCTTGCCCGCAGAAAATCCGCGCCCTCTTGTGTAACCTTTATCCCACCATGTGCGTCCATATCGACGAATAAGTACCCGCGCGCGACAAGCTGACGGATCAGGATTTGCCATTCTTTTGCGGAATGCTCTAGGCCAATACCAAACGTACTGAGCGCTCCATGGCCATTTTTTTCAATGCGCTCGTTACTGTTCCCAAGCAGGACATTAATCACATAACCGCCGCCAAACATTTGCCCCGTACGCAAAACACAAGAGAGCAGTTTTTGCGCTGCGATCGAGCCGTCAAACGTTTCAGGCGGATTTATGCAGGTATCGCAATTCCCACACGGCTCACCACTATCATCGAAATAATGCAGCAAAATCTGGCGACGGCATGTCGCGCTTTCGCAATACCCCAAAAATGCAGTCAGTTTTTGCCGCTGTATGCGTTTTTGTTCTTCCGGCGCATCCGATCCTTCTATCATCTGACGTTGTAGAGTCAGGTCTTGCAGGCCGTAAACCATCCATGCAACGGCAGGCAGACCATCACGCCCCGCCCTGCCGGTTTCCTGATAATAGGCTTCGATATTTTTCGGTAAATCCATATGCGCAACAAAGCGGACATCGGGCTTGTTAATCCCCATCCCAAAAGCAATGGTCGCGACGATAATAACGCCCTCTTCTTTTAAGAAGCGTTCCTGATTGCGCGCTCTAACATCTTTGTCCAAACGAGCATGGTATGGCAGGGCATTGTACCCTTCCCCGGCCAGCCACTTCGCCGTCTCCTCTACTTTTTTGCGCGAGAGGCAATAGACAATTCCGCTTTCCTCTTCGTCTTTTCCTGCATCGCGGGCTTTCAAAAACCGTAACAATTGCGTGCGCGGGTTGTTCTTAATCGCCACCTCATAGGCAATATTCGGACGGTCGAATCCGGCAACATAGAGCTTGGGCAACGCCAGCCGCTCGACAATATCCTTGCGCGTCGGTGTATCCGCCGTGGCGGTCACGGCAATGCAAGGTGCATTCGGATAGCGCGTTCGCAGCAGCGAGACTTGGCGGTATTCAGGGCGGAAATCATGGCCCCATTGCGAGATACAATGCGCCTCATCAATCGCAAACAGGGCGATCTTGATATCATCCAGAATATCCAAAAAAGTATCATTGACAAGGCGTTCCGGCGCAACATAGACCAGATCGAGATTGCCACAACGCAAATCACTGAGCACTTTTTGCAGCTCTGGATACTCAAGGCCGGAATGAATGGCTGCGGCCTTAACGCCCGCTTCACGCAACGCTGCGACCTGATCTTGCATCAGCGCAATCAGCGGCGAGACGATAATGCCTGTGCCAGATCTGCAAATGGAGGGAATTTGATAGCAGAGCGACTTTCCGCTGCCCGTTGGCATTAAAACGCCGCAGCTGTTGCCCGCCATAACATCATCTATAATTTGTTCCTGCTCACCGCGAAACGCATCGTAGCCAAAGACCGAAGATAAAATATCGCGCGGCGTCGTGGAAGTTATATCTGTAGCGGCGAAATTATGCATAGTCTAAACATAAGGGAGCGGTTGCAAAGAAGCTAACCCCAAATAAAAACCTGAACCAAGCAATATTAACATTCATGCTGGTAAGCGATTATGCCTTAGACGTTGTTTCCTGGGGTTGAACCAACAAAGTTTGGCGTACGAATGCAGGGCGGTTGTATGAATTGGGCATTATTCTTAGTGTACCGACAGATTATTTCTTTTATGACTATAAAATGAAGCGGACAAACACTTGCCATTTTCTTTAAGAAACAGTAACAATAACCACGCCTTAACAGGCTTTTAGGGGTATAGCTCAGTTGGTAGAGCGACGGTCTCCAAAACCGTAGGTCTGGAGTTCGAGTCTCCATGCCCCTGCCACTTTCCAGAGATTTAGCCTTGCAGGGCACACTGGCGGCACACTTTCTAATCACACATCACAGCAAGCTACAATCGGTCAGAAATGATGCGATTTCGGACTTTTGTGTGCCGTGAGTGTGCCTTGGTGGAATAAAATACATTCAAATGTATACGCCGGAAGGCATTAAAACCTGATCGGCAATACGAGAGGTTATTGTAACTGTTAAGCCGGCTCCCGGTTATACTTCTTATGATGCAGACAACTTGCGTATAATTGGCAACAGGGTGTCAAGCGGGTCAGCTGTGGTGGCTTGCTGCACAGTTGCGGTTTGATCGGTCGGTAAGCGTGGCAGGCGGGAAACGATAATGCGGGCTTTCTTTATTTTTTTTTCAATATCGGCACATAGTTTTTCTCCTGCCTCCTTGGACATTATATACTCTTCCATGCTAGGTGGTTTCTCGTCGATAGCTATAGATGATGGATAAAAGACGCTAACACCCTTCGGACGGAGCTTAAGACAGGATTTGACAAGACGCTGGAACCCCTCAACATAAAAGGCATTAAACTCATCGAATAAATTCTGCGAGAATACCTTCGGTTTTCCGCGAAAGATCGCAGGCGTCGCAAAGTAATAGATATCCGTCGGTGCATCAGCAAGAGCGGAGAGTTGCTGGTCGGCATCCTGAAGCGCGTCATAAGGGATGATCTGGCAGCGGCCACCGCAAGCGGTGATATCGTCTGCCACGATTTTAGCCGCCGCCTCACCTACATTATAGGTTATGATAACGTTACCGCCACCGGCAGCGATGATTTTCGCTGTTAATTCCCCCAGTCCGCGCGAGCCGCCGACGATCAGCGCTGTCACGTTCGTAAATTCATTGTGGTCTACCAACGGCGCTATGGTTTCAAACGCCGTCTGCACCACGGGCGGATGTCGTGCAAAAGTTTCTAAAGATCCCGATAGTCCGCTAGCGAATATTTCCAGCTGTACCAGTCGAAAACGCCGATCAATTTTTTTCACCCTGAATGACATCTTGTCGACAATTTTTTCAGGTTTACACAAAGAAAGTGAAAGCCCTGCATAAAGTGAATACAATCCG
This sequence comes from Alphaproteobacteria bacterium, assembly GCA_021775965.1. Taxonomy (GTDB): domain Bacteria; phylum Pseudomonadota; class Alphaproteobacteria; order Micavibrionales; family Micavibrionaceae; genus UBA5701. The sequence continues at coordinate 4,266 of JAJFGV010000036.1, forward strand.
GGAAGGATCATGCCTACAAGCAAAGTTGTGCTACCGAGTGTGGCGATACGATGGGCCCCAAGCAGACGCGTAGCATGGGGAAATGCTCGTTCCATATCTTCCGGTTCGCTGACAAAAGCAAGAGTGCCCGATTGATCTGTTATGTCTTCGAGCATTTGGTCCAGAGGTTTTTCTGGGGGCAGTATCAGTTTATAATCCGGTAAGGCAGAGGCAGAGACAACCGGACCAAATACGATATGTAGAGAAAGCGTTGCGATACCATCCACCATAACTGCAGCGCGTAAAGAAGAGGAATCCTGCTGTGTTGTCATTGCCTCTACCTGATCCCCGACATAGATCATGCGGATGAAACGGACTTTTATAGTTGCAATGGAGGGAAGGTCAGGGTGGCTCTCTGCGAGGGTGTCCAGAAGCCATAACAGGGCATGAATACCATGTACAACCGGTGCCCCGGCTTGTGTGCGCCGCGCCGCCAGAGGGTCAATATGTATCGGGTTAAAATCGCCCGTCAGTGCAGCAAACTTCAACTGGTCGTCAGGTGTGAAGGTGTAATTATTTTTCATATACTTTATAGGCTTGTTTGCTTTTGCAAGAAGTGATTAACATTTTCTACTATCTCCTTTGTGAGTTTGCTACAAAAAGAACATGAAAAAACAAGAATGGTATAATCTCTCCTGGTTGCCTGCGGCGCCAGATGATTTCCTGCAGCGCTGCAGCGGCTTGCAATCGAATGATGCTGCCGCATTGCAGGCGCTCGCCATGCATGCTCTTAGTGATATCCAATTACACAAACTGAGCAAGCAATGCGAAGCCTTTTCAGAGGTGCCGAAAGGTTTGCAGCCCTTAAAGCTTGGCATCATCGGCAATGCCAACAGCGATTTTCTCAAAGCGGCGCTGAAAAGCAGTGCACTGCGCCATGGCCTGTGGCTGGATGTGGAGATGGGCAGCATGGGCCAGACGGTGGTCGCTGTGCTCGATCCAAATTCGAATATTGCAGCTTTTAAACCAGACGTCGTTGTTTTAGCGCTAACATGGCAAATTTGGTCACAAACAATACTGGTTGGTCATGAAAAGGAGGCGGTGGCGGCTATTGAAAATCTTGAGAACGATATTCGGTTGATGGCGGACACACTTAAAAAACAAGATACAACATTTATAATTCAGACGATGCCACAGGCGCCGATAAGCCTTTTTGGAAGCTTAGACCGCCGCGTGGTCGGAACATTGCGCCGCCTCATTGATGATTATAATGCTATGGTCTGGGCCTCCGGGCTCCCCGTGATCGATGTTGCTGCGCTGGCGGAGTTGGTAGGTCTGGCGACGTGGCACGATGCAGGTCAGTGGCATTGGGCAAAACTGCCTTTCTCCCAAAACCTGATTCCGCTTTATGCTGACCACGTGACACGCACTCTCGGTGCGTTGCGCGGGCGCAGTCGTAAATGTTTAGTACTGGACCTTGATAACACCCTTTGGGGTGGTGTTATTGGTGACGATGGCGTCGAGGGTATTTCTTTGGGGCAAGGCAGCCCACGTGGAGAAGCGCACCTCGCGATTCAACATATGGCATTGGCCTTGCGAGAACGTGGCATTCTTCTGGCTGTTTGTTCTAAAAACGAAGATGCCACTGCCCGTCTTCCTTTTGTTGATCATCCTGAACAAATTTTAAAAGAGTCTCACATAGCCGTATTTCAGGCAAACTGGAAAGATAAAGCCAGCAATCTCGAAGCGATTGCCAAAGCACTCGATCTAACGCCCGATGCACTGGTATTTCTTGATGATAATCCAGCGGAACGTGAAATGGTCCGCCGTGAGTTGCCGGCGGTTGCCGTGCCGGAAGTGCCGGATACAGAACCAGCCTTGTGGCCGCAGATCTTAAGCGCTGCCGGCTATTTTGAAGCGGTCAGTTTCATGGAATCTGATATGGCTCGCGCCGGGCAATATGTTGCGAATGTAAAGCGCAAAAGCTTGAAGGTCGAAAGCCGTAATATTGATGATTATCTTGCGGCGATGGCGATGGAAATGAAAATCACATCTTTTGGCCCAAACGTTCGGCCTCGCGTGGCGCAGCTCATTAACCGTTCCAACCAATATAACCTGACCAGTCGTCGTTACACCGAAAATCAAGTGGAGGCTATCGAAAACGATCCTGCCGCGTTTTGTTTTTCCGCACGTTTGCAAGATCGGTTTGGCGATAACGGTATTATCAGCGTTGTGATTTGTAAGGAGGTGGATAACGAATGGTATATCGACACATGGCTCATGAGTTGCCGGGTGCTGGGACGTCGTGTTGAGCACACCTTACTGAATTACATCGCGACAGAGGCAAGGGCTGCAGGGAAAAACACACTAAAAGGTCATTACATAGCCACTGCGAAAAACGGTCTCGTGAAAGAACATTACAAAAATCTTGGGTTCAAATCAACGGAGGCAAAAACATCAGATGAATCATTCTGGCATCTTGATCTGGAGAGTTTTACACCTTTCGATGCCCCAATCGTTCTTACATCTCAGGAACTGCAGAAAAAGAAAGCCTGATTTCAGCCCGTAAGATATTCAAGGGGTAGCTTTAAGATTGCCATGAAATTTTTATTGGTTATTATAGGGCGCTTCATAATATTCAATGTATATGTAAGATTTTAAAGGATTTATCCATGGATACACAAAAACTTCAAACGATGCTACAGGATGTTTTTCGTGACGTTTTTGACAACAACACCATTGTCATAGACCGTAACACAAGCGCCGACGATATTGGTGAGTGGGATAGCTTCAATCATGTTCGTCTTATCATCGCGGCGGAAGAGGCGTTTAATGTTAGCCTGTCGACCGCCGATGTCGCTGACTTGCGTAATGTTGGAGAGCTTATAGATCTTATCGCGCGCCATACTAACAATCAAAATTAAAAGGATATCGCCGTGACCGGATTGGCTGTCTTAAACGATCAAGAAAAATTTCCCTCTATCGCTGCGGTCGTTGCCGCGGTCATCAAGGAGTGGTCGGAACACGAAAAGTTTGTGCAAACATCTTTGGGCACAGCTGATGAAGATTACCTTTCACGGCTGGAAAATGTATCGGAAAATGTTCTGGTTCTAGCGGATGGAGAGCTTGACCGCTTTGCCGCTGATTATCGCTGGACGTGCGGTATTTTGCGCGAAGAGCAGTTCTACTTTGCGCGCAACAAAGAGTATCGTCGATCCACCATTGCTGAAGCTATCCGTGATGTTTATGCGAATGGAGCTTATATGTCACGGTATATAAACGGGCTTTTGCTTTCGCAGGTCATTTGGCAAAACCATACGCAGGCGATGGATATATACCGCATGCGCTTTCTGCCAGGTAACAAAGATAACTATCATCATCTTGAAGTTGGCCCCGGCCATGGACTGTTCATGGTTTATGCGGCGGATGATCCGCGCTGCGCCAGTTTGGCTGCATGGGATGTTAGTGTTTCAAGTCTTGAAAGCACACAGGACGCCCTGAAAAAAATGCATGTTGAGCGAACGGTTGATATGCTCGAGGCAGAAATATGCTCTATTGTTCCGGCGCCTGATCAGTTCGACAGCATTATGTGTAGCGAGGTCTTGGAGCATACCGAGCAGCCGCAAAAGGCCCTGGATAATATGCTCAAGGCCTTGCGTCCCGGCGGGCGCCTGTTCCTTAATATTCCAGTGAATAGCCCCGCCCCTGATCACATTTATCTTTGGCGAAAGCCGGAAGAAATACGCAGCATGGTCGCGGCCTGCGGTTATGAGATAGAGGATTTTATCGAGATCCCGCCAACCGGCAAAACTCTGGAGCAAGCCTATAAACAAGGGATCGACATATCTTGTGTTGCTATCGCCCGCAAGCCTAATGGTAGTATGAGGACTGCATGACGCCAATTGTCACTCTTGCGTGCTTTACGCTGACGTTTGTTTTTCTTCGAAAAGTTTTACCTAGGCTAGCGCGGCACGACCTCACCTTCTTGGGGTTTAATTTCGCCTTTCTGGCTATTCTTATGAATGGCTCGGCCTTAATATTTCTCACCGTCTTTCTGGTTATCAGTTATGCCCTGGCGGCAGCGGCGCAGCGCTGGAAAGCGATACATATTGGGTTTTTTATCTTTCCGCTGGTGTTGATATTTGCTGTTTTCAAAAAATATTACTTTCCTCCGCTTCAACCAGTCTATGAGCATATCCCGGAACTTATTGGCCTCAGCTACGTCATCTTTCGTGTTCTGATCATCATGCTGGAAAGCAGAAACACTGGAAAGTTGGTGAACCCGCTTTCTTATCTGAATTACAGCGTGTCGATGCTTACTTTCATGTCAGGCCCTATTCAGCGTTATCGAGAATTCAGCGAGGATATGAAACGTTTTAAGACATTTACGCTGGATAAAAAAGAAACGCTCTCTGCGCTGGCACGCTTTATGGGAGGTGTCATAAAAGTGATTTATCTTGCCGCTGCCGCGCAAGGGCTTCAAAACTATTTTATGGAGGCCCGTAAATGGAAAACCTCTATGGAAGATTTTGATTTTGTGCCTATGACTTTTCATGACCCGCTGGCCTTCAGCGAAGTTCTTGCTCCGTCTCTTGGGTTTGGCCTTGCCTCCCTGTTCTATCTAGTGTTTCTATATTTTAATTTTTCTGGATACACCGATATGGCAATCGGGCTGGGCCGTTTGCTAGGCTTTCGCTTACCAGAAAATTTTAAATATCCTTTCGCGGCGACGAGCTTTCTTGATTTTTGGACACGCTGGCACATCAGTCTTTCTCTCTGGTTTCGGGACTATTGTTTCACTCCTATTCTTAAAGGCATGATCAAAATAGGGATAAAATCACCTGTCATAGCAACGTTGCCGGCCTATTTTATATCGTTTGGTCTCCTTGGACTCTGGCATGGCCGGACATGGCCTTTTATACTATGTGGCCTGATGTTCGCTGCTGCCTCGACGGCCAACCATTCTTACCGCTCCGTTCTTAAGCGAGTAGTTACAAAGGAAACTCTTACAAAACTAAATGAGAGCAGGTTTTATCAGGCGTTTACTTCCGCTTTGACGTTATTTTATATTTCTCTTGCCATCACTGGCCTGTGGTTGCCAGGGGATGAATTTACTTCAGTATGGCATTCGTTTTCACCCGCTCAGGCTGTTTTATCTTTCGGTCTGGTTATTGTTTGCCTTGCCGTGTGTCTCTATCTGGGGCGGGCGATGTTGCGTCGGAAGGAATATGCGGCATGTGCATGTTGGGTTTACGGCACAATCAGACGATTCAATACACCGCTATGGTGGGGCGCTCTCGCAGGTTTGTGCCTGTGGACTCTCCTTTTGCCAAAGCCATTGGATGACCCCTTTGTCTATTTCAGGTTTTAAGCGCATGAAAACTCTTTCTCGAAAATTCTTTCGTATACCTTTGTTTTTTCTTGCTGGCCTGGTTTTGGCCACCGGGTTCTTTGAGATGTTTTTACGAATAACTGAACTCATGCCTGGATTCCGCATCTTGCCGGTGGCTCAGGTCTCTCTTTATAGTCCGGACCCTGATGTAGGGTACAGTTTTCGTCCCAATGCCAATGGATTTTGGGATACCGAGAATCGTGCATATATTGAAATCAATAACCTTGGCTACCGCGGACAAGAAACAGCAGATGATGGAGCCGATATTGTCTTTGCCGGACATTCTTTGACAGAGGCTTTACAGGTTGAGGAGGACAAAACTTTTGCTTTTCTGACAGGGCAGCGTCTCAATGTTAAAACGGCCAATCTAGGAATATCCGGTGCCTCGCCTGCTGTGGTTGTAGCCCGGCTGCGCAAGTATATGCCAACCTTGAAGCCGCAACTCGTCGTCGTCGTCGTCGTGGAAACACGTTTTTTTGAGCATGCTGCGGTGTTACAAGATAATGCGTATGTTGGTTACAAGTTAACCGCTGACGGCTCAACTGCCCATTTATCATATGGCTTTCGGCAAACGCGCGGCTATAAATTTAGAACCTCGGAAGTGGGGGGGCTTATTTACTGGGCTCTTGATCATTTCCGAATTGTAAATGTTCTAAACAATACCTTTAACCGGGGTTTATTCAGGGGTCTGCGTGATCTAAGAGCGCCCGCGGTGGTAAAAAATGAAGCGAGTATAGGCACGCAGAAATCGTTTTTTGATTTATGGGTGCGAAGTGAACCGAGAGACCATCGTCTGGCACTTGAGGCCTTTCTAAGTGATCTCGCCGACTTGCAGGCACAGCATAAAACCAATGTTATTATCGCAGTGACCGGGCCATGGGAAGATGCCAATACGGTCACCCTTGAAGCCGTTGATCAAGCCATGCGTGCGATGACAGATCGCTATGGTGTCACCATTGTCAATTTGACGCCGTTTATTCAATCCCAGTACCCTGACGGTGTCACTTCCGTAGCGTACAGGAGTTTTCGTCCTCCTTGGCGTGGGGGGCACCTAAATGAAACAGGGCATCTTATCTATGCTGAGGCGCTCGCGGATATCATTGAAAGACAAAAGCTGCGCTTCGTAAATCCGGAAAAATAATTTTAAGGGTTATGCCTAGTTGAATAGCTTGTCGTGGCATAATTGGAGTGTATCAAAAACTATGGAATACAGCGAAATCACAGAATTTTTCAATCAAAAACTTGCATGAAAAGCTCCAAGCCCTTATATCCCTAGGCGGAAGGTCGGTGCGGGCGGTGAATTCGCCAACCCGGTCAGGGCCGAAAGGCAGCAGCCGTAACGACATTCTATCGGGTCGTGTCCGGCCTTCCACTCTATATTGGGTTTAACCTGCGCAAGCTTGGTTAAGACTCGCATAAAACAGGCCTGCAATAGCCCTTACGGCTTGCTCCGCGCCGGGAATCATTCTACATAAAGAGTATGAGCGAAAAACAAGAGCCTTACCGCGTTTTAGCGCGCAAATACCGCCCTCAGAGCTTTGAAGAGTTGATTGGTCAGGATGCGCTGGTTAGGACTCTGAAAAATGCGATTGAATCGGGTCGTATCGCCCACGCTTTTATGCTGACGGGTATTCGCGGCACAGGTAAAACCACGACGGCGCGGATTATTGCCAAGGCGCTCAATTATACTGGCGCTGATGGTACAGCCGGACCGACCACTGGCCCGACGGATGATTGTCAACTTTGCCAGGCGATTTCCGAAGACCGCCATCCGGATGTGATGGAGATGGATGCGGCAACCCGCACCGGCGTGGATGACATTCGTGAAATTCTTGATGGCGTGCGTTATGCGCCGAGCGAAGCGCGCTACAAAGTCTATATCATTGATGAAGTGCATATGCTTTCAAAACAGGCGTTTAATGCGTTGCTGAAGACGCTGGAAGAGCCGCCTGAACATGTGAAGTTTATTTTTGCGACTACAGAAATCCGCAAAGTGCCAGTGACAGTTTTGTCACGGTGCCAGCGTTTTGATTTGCGTCGCGTCGATGAAGAAACATTGTCTGCGCATTACCAAAAAATTTGTGGGCTGGAAAATGTGAGCGCCGAAGACGAAGCAATTGCGATGATTTCTCGCGCCGCTGATGGTTCAGTCCGTGACGGGTTGTCGCTGCTTGATCAGGGGATTGCTTTAGGTGGAGAGAAGATTGTCGCCGAGCAGGTTGGTGCGATGCTGGGGTTGGCCGACCGAGCGAAGTCGTTAGACTTGCTGGAGAAAGCACTCACCGGTGATATGCCGGGGGCGTTGGCGATCATGGAAGATTTCTACCGGAGTGGCGGCGATCCGGCGACCATCATTCAGGACCTTCTTGATCTCACACATATATTGACGCGTCTGCGTGCTGTACCCGAAGCAGGTGAAATGAAACAGGCTTTGTCAGGTGATATGATTAAACGCGCCAAAGAGCTGGCTGAAAAACTGAGCATGCCGACGTTGGGAAAAACTTGGCAGATTTTGCTGAAGGGTCTTGGTGAAGTGAATATTGCACCAAGCCCGCAAACAGCCGCCGAGATGGTGATTATCCGATTGGTTTATGCGGCTGATTTGCCGGATCCAGCCGACCTGATTAAAAAGCTGAAAGACCAGCCGTCAGATGCGCAGGGCAATCAACCGTCTGCGCCTTCAGCGCCACCACGCGAAACAGCGCCTGTGGCAAGGGGAAGTGCAGCGCCGGCTGTGGCTCCTGCGCCGCAAACGGAAGCGGTGAGTGAGAAGGCTGTTCATAATCTTGAGGATGTTGTGGCCTTGCTGGAAACAGAAAATGAATTTTTACTGGCCGGACAGGTTGTGCAGTTTGTGCATTTGGTCAAGCTGGAGCAGGGACGGCTGGAGATTAATCTTGAGCCGGAAGCGCCGCAAAAACTGGCGCAAGATATGGGGCAGAAATTAAGCGCTCTGGCTGGTCGGCGCTGGATGGTCAGTGTTTCGGGGGCAAGTGGTGCGGCAACTTTGGCGCAGCGGGAAAAAGCGCAGCAACAAAAGGAATTCGAAGAAGTTTTGAAACTTCCGGTCATTCAGGATATTCTGGAGGTGTTTCCGGATGCAAAAATTAAAAGTGTAAAAAACAAAGGATAAAAAGAAATGATGAATTTTCAAAAAATGATGCAGCAGGCCCAGCAAATGCAATTCAAGATTCAGGAAATGCAGGAGAAGCTGGCCGAGGTGAATGTTGAGGCTGAATCCGGCGGTGGCATGGTCAAGGTCGTTATGGCCTGTAGCGGCGTGGTTAAAAATATTGCAATTGATCCGTCGATTATCGTTCCTGATGATGCGGAAACGCTGGAGGACCTGATTGTCGCAGCTGTGAACAATGCCAATGCCGCCAAGGACGAACGCATCAAAACCGAAACTCAGGCAATGATGGAAGAGCTCGGTCTGCCCGAAGGCACGCAATTGCCGGGGATGTAGCCTTGCGCATACTCACCTGGAATATCAACTCTGTTCGTTTGCGGATCAATCATGTGCTGCGCCTGATGAAGGAGCAGGAACCTGATGTTATCTGTTTGCAGGAAACAAAAACGCCGGATGAAAAATTCCCGATGCAGGACGTTCTTGATGCAGGTTACAAGCATGTTCATATCCACGGCATGAAAAGCTATAACGGCCTTGCGATTTTATCGCGCAAGCCCTTTAAGTCCACCGATATTCATCATCGTGTCGGGCGCGAGGATTGCCGCCATATCGCCGTGAAGTTTCCAAAGTTCGAGCTGCATAACCTTTATATTCCTGCTGGTGGTGACGAGCCGGACCCGAAGATTAATGATAAATTTGCCCATAAGCTGGCCTTCGTTGATGAAATGGCGAAGTGGTTTAAGAAAACTTACACGGCCAATGATAAGGTTGTAGCGGTCGGTGATTTTAATATTGCGCCGTATGAGCATGATGTCTGGTCACACAAACAGCTTTTGAAAGTTGTGTCGCATACCGAGCCGGAAGTAACGCGTTTGGACAAGATGCGCAAGTCTTTGGATTGGGTTGATACGGCGCGGCATTTCGTTCCCGAAGATGAGAAATGCTACACATGGTGGTCGTATCGTAATCGTGACTGGAAAAAATCAAATCGCGGTCGGCGGCTTGATCATATTTGGGTAACGCAGCCGCTGAAATCTCGTTTGAAGGCGCAGAATATTTTAACCGAAGCGCGCGACTGGGAAAAGCCATCCGACCACGTGCCTGTTATTGTTGATATTGACCTATAGAGCTTTCTTGCAAAACAGTACTTGCACCGATAATTCTTCCCAGATGTTCATATTGGGCGATGACAGTATAACCGTCGGCGGGCATTGTTTTGAGATCTATGGTGTGGCCAATGGTTGGGCCTTTCCAGTCGAGCACCTTTACCAGGTGCCGTACGACATTGACGTAGGTCCCTGTGCTGCCTGCATTTGGGCCGGTTTCAATATCAACTTTGTGCTGGCGGTCAAAGGCAAAGAGCCAAACATTGACCAGTTGGTTTAATTCCATGTCCGGCAATGTGATGTCGAGTGTATTTGCGTCAAGCCTGAGCGGAATATTGAACAGCGTGTCATTGTCTTGTGCCGTCTTGAGTATGGATGTAACTGCCTCGTCACTCTCTCCTGTCGTGTCGTAAACACCGTTAATGACGAATTGCGGCGTTTGAGTGTATGAAATATTCAGGGCTCCTTTGTAACCTGCCCGGCGATCTTCACAAGGCCTGTTTGATAACGTGTCCTTCCAGCCTTTCAGGTCAAAATAGTTGAGATGGCAGGTTAGGACGGTAATATTTTTGTTGCCGGCAACCAATTCTTCCACCAGACGATCGGCTGGTGGGGTGTCACCGCAGCTCTGTGATGTGAAGAGTTCGAGGACAACCGGTTTCACAGGCTTGCTTGAAGGGTATTCTTCTGCAGCAAAAGCTGGTGACATAGATATGAAGGTCAGCCCGGCACACAAAAACAGCAGCCACATATATGTGTTTATTCTAAACATAATAACTCTATTATACTCAAAAATCGGTGCATCTGCCACCAACCTCCCAATCGCCGTAGCGGGTGGGTTCCGGGAGCTTTCTGCTTTCAAAGCCCCCGTACTCCTTGGCGAATTCCTTTTCTGGAGGGTTTTTGTCCTCCACTATTACTGTTTTTGGCTGTTCGGGGCTTGGTTTTTGCTTGCTCATCTCTCTATATTTAAGGCAAAAGGAACATGATGGAAATACTTAAACCCTACCGCGCCCGAATTAATGCACTGGATGAGCAGATTGTAGAGCTGCTGCGTCAGCGCTATGACGTGATTGAAGAGGTCGGGGCGTTGAAAGCTGATCATGGCATTGCAGCGACTTTGCCCGACCGGGTTGATGAGGTGCGTGAGAATGCAGCGAAGATGGCAGCGGAAAAAGGGCTGGACGAGGATTTTATCCGCAGGCTTTATGCGCAGCTGATCGAACATAGCTGTAACCTTGAAGACGACATCATAGAGGCCGCGCAGCAAAAGCGGGCATCTTAATATGAGTGTCGAAGAAGCTCACCAACAGACAACATCAGCTGACAACATGGCAGCGCGGCGGGCGGCGCTTGCGTTGCTTGAATCCGTGTTGATACAAAAGCAGGCGCTGGACCAGGCGCTCGATAATGTCAGTACCTTTAAATCCTTGCCGCAACGTGATCGTGGGTTTGTGCGGATGTTGGTGGCGACAACTTTGCGGCGGCTCGGGCAAATTGACGATTTGATTGAACGCAATTTGGAGCGGCCCGGCTCACTCAAGAACCATACTTTAGCGAACATTCTGCGCCTCGGCGTGACACAAATCGTGTTCATGGAAGTGCCGGACCATGCTTCGGTTGATACGACTGTAAAGTTGGTTGAGGGTGCCGGGATGGAAGGCCAGAAAGGTTTCGCCAATGCGGTTTTGCGCAACATCACCCGCACCTATAAGGAGTTGGTATCGCGCCAGGACGAAGCGCGGATAAACACGCCGGAATGGTTGCTGAAGACCTGGATTGCCGATTATGATTTGCGGCTGGCGGCAGAAATTGCCACGGCCAATCTGGCCGAAGCGCCGCTGGATATAACCGTGAAAGATGCGGAAACCAAGGCTTATTGGGGCAATGCATTGAAGGCTTCGGAATTGTCGACCGGAACATTGCGAAGACCAGCTGGCGGCGCTGTGCATGAGCTGGAAGGATTTGATGCGGGCGCGTGGTGGGTTCAGGATGCGGCGGCGGCGTTGCCGGCGAAATTGTTTGGGCCTTTGGATGGCGCGCATGTTGTTGAGATGTGCGCAGCGCCCGGTGGCAAGACGGCGCAGATGGCATCGATGGGTGCGAGTGTAATCGCGCTGGATCGTTCGGCGCAAAGGTTGAAACGGTTGGAGGAGAATTTGCAGCGGCTTGGTTTGAGCGAGCGCGTGGAAGTTGTTGCGGTTGATGCGGCGCAGTGGAAAGCGCCGGAAGCGCCGCAAAGAATTTTGCTCGATGCGCCATGCACAGCGACGGGAACGATCCGCCGCCACCCGGATATTTTGCATCTGAAAACTGCACGGGATATGGAGAGTTTGATCGATGTGCAGGCGCGGCTGCTTGATAATGCAGCGGAGATTTTGGGCGTTGGCGGTGTGCTGGTTTATTGTACATGTTCGCTGCAACGCGCGGAAGGCGAAGCGCAAATTGAGCGCATTTTGGCTGCGCGCGGTGATCTGCAGCGGGTGAAAATTGCTGGGTCCGAAATTGGCGATTACGCCGAGCTGATTGACGCAAATGGCGATCTGCGGATTTTGCCGTTTCATCTGGCCCCACATGGGGGGATGGATGGGTTTTATGCGGCAAGATTGACGAAAACGGGGTAGAAATTTCCCTATAAGCCTTTGTTTTAATTCATATAATCATAGTCCTTCTTTTCGTTCGCCATTTTTTGGGGAGTGGGCACCCCTCTTTATTATGTCTCCTTAATAGTTTGTTTCGTAGAAAATATATTTCCTTAATAGTTATATTATTGTTTTTCCTTCCTTTTTGAGCAAGGCCGCAAGATATTATGTCTTTCTGATTTAATTTTACATAATTTAAAATCAGGGAGAGGTTCCCTCGAAGAGGGAACAGGGGTTGGGGGTGTTGCAAGGCTGTGTTTTTCATGCGGTTATTGTAGGAAATATATCCTATTTTGTCAAGAAAATAGCACTTAAGATCCTATAATTCCATAAAACTTTGACGCCATCTTCATAATTTGCTATTATTATAAAAAATAAAAATATGGTGTGAATTTAAAACGGTGGTGAAAATGACGTCTCCAGAAACGCAAACGGCGATCCAATCAGGGCAAGAATTTATAAATAACTTCCACAACGATATGTTGGTGGCTGCGCATAACCTTGGTTTGGATGGGCCGAAGGAAGCTGAACTTATCCAAGAAATAAATGAAACTTTTAGTAGTGAAGCGGACACGTATCTTTATGGATATCCGGCGGAGCTGGCTCATGTGAGGGACCAAATTAATGGTTTTGATTATTTGCTAGACCTAAATGGGGGACTGGTACACCAGATGGCAAAGGATAAGGGCATCTCTCCCGGACAACTCAGTGCTGAGTTGTCCCAAATGGATAACAAGTTAGTTGAAACATCGCGTAACGATCCGTGGCAGCCAGAAGATAATAGGATGGTTGGCGCTCTAGGGGAAAAAAATCCTCATACAATGATAATGCAGAACGCTATGTGCAAAGATTGAAGGAAATACCTGAGTGGATAAGGAATAATGACGAGTTAGACGTTAATCAGCTGTCGGATCAGGAGACATTATACAAAGAAATACAGGAGTTAAAACAAGCCATTTCTGAAAACAGGGACGCTATGTGGGGTCCTGATAATAATCCGAGCGAAGCGGAGGTCGCCAATTTTTTGTTCTTTGAAAAAGTAAAAGAGCAAAAACTAGAAGAGCTGACTAAAAAACTCGAAGGAAGCCTAACCTCTGAACAAAAAACTGCAAGGGGTACAGTGCCGCAAGAACCTGATGAAAAATATGCCCGGGAAGATCAATATTACAAAGAGCATGGAAAGCCAGAACCGATGCCCGATCCCAGAATTGTGGAGAAGGCATTGTCTTTCGTATATGAGGGAGAGCGTAGGGGTAGCTTGCTTCGTAGGGAACTGGAGACTGAATTTTCTGAAAGCAAAGCTGATACATGGTGGGATAGATTTCATGAAGCAGAGACATTGGAAGAAAGAATAGCAATATTTAATGAGGCCGGCATACCCACAGATTCATACGCTCATATAGAGCCAATAGGTGAATATGGGTTTGGTGGAATGCTTCAGCAACTTGAACGGGAACTGGAGAGGCGGCAAGATATTATAATTGGTGTAGCTCCGCAGCGTCTGCCTGAAACAACATTCCCGGATCATTTGAAATTATCGGAGGAGCAATTAGAGATACTTTCAGAGCCATATTTCAATACAGATACGGGTCCGTCAGATGTTGTAGCCCCAAGATTCCAGGAAGGATATAGGGAGCTGCAAGAATCTTTAAGGAGTTCAAGAGCTACAGATGCAACTCCGGAAACAACAGAGCTTGATTCGCAACTGGTTGGTTCCACACCTGTTCCCGGCATGAAATAACCACACCGCCGCTTTAGGACTTAGATTTACATCGCCATGGATCCCGGCCTTCCGCCTTCGCCCTCCGGGCTTCGGCGCGACAGGTCGCCGGGATGACGGAGGTGGGGTGGGTTCTCTGTGCTTCCGTGTCCTTTGTGGTTTAAAAATTTACTGGATCCCCGCTGTTTAAGCCTGCTACGCAGGCCGCGGGGATGACAATAAGGTGCATTTCCCCCGTGCATTCACTGAAAAAAGCTGCTAAAACTTATATATAGCTTTAGCTATAACACTTTATCTTATTCACAAGTTTACCCACAACTGCGCGCAACTATGCCCAAAGATCAACAAATACGCATTGCTCCGTCGATTTTATCGGCTGATTTCTCTGTTTTGGGGGATGAGGTCGCGGCGATTGACGCGGCCGGGGCCGATTACATTCATATTGATGTGATGGACGGGCATTTCGTGCCGAACCTGACTTTTGGCGCGCCGGTGGTGAAATCGTTGCGCAAGACCACCAAGAAAATCTTTGATGTGCATTTGATGATTGCGCCGGTTGATCCGCTGATCCAGGATTTCGTTGATGCGGGTTCTGACATCATCACCGCGCATATCGAAGCGGGTCCGCATATTCATCGCACGTTGCAGGCGATCAAAGCCGCCGGTGTAAAAGCGGGCGTGTCGCTGAACCCGGCAACGCCGATTGAGTCCATCGCGCATGTCATGGACATGGTCGATTTGATTTTGATTATGACGGTCAATCCCGGCTTTGGCGGGCAGAGCTTTATTCCGCTCATGGATAAAATTGCAGCGGCGCGTAGCATGATTGACAAAGAAGGGCGTGACATTGATTTGGAAGTTGACGGCGGCGTGACGCCGCAAACTGCGAAGATGTGCATCGAGGCTGGCGCGAATGTTTTGGTCGCCGGCACATCGGTGTTTAAAGATGGACCGGAGAAGTACGCCGAGAACATCAAATCGTTGAGAGGATAAGCATGCCGTTTCGCGTCCTCAGCCAGATTAAATCCGCCGCGGGTCAGTTCACATACAGTAGTCTTCTTTATAATTGGTCACTGCGCGGCAGCGTGCCGGAGCGGCTTGTCGTTAAGCCGGTTGATCCGTGGCCGGGCGATGCCGAGCGCGGGCGGTGGCTCTGTGATGGTGCCTTTGCGCTTGATGGTGATCAGCTGGAATTGCGCGGCGATTGTTGGGAACCGTTTGAGGTTAGCGAAGTTTGGCTCGAGCATATGCACGGTTTTGAATGGTTGCGCGATTTGCGGAGTCTGGGTGGTGAAGCGGCGCGCAGGCAGGGGCGCGATCTGATGGCGAGCTGGATGGATCATTATCGCAGCTGGCATAAGATGGCGTGGCGGCCGGATATTACGGCGCGGCGGGTGGCGATGTGGATTTCGCATTATGATTGTTTCGCCGATAGCGCGAGCGATGAATTTCAAGATGACTTTTTTGACTCTCTGATGCGGCAATCTCGGCATTTGGCGCGGAGTTTGCCCGGTGATTTACATGGGGTTGAATTGTTGCACGGCGCGAAGGGGCTTCTTTATGCCGGGTTGGCGTTTGAAGGGCGTGAGAGCTGGATTGAGCAGGCCTTGAGCATTTTTGAGCGTGAAATTGCGCGGCAAATTCTTGGCGATGGCGGGCATGTGTCGCGGTCTCCTTCGCAGTTGCTGGAAGCATTGCAAATATTTTTGGATGTACGCACCGCATTGATGGCGGGGGGGTATCCGGCGTTTGATAAAATCCAGCATGCGATTGACAAGATGGGTCCGGCGATACGATTTTTCCGTTATGCCGATAAGGGTTTTGCTTTGTTCAACGGCACGCAGGAAGGCAATGTTGCGTATATTGATAGCGTGCTGGCGCAGGGCAATGCGCGCGGTAAGGCGCTGCAATCGCTACCGTGCACAGGGTATGAACGCATTAGCCAGGGACGTAGTTTGATTCTCATGGATACCGGTAAGGCGCCGGACTGGCCGTACGATGAGAAGGCGCATGCGGCGCCGCTGGCGTTTGAATTTTCCTACGGCAAGGAACGGTTGTTTGTGAATTGCGGTGTGCACCCGACGTCCGATGAATGGCATGAAGCTTTGCGCGCGACATCAGCGCATAACACGGCGACGATTGATTATAGGAATTCTTGTGAAATTCGTGAGGGCGGACATTTGGGGCGTAAAGTTAGAAATATTATCACAGTGCGTGAGGATTCAAAGAAATCATCGCTGCTTGAAGCTTCTCATGATGGATATGTGCCGCTGAACGGTATTACACATGGACGGCGTTTGTTCCTGACCGAGAAGGGTTGTGATCTGCGCGGCGAGGACAGCTTTACCTGCTTTACCGGTATCGCGAAGAAGCAGGAAATTGCCATGCGGTTTCACATCCATCCGCGCGTTCAGGTCTCGCTTATTCGTGAAGGTGAAGAGGCGTTGCTGCGGATGCCGGGCGGGGTTGGCTGGCGGTTCCGTCATGGTAGCGGGGCACTGGCGCTGGAGGACAGTGTTTATCTAGGTGAGGGTAGCCGTCCACGAAAAACCAAGCAGCTCGTGATTTATGGCCAGATGGAGCAGGATTGCGCCCGCGTCAAATGGGCGCTGCAAAGAGAAGGTGCCTAAGGATGGGTAGCGTTGATCTCCGGCAGGAAGTGAGTAATCTTCAAACGGAAATTAAAGCGCTGCGTGACGGCGCTAAGGATGAAGATCAAAAAAATAAATTTATCTATGCGCTGACGGGGCTGGAGTCTCTGCAACGTGCGATTCATAACAAGGATATGATTTTTGGAGTGGAGCCGTGGCACCCGCTCGCCGGGCATGGCAATGTTTTATCGCCGGGGGAATATTTACTGCGCCTGAATGATGAAAGTGGCGCGGCGCTGCCGCCGTATCCGATGATTATGGCGTTCTATGATAACGGCCTGACGGCGGAGATTGATCTGATTTTGTTTTTGTGCGGGTTGTGGCAATTTGGGCAGGATGATGAGAAGCAGGTGACGATCAATATTTCTGCCAAGTCTTTGCATTCGTCGAAATTTATTAAGACGGCCCTAAAAGGTTTAGAGGATGCAGGCCTCAAACCTGGTGGGCCGGAAAAGATTATCGCCGAAATTCATGAAAGCACGTCGGAAGTGATGAGCCCGCATGTGCTTGAGTTGTTCCGGCAATTTGGCGGCGGTTTTGCCATTGATGATGTCGGGCTGTCGATGAAAGATGTGATGCGGCTGTCGGAATTTGCAGAGATGGCCGATTACATCAAGATTGACCGGCATAGTGTTTGCGCCGACCCGGATGAGCCGACATCGCTGGGGCAGGTGATGGCGTTTATCCGATCCCTGTTGCCCGGTGCGGTGATTGTGGCGGAAGGCGTGAAAACGACTGAGCATGCGCAGCAAATTCATGAAATCTTCCCTGATATTCAATATGTACAGGGACTTTATCTGCCGACTCGTGACGTTTTTGCCAAAGAATGGGCGGCTCTCACCAAAATTAGCGCCTAACTTTGACGTAATGTGAGGGTCTGTGCTATATATGGCGCAAATCATTAATTAGAGTTGAGTAACGATGCATATAGGAACAGTAAATGCAGGCTTAGAAGAAGCGAAGCTTCGGGCAAATAAGGATGAGGCTGAAAAAACGTTTATTCGTAAAGTCGAAGGACATAAAGGATGTGCGTTGGAGCCTATGGGACAAACAGGTATTCCATGCCACGCTCTCGACTACCATATGATGCGTAATTTTCGTATGCTTAACTATCCGGATAATTTTCAGGCCCTTAAATATTCTAAGATGGATGGCTACAATGACGATCGTCTTGTACCGGCTCATTATTTTGTTTTGGATGATGTTGATGCGTTACCGCCTTATATACTGTCCGGCTTTAAGGAAGAACCTCCTACTTCAGATGACTACAGAAGATTATATAATAGAACTGGCGGTATGCATGAAATTTTTTTAAAAGCAGGCTGCCTTGCTGGTTTTGAGCAGCACGAAGCATCAAACCAATTATACCTATTTATCCCCGATATTGTGCCCCATCTTAACGAGAAAAACTTACTCGTGAAGCGTGAAAATATTGAACAACTTTCTTTATTTCTTGCCTTGCTCTCTACTGAGGGAAAGAAAGTTTTGTTGGATTTAAAAGAGGATCAAGAAAAAATAATAGAGGCTTATGAGAGGCCACAAGCTATCTGGCGTTCCCGGAACTATGCGCGCGGTATAATGCAGGAGAAAGTTATTAAAAATAAAGCTCATGCGGGCGCTCCAGGCTTAGAAAAAAAGGAATACCCGCCACTCGCGATGTAATTTAATTTGTTCTTGATATGTTCTGATTTTTGCGTCATACATATTATATGGCGAAGTCATCCAAATCTTATGTCTGTCAGTCCTGCGGGGCCGTTTCAAGCAAATGGTCGGGCAAGTGCGAATCGTGTGAAGGGTGGAATTGCATCACCGAGGAAGTGGTGGCGGCCGCGCCTCCCAAGGGGCTGGGCAGTCGGAAAAAAGGTCGGGCGATCCAGTTTTCCGAGCTGAAAGACGAATCCGGCAAAGATTACAAACGCCATGTTAGCGGGATTAAAGAGTTTGACCGTACCACCGGCGGCGGGCTGGTGCCGGGCTCGGCGATTTTGATTGGTGGTGATCCGGGGATCGGAAAATCGACATTGTTGTTGCAGGTGGTGTGTGCGCTGTCGAAAAGTAATGCGCGCTGCGTTTATATCTCGGGTGAGGAAGCGGTGGATCAGGTGCGTATGCGCGCGCAGCGATTGGGTCTGGGTGATGCTAATGTGGAATTGGCGGCGGCGACATCGGTACGCGATATTATTGCCTCGATCGATGACACGCAAAATCCTGTGGAATTGCTGGTGATTGATTCCATCCAGACGATGTTTATCGACACGATTGAAAGTGCACCCGGAACGGTGTCACAGGTGCGCACAAGCGCGCAGGAAATTATCCGCACAGCAAAAGCAAAAGGGATTGCCGTTATTTTTGTCGGCCATGTCACCAAAGACGGACAGATTGCCGGGCCGCGTGTGCTGGAGCATTTGGTCGATACGGTGCTGTATTTTGAAGGCGATCGGTCGCATCACTTCCGCATTTTACGCAGCGTTAAAAACCGTTTTGGTCCTACGGATGAAATTGGTGTGTTTGAGATGGCGCATCAGGGGCTGGTTGAAGTTGAAAACCCCTCTGCGCTGTTTCTCTCGCAGCGTCAGGGGGGCGTTGCGGGCAGTGCGGTGCTGGCGGCGCTCGAAGGGACGCGGCCTTTGCTGGTCGAGGTGCAGGCGCTGGTCGCGCCATCGAATATGGCCGCGCCACGGCGGGCTGTGCTGGGCTGGGACCCGAACAGGTTGGCGATGATTGTTGCGGTGCTGGAATCAAGATGTGGGCTGCGATTGTCGGGCAATGATATTTTCCTGAACATTGCTGGCGGGATAAGGATTAACGAACCGGCGGCGGATTTGGCGGTTGCGGCGGCGCTGGTCAGTGCGTTGAGCGGGCAGCCGTTGCCGCCCGAGACGGTGTTCTTCGGTGAGGTCGGTCTGGCCGGTGAGGTGCGGCAGGTTGCGCAGCCGGACCTACGATTAAAGGAAGCATCGAAATTAGGCTTTGAAAAAGCGGTGGTGCCGAAGGCGAAAAAGGAATTTGCGGGTAGTGTGAAAGAGGTGATCGACATTACGCAAGCGGCGCATGTGCAGGATATTGCGGATATGTTTTCGGGGGAGGCGGACCAGAAGATATGCGCCTAATCGCCGTCATATGGACCCCGGCTGTCTAAGCCTGCTTCGTCAAGCCCCCGGTCGGCCGCCGGGGTGACGGATGGGGAAGGAAACCCTTGCTTTTTTGGGCTATTTTGCTTATCAATTCAACTTCCGCCACGCTTAAAGCAGGTAAAAGCGCTCATGATTGTTGATATTCTCGCTCTTGTTGTTTTACTGATCTCGGCTGTTATTGCCTTTTTGCGTGGTTTTATCCGCGAAATCCTCACTATTTTCGGCACGGTTGGCGCTATGGCAGCGGCCTATTTTGGCGGGCCATATTTTATCCCCACTGTTCATGAATGGCTGGGTGTGGTGGCGGATGAGCAGCCGAAACGGCTGTTTGGTGTTCTTCCTTATGATTTGCTCGGCAATATTTTGGCTTATGGTGCCATTTTTGTGACGGTGATTATTGTGCTCTCGGTCATCAGCCATATTTTGGCAGAGACGGCAAAATCGATGGGTCTTGGCGCGGTGGATCGGACCCTTGGCGTTGTTTTTGGTTTGCTGCGTGGGTTGGTGTTGTTGGGGCTTTTGTACTTGCCGGTGCATTTGATGGTCGCACCGGAAACCAAAACCGAATGGTTTGAGGGCAGCAAGGCACATTTTTACATTGAGAAGACGGCTGCTTTGATGGAGACGTTCCTGCCTGAATCGACGATGGATGACATTGAAGACAAAGTCGAAGGTGGTGCGGCGAGCACGCGCGAAAAACTTGAAGACATGAACATCCTGCAGAAAAATGGCGCGCAGCAAATCGAAGATCAGCAGAAAAACGCGCCGGGCTATACCGAAGAGTTTAGAGACGAAATGGATCAGTTGTTTGAACAGAAGACAGATGATGAACGTAAGCTCAATGAATGATGATTATCACGACGACAAGTTCCATGATGAATGCGGTGTTTTCGGCATTTACGGCCATGACGATTCAGCGGCGCTAACCGCGCTTGGGCTGCATGCTTTGCAGCATCGCGGCCAGGAAGCCTGCGGTGTTGTGAGTTTTGATGGCGAGCATTTTCATTCTAAAAAGGCATTGGGTTTGGTCGATAGCAATTTTGGTGAGGCGGCTGTTATTGAACAGCTCAAGGGTCATACCGCCATCGGCCATAACCGATATTCTACGACCGGCGAGTCCGGCATCCGCAATATTCAACCGCTTTATGCCGATATGGATTTTGGTGGGTTTGCGGTGGCGCATAACGGAAATTTAACCAATTCGAATACGCTGCGTGCGGATTTGGTCAAGCGCGGCGCAATTTTTCAATCAACCAGTGATACCGAAGTGATTGTGCATTTGGTGGCGCTGTCGCAGAAAAAATCTGTGACGGAACGTTTAACCGATGCGCTGAAGAAAATTAAAGGGGCTTATTCCCTTGTTGCCAGCGCGCAGGATCAGATCGTCGGTATGCGCGATCCGTATGGGATACGGCCGCTGGTGTTGGGCAAGCTTGCGGATAGTTATATTCTGGCCTCGGAAAGCTGTGCGCTGGATATTATAGGTGCTGATTTTGTCCGCGATATCGAGCCGGGAGAGATGGTGGTGCTGAACGGCAAGGGCGTACAGAGTTCTTATCCGCTGGCCAAGAAGCCAGAGCGGTTTTGCATTTTTGAATATATTTATTTTGCGCGGCCCGATAGTTTCATGGAAGGAAAGTCGGTTTATGAAACGCGTAAAAATATCGGCGCCGAGCTGGCGCGTGAAGCGCCGGTCGATGTCGATTTGGTCGTGCCGGTTCCCGATAGCGGTACGCCGTCGGCGATTGGATTTGCGGAAGAAAGCGGCATTCCGTTCGAGCTTGGGATCATCCGCAATCACTATGTCGGGCGGACATTTATTGAGCCGAGCGATAAAATCCGCCATCTGGGTGTCAAGCTGAAACATAATGCCAACAAGGCTTACATCAAGGGCAAGAAGGTTGTGCTGGTCGATGATTCGATTGTGCGCGGCACGACATCGAAGAAAATTGTCGAGATGGTGCGCGCCGCCGGGGCGGAGGAAGTGCATATGCGGATTGCGTCGCCGCCAAGCAAGCATAGCTGTTTTTACGGCATTGATACGCCGTCATCGGAGGAGCTGCTGGCGTATCAAAAATCGGTTGAGGAAATTCGTGAGTTTATCGGTGCGGATTCGCTGGCGTATATTTCATTTGACGGGCTTTACCGTGCCGTTGGCGAGGCGCGGCGCAATGCCAAAAGCCCACAATATTGTGATGCCTGTTTCACTGGTGACTACCCGGCCGAGCTGACCGATCATGAGAACAAACGCAGCAGCGCCAAGATTACCGATCTGCGTGAGCGCCGGGTGAAGAATAAGTGATAGACCTATCAGGAAAGATTGCTTTGGTGACCGGGGCCTCGCGCGGGATTGGTGCAGCGGTGGCCAAGGGTCTGGCTGGCGCAGGGGCGCATGTAATTTTGCTGGCGCGGACGCAAGGCGCGCTGGAAGAAGTCGATGATGCCATTCGTGCAGCGGGCGGCAAGGCAACATTGATGAAGCTGGACCTGCGCAAGTTTGAGGATGTTGATAAGCTCGGCCCGGCGATCTTTGAGAAATTTGGTGCGCTCGATATTTTTGTCGGCAATGCGGGGGTGCTCGGCACGTTAACGCCGCTGCATCAGATGGACCCCAAAGAATGGCAAAAAGTTTTTGATATTAATGTTACCGCGAATGCGCGGTTGATCAGTACGCTGGATCCGTTGCTGCGGGCGTCTGATGCGGGCCGGATGATTTTTACAGGCTCGGGTATGGCACATAGGCCGCGCGCGTATTGGAGTGCGTATCGGGCGAGCAAGGCGGCGCTGGAGGCCATGGTTAAAATTTACGCGCAGGAGATAGAGCAAACCAATATGCGGGTTAATATTGTTTATCCTGGTGCCACACAAACTGATTTACTCGATCAGGCCTATCCCGGCGGTTGCCCCGGTGATATCAAAGCGCCGGAAGATGTTGTGCAGACATATCTGGAGCTGGCGTCTTCGGATTGTGATCAGCATAGTGAAGTTATTGCAGCTTAGCTCACTTCACATACGGATTTTTAGAAGCTCTCACCAACAGACGGATCGGCACGGCGGGGATATCAAAATCCCTGCGTAGGCCGTTGATGATATAACGGCGATAGGCCGGTGGGAGTTTTTTGGGTTGTGAGGCCCAGAGCGCAAAAGTCGGCGGGCGGGTTTTAATCTGCGCAATATATTTAATACGGTTGCGGCGTCCTGATACCAGCGGCGCCGGGTTTTTACTCTCCATTGCTTGCAGCCAGCGGTTAAGACCGCCAGTGGCAATACGTTTGTTCCACAGAGCGTATGTTGTCAAAACCTCTTGTAAAAGTTTGTCGATGTTTTTGCCGTTCAGTGCTGAAATGGTGGTAAAGCGCACGTCTTTAATCTGCGCCAGTGAATGCTCCAGCTTGTCTTCTAGAGTTTCCAGGGCTTCTTTTTTGTCTTTGACGGCGTCCCATTTGTTGACGGCAACGACCAGCGCGCGGCCTTCTTCAATTACATGAGCGGCAATTTGCAAATCCTGTTTGTCGAAAATTTCATTACCATCAAGGACGAGAATAACAACTTGCGCCAGGCGAATGGTGCGCAGGGAATCTTCAACTGACATTTTTTCGATGTTATTTTGGACTTTGGCTTTGCGGCGCATACCGGCGGTATCGACCAGTTTGAAAGGACGGTCTTCATAGGTCCAGTCAACGGCGATGGCGTCGCGGGTGATGCCTGCCTCGGGCCCGACCATGACGCGATGATCGTTGACGATGGAATTCAGGAGCGTTGATTTTCCGACATTGGGTCTGCCGACAATTGCAATTTTGACGGGCTTGTCGGGATCATCCTCTTCCTGGGTAAATTCAAAGTCTTCATCGCCTTCGATGTCATCAAGGTCAAAGCCGTCTTTTTGTTCGCTCTCGTCCTCGGGTTCTTCCTCCTCCACAGGGAAATGCGGGGTGAGCTGCTCATAAATATCTTCCATGCCTGTGCCATGCGAGGCGGAAATGGCAACGGGTTCACCAAGGCCGAGGGAATAGGCCTCGCCAACGGCGGTGCCTGTTACTTTGTCGTTTTCACATTTATTGACGGCAAGAATGACCGGTTTTTTTTGCTTGCGCAGCCATTGCGCGAAATGTTCGTCAATCGGCGTGACACCCTCGCGCCCGTCAATGATGAACAACACGACATCGGTTTGCTTGAGGGCGGCTTCGGTTTGCTGGCGCATACGGCCTTGAATGGAATCGTCGAAACATTCTTCCAGGCCTGCGGTGTCGAGGATCCTGAATTCCCGGTCAAAAAGAGTGCCTTCGGCTTCGCGCCAGTCGCGCGTCACGCCGGGCGTGTCGTCAATGATCGCCAATTGCTTTCCGGCGAAGCGGTTGAAAAGGGTTGATTTGCCGACATTCGGACGGCCTATGATTGCGAGTGTGAACATAGTGATTAGCTTTATCTAAATGCAGATAAAGTCCCGTCTTCGGCCAGGATGTAAAGCGTGCCGCCGGAAATTACGGGTGGGATGGCGACGGTACGATCAACCGACCATTGCTGGCTAACGATGCCTTTGTTGGCCGTGACTTCGATGATGCGGCCACCGGTTCCGGCAAGAATAAGGCGGTCACCGGCGAAAATCGGACCGGTCCAAACGATGGGATCGTCTTTGCTCTCTGGATCTTCGTAGCGCGGTAGATCTACTACCCAGCGGATGACGCCGTTTTCACGGCCCAGCGCGATCAACTGGTTGTCATTGGACAGCACAAAAATATGATTGCCGGCAACCCATGGCGTTTCGGCACCGCCAATTTCGCGTTGCCAAACGCGCACGCCGGTGCGTTCATCAATGGCAACAAGGCGACCGGAAAAACTAATCGCGATGACCAGACCTTTGTCGATGACCGGCAGGCCTTTGATGTCGGCCAATCCGGCCAACCCGCCAAAGCGGCGTAGGTTAGAGAGATTGTCCGACCATGCAACCGAGCCGTTGGCAACGCGCAGAGCTGTGATTTCACCAGAGGAAAAGACCGGGACAACGATCTCATTATTGGCGGCCGGGCTGGCGGCGCCAAGAAGACCAGCGGTTTCGCTCAGGCCGTTATGTTCCCAAAGAAGCGTTCCATCTTCGGCGCTCATAGCCAGAAGGCGGTTATCAAGGGTTGAGATAAACACGCGGCCGCTCATGATGGTTGGCGCGGCCCGTGATGGCGCAGCAATTTTCTTGCGCCAGTAAAATTTCCCGTTAACCGGGTTGATGGCCAGAAGTTCGTTAAAGCCGTTGGTCACATAAAGGCGGCCATCGGAAAAAGCCATGCCGCCGGAGATTACGGGATCGTCTTCGTTGGGGGCCTCGACATCTCTTTCCCAGAGACGTTTTCCATCTGTGATTTGAAAGGCCGATAGTTTTGAATCGGTATCCAATGTAAAAATACGGCCATCAACGACGATAGGCTGAGCGGTTAGCGGTAATTCATCACTGCTGCCATCGCCGATATCGGCGGTCCAGACTTCGGTGAGCGGCCCCTGTCCCAGTTCGAGATGTTGCATCGAGTGGTTGGGGTAGCCACCAACTTGCGGCCAGAATTCATTACGCCACGGGTCCGGCGCGACCAGGCCTTGCTCTTCCAGAACAGGGTCTTCGGGCTCCAGGGACTGGGTGAGTTCGAGAACGGAAATGCGCTCGCCCTCCATCGGCGGTCCGTCATCGCCGCCAAACATGCCGTCGACGGTGGAGCAGCTAGTTAAGATAAAGGCCAAACCAATGATCAGAAATGTTTGCTTCAACCTCATGATCCTTCACCTTTACTTTTTGCATTCTCAAGATCGCGTAGCGCATAAATATGCTGTAAAGCACTTGCCTTGTTGGATAGTGTTTCAGGCAATTGTTGCTCCGCCAGAATGATATCAAGCTGGGCCTGTGCGGCTTTGTAGTCCTGCGAAAAATGCGCGAGTATGACGGCGGACTCTAAATGCGCATGAAAGCGCCACGGGCTTTTGGTATTGGAGGAAACGCTTTGCAGTTTGGAAAGAAATTCTGCCTGTTTTTCCTTTTTATTTTCTTGGGCGCCTTCTTGTGCTGTGCCAAGGCGGACGCTCATGAGAATGGCGAGGTCGCGTAGCTCGGCGGGAATGGCAGAATCATTTGCGGCTTTTTCGTAGAGTGCCAGAGCCTCGCCCGGTTTTTCTTCGCTGATTAATGCGCCGGCGGCGGTGAGCAGGGCAATGCCGCGCAGGCCGGGACGAACGTTTTCGCCGGCCTGTGTCAGGGCAGCGGGCATGTCTTCAGATTCGAGCGCTTCGAGCAGAACACTGGTTTGTTTGATCTGGGCACTTTCATTCCAGCTGCGGTAGGCGGAATTGGCGGCGGTACCGAGAATAATGGCCACAATCGCGGCAATAAACCATTTGCCGTGGTCGGCCCATAGCTTTTCCAGGCGCTCTTGTTTAAGGGCTTCGTCTACTTCTGCAAATACATCTGCCATATTTCGTCATCCATCAGTGATTTGAGGGCTATCTTAATGATATTTCACAAGGATTCCAGTGGTTTTTACTGGCAGACTCGATGGGGCATGGTTTCTAATGCCTGCTTTACTCTGTCTGTCTGCGCAAGGTTTCCAAACATAATCCCTTTTAAATCTGTTTTCAGACCTTCATCTCCTAGCGTTTCAACCAGTTTATACATCTGACTGGCTATAAACATAGCCGTGCTTATAGGAAAGTTATTTGAGTCATCCTCATTTTCTGAATATAGCAGTAGCAGATTCTTCACATCATTAGCTACCAAAGTTAGGTACATTTCCCGCATATTACCTTCAGGTAATTTTACAATCTCCTGAAACGTTGTAGCAATATGCTGTCCTTTTTCTTTGAATTTAGTGGGAAGCCCTCCTCTTTTTACATAATAAGCTTCTGTGAGCTCAGGCACGGTAAGGGAGGCTTTTCGTCGTTTTCGCATGGAATATTTATAAGCGACCTTCAAATTATGTCAACAGATTTTTTACGCTTTCCACTTAATTGAACAACCCATAGACGGGGTTTGGGCGGCAGGGCCGGTGCCGGTTTCGGCGATTTGGCTCATGGCTTCCAGTAATTCCGGGGTTGTGGTGTCATTGGCCGGGTCTTTGCCGCTGCTGTCGAGGCGGCCACGGTATTGGAGAGCGCCGTCTTTATCGAAGCCGAAGAAGTCGGGCGTGCAGATAGCGTCATAGGCTTTGGCGACGTCTTGCGTTTCATCAATTAAGTAGGGAAAAGTGAAATTATTGGCGCTCGCGAATTTTTGCATGTTCTCAAAGGAATCTGCAGGATGGGTTTCTGTGTCGTTAGACATGATGGCGACAACGCCGATTCCTTTGTTTTGTAGTGCCTTCGCGGTTTGCGGTAGGCGGTCCATGATGCCCTTCACATAAGGGCAATGATTGCAGATAAACATCACCAGCGTGCCGTTTTTACCCTTCACACCGGCAAGGCTTACGCGTTCGCCATCAATGTTTTTCAGTGAAAAATCAGGGGCGTAAAAGCCTTCTTCTTTTTGTGGGGTGTGGAGCAATGCCATGGGTGGTTTCCTTTCATTTGTTTGAGCTGGTATACTATATATATGTCCTTTGAAGTCATAAACAATCCCGCTTTTCTTCGCAATTCAGGGTTCACGCAAACCGAGTTTAAACAGCTCGATGCGCTTTATTTGCGCGCGGCGGCGGCAAAGGCGCTGACGTATCGCAGTGTGGAATGTGATTTTGATGAAGGCGTGGCCAGCTACACCTATTACACCTCCGAGAACCAGCCGCCTTTCTTACAATTTATCATCCGCAAGGTCGGGCCGCACACCATGATGTATGAGCTTTACCTTCAGAAAAAGGGTCGTATTGCAAAAAGCGGGGTTTTCTCTAAGGTGGTGCAGCGACTGCAACAGGAAATTGAAGAGCTTTTATAGCCAAGATAAATCATGACCAAAATCAAAGTTGACACACCACTGGTGGAAATTGATGGCGACGAGATGACGCGCATCATCTGGGCGATGATCAAGGAGCGTTTGATCCTGCCGTATCTTGATATTGATTTGAAATATTTTGATCTGTCGATCCAGAGCCGTGACGCGAGCGACGACCAGATCACCATTGATGCTGCCCATGCGATTCAGGAGCATGGCGTTGGCGTGAAATGCGCAACGATCACGCCAGATGAGGCGCGGGTTGAGGAATTTGGCCTCAAGAAAATGTGGCGTAGTCCGAACGGGACAATACGGAACATATTAAACGGGACAGTGTTTCGTGGGCCGATCATTACAAAGAACGTGCCGAAATATGTGCCGGGCTGGGAGCAGCCAATTGTGATTGGCCGTCATGCCTTTGGTGATCAGTACAAAGCGACGGATATGAAGATCAAAAGCCCCGGCAAATTGATGATGCGCTTTGAGCCTGCGGATGGTGGAGAGATTGAGGAACACGAAATCTTTGACTTCCCGGCGGCAGGTGTGGCGATGGGGA
Source organism: Alphaproteobacteria bacterium (assembly GCA_021775965.1). Taxonomy (GTDB): domain Bacteria; phylum Pseudomonadota; class Alphaproteobacteria; order Micavibrionales; family Micavibrionaceae; genus UBA5701. The sequence continues at coordinate 32,470 of JAJFGV010000036.1, forward strand.
TGTATAATCTTGATGCCTCGATCGAAGGTTTTGCGCGCTCGAGCTTTAATTATGCGCTGGGGCTGGGTTATCCGCTTTATATGTCGACCAAGAATACGATTTTGAAGCAATATGACGGGCGGTTTATTGAGATATTCCAGAGCGTTTACGAATCTGAATTTGAGGCCGATTTTAAATCGAAGGATTTGTGGTACGAGCACCGTTTAATTGACGACATGGTAGCGCAAGCAATTAAATCGAAGGGCGGCTTTGTCTGGGCCTGCAAAAATTACGATGGTGATGTGCAATCCGATGTGGTGGCGCAGGGGTTCGGCTCTCTGGGGTTGATGACGTCGGTGCTGCTGACGCCGGATGGTAAAACCGTGGAAGCGGAAGCGGCGCATGGAACAGTAACCCGTCATTACCGCGAACATCAAAAGGGCAATCCAACCTCGACCAATCCGATTGCCTCGATCTTTGCCTGGACGCAGGGGTTGCGGTATCGCGGCAAGTTTGATGACAATGAGGCTTTGATTGGTTTTGCGGATACGCTGGAGCAGGCCTGTGTGGGTACGGTTGAGGCCGGCGATATGACCAAGGATCTGGCTTTGTTGGTTGGCAAGGACCAGAAATGGTTGACGACCGAAGCGTTTATGGACAAAGTGGTGGCCAATCTGGAAAATAGTGTTAAATAAGTGACATGAATATGATGATGAAATCTTTGATTCTGGCAGCGGTTCTTGCTTTCACAGGTATAAATCCTGCGCAGGCTGGCTATGACAAGCCGTATATTGGTGAGACGAAAATCTATAAGGCCAAATATGAGGACACGTTCGTGCATCTGGCGCGGGATAACAATCTTGGCTATGTCGAAATTCGCGCCGCCAACCCGGATGCCGATCCGTGGATTCCGGGTGAAGGGCGGGAGCTGATTTTACCGTTGCGCCATATTTTGCCCGATGCCAAGCGCGAAGGTGTGGTGATCAATTTGCCGGAAATGCGGCTTTATGCGTTTATCAATGGCGACGCCGCGCCGGAGACTTTTCCGCTCGGTGTTGGACGCGAAGGGTTGGAAACGCCGACAGGTTCGACCAAAGTCGTGCGCAAGACAGCAGACCCGATCTGGCGGCCGACCAAGCGCATGCGCGAGGAAGATCCTGAATTGCCGGCAGTGGTTGAGGCAGGGCCTGAAAATCCGCTGGGTTCTCATGCGTTGTATCTTGGCTGGCCGCAATATGCCATTCATGGGACCAACAAGCCGTTCGGAATTGGCCGCCGCGTTTCCAGTGGTTGTATTCGTATGTACCCGGAAGGGATTGCTAAATTTTATGAGCTGATCCCGGTGGGCACCAAAGTGACGGTTGTTGATCAGCCGATCAAGCTGGCCTGGATTGATGATGAGCTCTATCTGGAGGCGCACCCCGATATGGCGCAGGCGATTCAGATGGAAGAAACCGGCCAGGTGACGCGCCAGAAGCTGACCGATGCGGACATGAAGCAGATCATTAAAGCGGCGGGTGAATACAAAGACCGTCTGCACTGGGCGGCCATTCGTACAGCGATCAGAGACCGGCGTGGTTTTCCAGTGAAAATTGCCCGGCGCCCGGCTGCGATTTCCGATATGCCTGCTATTGTTGAAGAAGAACTTCAGGAAGAATCAGCCAAAGATGTGGACTGGGAAGAGGAAGACAATAAGGCGCGCGAAGCACTTGAAGAAATTTATGATGAAAAGAGTGCCGAGAAAGAGGCGTCTTATGAAGATCCCGGCAAAAAGAGAATGCTTAATCCGTAAGCAAACGGCATATAGACCGGCGCCCATAAGAACACCAATTTCATTTTTCCTCTTAAAAAGAAATACGCCACAGAAAATAGCGCGCAGACCACCCAGGTCATGATCGTGCCAGTAAAGAACCATGTCTGAAAATGCTGGGCATCAAAGCCGGGCGTTGATGTTGAGATCACGCCGGTCACAACACCCAGTACGTAGCAGATGCCCACACTGAAAAAACCCAGAAGGTTTATAAGAAGAAACAGGATGAATTTTGTAATATCGAACATAAATAGATCATAACAAAAAAGACTGCCCCATGGGACAGTCTTTTTAATTCGTTATCAGCACAAAAGCTTATTTGGTTTGTGCAGCTGAGAATGTCCGTTCTGCGCGTGCAGGAGCAGGACGAGCGCGTACTGGCTCTGGGTTGCTACCAACTGTGCGTTCATCCGCATATGGTGCTTCGTAATCAGAAGGGTTGAGATCTTCGTTGCCATTTGACGCACAAGCGGCCAAGGCGATTGAAGAACCGACAACACATAAGGTTAAAGCTAGTTTTTTCATTTTTCGTCCTCATTTATTCGTTTGGTTTTTTCACTAAGTCAATAAGAATAAGCCCTTACGCAAGAGCAAGAATCCATATTCCTTGTTCGTTATACACAAGTGGTTGGGGATTGCACACCGTTTTTGAAGAATTTTTTGGTTTTTTCAAAGGTTTTTTTAACTGCGCTCGTTTTTGCGGACATGCTCGAAATAGGCTGTGATGCCGTAGCGTATAGCCGAAGCGACTTTGCGCCTGTGATCGTTGCGCCCAAGGAGGCGTTCCTCTTCCGAATTGGACATAAATCCTGCCTCAATCAGGACAGAGGGGATATCCGGGGCCTTGAGGACGGCAAAACCGGCGTAGCGGTGGGGGTTGGGCAATGTGCGCACGCCGCTTTGCGCTTTGAGCTTATCAACCAGCTTGTTGGCGAAGAAATTCGATTGATTCATGGTATCGCGCATGGCGAGATCGACGAGGATATTGGCAACATCTTCGTCCTCATTGCTAAGATCGAGCCCGGCGATGAGGTCAGAGCGGTTTTCCTTGGCCGCCAGCTTCGCTGTCTGGGCATCGGACGCTTTTTCGGACAGGGTGTATATAGAGGTGCCGCGCACGCTTGATTTTTCGATGGAATCGGCATGGAGTGAAACAAACAGATCACCCTGATGTTTTCTGGCGAATTTTCTGCGGTCGCTCAGACGGATGTATTTATCGTTGGTGCGTGTCAGTTTGACATCGAACTGGCCTGTGGCCTCTAATTGCTTCTTCAGCTCTTTGGCCAGCGCTAGCACCACATCTTTTTCACGGGTCTTCTTTTTACCGATAGCGCCGGGGTCATTGCCGCCATGGCCGGGGTCGATAATAATCAGCGGCTTTTTAAAGGAAGGTTGTTTTGGGCTGGGCTGGGAGCGTTGCGGCTTTCTGGGCGGCGGCGCTATCGTACCCAAAGAGGCGGTTTTGTAGCTTTTGGGCGGCTTCATTGTTTGGATCGGCGTTGTTTGTGGCGTAGAGCTGGTTAATGTGCCGTAAACCTGGCCTTTGGCGGCGTTCTTGGCGGCACTGAAGTCGACGACAAGGCGATCGGGCTTGTCGGTTGCGCCGGGTAGTAAAAAAGCAGCGCCGACGGAGACAGGCTTGTCCATATCAAAAACAATGCGCGAAATGCCGGGTTCAACCTTGCCTTGCCGGACGGACGAAATGCCGGAGCTGTCTGGCTTATAAACCGTTCCGACCTGCCAGTTGAAATCAGGCAGATCAATAACCATACGATACGGATCGGATAGAGCGAAGACACGGAAGTCTGTGGCTTCACTTAAATCCAGAACCATCCGGGTTTTGTCCGGATGCTCCCCAAAACGGATTTCATTGATGTTGAGCGCCAGCGCTTGCCCTGAAAAAACAGCAAAGCAGGTGATAAAGAGCACTAAAAATATATGTCTTTGGATTGAAAGCAAATCGAATACTCTATTTGTGTAAACAGCTTTTATACTGTCCTTTATACCACAATTGGGTCAAGCCCTGTAAAGCAGACTCCGTATATCAGATTATGGATATATAAAAACCTGTTGTAAAATCAAAGCCTTAAAAAACATCACAACTTTACCTTGAGTGTCGTATATATGGTGTGTATGGTGGCCCCGTTATGCGCATGCGGTTTTTCGCGTTTATGAGATCGATAAGGTTATCAGATCAATAAACAAGTACAAGTTTCGCAAAACTGTAAGCGCTGGATAGGGTTGGCTCTGTGTTTAGCCCCCGTTTGGTGGATGTCCCTCCCAAAGGAAAGTAAGGGGAGGAAGGCAATGGGACTGTGTTTTCAGCGATGAAAATGCGGACCGTTGTTAACGCAGAGCTTATGTATAAACAGTTTTGTCCGCGCCGGTGCGCCGCTTTTCAAAAGTATTTGAAAGCAGGCTGCAGCTTCGAAGCTCATATTGAGCGCGGAAATGGAGATTAAAATGGCTAAGAAGATGCTCATTGACGCGACCCACGAAGAAGAAACGCGGGTTGCTATTATCGACGGCAAACGTCTTTTCGAATACGATTACGAAAGTAAATTCCGCAAACCTATGAAAGGCAGTATTTTCCTCGCGAAGGTCACGCGCGTGGAACCTTCGTTGCAGGCTGCTTTTGTCAATTTTGGCGGCAATCGCCATGGGTTCCTGCCGTTTTCTGAAATTCATCCCGATTACTTTCGCATTCCGATTGCTGACCGCGAGGCTCTGATTGCTGAGCAGGAAGAGTTCCTCAAGCAGCATGATGAGGAAGAGCAGGAAGAAGATCAGGACGAACAGGAAGAAGAAAGCAAGGATGACAAAAAGACGCCAGCCAAAAAAGGCAAGGCCGGAACCAAAGCCAAAGGCAAGGACGATGAAGTCGCCGATAATATAGAAGACATCGAAGATGAAGATATTATCGAGGAAGTTGGCGGTGGGTCCGAGGATGAAGTTGCCGCAAAAGGTAAAAAGGCTGAAAAGAAAAAAGGTAAGTCTGACGATGATGATGAGATAGAAGCTGACTCCGAGGATGAATCTGAAGACGAAGCGGAAAACTCTGAGTCCGGTGAAGAAGATTCAGAAGAAAATTCTGGCGAGGAAAAAGGCGCGCGTCGCCGGGGTCGTTATGGCCGTGGGGGTCGCGGTGGCAGAGGCGGTCGCGGCGGTCGTGGTGGCGGCAAACGCGTGCCGCATCGTAGCCGCAGCGTCGAATCACTGGGCGGCGATACCGAGGACAGTGAGCGCCGGTTCCGTTTTAACCTGCGGCGTAAATATAAAATTCAGGAAGTGATCAAACGCGGCCAGATTATGCTGATCCAGGTTTCCAAAGAAGAGCGCGGCAATAAAGGTGCGGCGGTGACGTCTTATTTGTCTCTGCCCGGTCGTTACTGCGTTTTGATGCCCAACAGCCCGCGTGCCGGTGGTGTCAGTCGCAAGATTGCCAATTATAAAGACCGTGCACGGATGAAGGAAATTCTTGAAGAGATGGAAATCCCCGATGGTATGTCGGTGATTGTCCGCACAGCAGGGGTGGCCAGAAGCAAGGCGGAGATTAAGCGTGATCTGGATTATCTGGTGCGGCTCTGGGATACAATTCGGGAGAACACATTGCAATCAAGCGCGCCGGCGATGATTTACGAAGAAGCCGATCTGATTAAACGTTCTATTCGTGATTTGTACACGCGTGATGTTGAAGAGATTCATGTTGCTGGTGAAGAAGGATTTAAGGCAGCGCGGACATTCATGAAGATGATGATCCCATCGCATATCAAGAAAATTTTCCAGTATAAAGAAGGAAAAGTGCCGCTGTTCAACAAGCACCAGGTCGAATCGCAGATCAATGAAATCGGCGAGCCGCAAGTGACGTTGAAATCAGGCGGTTATCTTGTGATTAATCCGACTGAGGCGTTGATATCCGTGGATGTGAACTCGGGCAAGGCAACCAAGGAACGCCATATCGAAGAAACGGCACTAAAAACCCATCTGGAAGCGGCAACGGAAGTGGCGCGGCAATTGCGCTTGCGCGATTTGGGTGGTTTGGTTGTCATTGATTT
>JAJFGV010000037.1 GCA_021775965.1 Alphaproteobacteria bacterium
TCCGCGCAGCAGAACGACCTCCCTCACGCATTCCCCAGAGAGGGGGCGGTTCAGATCGCGTCGAAGGATTGGATTGACGTGTGGGAGGTGACTTGGCCGGTGAACTCTCCGACGCCGATGCACCGACACCGCTTCGACTACCTCGGGGTCGAACTAGTGGCGTCAGAGACCCGACTCACGGCACCGAACGGCGAACGGAGAGATGTCGAGCTCGACGAGGGCCTCCTCTGGTTCCTCGAGCGGGGTACGACGCACGCAGAGACAGGGCTCACCCGCGACCCGGAGCGGCACGCGATCATCATCGATCTGAGGGACACCGTACCAACGAGCGTGGAGAACAGCTCAGGTCTCTCGACGGGTCCTACGGATGGATTGCGCCCCCCCGACCTCGACAACGAGCGGGTGTCGATGTGGCGTGTGACGTGGTCCCCGGACCGCCCCGAGCCCTCTCGCTTCTTGGAACGACCCGTGGCCGTCATGTTCACAGCGGACTGCGTGATCGAATGGACGGGGTCTGACGGGCCGCGGCGGACTCAGTCGTACAGCGCCGGGCAGGTAGAGTTGTTCTCGGCTGGCCAGACCCTGGGGATTCGAGCCGTCGACGATCCAGCTCACCTCGTCCTTGTCGAGTTCAAGCGCTAGAGCGAGAGGGACGCCGCCTTTCAGCTTAGGGGAACTGAAGGCGCCATTCGGGAATGGCGAAACCGACCCCGAAACCGATTGCGCTGCCTGCAGCCGCACCGAGCAAGCCGGTCACCGCCGCGAGTTCGGCAGCCGTGCAGTCACCACCATCGACGGGCTCACACGCGACGCTGCTGATCAACACGCCACCCACCACGCCCACGACCAATCCAGACAGCGATCCGATCAACGCGCCTTTGCGCGTCGCGCGGCCCCGAACCCAAAGATGCTCGACGTCGTCCAAAGGGATTGCCAATGGACTGGCACCGCTGGCCAGAGTGAGGATCGCTGCGTTCGAGGTGACGAAACGGCCTTCAACGCGTCCAAGCCGCAAGGCGTCGAGGCGAACGGAGTCACCCGGGCTGACGGAGCGCATCGCCATTGCGCGAGCGTTTTCTTGGCCTCCTACCCCCAACGGTGACATCGCCAGGACCAGATAAGCGACGAACGGTGCGCGGCGATGCCTCATCGAGCACTCCTCCCGGCCCACGTAAGGCGCACCGGTTGCTCGGTCTCTCGGCTGCTAGACACCGGTCTCGGCCTGCCAGCGCTGCAATAGTGCGACCCAACGGCGGCCGGTCTCCTCCGAGTACACCATCTTGCCTTGTGGATAGGCTTGTTCAAGCTCGTCTCGCGCGTGCTCGGTTGCCCACTCGATTGCTGGGGCCAAAGCATCTGAAACGGATACGCCGCTCCAGTCCACATCATGCACTTGGTGTGAGATCAGTCCGTCGTCGTTGAATCGAAACTCGCTGCGGAAGGCAAGGGGTTCGATATCAAGGAGAGCGAGGAACTTGTTGGTCTCCTCACCTTCCACCGCGATCGCGTCTGACGTCTCGGAGACGATGCGCCACTCTACTCGGCCTTGCGTCCCCGCGTCCCACCCGAGCGCGTTCGTTAGGTCGGCTTTGCCGAGAGTCGGACCGCCCTTGAACTCGAGCTGAAACCCCTCTGCCAGGTGCTCCAAGGCTCGGTGTATCTCGTGATCGTTAAGCCGCCCGAGGTAGCTAGCCAACGTGTCTCGGGTCGTTTTTGAATTCACTAGTTCATCTCGTAGGGGGGGCTGGTGAGTCGTCAAACGGTTCTACGATTCTGCTTGCGCGTTGGGTTTTAACCGCTCCGGAAGACAGGGTTCCAACCTTTCCCCCCGCCGGGCCCGTCCAACGACGGTCCTGCAACCAGCTTCTAGATCGGAAGTGCCATGAGACTCTTCGTATCCCCCGTTCTCTTCATGGCGGCCGCCTTACCCATGATCGCGCAGGAGACACCGCAACGCGTCGCCTGGTCCCAACAAGGCCTGCAGGAAGTGTTTACGTTCACGGATTCCATAGGGACCGCGGCGCTTCTGATCGTCTCTGACGGTGTCGTGATCGCGTCTCGAGGTCGCGTGGAGCATTCCTTTCGAGCCCATTCGCTTCGGAAGAGCATGCTGTCCGCTCTCGTGGGCATCGCAGTTCACGAAGGCGTGATCGACACCACGCACACGTTGGGGCAACTCGGCATCAACGATTCGGGTCAACTCACCACGATGGAGCGCACAGCGAGCGTGATTGATCTCCTGGCCGCTCGCTCCGGCGTCTACCATTCCGCCGCGTCCGAAACCAGCGATGCGCGGGCCGGTAGACCTGCACGCGGCAGCTATCAGCCGGACAAACATTGGTACTACAACAACTGGGACTTCAACGCGTTGGGTACGATCTATTCGCAGCTAACGGGCCAATCCGTTGGAGAGGCCTTCGAGGCGCTGTTGGCTGGACCTCTGGGGATGGAGGACTTCCAGCTTCACGAGCACTTTCGATACCAACACGAGCCCGAGTATTCACAACATCCCGCCTACAAATTCCGCGTTTCCGCTCGCGACTTGGCGAGGTTCGGCACGCTCTTTCTCAACGAAGGGCGCTGGGAAGATTCTCAGATCCTCCCAGCAGCGTGGGTGGTCCAAAGCACGACAATGCGCTCTCGCACCGACCAACGCGGGACCAAGAGCGGATACGGTCTCATGTGGTGGGTCACCGGGCCGAACGCGCTCGGACTTCCGGAAGGGAGTTTCACCGCGAGCGGATCAGGGGGGCAACGCATGACGATCTTGCCTGGCGCCGCGACCATCATTGTCCACCTTATGGATACGGATGATCGCGACGGTCCCAGGATGGGCACGAGCACCTACAACAAGCTCGTCCGTCTCGTTCTGGAGGCGCAGATCCGCTGAGCCGCTCTTCGTGGTGAATGCTTCAAACACCTGTTTACGTGGCCGCGGCTACGGTCCATCGCCAGGCTAGTTTCCGGAGTCGCCGTCCTCCTCGGCGGCTGCCATGGCCTCCACGCCTCGGAGCAGCTCATCGAGCGCTGCGCGATTCTGGACTTGCCCGCGAAGGATGACGGCCTCGATACTCTGAGTATTCCTGATGTCGGCTAGCGGATCCTCGCTCAGCAGAACAAGGTCGGCGAGGCTGCCGACGGATACGGTCCCTAAGTCACTCGAGCGGTCTAGGTATTCCGCCGGGATCGTAGTGGCCGTCCTCAAAACATCCATTGGGCGAATGCCCGCGTCCACGAATCGCGCTAACTCGTCGTGCAGGGCAAAGCCGGGGAAGATCATCGTGTCGTTCGTATCCGTGCCGGCCATGACTTTCACGCCAGC
>JAJFGV010000038.1 GCA_021775965.1 Alphaproteobacteria bacterium
TCGGGCCGTGTTGGTCTTGGTATGTTTGGCAATTAAGCGGATGGTGCCTTCTTCAAGATTGACTTGTTCCCAGGTTAGGCCGGTTGCTCCTATAATTTCACCTTGCCGCATCCCAGTATAGTAGGCGATGGTCATGGCAAGCTTGAGATGATCGGCTGCCGCTCCACGCAAGGCGAGAAACTCATCATGCTCAAAGAACCCTACCCGCACATTGTCTTCACGAAGCTTCGAGAAGTGTGGCAGAGGGCCACATTTTGGTGGTGTGCAGCGACTCCCTAGCACTAGCATCCGATGGAGACATTCGAGTTCTCGGTTAATGGTTCCATTGGCCGCCCCTTCACGTTGTCTTCGAACGATATAGTATTGAATACGGTCACTGGTAATAGACTTCACCCGCATGCCCCCGAATGATTTCCGTAAATGTTCAATGTGCTGTAAACGCCGTGACCAGGTTTTCCTACCCTTCAACTGATATTCTATTTCCATTAAACCAATTAAATCCTCAAAGCGAGTTTTATGAATCTGTGCGCCTTCCCGCTGACCATCATTAACTGCACCCATAGCTTTCGTTAATACAACTTCAGCTTCTCGCTTTTTATATTTCCCCGTACTTTGAAAATATGGTTTGCCTTGGTCGTAATATTTCATCCACCACGGCCCGGTTTCGAGTAACTTACCGGTCAGGGGATCACGTTTTTTGCGTCGATATAATGAACCCATCTGGTCCTCCTTAGTTAGCGTACTAAATATCCAATTGTCACCTTGAGGGCCTTGGCAAGTGCTTTCAGGGTTGAGAGACGTGGATCATAGTCTCCTGTCTCCATCCTGGCGATATGGACATAGCTAAGCCCAGTCAACTCAGCTAAGGCTCGCTGGGAGAGTTTGCGCTTTTCTCTCAATATGGGAAGTTTTTTTATCATGCTAACTTTTATGTTAGCACTCCTATCCTCAAACGTGCAAATCATTAGACCACTTCCATCTCTTTGTGCTTATCAATAAAGGCTTCCATATCTCGTATATCAACATGCACGCGCTTTCCAACTCGTACTTGAGGCAGACCCCCATTCCAGATCAAGTGCCGTACACTCCAGGTTGAGCGACCTAGATAGGTGCCAGCTTCATCCAAGGTGTAGAGACGTTTTTGTATGGGGGTGGACTTTTTCATTCGTTGAGATTAGCCATTCACCCACTTGTATAGAGTGGTGGGTGATATGCACCTATAGCGGGCTGATTGTTGAAATTCGATTAATTGATTGAGCATTGTTTTACTTGATTTCATCTTCTGGTAATCAAAAAAATGATTCCTTTAGCTAGCCACAATTCCCGATGGCATACCACACAAGGACATTAAAATCGTGGCACCAGGCCCACTCGTCTCGAAGCATGATGTACGAGGTCCCTTCGTCCGGTTGTACATATTTCATGATGCTCAACTGTTCAAGTTTTTCCATAATCTCCTGCGCGTTGAAAGAAGGGAAACTTTTCAGAATACGTTCGATCTCAATTTGTTTTAAATAGTCAGAGTCCAAACTGAGTAAATTATCAAACAACTCTCCGAATGGGGGTGGCATCGAAGAAACTGTCACCTTTATGAGGGAATGAAGTTCCCCGTACCCTTCGCCTTGGAGCATCGCAACCCCTTGCCCCAGGGTATTCAGACTTTCAACAATAGCTTCTGGTGATTCCTCGCGCAGGGTAGCTTGGAGGGTAGCAAAACGATGTATCCATTCTAAGGTTTCAGGTTTGTGCTCCCAGACCATACTTTGGGCCTCTCCATAAGTTTCCCGCATAAGGGAGAGAAACTGATTCACAGCCAGGCGACATTTCCGAAGTCGGTCTTCATATGAGGGAGTGGTCTGTCCCTTTATCCTTTCCTCCAAGCGCGTACCACTCCGTTCATCAACAGCCAGAAAGTGAACACGATTGCCCAATTGTGCAATCCTGGTTTCCCAAGTCTGGTAATCCAGGTGGGGAATATTTCCCAGAGAAACGTGAGGCTCAAGGGTACCCTCAAAGATCTCTAGCACCGTGGCACTTCCTAAGCTGGGCTTGCCAACAAAGTTCAGTCTCAGATGTTGAGTCGGTCCCTTGAGTAAACCTGTAGCCCATGCCCCAAGGGCCAATTTCACGGGTTGCCACAGGTTGGGGAATGCTTGGGTGATGGTTTTTTCCAGATCGCCCATATGATAGAACAAACTTGTGTTTTCTATTGATCTCATCGTCTTCATAGCGTCATCTCCAATTAAAAACCAAATGGAATAATGCGTTCAAATTTTGTCGGTATGTCGGTACCCTAGAGTATTTCTCGATAGGATATATTCAAAAGATTAATGAAAAAAATATTTACCAATTCCATTGAATTTCTTTATCTTGAATAAGAACTTCTGCTTGACTCATTTGATCTAAGGCTTGTTGGAAAATTTCTCCTGTATAGTTCAATTTTCGTTGTAGTTCCCTCCTACCCATACACCGACGTACCGACAAATGACGCCGGATGGCTGCTTTGCACCGCTCTAAGGATGAGTCCTGTTGGTGGTCAAAAAGGGCATCCACTTTGTGAGCTTGGCCCTTGAAATACTCCACCAGGTTCATTCCAGCTTGAAGTGAATCAACGCCCACATTCTCACTAGTAGGATCACAGCAGAGGGCATGGATGAGACTCAGCCTGACGCCATAGCCCTTTAACTTGGCATAGACACCCTGCAGGAATGGGGAGAGGGCTAGGTTTTCGACCTGTTCCATATGCTCGTCATGCCATGTAATAAAATGCTGTTGAGCGTCGGAGGTGAATTCCAGCACTTTTGTCCGGACCATGCAGTTATATGGAAGGGCATGCAGAGCTTGAATAATTTCCTCGTACTCCGAGAGGGTCGTTGCTGAAACTTCTCGAACGGAATATCTCACTGGCATGGGATCTGGCCACGCAAAGAGCAAGCGTGGAAGAAATCCATCAGCCTCCCCACCGGAGATATTGAGGCCATGGAGCACATCTGGTGGAATGGCCCCAATAACTGAGACATAGGGTTTCCGCAGGATGATATGTGTGCCATCATCACCCACTCGATCATACGCGTAATCCTGGCCACTCCAGAGGCTCAGGTAGAATTCTTTATCTGCCCCTTTGCCACCTTTATATTGATTGAGACTTTTGACCCACCCAGATAGTTCATCTCGACTAAGCAAGAGACCACGAACGTTTTTGTCTAATAACCGCACCGTACTTTCCATGGTGGCATCACTGGTCCACGTTCGGCAGTTGTCACCTTGCAAGCTTTTGAGCGGCTTGGTCGCGTGGTCAAGGGCTGGGCTTTTCATGGCCCCAGGATCACTCACCATGGTCGCATAGACGCAAGCTGATTCGATCCATCCTTTTTTCACTTGCAGCATTCGACTATTCCCAATAGCTGCACTGGCGGTGGCTAAGGCTGGGAGAGCCACGAGAGCCGGATCAACTGGCAGGGCACAGGCGGTTTCTTCTACGAATGCTGCAAGGGGTCCTGGGAGGCTGCTTAAGGGGAAAGATAACGGCGTGCAAGACGATTGCCTTGCTGATGTTTCATCGATCAATATTTCTGGCATTTCTAGTTCCTTTTTTAAAAATAGTTTAGCGCACACGAATCCCTGGCTCTCTATTCATAGAGAGCTACGGCTCGTTCATAACGTTGGGGAATTGAAACCTAGCTATTGGAATGGTAGGGTATGCATAATAATACTCAACCTTTCTCCCCTTTGGGGGCGATGAGGGTTAGAAATGAACCGCTTGGGGGTGCAACCTCAGGCGGTTTTTTTTATCTTGTCGATAATAGCAAAAAAAAGTACGTTCGTCTACCTAGGTAAAATATGAAACATAATTCCGTGCCGGACAAGTCGAATTATGTTTCAAAAATCGGGGGACGAAGCAGTGCAATAGAAGGAAACGAAGGATTGGCCACTTAGACTTTTCTGGTAATCAATTGCCGGATAGATTTAAATTGGGAGGGATCATTCCGTTCATATAGAGCCATAAGCCCAAAGACTAAATGGCGGAGATTGATTTTTTTCTTTTGTGGGGTTAGTGCTTTCAGAACAATAGTTTGTTGAAGTTCCTCCGGCATGCGTTTAAGCTCAGGTAGGGGCATCCACATTTGAGTTACCAGGCCAGGTGGAGGTGTGCGATCAACTACCCACGCTGAAAAATAGTTGGGGTGCTCAGGACAAAAACGAGTATGTAGGTCCTGAACTAACTCCATACCGCGGGCCTCGAAGTCTTGGTATTCTTCGCCCTTACCTCTCCAATATTTTTCCTTTGGAAAGCTCTCTACATATTCTAATAGTGTAGAGAAATAATCCTGACGCCCATCGGGATGTCCATATATAGATAGGGAATCAACTTTATCCTTGGGTCCTCGTTTGTTTTGGGAGTGGTCTTGGGCTTTGGTAGGGATAGGTTGAATGGTATAACCCTTTACCATTCCCTCCACCCACGCTTGGGCGAAATCAACTAGGGCTCGTTGTGCGGCCTTTCTCGTGCCTACGGGAAGCCAATCTCGCTCATTATTTTTGTTAACTAACCATTCTTCAGTAGGTGCGGGATCATGAACATTATCAAAGTAATCATCCTCGATTGCTTGGGAAAGAAAACGTAATCGCTCCATTAGTAGATAGATGGGTTGGGGAATTCGACCAACTGGACTTTTAACCATGAGTTGACAGAGCACCTCAATGTCTCCATTTTTACCTGCTGTGGAAAGTACCTGGGAGACTTCGGGCAAAGCGCGAGATTTTCGGAGAGAGGCTACCTGCTGTTTAACCTTCGGGGAGGTGAGAAGGTCTCGCAAGGCTTGTTGGGGGGATTTTTTGGGTTTAGGCATAGCATGCTCCAGAGATGTTGCCGTGGCATTCTAACTTTCTTATTTCATAACCACTAGAGCCTGCCAGTACCAGCTGGCAGTCCGCTCCCGCTCGCTTCGCTCGCTATAGCGCGCCTTGTTAGTATTCACACATATGGCCATTGTGATTTGGCTTTGTAGGTGGATCCTTCTCTAAACAGTTTTCAGTACTAGGTTCATCAATTTTTCTGCCATTGCCCTCACAGACCATCACACCTTCCTTTTATTCAGGGAATTTTGTAGGGTTATTGGCTGAGGGCACACAGGCAAAAGGTACGTGCCTGACCAAATAGAAAAGAAGGGGCTGTTGCCGAAGGGGAAGTAAATCAATAACCAAATGTGACTTAAAGGTGGTGGAGTGAAGGATTGGAACCCCTGATTCAATCTATTTTCTTTTACCTTAACCGTGTGGAGCCATCTTTTCTTTATTAATCCGATGTTGTAGGGTCGTTGAATGAAACAATGGCTAGACAGAAAGCGTATCAGGTGTTCAAGATTGCACACATCGGGGTTCGGCTACAAATTGAGAGGGTACAATCTCCTCAATGACCGCACCTAAATTAGCCATGGCCCAGGAGTGATATGAACAAGCCCATACGAAAACCATTTCGCATTGCCCTAGCTACCATCGCGATAATTATCGGAATAGCAAGCCCTGTGCTAGCAGGAGACGATGCCATTTCAAAGGCCCGCACCAGTTGTACGAATAAATGGCCAACCGACTTTAGGATGCAGAAGTACTGTCTGGACAAACAAAAGACGTCAATTCAAGAACTCGCAGAGTTATTTGACCAGTATTCCCAAGGAACAGTCGAACGAGATATTGTCATAAGGTGTCGAGATAAGTGGGCAGCAGAACCTGGTACCGAAGATTATAAAATGGTGCTGTATTGTACAAATCAGCAGATGGAAGCCTACCAAGCATTAGATTCAGGCAGTACACCAAAAGCGGATAGACCGACGCCTACATCTGCAAACGATACCTCACCAACAATAGGAGAAGCGTTGTACCATGGAAAAGGCGTTTGCAAGTCCTGCCATGGCTATGGAGGCGACCCTAGCAACTTGCCTATAGCAACAGGTGATCAATTAAAACGAATGCACCCTAAACCTACGGACATTCGGACTTCAACAGATATACAAAAGAAAACGGATCAAGACATTTTCCAAATCATTAAACTTGGTTCGCCTGGAACAGCGATGATCGCCATGGATCACGTCAACGACGAAGAAATCTGGCATATCATTTCATATATTCGCACAATTAATAGGCCGTAGAAAAATTTTGCTACCAACGATTCTTGCGCTTCTGCTTCTCCCCTCACTCGCCTTTGCCGACTTCTCCGGAAAAGTCATCAAAGTGTACGACGGCGACACCATCACTGTGCTAGTAGAAGCCGGTGAGGAATTCCAGGAAAAGAAGATCCGCCTCAATGGAATCGACGCTCCCGAAAAAGCGCAGGCCTATGGGAAGAAAGCGCAACAGTTTGCTAGCGATTTAGTCCATGGCAAAATGGTCACCATTATTGAGCATGGGGAAGATAGATATCACCGAGTCATAGGGGAAGTGCTATTAGGCGAGGTGCTACTAGGTGTGCCGCAGAGCCTCAACCAAGAACTCGTCAAGGCGGGCTATGCCTGGTGGTACTTCAAATATTCGGATGATCGGAAATTAGGCCAACTCGAACTTGAGGCGAAGCTGGCTCATGTGGGGCTCTGGAAAGACAAAAACCCCGTCCCGCCGTGGGTGTTCCGTAAGGTGAAGGACTTGCTGCACTAGAAACACAACGACCCCTCAGGCATCACACCCCAGGGGTCGTATTGTCTTTAGCGCGGCCTTGCTCCACGCCAAAGTTCTTCTAACAAAGGACTCACAGCATGAAGGATGGAGCGGAGGAGCGCTATCCCTCAATTAGGGAAGAGGCGCTTACGATTGTCAACCTAGCCCATATCCGTATAGGCTTCTCCTATGCCTGACCCCATCGACCCCCAAGCCTTTCTCAATCTCTGTGACATGTCCATCGATTCGATGTATGAGTTGTCTGCACTCGGTGAGCTACTTGAACAGAAAGGCCTCATCACCAAGCAAGAAATTCTCACCCTCGCCCAACAGCTGAAACAGAAAGCTGATTCGACTCACCCAACTGACCTTTCCCAACAACCCTTCACCGCGCAAGAGAACGCCGTCATTGAACAGCTCATGGAAGTCATTGAGCGCCATGGCCTGTCTGCCGATCACGCCAAGGAACTTCTTGGCCGGACCATCCAATTATTGGAATGGGGGAAGAAGGCTGTGCAGGAGTTGCCTGAAGGGAATGCCTAGCCCTTTCTATTTCTTTTATTCCCTCTTTTTGTTAGTACCATGGTAAAGATAAACTCGGATTCCAACACCGCATTTTTGTCGTCTATTTCTAGTTAGATAAAATGGCGATCAAGGACCTGTTAATGAAGAATTTGCTAATCATAGTTGTATTTTTCTTAATTTCATGTGTGTTTCACGAAAAGGCAGTACAGTTACCAAAATCACAGGCTCGTGAACCAACACAAGGCTACATCCAAACCTTTGTAGAGCCCGTTATTGGCACTGAGAATACCGCAAGTATCGGCGCTGTAGTGCTGTGGTTCACTAAAATCAGTTACTCGGCTGAAGTGGTCCTGGCGGTCGCTGCCCCTGGGTTTGACAAACTTCCACCAAATGGATGGGAAAAAACACACGAATTTCAGTCAATGGCTGTCTACACTCATCCCGAATTTAAATCCGGACATTGGGGAGTGGTTCTGGATTCCAGCGAACAGGTGGTTTTGTACATTCAGACGGGTGGTGTACGCAGAGGAATTAAACATAATGTTTCCAAAACACCTTTCTTCGGAAGAGTTCAGACCATAGTCGAGACTTGGAGGCTCAGGTATAGCGGTAGAATACAATCTGCGTACAAATTCGAGATTTTCACCACTTCCGAAGACAAAGCCATTCAAGCCACTCAATCATTCGAAGTATCGGAAGAAAGCTTCTTAGCTGGGTTTGTTGTTCGGGGGGTCTTAATCAAAGGAACGGCACCTGGTACACAGGGGACCATTTCTTATCAGATTTTAAGCAAGCCTAATGAGTAGCTTAACCATCTGTTTTCTAACCTGTGGCTGTCTAGGCTCAAAGTTTCATATAGACGCCCAAGACTATGGGCCTGTTTGTGCAAATTTGGTTATCCCATTTCTACACGAAAAGCCACTCAAGCCATGATCACCAAACTAATCTCAGGCGGCCAAACGGGAGCCGACCGTGGAGGACTCGATGCGGCCATTCACTGTGGTCTGCCTCATGGTGGCTGGTGTCCGAAGGGACGGAAAGCGGAAGACGGAATCATCCCTTCCAAGTACCACCTCATCGAGATGGCCTCTGACGAGTACTTACCCCGCACCAAAGCCAATGTATTTGATTCCGATGCCACGGTGATCTTCACGTATGGACCGCCTAAAGGCGGCTCGTTAAAAACCATCACCTACGCTCACCATTTAGAAAAGCCTTGGCATGAGGTGGATTTGTCACGCACTACGCGATGGAGAGCGGTTGAGGAGCTTGTTAGGTGGCTAGCTGGTGATGCAGAACTGAACGACTATGATGAATATTGCACCAAACCACTAGAGCCCTGTGTTCTCAATGTAGCTGGGTCTCGAGAAAGCCATGCACCAGGGATTCAGGAAGCCGTCTTTCATCTTATGGTGGATGTACTCATTGAGGTGAACCCAGACTTCAAAAAATTCTACCGACTGGGAGAAGTTAAGCAGACTGGAAGATGGACAAAGCCAAGAAGCCGAGACCTATGGTGAGGATTATTTTCCTCCTCATATGGCTTGTAAGCCTCTCGACTGGGTTGGCAGATGCTGCTGATTTTCAAGCCAAGGTCATTCACATCGCTGATGGTGATACCATCACGGTTTTGAATAGGGCTAACGAAAAAATCAAGGTTCGCCTTAATGGCATTGACTGTCCTGAGAAGGCCCAAGCTTTTGGGAATAAGGCCAAACAGTTTACGAAGGACTTGGTCCATGGGGAAATGGTCACCATTCAAGCCTACGACCAAGATAAATATGGGCGAACGATTGGAGATGTCTTACTTGAAGATGGTCGGAATCTTAACCAGGAATTGGTGAGAGCTGGTTATGCCTGGTGGTACTTCAAGTATTCTGATGATGAACATCTTGGTCGGCTAGAGGTCGAAGCTAAGATAGCGAAGGTAGGGCTATGGACTGATAAAAACCCCATACCTCCTTGGATCTATCGGCACCGCGATCAATTTATTACGGTTCAACCCACCTTTCCGGATACACCTTCAGTTGGATTGTTAGCCCCTTCTGGCCGATCTAACGAATTGCCCATTCTTGGGAATAAACGCAGTAACAAATACCATCGACCTGATTGTCCGAGTTACTCCATTATTGCTCCAAAGAATCGTGTGCCTTTCCATTCACCACAAGACGCAAAAAAAGCGGGATACCTTTTGGCGGGAAATTGCCCAAGATAGTTGTTGACGCATATTGATATGGAGAAGTGGTCCCCAGTCCTTGGACAGAATAATTAGGATGCTAAGTGAAATCTTCTGCGCTATATTTCTTTTCAACGAAAGGAGCAGGAGATGGCACGACGATCCCGACGGAATCATTCCCCAGCATTTAAGGCCAAGGTGG
>JAJFGV010000039.1 GCA_021775965.1 Alphaproteobacteria bacterium
TGAATGGCTGCGCCATCGGCAACAACTTCGTCGGGGTTCACGCCTTTATGTGGTTCCTTGCCAAAGAAATCTTTTACGATCTCGATGATTTTCGGCATGCGGGTCATACCGCCGACCATCACGATGTCATCGATTTCAGAAGCCTTAAGACCGGCATCTTTCAACGCGGCCTTTAAGGGGGCTTGTGTGCGTTTAATTAAATCTTCGACCAGGCTTTCGAGCTTGGCGCGCGATAGCTTGACGTTGAGGTGTTTTGGTCCGGCGGCATCGGCCGTGATAAAGGGAAGATTCACTTCGGTCTGTGTGGTCGAAGACAGCTCGATCTTGGCTTTTTCTGCCGCCTCTTTCAGGCGTTGCAGGGCCAGCTTGTCTTCGCGCAGATCGATGGATTGTTCTTTTTTAAACTCATCAGCGAGGTAATCCATGATGCGGGCATCAAAGTCTTCGCCGCCAAGGAAGGTATCGCCATTGGTGGATTTAACCTCAAAGACGCCATCGCCGATTTCAAGAACGGACACATCGAATGTACCACCACCAAGGTCATAAACGACAATCGTGCCGGTGTTTTTCTTGTCCAGTCCGTAAGCTAGCGCGGCAGCGGTTGGCTCGTTGATAATGCGTAGCACTTCCAGCCCGGCAATTTTACCGGCGTCTTTTGTGGCCTGACGTTGGGAGTCATTGAAATAGGCCGGAACCGTAATCACGGCTTTATCCACTTTTTCGCCAAGATGCGCTTCGGCGGTTTCTTTCATTTTTTGTAAAAGCATGGCGGAGATTTGTGATGGCGCGTAAGTTTCTCCGTCAATTTCTACCCAGGCATCGCCGTTATCGCCTTCGACGATATTGAACGGTGCTTTCTGGATTAAATCTTTGGCTTGTTCATCATCAAAGCGGCGACCGATCAGGCGCTTGATGGCGTAGAGTGTGTTTTCAGGATTGGTGACGGCCTGACGTTTGGCCGGCTGTCCGACCAGACGTTCGCCGTCTTTTGAGAAGGCGACCATTGAGGGAGTGGTCCGGGAGCCCTCTGCATTTTCAATAACGCGGGGCTCTTTGCCCTCCATAATCGCGACACATGAATTGGTGGTACCCAGGTCAATACCGATAACTTTGCTCATTTTTTCCTCTTTTGTTTGTGGCGAATACGCCAATGGCCCTAATTGAGTGGCACCACTACGATCCCCAAGGTTTCAATTAGAACGGAATATAGCATGAAATCCGCCAAATGCCAGAGTTTAGGGGTAAGATTCTGGAAGAAAATTTAGGCTCTAAGCTTCCGTATCTAACGTGCTGCCGGGGCCGGTGGGGGGTGGTTGCTCGCCTGCGCCGCCATCATCTTTGGCAACGCCGACGCGGGCCGGGCGCAACAGGCGGTCATGGAGAACATAGCCGGCCTCGATCACTTCGGTGATGGTGCCGGGCGGTCTGCCGGAGCCGGGGGTTTCAAACATCACTTCGTGGAAATTGGGGTCGAAGGGCTCATCCAGCGGTTCAATTTTTTTGACGCCGTTCTTTTCAAAACTGCGGAGCAATTCGCGCTCTGTGGCTTCGATGCCATCAACCAGGTTTTTAAGGCGTGGTTCGGTTTCCATCAGGTCTTCCGGTACGGCGCCTAGCGCACGGCGCAGATTGTCTGAGACATCAAGCAATTCACGGGCGAAAGAGGAAATGGCGAATTTGGAGGCGTCTTCGCGGTCGCGGAGTGCGCGCTTGCGGGCATTGTCGGTTTCTGCAACAGCGCGGAGCATTTGATCTTTGGTGCGGTCGAGCTCGGCTTCCAGTGCGGCGATGCGAGCTTGCGCTTCACCATCTGCTGCGGCTGGTTGTTCGGGTGGGGCTTCGGCTTGTGGCTCGGGTTCTGGCGCTAGCGGGTCGTGATTTTCGTCCAAGTTTTCACCTAAGTGAAGTGTGCCGGTCAGGCGCGCCGCTTCCGCTTCAAGCCGAGCGGAGCGTTCGGCCAGCGTTTCTTCGGACTCGCCGCCATGTTCGTCTGAAGGTTCGTTTTCGTCAAAGGGGTCTGCTTTGTTCATGCTGCTTATATAATCCGATTTTAGATATTAGTCCAGCAGACTCAATCCAGAAGGCCGGGCAAGCGGGCATAAACGGGAAGATTCTTCTCTTTATTGTATGGCCCTTGCGGCCCCTGAAATACTTCGCTCATGGTTATGTTTCCAAACTGTGTTGGGCCTCCGGCGCGCAGCTTGTGACCGAGATTGCCGGTTTGGTCAATGAAGTACAGAGTGCTTTTGTCGGTCAGTGGTGATGAAAATCCGGGCAGTTCTTTTTCTGCGCCGATCAGTCCATTCTTGTTTGCCAGCTTTGTGATGTCATGTGATATGTCTTTGCCGGGAGGGGGTGCGGCGTAAAGAATGATAAGGTTATCAGGGTAAAACCAGTGTGTTAGAGAGTCTTTGCGTTGTGACAGGTTTGCGGGCTTGAAGAGTATTTTGCCAGCGTCGCCGGGAACTTTAACGTCTTTTCCCGTGAGGGTGTTTTTTGTTTTGGTGAACAGGGATAATTTGTGCTGATTGACATAGATATCATAGTGGTCCTGTCCGCCCGGACCGCTCATCACGATTTTGCTAATGGCATTTTCCATGATCTCATCACGGTTGATCGTGACATCCGCCATAATGGTATTCATACTTTGCTTGCAGCCGAATTGTGCGTATTGCGCATCCTTGCTGAGTTTAACGATGGGGTCGCTGACGGTGATTTTAAGCTGACTGCCAAGTATCTTCGTTTGCGTTTCAAGAGGCTCAACGCTCATACAGCCGCTCATCGATAGCGGTTGGGTAATGCGTAGCGTGGCTTCGTTGGGTTTTGCGCCGGGCTTATGGACAAAGTTTATGCTGTATGCGGAAGCCGGTATCAGGTAAGGGGCCTCTGTGCTTTGCATTTTCTCAGGTTCGGTCTGTGCCATCTGTGCCGTAGCGCCGGAAGGAAGCGCCGAGATAAGCAGAGCCAGCAAGACAAAGAAATGGAAATAGTGAGATATAGTCATGGATACATACCCGGTGGATTCATTACGGTCTCGGTTATTATAGCCCTATAGGCATTTCAGGCAATTGGAATGGCCGCGTTTTTACAGTTCATCCACGAGCTTTGCGACAATTTGCGAGGTATAATCGACCATCGGGATGATCCGGTCGTAATTGAGACGGGTTGGGCCGATGACGCCGATGGCGCCGATAATCTGCTCTTGCCCGTTTTTATAGGGCGAAATGATCATCGACCAGCCGGATTGATCGAAAATCTTGTTTTCGGCGCCGATAAATATCTGGACGCCTTCGGCATCGCCGACGGAATCAAGGAGCTTCAGCATGTTTTCCTGTTCTTCAAGGTAGCCAAGCAAAGCACGGGCTTTTTCAAGTTCTTCGATGGCTTTGACGTCTTCGAGCAGGCGGGATTGGCCGCGCACAATAATGTGGCCGTCCTGATTGCCGGTGGAGGGCAGGGCTAGGCCCTGTTCAACCAAAGTTTGTGTAATGTTATCAAGCTGTGAACGGTTTTGGCTAATCTCCTGCATGATGTCCTTTTGCGCCTGGCCCAGCTTTTTGCCAGCAAGTTTGGCATTGAGGTAATTTGAGGCTTTGATCAATGAGGTTTCCGGGATGTCGATTTGTGTGTCCATGATGCGGTTTTCAACGAGGCCGTTTTGCATGACCAGCACGATGAGGATTTTGCCGGGGGCGAGCTTTACGAACTGGATTTGTTTCACCGATTCGTCGAGTTTTGGGGCGATCACGAGGCTGGCGCAGGATGACAGGCCCGAGAGCAGGGTTGTTGTACGCTCAAGCACTTCATTAAAGGGACGCCCTAAGGCATGGCATTCACTTTCGATTTTATTGCGCTCGTCCTCGCTGAGGCCGCCGACTTCCATAAGGCCGTCAATATAAAGGCGTAACCCTGCTTCTGTTGGTAGGCGACCGGCAGAAGTGTGCGGGGAGCAGAGCAGCCCGGCATCTTCCAGGTCAGCCATGGTGTTGCGGATGCTGGCTGGAGAAAGGCTGAGGAGGTCGCTTTTTGATATGGTGCGCGAGCCGACGGGTTCACCGGTTTCCAGGTAAGAATCGACAATAAAGCGGAAGATTTCCCGCGAGCGCTCGTTAAGTTCCGTAATCATGGCTGTGACTATACTGCGTAAAGTCTGAATTGACAATTTATTGCCGGGGGTTAGAGTGTGGCCCTCAAGTTGAAAAGGAGATTTATATGGCCAGACCGTCCGGGCGCGAATTTAATGCCCTCAGAGAAATTGAATTAATTACCGATGTTTCCAAACATGCGGAAGGGTCATGCCTTGCCAAATTTGGCGATACCCATGTGCTTTGTACCGCCAGTATCGAGGAGCGGGTGCCGCACTGGATTAAGAATACTGGAAAGGGTTGGGTGACAGCGGAATATGGTATGTTGCCGCGCTCTACGGGTACGCGGATGGATCGTGAGGCGGCGCGGGGTAAACAATCGGGGCGGACGCAGGAAATTCAGCGCTTGATCGGGCGGGCTTTGCGGGCCGTGGTTGATCTTGAGAAACTGGGTGAGCGGCAGGTGCGCGTTGATTGTGATGTGATCCAGGCCGATGGTGGCACGCGGACAGCGGCGATTACCGGCGGGTTTGTGGCGCTGCATAGCGCGTTTCAATATCTGGTGAAGGTGGGGCTGTTGAAGGCCGTACCGATGAGCGATACGGTGGCGGCGATTTCCTGTGGGATATATGAAGGCGAGCCGGTGCTTGATCTGGATTATGATGAGGATTCTGAGGCCGATACTGATGCCAACTTTGTGATTACCGGCAAAGGTGGGCTTTGTGAAATTCAGGGTACGGCAGAAAAAGAACCGTTTTCGGAAGAGGAGTTTTTGAAGCTTCTTAAATTGGCGCAGGATGGCTGTGCGGATTTAACTGTGGCGCAGAGAAAGGCGTTGAAACTCGGATGACCCGTAAGTTCGAAGGTGATGAAATTGTCTTGGCCACGCATAATCAGGGCAAGGTCCGCGAGATTGCTGATCTGCTTGGGCCGTATGTTGAGACGTTTATTTCTGCGGGTGAGCTTGGTTTGTCCGAGCCGGAAGAAACCGGCAGTACTTTCACAGACAATGCGATTTTAAAAGCGCAGGCTGCCGCGCAGGAAAGCGGTAAGGTTTCGTTGGCCGATGATAGTGGTCTGGCGGTGAAGGCGCTTGGTGGGCAGCCGGGGATATATTCGGCGCGCTGGGCGGGGGAAAAGAAAGATTTTCAAATGGCCATGCAGAAAGTGCAGGATGAGCTGAGTGGGTTGCATGATCGCAGTGCGGCGTTTGTGTGTGTGTTGGCGCTGGCTTGGCCGGATGGTGAGGTGGAGGTTTTTAAGGGGCGTGTTGAGGGCGCAATCGTTTGGCCGCCGCGGGGTGATAAGGGCTTTGGCTATGATCCGATTTTTATGCCGCAGGGCCATGATGTGACCTTTGGCGAGATGGACCCGGCGGAAAAGCACAAAATTTCACATCGCGCGCAAGCCTTTGAAAAGTTTGTCGAAATTATGAAGGGCTAAACTCCAGGGGTTGTTCCTGGCTGAGCTCTCTGTGGACGAAAAACCCGCCAAATTTGACTTTTCGTAAGAAAGGGCGTAGATATAGCCCACACTTTAACCACCTCTTTGGTAGGAGAGAAAAATGACTAAGAATTTTAAACATCACGTGCTCGCGTTTCAGGCTGCTTTTATTGTTGGCATGCTTTCGAAAGAGGCAGTGGCCGGTGGGGGTTCTGATTTCAGCACCATCGCCAGAAACATCACCAATTCAATTGAAGAAATACCGGGTATGGTTACGGGTATATCTTACATGCTTGGCCTTATGCTGGGTGTTCTTGGTGTTTTGAAGATCAAGGACCATGTTGAGAATCCGACACAGACACCGATGAAAGATGGTGCCGTAAGGCTTGCCGCCGGTGGCGCGTTGTTTGCATTGCCGATTGTGTTTGAATCCATGCTGAACACGATTGGAACGACGGGCACTTTGGTTCAGCCTGCGACTTTGAACAAAGTTGAATTCAACGTCCAATAAAAAACATATTGCTATGACACAACAAGGCCGGTTCGGAGTTTATATCCACTGGCCTTTTTGTTTGGCCAAATGCCCGTATTGCGATTTTAATTCTCATGTTCGCGAGGGCATTGACCATGGTGCGTGGCGGGATGCTTATCTTCAATCTATCGATCATTACGCAGCGTTAACGCCGGGGCGGCAGGTAGAGTCGATTTATTTTGGCGGCGGCACACCGTCGCTGATGGAGCCAAAAACCGTTGAGGCGATCATCGATCGTATCCAGCAAAAATGGCAGGTTACCAATGACATTGAGATCACGCTAGAGGCCAATCCAACTTCGGTGGAGGCGGAGAAGTTTAAAGCGTTTAAGGCCGCCGGGGTGAACCGTGTTTCGCTGGGTGTGCAGGCGTTGAATGATGAGGATCTAAAATTTCTGGGTCGTGAGCATAATGTTAATGAGGCGCTGAAGGCGATTGAGATCGCCCGGGAAAACTTTGATCGTTATAGCTTTGATTTGATTTATGCGCGGCCCAAACAGAGTTTGAAAGATTGGCAGGAAGAACTTGAACGTGCGGTGATTTATGCGGGCGGGCATTTGTCTTTGTATCAACTCACCATTGAACGCGGCACGCAGTTTTATCAGGACTACGCGCAGAAGAAATTTGCGGTGCCGGGGGAGGAGCTGGCGGCGGATTTTTACAACCTGACGCAGGATATATTGGAGGCGCATGATTTGCCGGCTTATGAGGTGTCGAACCATGCGAAGGCGGGCGATGAATCGCGGCACAATCTGATTTACTGGAACTATGGCGATTATGTCGGGATTGGGCCGGGCGCGCATGGGCGACTGACGATTGATGGGCAGAAATTTGCAACACGCGAGCATCGTGCGCCGGAGATTTGGCTGGAGCGGGTAGTGGAGCAGGGATCGGGCGTGCATCCGTTTGAAGAGGTGCCGGAGGAAGAGCGTTTTCTGGAGGCGCTGATGATGGGGTTGCGTTTGCGTGACGGTGTTTCGTTATCGGCACTGGATGAAAGCTGGCAGGATTACATTGATCAGGATCATATGAGGCAGGCTGTCATAGAAGGTTGGCTTGTGCATGAGGATGATAACATCCGCCTGACCCGCGAAGGGCTTTTGCGATTGAACGCTATGGTGCCGTATCTTCTGCGGGAGCAGTCGGTTCGGGTTGCTGTGGCAACTCAATAAGTTCTGGAGCGGGTTGTTCGGCTTCGGACTCCTCTGGCTTTGCTCTTTCTGCGACGCGGCCATCGAATAGCAATCTGATATCCTGCCCGTTCATCAGCATTTCACCTTTGTTGTTCATTTCGAAATTCAGGACGTGGATGAGGGCGCCGTCATCATCATTTTTCTTTTCAGATAGAACCTGGAGGATTTGCAGTTGCGCGGCCATGCGCTGGAACTCTTGTGCTTTTTCATTGAGGGGGTCGTCACCTTCTTCGGCCAGATCAGCTTTGAGCTGTTCCAATCCGCGGGCTGAGATGTTGATATCGGCCGTGGCGCTGTTGCGGGCTGTGATGTCCGCTCTGATTTTACCATTGGCGGTCATATGATAGACAGCATTGCCGAAATGATTGTCAGAAAAGGTGATGGTTGTGCCGGACTCTGACAGGATGGCCGGTATTTTTAAGGCAAAGCCAGCTAGATGCGACATACCCTGCCCCCCGCCAAAGCTGTTTTCGCCAAGGTCAGCAATTTTTTGAAAGGGAATATTGTTAAGCTGAATATCCATGCGGGTTGTTGTCGGTATGATGCGGTTCATCGATTCATCATCCGATGGTGGCCCCTTGAAGCCGTCAAAGCCAAAACGTAGGGCCATTTTAACCTGGTTTTTTAGGAAACCTGTCAGATCAAAACCTATATGAAGTTTATCAAAGTGAACTGTTTTGTTCGGTTCATCTTCCGACTCTCCACGGCGCAGGATGTCCAGTCCTGAAACCTCGTATTGCGCGGTAAAGCCATCACCTGAATTTCCGAGCAGTGTCACAATCATCTTATAAAGGCTGGAGATATACTCAGGATTAACCTCGCCATCACTGCCGGCTTCAGCCATCGTCATCAGCTTTTCTTTGTAATCTTTCACGGCCTCCGGGATATAGGAGAATAATTTTACGCCGAGTTTAAGTTCTGTCATCGTGATAGAGCCCTTGCCGGGCCCTTCAGAGTTCATTGCTACATTGCGAAGGGTGCCCTGGAGAGGGCCGGACCATCTGCCTTCCTCGTCTTCGTTAAGGTCGTAGAGGATTTCTGCTTCGGGAATGGTTGTTACGAAAGTTTTATCAGCGTTTTTAATTTTTATATCCTGATACCGGGCATCAAGTTTGGTAAAATATTCGAGTTCTTCGTGCCAAATGCCGGCGGAGATCTGACCTCCAATATCCATTTGAAGTTTGGGTGCGCCGGCTTTGTCAAAAAGTATAATCGGTGTTGGCAGGGCAACGGTCATTTTCCACTGGCCCGCTTGATCGTGGGGCACCGCATTCATGGAAACCATTCCAAGCTCCAGGCGACTTCCTTTTGGGTAGACAATCGAAGTATGTGGCAGGGTGATAGCATAATATTCATCAGACGGTTCAACGATGACCTCGCCCTGATAGACAATGCGTCCGTCTTCGGCAAGTTCAGAAACACTCTTTTGGTAGGCGATAAGTTCTTCGAATATGGTTTTGAGATGCTGTGCGCCTTTGTCATTAATCTCCACAGCGTGAGCGGCCGGCGCAACAATTGCCAGCATTAGGACAGACATAAGGGCTAGAAAACGGCTAGGTCGGGTCATAAATTTTCCGTGGCTTTAAACATATTAATGAAGAGGCCCTAATCTAATCAAAAATATCGGATACCGCAAAGCTAAAATCAGCTTTATTTTTATGAACTTGCACCCTAAGATACGGCTTATTCCGTAATATTAAGGACGGCAACGTGATCTTAAGCTCACAACCAACTCAATTTTCTCTGGCCAATGATGGTCAGATCTTATGGCAGCCCGATGCCAGCAACCCTGTGCCTGGCGCGCCGCTTGCTGCTGTCAGCAAGGGTGAGGGGATATTAAATCCTGATGTGGCTTTGTTGGACAGTGAGTTGGTCAAAGATCAGGACAAAGAGGCCGTCACGGTCTTTGTTCGGGAATGGCTGAAGGCCCATATTGCGCAGGTGCTGGAACCGCTGGTGAGTTTGGGGAAAGAAAATGAACAGCCGGAAGGGCCTATCAGAGAGATTGCCACGCAGATTTATGGTGCGATGGGAATTATCCCCCGGGAAAATATTGATGGTCTGATAGCACAGCTGGATCAGGATGGTCGGCGGGATGTGCGCAGCAAGCGGGTGAAGCTTGGACCTGTTTTGGTTTTTCTGCCTGATCTTAGCAAGCCAGCCGCAGTGCGTTTAAAGGGGCTGCTATGGAATTTGTGGGAAGGTAAAGCTTTGCCGGCGCAGGTGCCGCCGGACGGCATCGTTTCCATTAAGGTCGAAGAGAAAGATTTTGATGCGGCGTTTTACCGGGTGATTGGATACCCGGTTTACGGGCCGCGCGCCATTCGCATTGATATGCTCGATCGTGTCATTAATGCGGTTTATGATCATGCCAAGGACGGGAAATTTCAGGCGCGCCATGAAATGGCCGAATGGCTGGGGTCATCGCTGGGAGATTTGTATTTGATCCTGGAGGCGATGGGGCATAAGAAAATTTTTGATCCGGCGGATCAGCAGGTGGAAGAAGAAAAAGAGGTAGGGGAAGAGAAGCCGAAAACTGAAGAGAAGCCAGAGCTGGCGACGTTCCGTTTGAAGAAGGGCAAAGCGTTTGAGGCTTCGAGGCCGGCGCAGGTTAAAAAAACCGTGCCGAAAAAGCCTGCCCAGAAACCCAAAAAGAAAAAAGAGCCCCCCAAAAAAGAGCCAAGAGTGATGGCTGTCGATGCTCCATCCAATCCCGAGGATTCTCCTTTTGCAATACTCGAACAGCTGAAAAGTAAATCAAACGGTCAGTAAAATGAAACTCTGCGTAATTTTATTATTGGTCGTGGTTTTTCTTGTGCCTGGAAAGGTGCGGGCAGCGCAGTTTTCCGGCTCGTATCTCATACAGGTTTGTGCAAGTGATAAAGAGGGGAAGGAACTGGTGCCCGGTGGGCATATTGCCTGTCAGGGTTATATTTCCGGTGTGCTGGATTACCACAACCTCATTCGCTCGCTGGGTACGGCGCCGAGTATTGATTTTTGTGTGCCCGATGATGTGAACCTTAATGGCGTGCAGGCAACGGTGGTTAATTATCTTATCAGGAATGAAGATGATCACGGTAATTTCATCGCAGCGCCGGGGGTGGCGCTGGCGTTGTTTGAAGCTTATCCGTGTAATAAGAAGAAATAGCGGCGTTAAAACCCATTCATGATGTAGCCGAGCAATATGACTTGTGGCACTGTGATCAGCGGCAGGGATAGGGCAATCTTCCACGATTTTGTGAATTCTCGCAGGACCATGATTTCAGTGTAATCAGTGGCCACACCCGCCATGAGGAAGGCAAAGCCGTTGCCGGGGGCATTGGCGCGGGTGACAAGTTCCGAGGCGATGGGGGCGGAGCCTTCCGAGCAGACCTCTATGATTGTGGTGGCAACGAGTGTCAGGAGCAGGCCGACCAAAGTGGGGCCGAACCAGTTTTCAAAAATTTCAACCGGGACGAAGGTGCGAATGGCGGCGGCGATAATGACGCCGAAGAGTAGCCATTTGATGATCATTTTTGATTCCTGTAGACCGCTGATGGCGATGTCTTTAAAGAAGGCGCGTGAGGGCTTGAAGCCTTTGAGTTTTGATTTGGCATCTTGTTTTAAAGAAAATCCATCGGGCATATCCGTTTTATTTGGGTTGTCCGGTAGCTTTCCTGCCGCAACCAGCGTTTTGTATATCATGCCTGTTAGAATAGCGATCAGCGCAGAGCCAGCCACATAAACGAGCGTCCATTTGAGACCGATCAGTGAGACAAGGATGATCGTCAGGGAAAGTGAGTTCCACGGGCTGGCAATTAAGAAGGTCATGACCTGGGCCAGTGACGCGCCGCGCTCGTAAAGCTTTGCGCCGATCATCAGGATGCCGTGCGAGCATAAATCAAGGAACAACCCGGCGATGGCAGCGCGGATAATACCGCCGAATGTATCGCCGCGCCCGAGAATGGCGGTGAAATATTCACGCGGGATTTTGCTCATGAACCCAACGAAAGTAATGCCAAGAAGCACGCCCCACCACATACGGCTGAGCAGTTCGAGGACTGCCTCAGAGAAAGTGGCGATATAGGGAATGTTTAGATTTAAAAAATATAAAATCAGCGCAAGCGTGATAATCGAAAGGCTGCCATGAAGGATCGGGTCAAAGCCTGTCTTTTTATGGGCGTGTTGCTTGGGAACTTCGCAGCAGGGATCTGTCATTAGGTATCATCAAATCGTTTAAAGAGGTCTTTTAGCTCGGCGATTTTTTTGTCTTTGTCAGCCTTGCTGCCGCTTACCATGGCATCGGCCACGCAGGATTGCAAATGACATTCAAGAACGGAGGCTTCGACGGATTTGATGGCGGAGCGGGCGGCGCGCAGCTGGGTCAGGATATCGGGGCAGTAGCGGTGCTCCTCGATCATCTTCTTGATGCCTTCGACCTGTCCTGAAATGCGGTTGAGCTTTCCAATCTCTGACATATGGCAGGGATGTTTGTCGGCGGTGTCTTTGGACATCAGTATCTCCTAAGTCAAAATATATGGTGCAACGAAAGCAAAAAATGTACCGGTTAGAAATATGAGTAGTGAAAAAATATAAATGCCGAGACTGATTTTGCGTAGACGCGTGCAGGCTTTGGCTTTAACGGGGTCCGCAGGGCAGGGCATGTTGCGGGCGCGGTATTGCATGATGCCGGAAAAGGTTAGCATTAATGTCGCAAAGCCGAAGACTTCGAGTTTGTGTTGGGAAAGCCAGATCAGCTGCGGGTAATCACTGGCAAGGCCGGCCAGCGCCGCGCCCATACCAAGAGTTACAAGCAGGGCGGGTAGCGCGCAGCATATTAATGTGCTGGCCGAGGCGAACAGGCTTAGAGTGGGTGCCAATGTTTCCTTGAGGCTGAAATGGGTCATTTAAAATGTAATTCCTATGCCGATATTAAATTCAGAGCCACGTGAGTTGGAGATGGAGCGGGTGTTCTCATACACAGGATGTTTGTATTCTGTGCGGAACATTATGTTGTCTTTGTAGAGAACGAGCAGCGGTCCGGTGTGAATCCGTTTTCCGCCTGATGCTGTTGTAAGATTGGCAGCGCTCGGCTTGTCATTATAGCGTGCGGTTACATCCCACATGATAAACAGGCCTGAATTGGTGTCGTCATCATGGTAGGGGTGGTAGCCGAGATTAAGGTCCATGCCGTATGTGTTGCCGGCGCGCATATTGCGGTCACCTTCGGTGTTAAGCCAGGCAAAGACA
Source organism: Alphaproteobacteria bacterium (assembly GCA_021775965.1). Taxonomy (GTDB): domain Bacteria; phylum Pseudomonadota; class Alphaproteobacteria; order Micavibrionales; family Micavibrionaceae; genus UBA5701. The sequence goes on from JAJFGV010000039.1 coordinate 12,482, forward strand.
TCAACGAGAGAATAAAATTTTGGGCTTTCGCCGCTATAGGAAAAGCTTAGGCCTAAATCGGTGCTGCCGTCGCTGATCGGAAAAGCACCGGAGGAACTTCCCGTCGGCAAGCGCAGCGAAGGGGTGAAACCAAAATTGTGCGTGAAAGCACCTTTGTTTTGGTAGTGCTTTAAAGGCACGCCAACGATTAGATCGCCGATACCTTCATTGCTCTGTTTGACGCCAGCGCCGCCGATGTTTTTTGTGCGATCCTGATTGATGTAGGGAATTTTAAAGGTTATGCGCTTTGAGCGGTCAAAAGTGTAAACGCCTTCCAGCCATGTTTTGTGCACGAAGCGTTCGAGGTTCAGCGGGTTGGCAATTTCAGAATCGCCATCCATGAGGGTATCGGAGCCGTAGAATTCATGCCGGATTTGAAAGCCGTAGCCGTCCTCCCAGCGTGGTGCCATATCCATGACCGGCTGGTGGGCTTGCGCGGTGGTGACACTTAGGAGCATGAGTCCGCTTAGTATCAACAGTGTTTTTTTCATTGGGTTAAGCTCCTGGCTCTAGGATTGTGATGCCGTCTTGGGTATGGATATAGGCCTTTACAGGTTCATAGCCGCCGGATTTGATCTCGGAAAATATTTCATCGAAGTCGGCGTCCATGTCCGGTTTAATCGCGATTGTGACTTTCTGATCGCTGATTTCGACCTTGACGCCTTTGGTGTATTTGGATGGGTCAATATAGGGGAGTTTTGATAGTTTCTTTGTTACGCCTTGCGAACAAAACGAACAAACAATGCCGTGGACGATTATGACGGCTTCGCCAGGTTCGACTTGGACCTCATTATCAGCGGCTAGTGCGTTAATCACAGGATCGTGGCTGTGCTCCGTGTGATCTGCATAAGCCGGGTGCGCAAATGCGCCGATAAACAGGGCGGCGGTGGTGGCCAAAAAGTTTTTCATTTGAAATCTCCTTAATATGAACATCATATACCCCTATAGGGTATATTGTCAAGGTCTGGAAAAAATGTCTTTGTATGCATCTCCATTTTGGCTTTAAAAAATGCTAACCTATTTCAGGGTGAGTTTTACGGTTAAGGGTCCATGTCTGAATTTCCAAAGCGCGTTGTTTATATAGAAGATGACATTCAGCTCAGGCAGCTGGTGCGTACAGCCTTGGAAGAGGCCGAGGAAGATATTGTCCTTGTGACTTGCGGTAGCGGTGAGGAATTTATCGCCCGCATTCGGGAACTGCAGCCCGAGCTTATATTGCTGGATATGCTGATGCCCGATATGAATGGGCCCGATATCATGGAAAAGCTGCGTGGTATGCCGGATGCCACGGGGGTGCCGTTTATATTTCTGACCGGTAAGGCCAAGTTGGTGATGACGGATCATTATAAGGCGTTGGGGGCGATCGGTGTGATACACAAGCCGTTTGATCCGATAGAGTTGCCGGAGACTATTCGAGAGATGTGGGCGACGCGCTTTGGGGCCGACTAATTATCACGTTCAATTGTGAAGGTGACAATGTCATCCAGCAAAGCGCGGATGTTGTGGTCCGGCGCTTCGGCTAGGGCCAGGCGGGCTTTTTTGGCATAAGAACGGGCCAAGGCCATGCTTAGATTAATGGCGTCGTGCCGGGCGATAATGTCCTGAGCCTCAGCCAAATCACCATCCTTTTGGTTTTTGTCTTTTATAGTGCGGGTCCAGAAAGCCTTCTCTTTTGCATCGGCTTTCTCAAGAGCGAAGAGAACAGGCGCGGTCATTTTTCCTTCACGGAAATCGTCACCAATTGTTTTACCGATCTTTTCCTGTCCGCCGGCATAATCGAGTGCATCATCAGTGATCTGGAAGGCAATGCCGAGATTGAGCCCGTATTCAGCCATAGCTTGCGCAGCGCTGGGCTCTTGTCCGGCGATAATAGGGCCGACTTCGCAGGCGGCGGCAAAGAGCGCGGCGGTCTTGGCTTTGATCACTTCTATATAGTCGTCCATCGTGGTTTCAAGATTTCCCGTCATGGAAAGTTGCAACACTTCGCCTTGTGCAATGATGGCGGCGGCGTCAGAAAGAATGCGTAAGATATCAAGTGAGCCGTCTTTGACCATCAGTTGAAAGGAGCGAGAGAAGAGGAAATCGCCGACCAGCACACTGGCCTGATTGCCGAAGATCAAGTTGGCAGCGTCCTGACCGCGGCGTTCATCACTTTCATCAACCACATCATCATGAAGGAGTGTGGCGGTATGGATAAATTCAACAGAAGCTGCCAGTCGGTGGGCACGAGGCATGTTGCCATCATATAATTGCGTGCATGCCAATGTTAGCAATGGGCGAATACGCTTGCCGCCGGCAGCAATAAGATAACTTGCCAGTTGAGGGATCAACGGCACTTTTGATTCCATGTTTTTCAGGATCAGCGTGTTGACCTTGCCCATGTCCTCTTGCAAAAGATCGGACAGGCTCTCAAGCGGGTTGATAGCATCGGAAGGTGTTTTTTTAATAGCTGCATTGCTGGACATGATTTGACTTTAATCAGCTTTTGGGCATATTCGCAAGGATATGAAAGAAATATACCGCAGCGATGACCCGTTCAAGATATCCATGGTGAAAGCCTTGCTGGAGGATCGCGGGTTGTTTTGTGCTGTTTTCGATGAACATACAGGTGGACTCTATAACGGGCTTGCCAATATATCGCCGCGGCTGATGGTCTCGGATGATGATGTGGAGCAGGCGCTGGAGATTATAGAGGGGGCCGAAAATCAGGGGGCTGATTCCTGAGTTTTTGGTGTTTTGTCTTTCAGGCTTTTTTCTTTTGTGGCCGCAGGCTGGGCTACGTTTATTGATCTCATGCCGCCACGGTTTTTCTTGTTTTCCTGGTATTGTTGAATAAGGCCTGCGATGCCCGTTAGTTTTGCAGGTGGTCCGGGTTTGCTTTCGGGTGTGGCTTTTGCCTCTGTGGCAGGGGCTGCTTCTTCGTGTTCGCCCGCGGCCAAAGCCTTGTACCTTTCCCAGACCTGTTCGGATGGGCTTTCAGGTTTTTCGGTGTTTTCAGGTTTGTTTATATTCTTGTTGTTAAATTCGACACTTTTGAGATTTATATTTTCCTGTTTTTTACCCATCGTTGTGTACATCATGGATGAGCGCTTCTTTTCGCCTGCAAAAGCAGGGTGAAGCGGTAAGGTTAGAATAATAACAAGAATAAGAAGCTTTGTGATTTTCATAGGACTCTCTAATATCTAAAGCCATGGTAAGCGAAAATATAGAGATACGCCAGATTGAAAACGGTGAAGCCGATGCGCTTTGGGCGCTGGTGGACGCGCTCGGCCATGCCAAGGATGTGGATTACTTTGAAAATTGCCTGGCTTTGCAGGAGGAAGGCAAACGTTTGCTGTTTATTGCCTCTATGGATGGGGAAGATGTCGGGTATTGTATTTTGAACTGGGAGCCGAAATATTCAATGTTTCGCAAGCTGGCTATTCCCGAAATTCAGGATTTGAACGTGTTGCAAGAGCGGCGCAAGCAGGGGATTGGCGGCGCTATGATTCGTCATTGTGAAGAACTGGCGCAAGGCAAGGGGCATGAGCAGATGGGGATCGGTGTTGGGCTGGATCGGTCTTATGGCGCGGCGCAAAGGCTCTATACCAAGCTGGGCTATGTTCCTGATGGAAATGGCGTGACATATGAGCGCAAATTGCTGTCTTACGGTGAATCCCGCCCTGTGGACGATAATTTATGCCTGATGATGGTGAAAAGCCTGGCTTAAGGCGTTAATTTTCTTGTGAAAACCGCAGTAAATATGCTAAATCACGCTAGTATCAAGCGTTTTTTAGCCATGAGGAGAGGTCGTGCATGAGCAAATGGGTTTATAGTTTCGGGGCGGATCACAATGAAGGTGATACGACCATGCGCAATCTTCTGGGTGGGAAGGGTTCCAACTTGGCCGAAATGGCCTCGCTTGGCTTGCCGGTGCCGCCAGGGTTTACCATCACAACAGAGGTTTGTACCCATTACTACGATAACGCCGAGTCTTACCCTGCGGAGTTGACCGATCAGGTTGAGGCGGCTCTGGCCCAGATCGAACAATCCATGGATATGAAGTTTGGTGATGCCGACAATCCATTGCTGGTGTCTGTGCGTTCTGGCGCGCGTGTGTCGATGCCGGGGATGATGGATACGGTTCTCAATCTTGGTTTGAATGATGAAACAGTAGCTGGACTGGCGAAGCAGTCGGGCGATCCACGTTTTGCCTGGGATTCATATCGGCGTTTTGTTCAGATGTATGGTGATGTTGTGCTGGGCGTTGATCACCACGACTTTGAAGATGTGATTGATACACATAAGCGTGACAATGGGATTACACAGGATACGGATGTTACGGCCGAAGGCTGGCAGGAGATTGTCGGTGAATATAAGGCGCTGGTGGAAAAAGAGCTTGGCAAGCCGTTCCCGTCTGATCCGAAAGAGCAGCTTTGGGGTGCGATCGGGGCGGTGTTCAGTTCCTGGATGGTGCCGCGCGCGGTGACGTACAGAAAGATTCATGAAATTCCAGCCGATTGGGGTACAGCCGTAAACGTGCAATCGATGGTCTTTGGAAATATGGGCGAGGACTGCGCGACTGGCGTGGCGTTTACGCGTGACCCGTCAACGGGTGAGAATTATTTCTACGGCGAATATTTGATTAATGCACAAGGTGAAGATGTTGTTGCCGGTATCCGCACGCCGCAATCGTTGACCAAATATGGTCGTGAGCGCGAAGGCAGTAATTTGCCGTCGATGGAAGAGTCGATGCCGGATGTGTTCGGGCAGTTGGATGATGTGCGTTTGCGTTTGGAAAAACATTACCGCGACGTGCAGGATCTGGAATTCACTGTGCAAAAGGGCAAGCTGTTTATGCTTCAGACTCGCGCCGGGAAACGCACGGCCAAAGCGGCGCTTAAGATTGCTGTTGATATGGTGGAAGAAGATTTAGTTACACAAGAAGAGGCGTTGCTACGCGTTGACCCGCAAAGTCTGGATCAGTTGTTGCACCCGACGTTAGATCCGAAAGCGAGCAAGAATATTATTGCCAAAGGTCTGCCGGCTTCGCCTGGCGCGGCGAGTGGTAAAATTGTTTTTACGGCTGATGAGGCCGAGACAAAAAGTCATGCAGGCGAGAGCGTTATTCTTTGCCGTCAGGAAACATCACCCGAAGATATTCACGGCATGTATGCGGCAGCCGGGATTTTGACCTCGCGCGGTGGGATGACATCGCATGCCGCGGTTGTGGCGCGCGGGATGGGAAAGCCTTGTGTCGCTGGCGCCGGTGAGCTGCACATTGATGCGAAGGCGCGGATGATCCGTGTTGGTGAGCATAACATCAAGGAAGGCGATATTCTGACGATTGATGGTTCAACCGGTGAAGTTATTTTGGGTGCGGTCGCGACCATCCAGCCGGAAATGTCCGGTGATTTCGGTATACTCATGGAATGGGCCGATGAACGTCGTCGTATGGCTGTGCGCACCAATGCGGAGACACCGTTGGATGCCAAAACGGCTGTGGATTTTGGCGCTGAAGGGATTGGGCTGTGTCGGACCGAGCATATGTTCTTTGAGGCCTCGCGCATTCAAAATGTGCGGGAGATGATTTTTGCGACCAAGGAAGAGGCGCGCCGCGTCGCGCTCGATAAATTATTGCCCGAGCAGCGCAGTGATTTTGTGGAGTTGTTTAAGATTATGACCGGGCTGCCGATTACAGTGCGTTTGCTTGATCCGCCTTTGCATGAATTTTTGCCGCATGAGGAAGCTGATATAGATCAGTTCGCAGCAACAGCCGGTATTGATCCAGAAGTTGTGCGTCGGCGTCTGGATGATCTGAAAGAGGCGAATCCGATGCTTGGTCACAGGGGCGTTCGCCTGGGGATCACTTATCCCGAGATTTACGAGATGCAGGCGCGCGCGATTTTTGAGGCGGCTGTTGAGGTTGCAGAGAAAGAAGGCGATAGCGTTCTACCCGAGATTATGATCCCGCTGGTGGCGACACGTAAAGAGCTCTCGATGATGCGTGAGGTGGTGGATCGTACAGCCGCCGCCGTGTTCCAGGAAAAAGGGAAGTCCGTCAATTACATTGTAGGCACGATGATTGAGCTGCCGCGCGCGGCGCTGACGGCGAATGAAATTGCGCAAAGTGCGGATTTCTTTAGCTTTGGTACCAATGATTTAACCCAGACCACCTTGGGTATGAGCCGTGATGATGCGTCGAGTTTTCTTCCAGCCTATGTTGGCCATGGAATATTCGAGCGCGACCCGTTTGCGTCGCTGGATGTTGATGGGGTCGGGCGTTTGATTAGCGTCGCTGTTCATGGCGGCCGTCAAACCAACCCGAATATCAAGCTCGGTATTTGCGGGGAGCATGGCGGCGATCCGGCGTCCATTGCATTTTGTGAACAGGTGGGGCTGGATTATGTATCGTGTTCGCCTTACCGTGTGCCGATTGCTAAGCTGGCGGCGGCGCAATCAGCGATCAAGGAGGGGCAGAGGCTCGCCAGTTCGGGGGCTGTCCCTTTTCAAGGTAAAAAAGGCCAAAAATTAGCCGCAGCGGAGTAAGAAAAATGGAAGACAAAAAACCTAAAGATGATAATAAGACCTTTGATATGTATCATATCTTCAGCCGCTGGGATTTGCTGTTGGCGATTGCCTTTATTGTCGGGCTACTGATTTATATTCTGTATCTGGTCTTTTCAAAGAGTGGCGTTGCTTAAGTCTCTCTAACCAACGCCAATCCAATATCACCACAACTTGAGCGGAGTTCAGCTTTATCAGGCAGGGCGTTCAGCTGTACAGTTTGTAGGTGTTTCTTACCTAGACCTCTGTGATGCATACGGGCGGTGAGTTCTTGTCCGACATAGCAGCCTTTCTCATACGACACGCCGTTCCATTTTTCGATGTTGGCTTCGTCCAGTGTTGATTTTTCTGGGATCATGTCGCGGCTGCCGTCTGGGATGCCGAGGGTGATGCGGTGGCAGTCCCATTCATCAAATGGTTTTTCTTCGAGGCCGTTTGGTTTTTCAAAGCTGCGATAACCCATTTCCGGATTGCGTGGGTCGGGATAACCCGGGGCGTTTTGGTTGCCAAAGATTGCATAGACAGGAACGCTTTCTTCTACCGAGATTTGTACATCGGCGTGCAGGCGGTATTTGTTGAGGCGCTCGAATAAATCCTGCGCCCGCTCACCGTCCTCGCATTCGAGAAGAGTGAAGCTATCGCCCTCAGTTACAAAAAAATCATGGAGGAATTTTCCTTGTGGCGTGAGCAGGCAGGCATATAGCGCTTTGCCTGGTTCTAGCTTTTCAATGTCATTGGTGATGAGGCCCTGCAGGAAATCATGGCGGTCCGGCCCCTCAAGATGAATCAGGCCACGGTTCGGAAGTTTTGTAAAGAAGGAATCCATAAAAGGAAACCTATATCATTCATTCAGATTGTCAAAATCGCCAGCCTTGTGGTCATTTTTCTTTTTCATTTTACCGGACGAGCCGTATTCATCGCGGGTAGCGACGTGGTGACGGTGATAATTCATCTTGGCTTCTTCAGAGACATCATAGGGAACAAACTTTGTGCGTTCCCATCCTTTGGCCAGCATGCAGGTTTCGAAATCGTGGTAATCGCTGTGTTCGGCGAGTAAATGTCCCATGCGCTCGGGCTCGTCCCAGCCATCGGCTTCGGTATCGTAGTCCGGATCAAGCACGCGTCCATTGGTATCAGTTGGAATAGCGCCCTTGAGTGAGCCTAGATGCTCAAGCTCGCGCAATTCAGTCACGCAGCGGGAAATATCGCGGTTGAGGACCTGTTGTGCTTTCGGTCCGCGCAGCCAGGTGGCGGAAGACGCACTGACCCTTTGCCAGTACTGGCTATTATCAATATCTCTTTTGGGCTCAGTGTTGCAGGCGGAAAGGCCCAGCAGAACTGTTAAGCCAAGAATGACAGGGGCGCGTTTGATTTGCATGAAATTATCTTAGAAGTCAGTTGAACACATAGTTACCTACGAATCATAGCAAGAGAGTGGCGCTGGCTCAATGGCGATTTACGGGGTTTTCTGATCCATCCACCATGTTTCCAGCACCATGCCGTAAAGTGGGATATTTTCCGGGTGGTTGATGGGGTCCCAATAGGCCACATAGTCCTTGCCGGCGTAATAAAGCGGGATCATGTAATGACCGTGGGTGAGAATACGGTCGAGTGCCCGCACATGGGCGACAAGGCTTTCGCGGCTTTTGGCGTTGGCGATGGACTGGGATATCGAATCAATAGCCTCGCTGCAGATGCCGGCGAAATTCCAGCGGGCGGGTTCTTTGGCTGCATCACAACCCCAGTACAGGATTTGTTCTGTGCCGGGAGAGAGGGATGAACGCCAGAAATAAAGCGTCATATCGAAGTCATATTCATTAAGGCGGCCGCGATAGGCTGCGGAATCAAGAACGCGAATGGTCGGCGTGATGCCCATTTTTTCAAGAGCACGTTTGAAATGTAAAGTAAGTTTTTCATCGCCCGGTGCGCCGAGCAGGATTTCAAAATGCAGAGGCTGTCCGTCTTTCATGCGCTTGCCGTTTTCGACGACCCATCCGGCTTCTTTGAGCAGCGCGTCGGCAGTGCGCATATTGGCGCGGATTTGCTCGGGGCCCGTAGAGACTGGGGCTTTGTAGGTCGGGCCGAAAACTTCAGGGGGGAGCACATCGCCCCAGGCTTGCAGCACGCCTTGTTGCATTTCATCAGGCTCGCCTGTGGCGGCAAGTTCTGAATTGGGGAAGAAACTTTCGATGCGTTTGTATTGGCCGTGGAAAAGATTTTCATTGGCCCATTCGAAATCAAACAGCAAATCGAACGCTTTGCGTACACGAATGTCATCAAAGGGTGCGCGCCGGGTGTTAAAGATAAAAGCCCGCACACGTTCCGGGCGACCATGGGTAAGAGAATCTAGTTTTACTTTTTGCTCGCGTGCAGCAGGGAAGTCGTAAGAGCTGGCCCAGCGCCCGGCATCCCATTCGCGGCGTAAGTTCGTATTGCCGGTTTTAAACGCTTCGAATGCCACGCCATCATCGCGGTAATATTCATAGACGATGCGTTCGAAGTTGTGGTGGCCGACATTGGTGAGGAGGTCTGCGGCCCAGTAATCGGGAACACGTTCATAGACAATACGGCGGCCGGGATCAAATTCAACGATACGATACGGACCGTTTAATAAAGGTTTGTCGAGTGTGGTCGAATCGAAAGGTTTGCCTTGTTCCGCGCGTGCCGCCCAGTATTTTTTTGATAGCACCGGCATCATCGCGATAATCATCGCTGTTTCCTGATCATAGCCTTCACCAAAACTGAAATGGATAACGGTTTTGCCACGTTTTTCAACGCTTTCGACCAGGCGGTAAATGTTGCGCATGTTGGGGCGCCCGTGATCGCGCAGGGTTTCAAAGGAAAAAATCACATCGTCAGCGGTGATCGGGCTGCCGTCATGGAAACACGCATCGGTGTTGAGATCGATGGTGATGGAGGATCGATCCTCGGGCACCACGGCCTTTTTGGCGATGAGCGGATACATCGTGAAGGGTTCGTCCCAGACCCGGGCCATCAGGCGGTCATAGGTTAGATTAAGGCCTTTGGCGGCTTTGCCCTTGATGGAATAGGGGTTCAGCGTGTCAAACGTGCCGATTTCCGCGATGCGCAGCGTGCCACCTTTGGGGGAGTCCGGGTTGGCGTAATCAATATGGGTGGCCTCAGTGTTATATTTAGGCTTGCCATGCATGGCCAAACCGGAATATTGGTTCTCGGTCTCTTGCGCCATGGAAGTGGTGGCGGAAAGAGTGAAGAGAATTAGAAAAAATAAAGATCTATAAAGCATGGATATAGTGATACCAGAGCAACGCAAGCGTTCCAACCCTCTTTTGGGTCGGGTCAAGCTTGTACAGGGGAGTATTGCCGAGCAGGATGTGGATGCGATTATATCGTTGATCCCACAGAACCTCGAATATCGCGGTGTTATTAATGAGGCGCTCCTGAAAGCTGCGGGAGAACAGCTTGATCAGTTTGTTCTGGAGAATGTTTATAAACCACGCGTGGGGGATGTTTATGCCATGCCGGGTTTTGGTTTGCCGTCTGAGCATGTCCTTTTTGGCATTACGCCGGACTGGCGTAATGATTTTGATCGTGAGGATGGACATTTGCTAAGTGTTTTGCGCAAAACACTTGAGCTGGCCAGGAGGATGGGCTTGCAAAAAATTGCGCTGCCGCCGCTGGCTTCGGGGCGTAATGGTTTTCCCAAGCGCCGCGCGGCCCGTTTGATTGTGCAGGCGATTGAAGATCGGCTCGACGAAGATTTCGAAGAGATTCGTATTGCCTGTATTGCCGATAGCACGATGAGAACGTTTGAAGAGCGTCTGCGGGCTATTGGCTGGAGTGCTTAGGCCGCTTTTTGTAGAAAATCAGCTAGCGTTACTTCCGGCCTTGGGCCGATATGGCTGATGACTTCAGCAGCGGCAATGGCACCTAGTTTGGCGCATTTTTCCAGATCCATACTCTCCGTAAAGCCGTAGAGGAAGCCAGCCGCGAATTGGTCACCAGCACCGGTGGTGTCGACGATTTTGTCGACAGGTTCGGCGGCTACAGAAATTTCTTTGCCATCGGAGATTACCATCGCGCCTTTTTCACCGCGTGTCAGAACGGCGATTTCAACATTTTTGCTAACGGCGTTTTTGGCGTCATCAAAATTGTCCTGCATGAACAGGGATTTTATTTCGTCTTCATTGGCAAAAAGAATATCGACATGGTTTTCGACCAGGTTCAGGAAATCACTGCGGTGACGATCAACGCAGAACGGGTCTGACAGGCTGAGTGCAACGCGGTGTCCGGCAGCATGGGCGGCTTCGGCGGCGGCGGCGAAAGCCTGTTTGGCCAACTCGCGGTCAAAAAGGTAGCCTTCAAGATACGTGATATGTGCTGAGGCAATTAGGTTCGTATCAATATCATTGGGGCTGAGCTCGGAGCTGGCACCTAGAAATGTATTCATGGTGCGGTCGGCATCCGGCGTGACAAGGATGAGGCAGCGTCCGGTGGCAGAGCCCATCGCCAAAGGCTGGGTGTCAAATTGCAGGCCGAGGGAACGGATGTCGTGTTGGAACACTTCGCCGAGCTGGTCTTCGGCAACTTTGGCGATGAGAGCGCCCTTGCCACCAAAGGAAGCAAAGCCGGCCATGGTGTTGCCCGCGGAGCCGCCGGATGTTTCAACGCCAGGGCCCATAAAGCTGTAGAGTTCAACGGCGCGGGATTCGTCGATCAGGGTCATCGCCCCTTTTTCCATACCGTTCTCCTCTTTTTGTTCGGCGATAAATTCGTCCGTGGTGTGGGAGATCACGTCAACGAGGGCATTTCCAACGGCGACAACGCCTAGCGTGGGTTCTGACATATTCATTATTCCTTGTTTGATTCGAAAGACTATGTTTTATCCTTACAGAATTATGGTCGTAAAAGCGAAGAAAAACATGAAGGAAGAGGCCGTTGAGGCTGCGCTTGCTCTGGCAGTAGAGCGGGGCTGGGCGCAGGTATCTTTGCGCGGTGTGGCTGCGAAGGTGGGTTTAACTCTGGCTGAACTGCATGAGCATTTTGACGATAAGACCGATATTCTGGTGACATTGGGGCGAATGATTGACCGGCAGGTGCTGGAGAATATCGGCGAAGGCGAGGAGGGAGCATCAAAGCGTGATCGGTTGTTTGATGTGCTGATGGAGAGATACGAGGTTTTAAACAATTATCGCGATGGTGTCTGCGCGGTTCTGGATTCTTTTCTATGTGATCCAAAACAAGCTGTGATTTCGCTGCCGCATCTGGCGCGCTCGATGAGCTGGATGCTTGAGGCCGCTGGGATGGATACGGGTGGGATCAAGGGTGCAGTGAAAGTTGCTGGGTTGACCGGTGTTTATCTGAAGGTTCTTAAAACCTGGAAAGATGATGACAGCAAGGACTTATCTAAAACTATGGCGGCGCTGGATAAAACTTTGAATAGAGTCGATAGCCTTGCCGGGATGTGCGGTTTTTAAAGATCGTGTTGCTTTGGGTCTTCAATGTCATTAATACGTTTGTCGATTTCGTCCAGCGTAGGAAAGGCGCTCTGCGCCCCTTTTTGTGTGCAGGTGAGGGAAGCTGCGATCGAGGCGCGTTTCATGGCACGTGGTAAAGGTAGGCCTGCCTGAAGGCAAGCCGCGAGCGTACCGGAATAGGAATCCTCAGCACCGGAATGATCGACCATCTCACCAATGGGCAGGGCCTCCACAGACCAGCCGGTCCCCTCTTTGGTGACGGCCATACCGCCGCGATCGCCAATGGTGATGATACAATTTAAATCACCTTGTTTGGCCAGGCCTTGTGCCATTTTTAAAGCGTTGTTTTCAACATTTAATCCGAGTTTTTTAGCAAGTGGATGCGCTTGTTCCTGATTGACGACCAAATAATCAAGATGGTCCAGTGCTTTTTGCGTAAGGTCGATAGAGGGGGCAAGGTTCATCATGGTTTGCGCGCCTGCTTGTTTGGCTTTTTCAAGAACAGCAGCATTTTGTTCAGGGTCAATGTCTGTTTGAAGCAAAACAAAAACTTTGTCATTTAAAATCTCTTCGGGTATTTGGTCGGCCGATAATTCTGTATTGGCACCGGCAGCTATGACGGTGTGGCTTAAGTCGTGCGAATCTATGATGGTTGTGGTTGTGCCGGTTGGGCTTGATCCGTGCGCAACGCCGGAGACAGTGATTCCCTCGTCATGTAATTTGGCAATAATTTCCGATCCGGCCGAATCTTCTCCTGCTTTGGCGACCAGTGTAACTTTTGCTCCGGAGCGGGCAGCCGCGAGGGCTTGATTCGCGCCTTTTCCGCCCGGTTCCATAGCGTAGTGCAGGGCAGGAACGGTTTCGTTGTTGCCGGGCAGGGCTTCAACATCAAAGCTTAGATCGATTGAAATGGCTCCAAATACAATAATCATGCAGACAAGTGTAACCTGATTTGTTAATGGTTAGCATGCAATATATCCTCTGATATACACTGGTCTGTAAGATAACAGTAGATATATGCTCTCTCTTTTGTATAGGTATATGGATTACAGGAATCTGTCATGACAATGAATTATACAGAACATTTTGAAACCCGCCTTCGTGATATCAAAGAGGAAGGCCGCTATCGCATCTTTGCGACGCTTGAACGGATCGTCGGACGGTTTCCGCAAGCGATTTATCATGCGCCGGACGGCAGTAAGAAAGAGGTTACGATCTGGTGCAGCAATGATTATCTCGGCATGGGCCAGCATCCGAAAGTTTTAGCGGCGGCACATGAGGCGCTTGAAAATTCCGGGGCCGGGGCCGGGGGAACGCGCAATATTTCTGGCACCACGCGTTATCATGTTGAGTTGGAAGAATCTCTGGCCGATTTGCATCAAAAAGAATCAGCGCTGGTTTTTTCCTCTGGTTATGTTGCCAATGAAGGGGCGCTGAGCACGCTGGGGAAACTGCTCCCCGATTGTATGATTTTATCGGATTCGCTTAATCACGCATCAATGATTCACGGTATTAAGGACAGCAAGCAGGAAAAACTGATTTACCGTCACAATGATGTCGAACACTTGGAAGATCTGCTGAAATCCATTGATCCAAAGCGGCCAAAAATTATTGCCTTTGAATCGGTTTATTCGATGGAAGGTGATATAGCACCGATCAAGGAAATCTGTGATCTGGCCGAAAAATATAATGCGCTCACTTATTTGGATGAAGTTCACGGTGTTGGTTTGTATGGTCCGCGTGGCGGTGGCGTGGCTGAGGAGTGTGATCAACTGGATCGTGTTGATATGATTGAGGGGACATTTGGCAAAGCCTATGGGTGTATGGGAGGATTCATCACCGGTAAGGCAGCTTTGGTTGATGCGGTGCGCAGTTTCGCCGCGAGCTTTATTTTCACAACGTCTTTGCCGCCTTCGGTTTTGGCATCGGCGCGGGCGTCGGTTGAACATTTGAAAGTTTCAGATGTTGAGCGCCAGAAAATGCGTAACAACGTGAAACAGTTTAAGTCCCGCTTAACAGGATCTGGTTTGCCGTTCATGCAGGGTGAAAGTCACATCGTACCGTTGGTGGTAGGGGAGCCAAATTGTTGTAAGGAAGTGTCTGATATTTTGATGCGCGATTACGATATCTATGTGCAGCCGATCAATTACCCGACTGTACCCAAAGGGACGGAGCGTTTGCGTTTAACGGCGTCCGCTGCGCATAGCATAGATGATGTCAACCACATGGCTGATGTATTACAAGATCTGTGGGAAAGCCACCACGCATTGAGAGCTGCGGCTTAAATAGTTAAATTTCAGGAAAATTAAGCGGCAGTATTAACGTTGGTGCCGCGTGATTGTGAGACAGGAGCACTACGGGCAGCTTCATCTATAATCTGGACAAGTGCTTGCTGCTGTTCATGGGTCTGCTTAATAACAGACAATGCGACATTCTGCCGTAAAATCCCTTGTTCTGCTGCTATTGTTGCCGGTACGTCCATGGTTTAAGAATCCTTCTCTATCTCCCATTATACCACTTTTTGTTAAGAATTGCTGAAAAATTACCCTTTTTTTCCAATTTTTTTCGGGTTTTTGTGCTTTTTAAAGTACCTTCTGCAGGCTTTGTCCAGTTCTTTGACCAAGGCGTAGCCTTCGCCGCCGCCATCGCCTTTGAGTTTGTGCATTATGATGAGTTGTAAGGTTTTTTCGTGGGCCACAAGAACTTCAATGGCATCTTTGTTGAGATCTTCAATGCCTTCGAGGAATTGCAGGCATATATCGGCCACATCGCTCAGTAGCTGATAACGGAACATGCCGCCATTGGCTTTGAGCTGCATAATTGGAGCGACCGTATTTTCGATGCTTATTTTGCCTTTGCCGGTTTTGGCTTTTTTGATACGAGCTGAAAATTCTTTTAAGAATTTTTCTGCAATCGGCGTAAAATCAAGCTCGGTATTTTCAATGTGCTTCTGGCTTTGATCGAGCAGAGCTTCATCAATGCCGCCCACACCGACTTTTTGCTTCAGGATATTCGGGGGTTTGATAAATCTGGCTGTTGCTGATGATGGATTCGTGCTCATACGCAATATGTCTCTATGTGCTCAGGGTTAAACATTTTTGGCCTCTTCGCGCAGTTTGCGCAAAACATCAACGGCCAGTTTTTGTTCCTGTGTTTTTGGTTCCGTCTTTTTCTTTTCGTCATTTCCACGGCGGCGCGCACCTGCGTAGTCCTTGCCCCTTTTGCGCCGACGGTCGGGTCCAAAAAATTCGCCAGCCTCAACAAACTGCCGTGGTTTTTCGATGATCTGTACGACGCGGGTGTAGAGATCACGGGAAGAGAATGGCTTGACCAAAAATTCTGTTATGCCTTTGTCGCGCGCGTTTTCAACACGTAGGCGTGAGCTGAAGCCTGTCATCATAATGATCGGAACATAAGGATTGGGAACGAGAGGATCGCGGCGGACTTTTTTGGTGAATTCCAGTCCGTCCATGGGTTCCATCATCCAGTCGGTAATGATCAGGTCCGGGTCGTTCTTGCAGACAATTTCAAAGGCCTCTTCGCCGTTGGATGCCGTTAAAACATGCTTGAATCCAAAAATATTGAGAATAGATTTGGTCAGCGTCAACATGGGGGCCATGTCGTCTACGATCAGGATGCGGGCGGTGTCGAGTTTGTAAGCCATGGGAAATACCAGAAAAAGCTTTAACGAAAGGTATCATTTGCAATACCCTATTCTTAAGGTTGTCACGATTTCTTTTTCAGGACAACGGTAAAGTTACATAATTAGTATAGAAAAGAGCAATTTTATGGTACATGGCGGAAAAATTCTTGTGGAAGCGCTGAATGTTCATGGTGTGCGGCGCATTTCATGTGTGGCCGGGGAAAGCTATTTGCCGGTTCTTGATGCTTTGCTCGATTATCCGGATATTGAAGTTATTACCTGCCGTCAGGAATCGGGTGCTACGTTTATGGCCGATGGCTGGGGAAATTTAGAGGATGGTGCGCCGGGTATTGCGATGGTTACGCGTGGTCCGGGGGCGTGTAATGCTTCGATTGGATTGCATACGGCGATGCAGGCTTCAACGCCGGTTATTCTTTTTGTCGGGCTTATTAATACGAAAGATCGAGGGCGCGAGGCGTTTCAGGAATTTGATCTGGAGCAGATGTTTGGCTCGCTCTCGAAATGGGCGACGGTGATTGATAAGGTGGAAGATATTCCGGCCGTGGTTGCAAAGGCTTTTCATGTGGTGCAGTCAGACAGGCCGGGGCCGGTGGTAATTGGTCTGCCGGAAGATGTTTTGTTTCCTAAGGTGAGTAGTATTGAACCGGTAAAACCTTTGGCAGTTTCGGAGATCGTGCCGAAAGCAGATGATTTGGCTGCTTTACAGGAAGCGCTGCAGGAAGCTGATAAACCAATCATTCTTGTTGGAGGCAGTCTCTGGCGTGATGAAGATTGTCAGGCGTTGGAAGGTTTCGCGGGTGCAACCAATTTGCCCGTGGTGACGTCGTTCCGACGGCAGGATATTTTCGATCATAAACATGAATGTTATGGCGGTGAGCTGGGGACTGGGCCAAATCCAAAACTTGTTGAACGCATGGGGCAGGCCGATTTGGTTTTGGTTTTGAATGCGCGGGTGAACGAGATTACAACGCAGAGCTATGCGATTGTGCAGGGTGGTGATCAGAAAATTATCCACGTGTATCCGTCATCCAGTGTATTTAGCAAAGGATGTAAGGCCGACATAGAAATTGAATCACAAATCGGGCCGATGGTGAAGGCGCTGGCGGGTATGAAGATTGATGGTGGTAAGTGGGCTGCGTGGTGCAATGGTGTGCGAAGTGATTATGAGGGTTGGAGTGACATTGATGCGGCTCACGAGCAGAATTGGGATGGAGCTGATGTGACGCAAATTTTTGGTGAGTTGAGAGAACTTTTGCCGGAAGACACGATTATCACCGGCGATGCCGGAAATTTTAGCGGCTGGGTTCAACGCTATCTGCGTTACGGCCGGCCTGGGCGTTTGTTGGCACCGGTGAGTGGGGCGATGGGTTATGCTGTGCCGTCTGCTGTTGGCGCTTCGATTGCAAGGCCGGATAAAACGGTCGTTGGGTTTTGCGGTGATGGGGGTTTTATGATGACTGGTCAGGAATTGGCAACGGCAGCGCATCATGGTGCCAAGCCGATTATTCTGGTCTTTAATAATTCTGTGTTCGGCACGATCCGCATGCATCAGGAACGCGAATATCCGGGTCGGCATAGTGGTACTGATTTAACCAATCCTGATTTTGTAAAGCTGGGCGAAAGTTATGGTGTGTTTGCCGCGCGTGTAGAAAAAGCCAGGAATTTTAAAGGTGTCTGGAGCGATGCTCTGAAATCAGGCAAAGCAGCGCTGATTGAGGTCGTCATGGACCCCCGCCAAAGCACAACCAAATCAACGCTTTAATCCTTTGTCTTGAAGCGTCTGGACAGCGTCTGCTTGGCATTGTACGGTGCTTTCGAAGTATAGCTCTTAGGAGAAAATTGACATGAAAAATACCGTCTTTGCTTTTGCATCTTTGTTAATGCTTGCCGCTTGCGGGGATGTAAGTAGTGGCCAGAGTGCAGAAATTATCAAGCTCTGTAATGCAAAGCTCGAAGTATCGGAAGCGGTTTGCAAATGCGTAGGTAATCGGGCGCAGGAAGACCTAACGGAAGATGAGCGTGTCGTGCTGATTGCGATGATAGGTGGTGACAGAGATAAAATAGATGATGTGCGTGGTTCGATGTCTGCGCCCGGGATGATGAAAGCGGGCATGTTCATGGCGATGGCGCCAAGTGAATGTGCGCAGGATACCGAAGAATAACTTAACGATAGCGTTCCAACTTTGTGGCCATTTTGATATCTCGCTCTGAAACGCCAACAACATCATGTGTCGTCAGGGTAATATCGACTCGGTTATAGACATTGGACCATTCGGGGTGGTGATTCATTTTTTCGGCCAGAAGTGCGACTCGGGTCATAAAGCTCCAGGCTTCGTTAAAATCCTTAAATTTGAAACTTTTTTGAATGGCAGAGCGACCTTCCGCCTGTTCCCAGCCGTCGAGTGATTCGAGCGCCTCGTCAATTTCCCTGTCAGCAAGTTTTTCAATATTCATTTCTGCTCTGGACCCTTATCAAAAATATTCGTAAAATACATGTCTACAACACTTAATGTATTAGCCCTTAGAGTATGAGGCCAAGGTCATGAATGGGCAACAGATCATAATGAATCACACCGTGTCTCCGACGATCGAGGATCTGGAGGTCATTGCTGGGTCTGTCCTTGATTCTTTGCCCGATGAACTGTCGGAGTTTTGTGATGGCCTGTCTGTGCGGGTTGAAGATGCACCCGATGAGGTTTTGGAAGAGGAGCTGGATCTGGAAGACCCGTATGACCTTTTGGCGCTTTATCGAAGCGGCAAGGAAATATCCCCCGGCGTTGAAAAAAAGACAGCCAATGACGATGATGTTCTGATCGTTTTTCGTCGGCCCTTACTGGACATGTGGTGTGAAACCGGGGAGGATATAACCGCTATGGTCAGGCAGGTGATGATTGAGGAGCTTGGCAATCACTTTGATTTTTCTGAGGACGAGATTAGTGAAATGGCCGGGCGTCATTACCAGGGAATGCTATAAAATCTATCTTCAAATTCTACTATTACTTGCTGCAAATAACGGTTTTCTGCGCTTCCGGTTCGCGTGCACCAGAATGTACACTTGCGCTTCCGGTTCTCGAAATCCGTCATTTTCGCTACGCACTAGCGAATTTGAAGATAGATTTTAAGGAAAAAATTTTAGAATTAGCCAGATATTCCAAGGATATGGTACAGTAAAATAGAGGTGTATTGTGCTTAAAGCTATTGAGGGTAAGGGTTTGCGAAGGATTATTTACTTTTTTGGTATTGTTGTTTTGGCGACGGGTTTTATGAATCTTGGCGGTGGGCAAGCTTTTGCGCAAACAGGTCAAATTGGTACGGCGACGCGTGGCGATGCGGTTCCTAAGACGTGTGATGCGGAGTTTATGAAGAGTCTAGAGGCGCGTGCCTGGCTGGAGGCTGAGCGCGAAGTTGTTCAGAGCGAAAATTTTATCGTGAAGCCCGATATGATCACGGGATATACGTGTTTTGCAGGCTGGCTCAACAATATGGCCAATGATATTGGATTGTTTAGCGATGGGCTGGGGTTAGAGCATCTGGATGATGCGTTGGAGAGACTTATTTCTGCGGCATGGATTAACTATTGGAGAAATAATTTTGAATATCGCTACCGTGGTGGGCGGTCTGGAGGGAGGCAATTCCCGGAAGATACGGTGAATGGCGCGCCATATAGCTGTGGCGCTCTGGGAATATCTTTTGATCATGTTACACAGCAGGTGAAGGCAAATGATGGGATTGCCCAAGCGGCAAAGTGTGAAAATTTTCAGCCGGGAGAAGACCCGGACCTGGCAGATGGTTTGGAACCGACTCAGAGGCCTCAGGAAGGTTTTTTTACTATTCAGGAGTATGTGGATGAAGACGACAAGCGGCATATGGTTGGTGACTTCGTGCCGAGAGCATGTGAAAAGGATCCGCGCTGGGAAGCAATGTATACACTTGCAATAATAGAGCCACCATGGATGCCCGGGGACTGGCTGTCGAATTCTCGCCAGGCTTATTTTGGTCTTATGAATCCTGATGCCTGTGGGACCGCTGTTCAGACAGGTATAACTGTGAGGCTTGTCGACGGGACAGAATTTCCTGATGCCGTGTGCCCGCCGCCGGGTTGTCGGTATGATCAGAGTGCCTGCCGACCGTTCTAGAAGTTTTATCCCAATCCACGTTCCATGAAAGATGCCATACGTTGCGCGAAGGCAGCCGGGTTGCTTAGCGGTTGTCCCTGAATGATGCGGGCCTGGTCAAGCAACAGAAGGCCGGCCTCTTTCATATCATCATTGGCCGGTTCTTTTTCCGCAAGTTTAGCCAGTTTCTTGATGAGGGCGTGGCCGGTATTGATTTCAAGAACAGGCTTGCTGCTCCCCTGGTATTTCTGGTGAACTTTGAGAACGCGCTCCATATGCATGTCAACGCCGCTGTCCGGCGCAATCAGACAAACAGGAGAATCGGTTAGGCGTTTGGAGATACGAACATCTTCGATATCATCACTGAGAAGGGTTTTTAATTCCTCGATCAGTTTATTGCAGCTTGAATCGTTGGTGTCTTTTTCCGCGCTTGTCGTTGTGGTGTCCTCAGTCAGGTCAATATCACCCTTTGTTACGGATTTGAATGTTTTTCCCTGATAGTCCTGAACCTGTTGTAGCCAAAAATCATCAATCGTGTCGGTAAAGAAGAGAACCTCCAGACCGCGCGATTTGAACCCTTCGATTTGTGGTGAGTTTTTAAGCATATCCAGGTTTTCACCGCTGATGTAATAGATGTCTTTTTGGCCTTCCTTCATGCGGGAAACGTAGTCTTCGAGGCTTACAAATTTATCGTCTGCATGTGTCGAAAAGAAACGGCAGATTTTAAACAGAGCTTCACGATGTTCGGCGGCGTCATAGAGTCCCTCTTTTATCGCCGGGCCGAATTGTCCCCAGAATGTAAAAAAGGCGGGTGGATCATCGCGGGAAAGTTTGTCGAAATCGCTCAGTATATGCTTGGTAACACTGGAGCGTATTCTGCTGATGATGGGGTTAAATTGCAGAGATTCGCGGCTGATATTGAGGGGCAGGTCTTCGCTGTCAATCACGCCACGTACAAAGCGAAGCCATGGATAGGTTAGTCCTTCCAGATCATCAGAAATAAAAACGCGGCGCACATAAAGGCGCATCGTGTTCTTGCGGCCCGGATCGTATAAATCCCAGGGGCGCAGTGTGGGAATAAACAATAGCGCATTAAATTCTATTTTGCCCTCGGCGCGCCAGTGCGAGGTCATCAACGGCTCATCAAAGCCGTGGGTGATGTGCTTATAAAATTCGGTGTATTGCTCTTTGGTAATTTCGTTTTTCGGACGCATCCAGATGGCGGAAGCTGAGTTGACGGGTTTGCCTTCGCCCTTGGCGGTATCTTCGGGGGTGTTCTGGAAGATTTTAACATCGATATGATCGGAATAAGTTTCAATCGTTTGTTTGGTTTTTTCATCAATTAGGAATTCGCTGCCTTCGTCTTTGATGTGCAGCGCAATGGCTGTGCCGCGTTCGCCGTCAAGTGATTTGGCTTCGCCTTTTGT
The DNA here is from genome assembly GCA_021775965.1 of Alphaproteobacteria bacterium. Taxonomy (GTDB): domain Bacteria; phylum Pseudomonadota; class Alphaproteobacteria; order Micavibrionales; family Micavibrionaceae; genus UBA5701. Next base: position 33,729 of record JAJFGV010000039.1, read on the forward strand.
CGCTTCACGGATTGTAAAGCCGCTGCGGCCGTCGGATTCCCAGGCCCATGTTTTGTTATCGCCGGCTTTGCGGCTGGTGACCGTGACCTTGTCGGCAACCATGTAGGACGCATAAAAACCAACACCGAACTGACCGATGAGTTTGAGCGGATCTTTTTCGTCCTTCATTTGTTCCATGAGAGTAGCGGTGCCGGATTTGGCAATGGTGCCGAGATTGTCGACCAGCTCGTCATGGTCCATGCCAATACCGTTATCGATGACCGTTAATGTACGAGTGTCGGCGTCTTTATATATATGAACACGAAAATCGGGATTGTCTTTGGTCAACTCTGGATTTTGAATGGCGTCATAGCGTAGTCGGTCGCAGGCATCGGCGGCGTTGGATATAAGTTCGCGCAGGAAGACATCGTGATTTGTGTAAAGCGCATTGGCAACGATATCGAGCAAGCGCGATACATCGGCGTTGAAGTTGAGGGTTTCTGTGCTCATAGCCATCTATATGGCCGGATTTGGCGGAGATATCAAGGGTAAAGCCTGCGCAGGGTCCATTTCCCATCATTATCTTTTTTATATTCGAAGCGATCATGTAGGCGGTTTAGCTGACTGATCCAGAATTCAATTGAATTGGGAACGAGGCGGTAGCCGACCCAATAATCGGGACGGGGGATGGATTCGGTATCTTTATATTTTCCCTCTAACTCTTCGGCGGCGTTTTTGAGTGTCTCGTCATTTTCCAGGGGGCTTGATTGCGCTGAAGCCCAAGCGCCGATTTGTGCGCCGCGGGGGCGGCTGGCAAAATAATCATTGGCTTCCTTATCGCTGACCTGCTCGATTTTTCCTTCAATCCGCACCTGTTTACGCGTCGATTTCCAGTAAAAACACAAAGCGGCTTGAGGGTTTTCGGCTAAGTCACGGCCTTTATGACTTTGATCATTGGTATAAAAAACAAAGCCCTTTTCATCATAACTTTTCAGCAAAACCATGCGGGCGCTGGGAATTCCAGTCGAATCGGCTGTGGCCAGGCACATGGCATTCGGATCGCTAGGCTCGCCTTTTTCTGCCTCTTCCAGCCACTCCTGAAACGTAAAAACAGGGCTTTTTGCTAAATCTTCAAACATTTCGAAGGATATTCCTTTTCGCTTCGTATAAAGTTCTTGATCTAAGTTTCCTTAGATATAAGTTCATACTACGCATACACATAAGAAAGGCGGAGATCGATGAAAAATTTTGCATTATTATCTATGGTTATAGGGGCCATGGCGCTGAGCGGGTGTCAAACGCTACAAAATCGGGGTAATAAAGAATTAATTGGCGGTGCCGGTGGTGCTGTTGCAGGTGGCCTTTTGGGCGCACAACTTGGTGATGGCTCAGGGCGTTTATGGGCGACTGGGGCCGGTGCACTTATTGGCGCGCTTGTCGGTAGCGAAATAGGGTCTTCGCTAGATAAAGCCGATATGGGCTATGCCAATACAGCCAATCAACGGGCATCAAGCGCGCCGGTTGGTGAGACTGTGACCTGGAACAATCCCGATAGTGGCAATTACGGATCAGTAACGCCAACACGTGATGGCTATAGTTCAGCCGGTCGCTATTGTCGTGAATATCAACAAACGATCGTTGTTGGTGGACGTGAAGAGTCGGCCTATGGTCAGGCTTGCCAACAGCCGGATGGCAGCTGGGAAATCGTTAGCTAAAGTTTTTATATATAATTTGAAAAAGCCGTCTCGGGTTTGAGGCGGCTTTTTTTATGCATCTTCGGCTTTTTGTAGATGGTCTGGATTTATAAGAGTGTTTTCATCGCGCGCGATTTCATCTCTTTCTAAATCGCCAGGCAGGATAAAATCGGCTGCATTAATGCCTTCTGGCTTAAGTATGTTTAGGTTCTCTATCTTTTTAAAAAACTTGGTAGCTGTTTTAAATGTATGTGCAAAAAGTGAGAGCTCAGGCATTTTTTGGCTCATCTTTTCCAGTTCTTTGGCGTTGATTTCATGCTCGCCACGTCGTTTTTTCATGATGACCCTGTTTGCCTTTTCAATGACTTTCCAGGGAATGTTTGTTCTTGCGTCCTGAAAAATCTTTGCGATCATGTCGGCTATTTCCGAGCTTTCAGGGTCGGCATTTTTATACGCTGCGCCGGCTTTTAACATGGCATGAGCGCACCAGCCGATTGGGTAACCTTGTGCCAATTTCTGGTTTTGCATATGCGCTTCCTGAACAAAGGCCTTATAGTTATTCGCCGGGATGGCCTGAGATAATACTGCCTGAAGGGCTTCCTCACAGGTTTTGTCGTGAAGTCTTTCATTGGCTTGCTGATCTGCAAAGGGATTGTAGGGGATGGCAGTGGATAAAGTTTTTGGTTCGATGCTTAAAGATTCTGCTATCAGATAGGCTATCGATCGTGTGTATGGATCTTCACTGCCATACAAAGCAGCCGTTAGAATGTCATCAGGGTTGCTTCTCATCCATGCCATTTCCTGGGCGCGTGTGCAAAAATGCCACCATTGTTTAATGGGCTGATCGCTATAGGTCTCGTTGACTTCTTTTGCAACGTGAATGGCATGGCCGGAAATTCTGATTTTTGCATTGAAGTTTTGTTTAAGCTCATCAAAGACCTGCTGCGTCGTTTCTAGAGCGATAATGTAAGGGTATTGCTCGGCCTTGTAGTCTGGTATTGCGCTGAGCGTTGCGGTTGCGCGCCTATAGGCTATATCTGCAATCGCACCGCTATTGCCTTGTAGCTCAAGCGTTACGGCTGCAAAAACATCAGCGGCCATATTGCTTTTTGACAGAGAAATGGGTGTGTTTTGAGGAAAAATTACATCGCCGGAGAGTCGATATTTTTTATCTTCCGCCATGTAATGTTCAAGCAGTTCAATAGCGTGCCATGCCAGGTGGTATATGTGTTCGCGCGCTTCTTCCATGGTTTCAAATTCGCTGGCGTTTACGAAGTACATGCCAAGAAAAAAGGACTGTTTATTGTTAAGGGATAATTTTTTCTTTTGTGCGCCTTCTGTTAGCCCCAGAAATCTGGTTTTGTTGCCTTGTTGGTATTTTTTAAAAACCGGTAGAGCGGCTTCACCAGCAGGGTGATCAAGTATGTGTTGCTCTTCCATAGCAAGAGTTCTTGATCGGCTTTGATCATCATGCACGACAAAATACAGTGTCAGATCCTTGATTTCGTCCTGAATCTGACGACGGATCACGTTACACGTGTGTTCCAAAGATGTTCGTTCCAAGCCCATTTTATATTGTTCTTTTATTTGGTTAAATCCCGCCTCATGCAGGCCTTCATTATATGAGATTTGTGGTTAATATTTGGTCAAGAAGCACGTCCAGGGCCTTATTTTAAAGAGAATTAGGAACTGGACGCGGGCGCTGAAATGTGTAGGATACAGGGGGTTTTACACATATTTCGAGAATGATAATAAATGTCTAGCGAAAACAACTATTTAAAGGGAAAGCGCGGCCTGGTCATGGGTGTGGCCAATGAACGCTCTATTGCCTGGGGTATAGCCGAAATGGCTGCAAACAGCGGTGCTGAACTGGCGTTTACCTATCAGGGTGATGCGCTGGAAAAGCGTGTCAGGCCTTTGGCAGAGCGCGTAGGCTCTTCTATCATTGTTCCTTGTGATGTCACAGATGCGGCCAGTATTGATGCCACTTTTTCAGCGATTGAGAAAGAATGGGGCCAACTGGATTTTGTCGTTCATGCCATCGCCTTTTCGGACAAAAATGAGTTGGATGGAATGTACCTGGATACAACACGTGATAATTTCCTCAAAACCATGGATATTTCGGTTTATTCGTTCACGTCTGTGGCGCAGCGGGCTGTGCCGCTGATGAAAGAGGGTGGCTCTCTTGTGACGCTGACTTATTACGGTGCCGAGCGCGTGATGCCGCATTACAATGTGATGGGCGTGGCCAAGGCAGCACTGGAGGCATCGGTGCGTTATCTGGCCGCTGATCTGGGCGGTAAAAACATCCGCGTGAATGCAATTTCCGCCGGGCCAATCAAAACGCTGGCGGCTAGCGGCATTGGTGATTTTCGTTACATCCTCAAATGGAATGAATTAAACGCGCCGCTGAAACGAAATGTGACGATTGAAGATGTCGGCCGCGCGGGATTGTTCCTGCTTTCTGATCTCGGCAGCGGGGTCACCGGCGAAGTGATGCATGTTGATGCCGGTTACCATACCGTTGGTATGTGCAGCGTTGAGAGTGCCGCCGAAACAGGTGCGCTTTTGGCCAGCATCGCCCCGAAGAAAGACAAAGACGAGGCGGCATAAGATGCAGTTTGTTATTATCGGGCGCGATGGCACAGATGAAAAGGCAATGGAGCGCCGCATGGCGGCGCGCGAATCTCATATTGCTGCTTTTAAGGATGGCCTAGAGAAAGGCCAGAACATTATTGGCGGAGCACTTTTAAACGACAACGAAGAAATGGCCGGCTCGATGCTGGTTGTTGATTTCGAAAGCCGCGAAGCGCTCGATGAATGGCTGAAAACTGACTCTTATGTCAGTGGCGGCGTTTGGCAGGATATCGAAATCATTCCGTTCAAGATGGCTGGTAAAGCAAAGTAAGTCATATGATCTGGTTCAAACCATATACAATCGAAATGCTGCAGGGCTTTCGCAATGCGCATATGGGCACGCATATCGGTATTGAGTTCACTGATATTGGCAATGATTTTTTGAGTGCGAAGATGCCGGTCGATGAGCGCACAACCCAGCCTTTCGGGATTTTGCATGGCGGTGCCAATTGTGTGCTGTCGGAAACGCTAGGAAGTGTTGCGGCGTGGATGACGATTGATCCGGAAAGCTACCGCGCCGTCGGCATTGAAATTAACGCCAATCATATCCGTGCCGTGACCGAAGGCCATGTGATTGGTAAATGTACGCCGCTTCATACCGGCAAACGCACGCAGGTCTGGCAAACTGATATCACCGAAGAATCCACTGGCAAACGCGTTTGCGTTAGTCGTATGACTGTGGCTATTATCGAGCAGGGCACGTTATCTGCACAGAAAGAACCTGTTCATTTGGAAAGTAAGCAATAAGATGACTGGAAACCGATTTGGCACATTATTTCAATATCAGAGCTTTGGCGAGAGCCACGGGCCGGCGATTGGCTGTGTGGTTGATGGCGTGCCGCCGCGCATCCCGCTTTCCGAAGATGACATCCAGCCCTTTCTAAACGCACGCCGTCCGGGACAGTCGCGCCACACAACCCAGCGCAAGGAAAAGGACGAGGTTAAAATCCTCTCCGGTGTATTCGAAGGCCAAACCACCGGAACGCCGATTGCGCTGCTGATCGAAAACATGGATGTGAAATCCAAAGATTACGACGATATCAAAGACAAATTCCGCCCCGGCCATGCTGATTTTACCTACTTCAAAAAATACGGCATTCGTGATTATCGCGGCGGCGGTCGTAGCTCGGCCCGTGAAACCGCAATGCGCGTTGCCGCCGGTGCGATTGCATGCAAGGTTTTAGAGACGCAAATTGACGGTGAAGTTTTCATTCGCGGCGCGGTGGTCAAAGTCGGCCCGCATGACTGTGGGCGTGACAATTGGGATTGGGATGAGGTTGGCAAGAACGATTTTTGGTGCCCCGATGCCAAAGCGGCCATCGAGTGGGCAAAATATCTGGACGGTCAGCGTAAGGCTGGTTCAAGCGCCGGTGCGTTGATCGAAGTGCACGCCTCCGGCATTCCTGCAGGCCTTGGTGCGCCGGTCTATGATAAGCTGGATGCCGATCTCGCCAAGGCGATGATGAGCATCAATGCGGTCAAAGCTGTCGAAATTGGTGCCGGGTTTGATGCTGTGAATCTGGGCGGTGAAGAAAACGCCGATGAAATCCGTCTCGATGATGATGGCAATCCGGTGTTTTTGTCGAATAACGCTGGCGGGATTTTGGGCGGCATTTCAAGCGGGCAGGATATCGTAACACGTATTGCGTTCAAGCCGACCAGCTCTATTCTCTCACCGCGCCAGACGATTGATAAAGACGGTGCCGAGACCGAAATATCCACCAAAGGCCGCCATGACCCTTGTGTTGGTATTCGCGGCATGCCGGTTTGTGAGGCGATGATGGCCTGCGTTCTTGCCGATCACTGGTTGCGCCACAAAGCCCAATGCGGGTAGGATTAAGCCCATGACCAACCGCAGATATTATAGACGCAACCGTCCTCTTTACGCTTCGCAGATCCCGCAAAGTGTGGCCAAGCCGAAGATGAAATGGCGGATATTGCCGATCCTCTGGCGCGGGCTGAAACGCACCTGCATGTTGATGGGCGCGATGGTGCTGATTTCCATGATTAGCAGTTTCTGGATTATTGGCAGTTTGATGCAAAATGCCGCTGCACCATCTTTGCCGGATGAAATGGTGCTTTATCTTGAATTTGAAGGCGGTCTGAATGAAATGCCGGCCGAGGCCAATTTCGCCGAGCCATTTGGTATTGGCCAACCAACTATACGTGAGTTGATTGATGCGATTGATGCGGCCAGAGACGACGAGCGTGTACATGGTATTCTTGCGCGGATGCGCGGCGGATCTTTTGCGCTGGCACATATTCAGGAGCTGCGCGCGGCGCTTAAACGGTTCCAGGAAAGCGGCAAGTTTGCCTATATCTATTCTTCGTCGTTTGGCGAGGCTGGATCGGGTTTGGGGCGCTATTATCTGGCTTCGGTGTTTGAGGAGATATGGATGCAGCCGCTGGGCATTGTGTCGATTGGCGGGATCAATGCCGAAATGCCGTTCTTCCGCAATACGCTGGATAAGATCGGTGTATCGACGAATTTCTATCAGCGCAAGGAATACAAAACCGCGTATGAGAGTTTGACGCATCAGGGGATTACGCCGAAGAATAAGGAGATGATGGAGGTGTTGATTGGTGACCTCAAAACCGAGATTGTCAGTGATATCGCCGCTGATCTTGAGACCAGCCCGAGCCGGTTTGAGCGATTGGTCGACAAGGGATTGTTCACGGCCGATGAAGCGGAGCAGGATGGTCTTATCCATTACGCCGATTATGCCGATGAGTTGGTTGGGATCATTAAGGAGCTCACGACCGGTGATCCGGAAAGTGAAGATATTACCTTTATCGGCGCCCAGCATTACGCCGGCGTTGTGAATGGCAAGACGCAAGAGAATCTGCTTTCGCAAAAGGTCAGCAAGCCAAAACCAAAGGTCGCGTTGATCTATGCTGTTGGTGCGATCATGCCGAGCGGTTCTGGCGGCGGACCAGGCTTGCCAGGCAGCGGTGGCGTTGCGGCGGCTGACGAGATTGCGCCGGCTTTGCTTGATGCGGCTGATGATGAGTCGGTGAAGGCTGTTGTGTTGCGTGTTGATTCTCCCGGCGGATCGCCGACTGCATCGGAGAGTATCTTGCGCGCGGTTGAGCGGGTGCAAGCCAAAGGCAAGCCAGTGATCGTATCGATGGGACCGACAGCGGCTTCGGGAGGATACTGGATTGCGGCTTATGCGGATCAGATCTTCGTATTGCCGACAACGATTACCGGATCGATTGGCGTTGTTGGCGGCAAGTTCTACATGCGTGATTTGTGGAAGAAGATTGGTGTGAATTGGGAAGGCGTGAGTTGGGGACAGAATGCTGGAATGTGGTCGATTAACACGCCATTCTCGGAAACCGAAGCTGAGCGGATCAATGCGATGCTTGATCAGGTTTACGATGCTTTTCTTGCGCGCGTTGCGAAAGGCCGAAATATGAGCATCGAAGAGGTCGACAAGATCGCCAAAGGCCGTGTTTGGAGTGGTAAATCAGCCTTGGAAATCGGTTTGGCGGATCAACTTGGCGGACTGAACGAAGCGCTGGATTATGCTGCGACACTTGCTGGATTTGAAGACCCTTCGAACGCGCCTGTCGAAATTATGCCACGTCCGAAAACACCGTTGGAGCAATTCATTGAGCTGCTCGGCGAGGGCGCTGTGTTTGCGCCGCAAATGGAATGGCAGAAATCGCTGGGTGATTTTGCCGCGCCGCTCGTGCAGCAAATGAATATGGTTCGCAATCCGGAGCTATATAGCGTGTACGAACCACTGGTGATTGACTAGGTGTCTATATCAAAAGAAGTGACGCCTGTATTCTTAAAAGAGTCTTTCTCGTGCTCTCGTTCCCAATGTCCTTTGATTTCTTCTACAACTCCCATAATGAGGCTAATGTCGTAGTCATCTTCAGGTGTTTTAAGACCTTGGGAAGTTTCCTGCAAAAGTAATAGCGCTTCCGTATATAGACCGTCTTGCGCCATTAAGTCTGCCTTTACACAAGTATCATAAACAGGGCCAAAACTAATTGTGGAGCCAGTTTCCTGGTAAGGGTCTTCTTGATTAAAAGCGGACAAGTCTATCGTCATAAGTTGCTCCTTTCAGTTTACTCAGTTTCAAGCCGCCAGCTCACCCGATTTCTCCGGCGGTGCTTTTTTTTTACTTTTGGGGGTGGGCTCTGGCGCTTTACCCAGCATTTTCTCCAGCCGTGCTTCCATGTCGTAATAGGACATGATGATGTTCTCGGGTGAAAAGCCTTTTTCGACAATGGCCACAGCGGCATTGACGCCATAGGCAATTGGTTCGGTCTTGCCGGGAATGTGGTCCGTTAACATCTGCGCCGCGACCACGTCTTTGTGGCGATCGCCAATATACCAGATGACGTCATCTTCGCCGGGCGTGATGTTCATGCGTTTGAGTGCCAGCAATAATGCCTCTGGGCTTGGCTTGGATTTGTGGACCTCTTCGCGGAACACGGTCGCGCCGAAATAATCCTCGAGATCGAATTTGGTCATGATGTCATGGCCATACCCTTTGCCGAGACCGTTGCTGATCATCGCCATCGGAATGTCATGGGCGCGCAGCAAATCCAGCACATCGTAAATGCCGGGGCAGGGCTCGACAATTTGGTCGACTTCCTTGCGGCGAACTTTGTGGAGCGCACGGTGAACCAGCAAACGCGGTTTGCGGCGCGGCGGAATATGTTCGGGCGGCGGCAAAAGCGGATCTTTGGCGCGGCGGCGAAAAAACCAGCCGAAGAATTTCGCGCACATATAATAGGCATCATCGAGACGCTCGAGCACCGGCAACACCCACGGATTGATGTGACGCACCGCGGTGCCGTCCATGTCGAGAATAACGATTGTGGGGGTTTTTAAGCTCATTTCCCAGATTATCCGCCGTTTTCCGGGCGATGTCCAGTCAATATGGCCCGCATATAATGCCGTTGTAGGCGCAGAACCCGGCGTAAATTCCGCATTTCTGCACCGTAAAAGCCATGTTTTTTGGCGTTTTGGCTGGTTTTGGCTTTGCCTTCGGGTGTTTTTGGGCCTGTGGAATGCTCCCATAATCTGCTTTTTCGAGCCAGTTTGGCACGATCTTCCCGGTATTTTGGCGGGTAAGGCCTTCTTTTCTTGCGCTTTTTCGGCTTCGTAAGTTCGTTACTCATTTTTTTCGGGAGGGGGCTGGGCCTCTCTTTTTTTGTTTGGGGTTGGTGGGTTCGTTTGTCATGCGGGAATTGTAGGGTTATTTTCCTATAATGTCAAGGATCTATTATCAGGATTCTATTGCGTGCGCGTCTGCTGATAAATGAACGCCCGGATGTCGTGCTCTTCGTAGCGGCTGAACTCGATGTAATGGGCCTGTGCTTCCTTTGCATTTTCGGAAGAGCAGCCTTCTGTCTTATGGGCGTGATCAAGCCGGTATTGAATATTGTGACGGCGCTCGAGAATTTTGGTTTTAATCCGCTCCGGATTGTTTGTCGGTTCGGCGCTTTTTGTTTCGGCAAAAAGTTCATTGGCAACCAATTCCAGCGCTCCTATGAATTTTTTATCGATGGCGCCTGTTTGGCTCTCGCAATGACGGTAATAGGCAAAAGCCGCCTCGTTCATATCAAAGAAGCGGAGCAAAAAAACGACTTTTTGATTGGGGGCGGCGCTGGCGATCGGGCTAAAAGCCATGATCAAAAGGAGAGTCAATGCAATACGGACGATGTTTCTTTCTGTTTACGTATGATCATTGTGCGCGCAAATGCGGGCAATAGCGAATTGTTTCGATAAAAGCGGGTGGATTGGCGGTTGGTAAGAGTGGGGTGCTTCGCAGCTTATAACTCATGTTCCTTAACAATGAACGCGGAAGAGTTGGCGTGATCGATAAAATTCTGCTCATCTTCCAGCAGCGCGGCGCCTAATTTTTGGCCCTCCGGTGAGCTCATTCCCGCCATGAGATCTTCTTCTGAATCAAACCACACTTCTGCGACGCCATCATATTCCGGCTGCATATTTCTCGAATTTCTGAGCCCTTCGTTTAAAGGGGTGTCGACAGTCAGAGACTGCACATATTTTTTAGCCCGCATAGCGTCCGCGTTCTCCATGAAGAAGGGGCCATGTTTATTCATCCAGTAATCCTGAAACTGCTCGCGGGTCATATCCGGATGCCGGCGTAGACACATAACAAACTTGATCATTTCTATTGTCCTTGTGTTGTAAGGGCGGCTTCCACAATATGTTTCGCGTTGAGCTCGGCTTCTTCGTATTGCTCTATGGGGGCGTTGTGGTCCTGGAAGCGGTCGGGCAGGTGCATGGTTTTGATCTTACAGGCACCAAGCAGGTCTTCGCGGGCGAGGAATTCCAGCACAAACGAGCCAAAGCCACCGCGGGAGCCTTCCTCTATCGTGATCAGTTGGCTGTGGTTTTTTACCAGTTGTCTGATCAGGTCTTCGTCGAGTGGTTTGGCGAAGCGGGCATCGGCGACGGTGACGGAAATATTCTTTTTCTCAAGAATTTTTGCGGCGAGCAGCGCTTCGGGTAGGCGCGCGCCGTAAGACAGGATCGCAACGTCGGTGCCTTCCTGGACGATTTTGCCTTTGCCGATTTTGAGAATTTTGCCGGTCTCGGGTAGATCAACCCCTGTGCCTTCGCCGCGTGGGTAGCGGAAGGCAATCGGTCCGGCGTCGTAATCGACGGCTGTGCGCACCATATGCACCAGCTCGGCCTCATCACTCGCGGCCATCAGCACAAAATTCGGCAGGCAGCCAAGATAGGCGATATCAAAGGATCCGGCATGGGTTTGACCATCAGCGCCGACAAGGCCCGCTCTGTCCATCGCAAAACGCACGGGCAGATTTTGAATGGCGACGTCATGGACGATTTGATCATAGGCGCGCTGCAAAAATGTCGAGTATATTGTGGCGAAGGGTTTGTAGCCTTCGGCGGCGAGACCGGCGGCAAAGGTCACAGCGTGTTGTTCGGCAATGCCGACATCAAACATGCGGTCCGGGAATTCTGCGCCGAACGTGTCCATGCCTGTTCCTGAGGGCATGGCGCCGGTAATGCCGATGATTTTATCGTCTTTGCGGGCTTCTTTGATGAGGCTTTGGGCGAAGACTTTTGTATAAGCCGGTGTCGTTGGTTTGGATTTGGCCTGTGCGCCGGTAATGACATCAAATTTTGCGACACCGTGCATTTTGTCAGTGGCCATCTCGGCAGGCTCATAGCCTTTGCCTTTTTTTGTGACTACATGCAGGAGGATGGGGCCTTTTTCGCTGTCGCGTATATTACGGAGGACGGGCAGTAGGTGGTCCATATTATGACCGTCCAGTGGGCCAATATAATAAAACCCCATATCTTCAAAAAATGTCCCGCCGCCCCCTACTGTATTAGAGAGGGCCACACGAGCGGCCTCTTCGGCACGTGCCGCGGCTTTTTTGATGGGGGGTGGCATGATGGAGACAATTTTTTTT
>JAJFGV010000040.1 GCA_021775965.1 Alphaproteobacteria bacterium
TGCCTCTTATGCAACTGCAAACAGTAAAGATATTTTAGAAGTTTATTTTTCCTGTTTAAGCACCCTCTTGTCTGAAAAACTTATTAATTTTCCGGTTCTTTAAATATATTTGTACATAATTACAAGTGCCAATTAATTTAATTACGTGGAGCCTTAATATTCAGCTTTGGAGCATAAATAAATCACACACTAAAACCTAACCGGACACTTCATAAAAAAAGCTTGAATAATTCATTTTATTAGATACGATCAACTTCATAATTGGAAGATTGTTCAAGAGTCCTCTTTTACTTGAGGGTTGTTGAAGAGTATGCCAATGCGATCTTCTTGCTCTCTTAAAAACAGGATAGACTTTGGCATTGGTTTTTTTAATTTATAGACCAAGTTGATGCGGTAATAAGCTATGGAAAGAAAAACTATTTTCTCTACATTAAATCGAGACGTACCGGCAAGCATAGTAGTACTATTTGTTGCCCTACCGCTTTGCCTCGGAATTGCGTTGGCAAGTGGAGCACCACTGTTCTCCGGTCTTATTGCAGGAATTATTGGAGGAACACTTGTAGGTGCTATAAGTAAATCCTCACATGGAGTAAGTGGGCCTGCAGCAGGCCTGGCTGTAATTATCTTGACCACGCTGCTTACCATGCCATTTGAAACCTTTTTGCTGGCTGTAGTCATTGGTGGCGTATTTCAAATCATACTTGGTTTATTGAGAGCCGGAATTATCGGCTATTACTTCCCTTTATCAGCGGTAAATGGAATGCTTGCGGGCATTGGTATCATTATTTTCATTAAACAGTTACCGTTTGCCTTTGGATATGATGGAGAGTGGAAAGGGCCGGATTTTTATGATCAAATAAGTGAGGGTGGTATGTTTACCGCACCATTACAATTTCTTGAACATATAACAGCCGGGGCAATAATAATTGCTATTATTTCAATGGGGATTCTATTGTCATGGGAATTGTATCTGGCGAAGAAACATAAAGTCTTTAGATTGGTACAGGGACCTATAGTTGTAGTAGCTGTTGGTATTATTTGTCAGTTAATAACGAAAAGATTTTTTCCTCAGTACAATTTAAGCCATGAGTATCTGGTACATGTACCGGTTGCCAGTGGCGTCTCCTCTTTTTTTGGCCAATTTACTTTTCCTGATTTCAGCCAGATAGGAAATAAAGAAGTTTATGTTTTAGCCGTCACAATAACGCTTGTTGCCAGTTTGGAAACACTTCTATGTGTGGAGGCTACGGATAAGCTGGATCCTCATAAGAGAGTTACGCCAACCAACCGTGAACTGTTTGCCCAGGGTACTGGAAACATAGTATCCGGGATGATTGGCGGGTTGGCTATTACTCAAGTAATCGTACGAAGTTCAGCAAATGTTCAGGCCGGTGCACAATCTAAAATGTCTGCCATTCTTCATGGGGCTCTTCTATTGATTTGTGTTGCTTTTATTCCCGGCATTCTTAATCTTATACCTTTGCCGGCTCTTGCATGTATTTTATTAATGGTTGGCTATAAATTAGCGAAACCTTCTCAATTTGCAAACCAATACAGACTGGGATGGGAACAATTTGTTCCATTTATTATTACTGTTCTTGGAATCGTCTTTGAAGATTTGTTGATAGGGCTTGCGTTAGGGTGCTGTGTAGGTTCCGCCACGATCTTGATTCGCAACTTCAAGAATTCTCATTTCTTACACATGGAAACATCTGTTGGAGATAAACAGATGAAGATAAGTTTGTCTGAAGATGTTACCTTTTTGAATAAAGGAGCGATCATAAAAGAATTGGCTGAAATACCAGATGATACATACCTGACTCTTGACATGAGTAAATGTTATAGTATTGATTACGATGTTAGGGAGGCAATAGGGGATTTTATTATCTCAGCGGACGATAGAAATATTAACGTAAAGCTGATTCAGCCAATTGGCCAATCTACTGGTAAAGAAGAGATTTTTTCAAAGAGACTTGACAAATGGGTCTATGCTTTACCAGTACAAAATGAACCACCAAAGACTTCATAACAGTAGCTTATCTGTTAAGCAACTAAATCTTTAATCATAAACAGAGTCCATGTCGTGTGTAAAAATAAATAAAAGTGTGGGGGATGCAACAATTCGAAATGGATATATCACGCATGTAGCATTAAGTACTATTATTTCATTGGCGTTGATAATGATAGTATACTTAGTCGGTATCTCAACCGTGTTTGCAAAGGATGAGGAGCTGTCATCCGAAGTACAAGTGGATATACTCATGAAAGCGGCAATAATGGATATAGAGGCGGAGAGGTGGATAGGTGCGGTAGAAAGCCTTGAGAAGGCGACGAAATTGGGAGTCAAACTTCCCGGAGAATTTCATTTTCTGTATGGCAAAGCACTTTTTAAAACCGGAAGCTATGAGCACGCATTGTCAAGCCTTACTAATTACCTTACATTATCAGGTCGGGATGGAGAATTTTATGAAAAGGCAATTACATTAGTAGTTGGTGCAGAGAACAAACAAAAAGAGAAAATGCGTCTAAGATCGGAGCTGAAACATCAGCAGGCAGAATCCGCCAGTCAAACTGAATACGGTATGGTGTTAATACAAGGGGGATGTTTTGACATGGGTGACATCTTTGACACAGGAGCCGATGACGAAAAACCGGTACATACTGTGTGTGTTAGTGATTTCTACCTGGGAAATACCGAGGTAACCCAGAAGCAGTGGAAAGATATAGTAGGAGATAATCCTTCTAAATTTAAATGTGATGATTGCCCGGTAGAAAGGGTCAGCTGGCATGATGTTCAGGGTTTTATAAAAAAGCTGAATAAGAAGACAGGCATGCATTACCGCCTTCCTACCGAAGCAGAATGGGAATATGCGGCAAGGAGTGGCGGCGGGAAGGAGCAATGGGCGGGAACCAACAACAACAAAATGATAGGAGAATACGCTTGGTATGGTTCTACTTCCGGTGGCCGTACTCATGCGGTGGCCGGGAAAACTCCAAACAGAATTGGCCTTTACGATATGATGGGAAATGTCTGGGAGTGGTGCTCAGACATATATGACAGTGAATATTACGAGCACAGCCCCAGTAAAGATCCGTGGGCCCGTCGCAACATCGAAGGCTCAAACCGTGTTATACGTGGTGGTGGTTGGCGCAGCAATGCCAAGAGCTTACGTACTACTGATCGTAATAAGTTTGCTCCGATTAGCAAAAAGTTCAGTGACATTGGCTTCCGTCTTGCCAGAACTCCATAGTTCTTTCCTTTATTCAGTAACCAATAGAGACTAGATTACGGGTGGCAATATTAAATTAAAAGTGCCCATCAGTTTGGTCGGAAGTTTAAAATTAGCTAAACTTGTTGTAGGAAATAAATCATTATTTTTTACTTCAGGCACTTTCCTTGCCTACCGGAAGGCAGTATTTTGCTCTAGACATTTCAAATTTGATTGTGGCTACGCTGCGGAAGTATTGATGTATCTGCTCGTAAAATTTCACATATAATAAATATTAACTATGGCTATGAGTATTACAAAGAAAGCAAAAACTAAGACCAAAACACCTTTCAGCTTTAAGGAAATGTTTTTTGATTTTAAGCACATAAAGGGTGATGTGTTTGGTGGGATTACCGCCGGTATAGTGGCTTTGCCTTTGGCCCTTGCTTTTGGTGTGCAGTCCGGAATGGGTCCCATAGCAGGATTGTACGGTGCGATGATGCTTGGCGTTTTTGCTGCGGTTTTTGGTGGAACGGCAACACAGATAAGCGGCCCTACCGGGCCTATGACAGTGGTTTCAGCAGTAGTTATTGCTACCGCAATTGAAATATCAGGAAGCTTACAGGCAGGTATGGGAATTATTATCGCAACCTTTTTGCTTGCTGGTGGCTTTCAAATTCTATTAGGTCTGGTGAAAGTCGGGAAGTACATTAAGTATATTCCATACCCGGTGCTTTCAGGATTTATGACAGGCATTGGCATTATTATCATCTTGTATCAATTGTATCCCTTTATGGGCTATAAATCTGCCAAAAATACCATAAAAATAATCACTCAAATCAGTGAACCTCTTTCAGCATTGAACTGGATGGCTATTGGGTTAGGAGGTTTGACAATGGCCATTATCTATCTGTTCCCAAGGATAACTAAAACTGTACCGAGTACTTTAGTCGCTTTGCTTGTGGCGACATTGGTGGCATATTTTTTC
>JAJFGV010000005.1 GCA_021775965.1 Alphaproteobacteria bacterium
CCCTGCCCCACGGGATTGCGTACATTTCTCTATATTGATCTGCTCTGATCTGATGAGTGTTATTAAGATGCGCATGAAGAGATATATATGTATGGCCGCAAACCAGGCAGGTTAGACGATCACGATCAAAATAATCGTTTATCTCTTCCATAGTCTGGAATTTTTTATGCTGCGGATAGCCAGGCAGCGGTTTTATGCTGCGGGTTTTCTTTTTTGCCATGATGCCAGTCATTATCTTACATAGTGGGCACTATGCTATCATAAAAACCCCATCAGGCATTTTCAAAGGCTTTTATTTTTTAAGAGGCCCCCTTCGGGCCGATTTAACAAGACCTTCGCTAACGCTCACCTACGGCGGAACGCCGGTATCCCCAAATTTTTTTATATCGCAAGCTCTATAAAAAATTCTGGGTGATCCCCCTCCGGCGTTCCGGGTCTTGCAAAATCTCCCCCCGCTTTTGGGCCGCTACGCGGCGCATAGGAAAAGATGTGCAACCCGCACTTAACCTAAACAAGCAAAGGAGCTTAAAAATGACTACATTACAAACATTATCACTTTCACAAATTCAGACTTCCGATGCAAACCCGCGTAAACGCTTTGATGATTCCACAATCGCAGGATTGGCGGCTTCTATCAAAACAGATGGATTGCTACAAAATCTGGTAGTAGCCAAGCCCAAAGGCAAAAAGAAAAAACACCCGATTATTTGCGGTGAACGCCGTTTTCGGGCTTTGCAGCTTTTGCAGAAGAACGGCGATCTGCCGGAAGGTTTTGGCGTATCTGTCGAAATCAAAGCAGATTTATCCGAAGAAGAAACCTTGCGTATGGCTACGATGGAAAATGTGCAACGTGAAAACCTTGCGCCGCTGGAAGAAGCCATAGCCATTGCCGGACTTGTTCAAGATGGCGAAAAGCTTGATGAGATTGTTGCCAAAACAGGCTTGACGGTTGGCACTATTCGCCGCCGCCTTGTTTTGCTGGATTTAAGCGACAATGTTAAAAACGCTTTGTCTGAGGGGGAGATTACCCTTTCACAGGCCGAGGCTTTGAGCGTTGGTAGCGCTGAGGAGCAGGATGATCTTTTGGAGAGCGTTCAAAAGGGCTGGTGTGACAGTTCTGAGGAGATCAAAGACCGTTTGATTGGTGAGCTTCCTACTCTGTCCATGGCGATCTTTGATAAAGAGCAATATGCAGGTGAATACACCACGGACCTGTTTGCCGAGGAAGATGCTACCTATTTCAACGATACAGAGCAGTTTTTTGATCTTCAAAAAGCCGCTGCCGAAAAGCTCGTTGAAAAGCACATGGAAACGGCGGATTGGGCCGAATTGCATGAAGGGTATTTTAGCTCATGGCAGTATGGTGAAGCTGCGGGTGATGAAAAAGGCGGCGTTATTGTTGCGTTAGAGTCATCCGGCAAGGTGGAGATTCATGAAGGCTTGCTTAAAACCAAGGCCGATAAATCCACCACAGCGGCTCTAAAAAAGCCCAGAGCCACTTATGCAACGCCGCTGGTCAAATATATGGCGCAGCATAAGAGCGTTGCCGTACAGGCTGCATTGCTGGAAAATCCACGCACGATGAAAGAAATCATTGTCGCTGGAAAGCTGGCTATGTTTGCTTACACGTCACATGGTCACGTTTCTTACTTTGACAAGGAAGAAGGCAACCCCCCTGCCCTCCAACAGATCAACAATGCCGCAAAGCATATTTACGGCCTTTTTGATGAGGTGCAGGAAGATACGACATGGCATGATTTTAAAGACCTGTTTTCTTCGCATGAAGCTGCCTACGATCATGTTAAAGCCCTCACTGACGATGAGCTGGAAGCGGTACAGATATTTCTGGAAGTTCTGGAATTCGGCCAATGCAATGTTGAGCGGCTGGATAACAATGCTGATAGCCTGTTCAACAAGGTTGCCATTGATCTGAATGTAGACATGCGCAACTATTGGCGACCGGATGAAGCGTTTTTGAAACGCCGCAACAAAGCGCAGTTGCAGCAAGTCATTACGGACTCCGGCTCTTCTCTCAAAATCGGCAACGCGGCTGGCTACAAGAAAAAAGACCTTGTGGCATCCATGGCAAAGCATTTTAGCCATGTTATGACACTGGAAGCGCCGAATGAAGATGAACTCAAAGCAATCTTCTGGCTTCCCGAAGCCATGGCGTTTCCCGCCATAGACCCGGATGCCAAAGAGAACCGGAGCGAAGATTTTGACCAAGGCGAGGAGCTTGAAGAAGCCGCCTGAGTTTTAGCCAACTTAGCCACCCGCTGAAAACGCGGGTGGCTTTTTTTAGGCTTTAAACCAGAGCCAAATTGTCGCCCCGATTTTCGGGGCGGCTCTTTCTGTTTTGTCTTACCGGTATCCGTCAAGGCCGTAAGCCCAAAAATAGCAAAAATGACGGCTTTCACGCGCATTTTCAATGCGCACAAACCTTCCGCAATTTTTCCGATTTTTCGCCCAGGCACTTCTTGCGAAGTGTTTCGGCCCTGACGGATACCGGCGCTTCGGGCCGCTACGCGGCGCATAGGAAAAGATGTGCGACCCGCACGCAAACCTCGAAAAGCGAA
>JAJFGV010000041.1 GCA_021775965.1 Alphaproteobacteria bacterium
GATGCTGATAAAAACGGGCATGATATGACCAAAATAGAGCCGCTTGTTGATGATTTAAAATCTGCGTTCACGAGCGTAAAAGTAAAATTATTAGCGGAAATTAATGCCTAAGACTTTAAAGCGCATCATGCATGTTGATGACGATGTCATTATTCAGAAAATAACCGGGAAATCACTGGAAAGTCTTGGTGGATTTGAAGTGAAGGCCTATGGCAGCGGGCAGGCTGCTCTGGATGATTATAATTCTTTTCGGCCTGATCTTATCCTGATTGATATGATTATGCCGGAAATGGAAGGGCCGGAAGCGCTGCATAGCCTGCGTGAGCGCATGAGCGTTCTGGATGTTCCTGTCATTTTTGTAACCGGTAGGGAAATTGAACAGATTGATCTTGATGATGTCACTATGGGTGTGATTGGTGTTATCAAGAAGCCGTACAAGCCACAGGAAGTCGTTGATCAGGTTAATACAATATGGACCCAGCATTATTCATGACACGCTCTAGTTCTTACTTTTCATTATATGTTTAAGGCGCATTAAGAAATTTTCGTGGTCGAACGGTTTGACAATGTAATCCAGCGCACCCAGATCAAGACTTGAAGAAACATCTGTAATCGACCTTTCGCCTGTTAGCATTAAAATCGGAATATTTTGTGTCTCGGAATTTTCTTTAAGGGATTTTAGAACCTCGTTTCCATCTATGCCAGGCATCTTGCGGTCCAGGACAATGGCATCGGGTATTTTATCATTGGCTATTTGTAGCCCTTCCTCGCCATTGCAGGCTGTTAGTGCTGTGTAGCTATTTTTTTCGAGTATTGCCTCGACAACGCTTCTAATCGTATCGTCGTCATCGACCACCAGAACAGTTTGTTTTGACATGATTGCATTCTCCGTTTCCTTTTTTATTATGCCTTGAAGAAGGCCGATGTGGTACTTTTTGATGAAAGACATTCTATGGTGTGAGTGGCGTGCAAGCTCGGATCTCTTAGGTTTATGAGCCTTCCGGTCTCCAACCACCTAGCCACAATCCCAATGGCACGATATGCGGATCTTCCCCATTGGCCGAAAACCATGAATCGACGGCGTATTGTTTGCCAGTTTCTTTTTCTTTTACAACCGCCGTGTTATGTGGCCATTCACCGTCAAAGAACGCGCCGCGCCGGGCCGGGCCATCAACATCATGCCATTTGAGGAGCTCGGCTTCCTCGAAAAACTTGAGATAGAGAGAGCTGTTGATGGCTTCATCAATGCAGTCCAGTTGATATTGGCCATGGCCAAGAAATGTGGCGCCGGCGGTATCTTTATCTGTGCCCACTTTCTTGCCTGTAATTTGTTCTATGAGAGCGATAGATTGGGCAATCTGTGTGCGTTCTTCTTCGGCAGAGGATGATTGTTGTTTAAGCGGTTGTTGAACCTGTAGCCATTCTTCCTTATTTAGTCTTGTGCGGGTCTTCGTGTGGCAGCCATAGCCGTGACAGACATAAAACCGGCGTGGACTTTCTTTGGCGGCGGCGTAATATTCAAGATCAAGGGGTGCTGTGGAGCAAGCCGGAAGGGCTAAAAGCCCCGCCAAAAGAAAAACCGCCCCGAGAAGAGGGCGGTTTTTTGTGTAATCTTTTATTCTCTTCATTCTGCGCGACTCTGCCCTCACATATTGCCCATATTTGGCATGCCGAAGGCCCAGTTCATACGGAACATGAAGGTGGTATTGTCTACGTCTTCTCTTCCAAGTGATGAAGGTCTGACACCGTCACGGCTGTTTAGCATCGGAACGCTTGTTCTTTCCCATGCACCACCAACGCTGACATTAAAGGCAGAATCCGGATTAAAGGTAAGGTTTAGCTCAGCCTTCATATCAAATGAATTATCATCATTGCTTATGGCGGCTGGAGCTGTCGGGAAGGCACCCAGTTTCAGGTCATCAGTTCCGCTTGCGTTGTTCTGAACAAAGGCGGCACGCAGGTTACTGCCTACTTGAACAGGGATACCAAGAAGGCTGGCAAGTACTTCTGGACGGTAAAATGCCTCCATGCCAAAAAACGGGGCATAAGAGTGTTCTCTTACGTTCGTCTGGTAATGGAAATCATTACCAATGATTGAGCCGCTCAGTTCTTCGCTGGTTTTGAGGCGTTTATATTCCACGCCACCATAGGGCCGAAGTTTGAACCGGGAATTGGGCAGCGTCATCATGTAGCCAAAGCCCATCTGGTAGGCAGCCCATGCATAAGTCGCATTATAGGCAGCATTAAGGATAGGGTTGTTGAGGCCGCCCTGAAAGCCCGATCCATTCGGTCCGACGGCGGTACCAGGGAACAATATCTGGCGACCGTTGCCCGGATCAATCGTGCCGATGTTGTCATGAATATCACCCTCGGCGCGGCTTACATTGAAGAAAAAGTTCCAAAAAGTGAATGGGCTGTAGTTGGGTGCATTTGGCGTGCCCCAAAAAAGTATGTTTCTTAGCATTGAAGTGACAGCAATTTGTCCACCGAAGTTAAGGGCAGCATAAGTGCCCGTAGAGTCCGGTTTGGTGTTGTTAATAACTCTGCCGCCACCGCCAAATATTTCAGAGCCGAGATAGCCAAGATGGTCACCAACACGAAGTAAACCGACATTGGCGGCTACTGCCATTGTGAAGGGGTCTGGGAAAACGACGCTGCATGTTGGTTTGTTTCCTGCGGCGCGCCATCTTAGCTCCAAGCTATCCATGGTACCGTCGAGGTTTGCCTCTTCCTGCCTGGAGTCAGCATAATAAGCCAACTCATCCAGCCAGCCCATGGCATCCTTAAACTGAGCGCGATTACAGGAGGAGATGGCAGACTCTGCCTGGTTTGTCGCCTGTGCTATTTCCTCCTCATAGGTCATTGTTGAGAGGGGGGCTCCTGCCCCATCTGCGATCTCTTCAGCAGGCATGCGGAGGTTAAGCCCAGGAAGGTGGAGTGGTCTTTCGGCCAGTTGTGTGTTTCCCATGGCTTCAAGTTCGGCAACGCGTTCTTCGAGGTCAGAACAACATCCTTCATTTCTCAGCTCAGCCAGGAGCTTGTCACCGGTTGATACGGCTGTATTGCTGGCCTGTTTTTCCTTTGGCGTGGTGCAGGGTTTCTCTCTATTTTCCCAACGAGCCTTTAAGCCCTGTCTATATCCCCGTACTATGGCCCAGTCATGTTTAGCCTGATTTTGGGTCATTGATGACATGGCTGCTACTTCGGAGCTTTTTGCTATTGCTTTTAAGCCTTTTTCAAGATTTTTGAGGCTTCTCATTGCCCTGTTATATCCAGCCTCATCACAAGCCTGAATTGCTGTGGCAGCTGCACCTATATGTTTCGAGGCTTCGACTGCGTTAGGCGGATATAAAAATGCCTGTGCGGGGGTGGCGGTCAGTACGGTAAAAGTAAGAACGGTGAAAAGGATCAAAAAGTAACGGGTCATGGGGCTCTCTCCAAAGCTAATGTGTCTATAATTATGCGGCCACAATGTCGTGTATGGCTTTGTATGTCAACGCAGATATGGACGATATGTGGCAATTTTGATGGGTTATGGTGCAAAAATGCCACAGCTGTTTACGGCTAATTCCCGCCGATTATGGACTTTAGGGTATAAAGGGCCTCAAGGGCTTCTTTGGGGCTGAGGTCGTCTGGGTTGATGTCGGTCAACTTTTTCTCCAGTTCGGTGGGGCCGAGCTCTGCCTGCGGATTGTCGGCCATTGCGGTAAAAAGCGGTAAATCATCGGCGAGCCTGGCCAGCGCGCCGGATTGTTCGCCCGATTGCAGGAGCTTTAGTATTTCTTCGGAGCGGGTGATGACGGCAGGGGGCAGGCCTGCCAATTTGCCGACATGGATGCCGTAGGAACGATCTGCCGCTCCGGCCACGACGGCATGCATGAAGATAATATCGCTTTTCCATTCTTTGACCTGCATCGAGTGACAGGAAAGTGAAGAAAGAGATGAAGTCAGAGATGTAAGCTCATGATAATGCGTAGCGAATAACGCGCGGCATTTGTTCACTTCATGGAGATGTTCAACGCAGGCCCAGGCAATCGACAGCCCGTCAAAGGTGGCGGTGCCGCGGCCGATTTCATCAAGGATAACCAATGAGCGATTTGTGGCCTGATTAAGAATGGCGGCGGTTTCAACCATTTCAACCATGAACGTGCTTCGCCCGCGTGCCAGATCATCGGACGCGCCAACGCGGCTGAACAGGCGGTCGATGAGTCCGATATGGGCCGATGAAGCGGGAACAAAGGAGCCAATCTGCGCCATGATGGCGATAAGGGCATTTTGACGCAGGAATGTTGATTTTCCGGCCATGTTGGGGCCAGTGAGAAGCCAGAGTTTTTGGCTTGGGCCGAGGTCACAGTCGTTGGGCACGAAAGCGGCGCTTTGTTTGCGCAGGGCATTTTCGACGACCGGGTGGCGGGCGCCTTCGAGGTTGAAGGTCAGGCTGTCATCGAGAACGGGTCGCGTGTAATCAAGCTCTGTCGCTAATTCGGCCAATGACGATGCTACATCCAGTGTTGCCAGCGTGCGGGCAATGGCACCGATGGGCTTAGACAGGGTTATGATATTTTTGACCAACTCAGCAAAAATCTCCTGCTCTATCGCCAGGGATTTTTCGCCAGCCGAAGCAATGTCGCGCTCAAGCTCGGCCAGCTCGGGTGTTGTAAAGCGCATCGCGTTGGCCATGGTCTGGCGGTGGACATAGGGGTTGGAGCCGCCTTCGTCTTTGACCATCAGCTTGTCGCCGTGTTTAGCAGTCACCTCAATGAAGTATCCTAATACGTTGTTAAAACTAATCTTTAGTTTATCGATGCCGGTGTCTTGTTGGTATTTGGTTTGCAGTCCGGCGATCAGGCGGCGGGATTCATCGCGCAGGGAACGCAGCTTGTCGAGCTGATCGGAATAACCCTTTTCGATGAAGCCGCCATCACGGGCGAGGAAAGGGGGGTCGCGTGTAAGTGCGGCGCGTAGTTTGTCCTGAAGCGCGGCGACATCGGGGTTTTGTTTCAGGATTTCGAGTTGCGGTTTTAAGGACTCTTTGGCGCTTTGGTTATTTTGGAGCTGCGCCCTGATGATTTCGGATTGAACAAGGCCGTCGCGGATCATAGTGAGGTCACGTGGGCCGCCGCGATCCACACTAAGACGCGCCAAGGCGCGTTCCATGTCGGGCACGGCCTTGAGTTGTTCACGTATGAGGCCACGCAAATCTGGTTCATTGGTAAAGCATTGTATGCGGTTCAAACGGGTGTTGATGACGGCGATATCGGTAAGCGGTGCGGAAAGATAGGATTGCAGCGTTCGTGCGCCTGCGCCGGTGATGGTGCGGTCGATGGCATCAAGCAGGCTGCCTTTGCGCTCGCCGGTCATGGTGCGGGTGAGCTCCAGGTTGCGCCGGGTCGCGGCGTCAATTTCCATCACAGCGCCCATGGATATCTGGCGCGGCGGTGACAGACGCGGCATTTTGCCGACTTGTGTGCGCTCAATATAATCAATCAATGCCCCGGCGGCGGCAATTTCGGCGCGGCTAAAGCCGCCAAAGGATTCTAGAGTGCCAACACCGAACATCTTCTCAAGGCGCTTGCGGGCGTTTTCGCTGTCGAACAGGGAGGCGCTTTGCAGGGTCAGTTTTTCCTGAAAGCTCTCAAGTGGTTCATTCAAACTTTGCGCCAGTTTGTCGGGGAGCAAAACCTCACCGGGATTGATGCGCTCGAGCACCGTGGCAACATCGGTTTCAAAGCAGGGCTGAACCGTAAATGACCCGGTGGAAAGCTCCAGCCAGGCGAGACCGTATTGACCACCAACCTCAGTTAGCGCGGCGAGGTAATTGCTTTCGCGTGCGTCTAGTAATGAATCTTCGGTGAGGGTGCCTTGCGTCACGACGCGGACCACATCACGGTTCACCAGTGCTTTCGAGGCGGGCTTGCCTTCCTTTTTGGCGCGCGCCTTGGCCTGGTCCGGTGTTTCACTTTGTTCACAGATAGCAACCTTGAACCCGGCGCGGATGAGTTTAGCAAGATAGGGCTCACAAGAGTGAAACGGCACGCCGCACATCGGGATATCGGTGCCGTCCGATTTGCCGCGCTTGGTGAGGGTGATGTCGAGAGTCTCGGCGGCCTTGACCGCGTCATCGTGGAACATCTCAAAAAAATCGCCCATGCGGTAAAACAGCAGGGCGTCAGGGTAGCGGGCCTTGATGGTCATATATTGCGCCATCATCGGCGTATGACCATCGGCGATGAGGTCCTCGGAAGACTTCGGGAGAGATTTTAATGCTGTGTTGCCCATAGCTCAGACCATATTATTTCTGGCTTTGTAAGTTTGAGATTAAGGCTCTGCTATCCTTAATCATTTCCTTTGTATCGAATTTTGAAAAGTCATAAGGAATAGCTGCCGCTTCTTTACAGATTCCCATCGGGTTAAAAGAAAGCGCAATAAGTCCTGATCGAAGACCGTGACCAACGGGTGCCTGTGCCTCTAGCCCTATAATGATGTATATTCTATCAGTATTTAGCCAATTACTATAACTTTCAAACTTAGTAAGGTCGGGTATTTTTAGTTTTGAACATGTTTTTTTATCCAGAGTATCAACTTCCAAATCATTCCAATTAGCTTTCAGGTATTCATTAGTTTCTGATAAAGCCTTGTGGAGAAAATCTTTCATAATAGTGACTTCTTCGTCCTTGAGTTCTTTGTTTAGTACATTTGAAAAAACTTCATAACCATTGACGGTATAATTCTGTTTGGCGAGTTCTTTTTTTAAAGTTTTATGGGCCTCTTCGTAATCAACCATGTAGCCTATCGGTACCGGATTAAACTCTCTGGATTCCGAATTAAAAAATCCTGGAAAGGCTATTGTGAGGTTATGTTTAGCTGTTTCTTCAGATGCTAAAGCATGGGGGCTTAAGAATATTAGTATTAAAACGGTTACAAGAAATTTATTCATAGCTACCTACTCCGTCCCCGTAGACCCAAAACCACCTTCGCCGCGCTCGGTATCCTCAAGGCTATCCACGACTTTCCATGTGACATGTTCAAAGCGTTCAATCACCATCTGGGCGATGCGCATGCCGCGCTCGACGGTGAAGGGGTCTTTGCCGTGGTTGATCAGGATGACTTTGATTTCGCCGCGGTAATCGGCATCAATCGTGCCGGGGGTGTTGAGCACCGTTATGCCGTACTTGATGGCCATGCCGGAGCGTGGGCGGATCTGTGCTTCGAAACCTGGGGGTAGGGCGATGGCCAGACCTGTCGGGACAAGGGCGCGCTCGCCAGCGCCGAGCTCAATGGCTTCTTCCAGTGCGGCTGTTAAATCCATACCGGCCGATTGCTCGGTGGCGTAGGCGGGCAAATTAAGCCCAACCGCATGTTCGAGCGCATGCAGCGCCACTTCTATATTGTCGTTACTCCGCCGCTTCAATTCTTCTGACATTTAATGTGTTCTCTTTGTTGTTTTTCGGGTTGTTTATATGCTTTGCAATGCGGACGACCAGTTTACGGGCAATTGTTTTTTTGCTCGCACGTGGCCATTCCTCGCTGTCATCCAGTGTGACCAAATGTACATGATTCTGATCAGCGCCGAAAACATTTTCAGCCTCGGTGATTTCATTGGCAACCATGAGGTCGCAGTTCTTTCGGGCCAGCTTTTCGCGTGCGTTATCAAGGATATCTTCTGTTTCCGCGGCAAAGCCAATGACCAGATCCGGGCGGTTCGGGCTGTCTTTGGCCAACCGTGCCAGAATGTCCGGATTTTCTTTTAAGGAAATCGCGGGCGGCGTATGGTTGCGACGTTTTTTGATCTTGCTGGTTTTGTTGTCTTTTGGTGCCCAATCACTGACCGCTGCGGTGCAGATGGCGATATCGGCGGGTAGGGCGCTTTGGCAGGCATTCAGCATTTCATCAGCGGTTTCAACGCGGATGGTATTGATACCGACGGGGTCCGGCAGGGCGGCTGGACCGCTGACCAGTGTGACGTCTGCTCCGGCTTCGAAGAGTGCAGAGGCAATCGCGTAGCCTTGCTTGCCCGATGATCGATTGCCGATAAAGCGCACAGGATCGATGGGTTCATAAGTCGGGCCGGCGGTGACGAGAGCCTTGTAGCCTTTGAGCGGGCGCTCGTAGAAGAAGGATAGAAGTGCGCCAAAAATCTCTTCAGGCTCGCTCATGCGGCCCATGCCGGTTTCACCACAGGCAGTGTCGCCTTTCGCCGGGCCAATCATGGTAATGCCACGCTGTTCCAGCATTTGAATGTTGCCTTGCGTGGCTTCATTGTCCCACATTTCCGGGTTCATCGCCGGGGCGATGAGGATGGGTTTGTCAGAGGCGAGCAGGGTGGTGGAGGCCAGATTGTCAGCGCGGCCATGGGCTATTTTGGCGATTGTGTTGGCGCTGGCCGGGGCAGCGATAATGACATCAGCTTCACGCGATAATCTGATATGCCCCATTTCAGTTTCGTCCTTGAGAGAGAATAAATCCGTATAAACCTGTTCTTCGCTGAGTGAAGCCACACTGAGTGGCGTGATGAATTGCGCGCCGCCTTTCGTGAGAATGCAGCGGACATTCGCGCCGGATTTTTTAATCAGGCGGATGAGCTCGAGCGATTTATAAGCGGCGATACCGCCGGATATAATCAACAAGATGCTCTTATTTTCAAGGCTCTGTTTCATTGTCTTTATATAGAACAAAAGCCCCACTCTTCCAAGTGGGGCTTTATTAATTCAGATATTAAAGCTTTGCTTTAGAGGGCAGTAATTACTGACCAATAGCATCTTTAATTGCGTCTGTAGCAGCTTCACCGGCAGCAGGCTCTGTGCTTTCGATTGCTTCGACGGCAGCTTCGGTTGCAGTTTCAGCAGCAGAGGCAGCATCTTGTGCAGCTTCGGCGGCTTGCGTTGCGTCTTCGGCAGCGTCCATTGCTTTATCAGCAGCGTCAGCGGCTTGCTCGGATGCTTCAGAGGCAGCTTCAGTTGCTTCGGACGCGGCTTCTACTGCTTCTTCAGCAGGAGTGTCGCTTATGCCCATCGCATCTTTGGCAGCGTCGGTTGCACTTTCAGCTGTTTCAGAAATTGCTTCAGCAGCATTTTCAGCAGCATCAGTCGCAGCGTTTGCAGCGTCAGAAGCCATATCGGCAGCTTCGCCAGATACTTCGGTTACGAAACCGGATGCACTGGATGTTGCTTCATCAATGAAGCTACCGGCTTGTTCGCCAGCGGCAGGTTCAATATTGGCAACGCCTTTGCCGCCCATATTGTTGTAGATCGCAAAAATTGCAATAAGACCGACAGCCAACACGGCGGCGGAATACATGATAGATTTGGTAAAACTGCTCATAAAAAAGCCCTCTCCTTAAAATTAAAGATTCTCATCAACCACAATAAATATGTCTAGGTTTGCGCGTACAATGACGTCTGTAATGCCCCGCTGTCAACTAAAAACCGCAAGGTATTGAAATTATGGAAATTTTTAGGGTTTTATCCCGAAGTGAATTGTTGCAATTCCGGCAGAAAGGTTTGTAAAACCTGCATTTTTTAGCCCTGCTGAGTCCATTCTTTTGGCCAAATCTTTTTGTTTCGGGAATTTGCGGATGCTCTCGACCAGATATTGATAACTGTCTTCGTCTTTAGCGACGATTTTGCCGATCCGGGGGATCACTTTAAAGGAGAACAAATCATAGGCCTTGGCGATGATCGGCTCCTGCACATGACTGAATTCAAGACAGAAGAACCGTCCGCCGGGTTTGAGAACGCGGGCGGCTTCGGCCAGCGCGGTGTCGATGCGGGTGACATTTCTGAGGCCAAATGCGATGGTATAGACATCAAAGGAGCTATCCGGGAAGGGAAGGTTTTCGGCATTGCCGGTGACCCATTCAAAGCCGCCCAGCCAGCCTTTGTCGATGGCGCGATTGCGGCCAACATCGAGCATATGTTCGTTCAGGTCACAGACGGTGATGTCGGATTCTGGCGCTTTTTTATGGATACGGAAGGCGATATCACCCGTGCCGCCGGCCACATCGAGATATTTGAGGCCGGGTTTAGGCCGGATCATACGGACCAACCGGTCTTTCCAAAGGCGGTGAATGCCACCGGACATGAGGTCGTTCATTAAATCGTAGTTGTCGGCAACGGAGTCAAAAACGCCGCGCACCGCCTGGGTTTTTTCATCAGGGGTGACGTGTTTTTCGCCGAATTGCGTGCTTTCAGGGTTTTGCATCATAAGAAAAGTTTTAAACCACGAAGGCCACGAAGGTCACGAAGATTTTTCACTTGTTTTGATTTAAGCTTTTGAATTGTCATCTTTTTTCTGTTTCCTTCAGTTCGTTCGTAAAAAAGCAGGGGGTGGCCTTCCTTAACTTATTGTTTTTACTTGGAACTGAAAGCAATTCTTTCAGTTTGTTGCTTGCTTTTTGTATGTCCTCGATATTATGTCTCCTTAATAGTTCGTTCCGTGGAAAGTACATTTTCATATTGCTTCGTCATTGCGAGGAACGAAGTGACGCGGCAATCCAGAAGCAGCATCGACAAGGCTGGATTGCTTCGCTCCGCTCGCAATGACGGTGTTTTTTGCATTCTTTTTCATGCCGACACTATAGGATAAAATTCCTTTTATGTCAAGGTAAAAATTGGTGTTCATCCAACTGCATCTGTGGTTAAAAGGTCTTATGAAATTTGAAAACACCATCATTTATCTTTTTGGTTTTCCGGGGACGGGGAAGTACACGATTGCGAAGGAAATCGTGAAGCAGGCCAATTTCGTGCTGGTTGATAATCATCTGATTAATAACCCAGTGTTTTCGGTTATTGGACCGGATGGTAAAAAGAAATTACCAGACGAGGTGTGGGAGAACTGTAAGAAAATCTGGCATGTTGTGTGGGATTCTATCCATATGATAGCGCCGCCTTCCCTGAATTATGTGCTTACCAACCAGCTTACAGAGCAGACTATCAGGGACCGAGCGTGGTTCTTTGAAATTGCTGGCCATACGGAGAAGCGCGGTAGTCGTTTTCTGCCTGTGCGGCTTTTGTGTTCTGAGGAAGAGCTGCGGCGGCGAATTGTGATGCCGGATCGGGCGCAGAGGCTAAAAATGACTGATCCCGATGGCGTTTCGCGTTATTGCCAGGAGGATGAAGTTCTAAAGCCGGATTACCCGGCTTTGATGGAGTTGGATGTGACAGATATTCCGGCCTCGGAAGCGGCCAAAATTATTCTGGAGCGCGCAAAAGGATAATAAAGCCTTCGCTTCTTCGGTTCTTCGCGTTAAAACAACTTCATGAAATTAATCAAAGCCATGGCGACGGTGGCGGGGCTGACGGGGCTCTCGCGTATTGCCGGATTTATCCGTGATGTTATGACGGCGGCCATCTTGGGCGCGGGGCCGGTGGCGGATGCGTTTTTCGTGGCGCTTAAATTACCGAATTTCTTTCGCCGGGTGACGGCGGAAGGGGCGTTTAGCGTTTCCTTTGTGCCGCTTTATTCGCGGGCGCTGGAAGAAGAGGGGCGAGAGACGGCCGATGATTTTGCCCTGAATGCCTTTTATATCATGCTCTATGGGCTCGGGGTCGTAACGATCCTGGCCATGTGGGCCATGCCGTGGGTCATCTATGGCGTTGCGCCGGGCTTTGTTGGTGACGCGGTTCGCTATGATCTGGCGGTGGAGCTATCAAAGATCACCTTTCCTTATTTGCTTTTGATGTCACTGACCGCGTTGCTGGGTGGTGTGCTGAATGCGCTGGACCGGTTTGCGCCGTTTGCTTTTGCGCCGGTGTTGTTCAATCTGACCCTGATTGGTGCGTTGCTGCTGAGTGACATGACGCAGACCGCTGGCCATGCGATGGCCTGGGGCGTATTGATCGCCGGGGTTTTGCAGTTTTTGTGGCTAGTGGTGAGCGCGCGCCGGGCCGGGATGCGTTTGCGGTTCAAACGGCCCGTATTTGATATGCGGATCAAGCAGGTCTTTAAGCTCATGGGGCCGGGGGTGATCGGTGCCGGGGTCATGCATATCAATTTGCTGGCCGACCTTATTATAGCGTCGTTTCTGGAGACCGGGTCAATTTCGTATCTGTATTATGCGGATCGTTTGAACCAGCTGCCGCTGGGCGTGGTCGGGATTGCGGTTGGCACGGCGCTGCTGCCGATGCTGTCACGCACTATCGCGGCGGGCAAAGTGCAGGAGGCGCGGGAGCTGTTTAACCGGGCGCTGGAATATTGTCTGTTGCTGGCACTGCCGGCGGCGGCGGCGTTGATGGTGATGCCGGGACCGTTGGTGAAGGTTTTGTTTGAGCGCGGGGCGTTCGATTGGGGTGATAGTATTGCCACCATCAATGTCCTGGTTTGTTATGCGGTTGGGTTGCCAGCCTATATCGCGATCAAGGTGTTTTCAACGGCGCACTGGGCGCGGGGCGATACGCTGACGCCGGTGAAGATTGCGGTGGTGGCGACGGTAATGAATATCGTGTTGAGCTTGATTTTGATCCGCTATATTGGCGTGGCCGGGATTGCGCTGGCCACGGGTTTAACGGGCTGGGTGCAGTTTGTCATGCATATCCGGGCGTTGAAAGGACATGAAGCGGCGCAATTTGATGAGCGCTTTAAGCGGGCGGCGGTAAAAATAGTTGCTTCGACCGCGATCATGGTGGTAGCGCTAGGCGTGGTGCTTTATGGTGCGGGGCGTGGTTTTGAGCTGTGGATTTACGAAACCACGTTTCAGGGCATTGTTGGCCTAGTAGTTCTGGTGCTGGGCGGTATGGGCGTTTATGCTGGAGCCGTTATTATGACCGGGGTGGTGAAGGTTCAGGATATGAAGAAATATCTTTCAAAGACATAATATATTGACATAAAGAAAATTGATGTTTATAACCTTCTTTTTAGTAAGAAATTGAAGGAGCACCTAGTTATGCGTCTACCTAAAGGACGAATGTTTCATATTTTTAGAGTAGCGGCTTTGAACGTCCTAAAAAACCATTTTAGATCTGTAGCTGTTCAGAAGTACGGCAATGAAGCTAATAAAAGAGAAGCAGCTAACTCTCAATTACTTGAATCTGTTCAAAAGATGGTCCGTGAATTAAAAACGGATGCTCCAATCGTATTAGACGAGGCGAGCCAGGCTTTGGTGAAATTGGAAATGTTTCATTGGCTGACTCGTGAGTCTGGGCGCTGTTTTGGTATTGATTCTCCAGAAGAGAGTTGGGTCAAAAAGCATGTTGCTGTAAATAGAATAACAGAGCAAAGGCTTGAGAAAGGGTTGAAAGAGTTTTTGGAGCCCCGTGATAACAAGCTGTCAATTCGCTCGTGCGAAGATATTGCTTGGGAACTTCAATACAGATACCTCAACTAACATTTTCAGTTGCCGCTAACCCCATAATATGAGAAGCATACGGGCATGAAACGTATTTTATCATGCATGCAGCCGACGTCGCATTTGCATCTCGGGAATTATCTCGGGGCGCTGAAGAACTGGGTCAAGTTGCAGGACGAGGGCGCGGAATGTTTCTATGGTGTTGTTGACCTTCATGCAATCACCGCGAGCTATGACCCGGAGCAGCTTAAAGATGCCACGCGTGAAATTGCTGCGGCCTATATTGCCGGCGGCGTGAACCCCTATAATTCAGCTTTGTTTGTGCAAAGTGCAGTGCCGGGTCACTCACAGATGATGTGGCTTTTGGCGACGATGAGCCAGATGGGCAAGCTGGAGCGCATGACCCAGTACAAGGATAAGGCGGGCAAGGACAAGGAGCGCGCCGGGCTGGGGCTGTTTGCCTATCCGGTGCTGATGGCCGCGGATATCCTGCTTTACAAGGCTACACATGTGCCGGTGGGCGAGGATCAAAAGCAGCATTTGGAGCTGGCGCGGGAAATTGCGGCGACCTTTAACACGCGTCACAAGGTTGATCATTTTGTTCAGCCTGAGCCGTATATAATGGGCGGAGCGACGCGGGTGATGAGCCTGCGTGACGGGTCACAGAAAATGAGCAAGTCAGCCGAAAGTGACCTCAGCCGGATCAACCTTACCGATGACGCAGACACCATTGCCAAGAAGATCAAGAAGGCCAAGACTGACCCTGAGCCACTGCCGGATAATGTGAAGGACCTTGAGGGGCGACCCGAGGCGCTGAACCTTGTTACGATTTATGCGTCGCTGGCCGATAAGAGCCGGGAGAAGGTTCTCAAGCAGTTCGCCGGCAAGTCATTTTCGGACTTCAAGCCGGCACTTTCGGAACTCGCCGTATCGAAATTAGCGCCGATCACCAGCCGGATGAATGAGCTGATGAATGATAAGGCCGAGATTGATCGTATTCTCGCCAAAGGGGCCGAGCGTGCAAACGCCGTCGCCGCCCCGGTATTACAGGAAACCATGGATATCATGGGGTTCTGGAAAAAATGATTGACATAAGGCTAGGCTTTCTATATCTTACCCTGCATCTATAGATATATTTAAAGGAGATAAGGCAATGTCTTTGCTTGTAAAAGTAGATTTTACAAAAGAAGTTCTGGGGAAAAATAACTCAGAGCCAAATATTGGTAATATGTTAGTGACTGGGTATTTTCCTGCTATATCAGATGAGAAACCAATTCCAAGTAAAACAAGATCAAACCTTTATTTTCCTGGCCTTTTTGGCGCAGGATGTTATGGAATAGAAGTCAAAATACCTCACAGAGCTCTTGAACTTTTGGATGTATCGGGGACTTATTTTATTCCCGGAGAGGGGGATAAAGCAGGGCAAGAACAGATGTCTAGAGACTTCGAAAAGCACGAGGGAGTGTTTTCCAAGCTGGAGTATTAAACGTAGTCTTTCCCTATCTTATGGATATTTTAAGATTCTGGAAAGGCGCTTAACCCCATCTTCATAATTCCAGTGGCATGATAGGGCATAATTTGGTAAGATTATGTGTAAGGGGCGCATTTCTCATGAGCAAAATTCTTAAATCATTTCTGATTGCTATCACATTTTTCTCAGTTTCAACCTCATCGGCTTTCGCCGAGGTGTTTTATGTTGAAAATGATAAGGGACGCTTTTCCATGTCTTTTCCGGATTCATGGGCGCTCGGTCATAATCAAAAGTCTGATGATATGCTGACTGTTTGGGCGCCGGGCACATATGATCATGCGTCTTGTAAGATGCGCGTGCGCGAGGATCGCCGTTTCGTGGTGTATCCGGTGCGTTATAGCGGTGAGATTCAGCGCAGCGCCTATAGCAAGGATTTCTGGTTTGATTATCTGAATGAATATACAGACCCCTATGTGGCCTATGTCACCGATGTTGGTGGTCTGGGGCGTGGCTTTGCCAGCTATGCCGAGGCGTTTTACACGACCGCCGTTGGACCGAAAGTGGTCAAGCAGGCGATCATGTTTGTTTCCCAGTATCACGACAAGACCTATATCCTTGAGTGTTCAGCCGAGATCGCGGCTTATCCGAAATGGCATAAGGCGTTTTTGAGCGTGGCCAAGTCAATTGATTTCAAAAAATCGATATCGGATATGAAGACGGGTCATTATACGCGGGACTTCCTGGGTGATGGTCAGCTGATCATTTACGGTGAACGTCCGTTTGATGACACATATCATTAATTTCCTTATTCTAGCTCTTGAAACATAACGTTTGCTGCTGCATTCTGCGGTCAAACGTTTAGGGTTCAATGCAGATATACCTTCCGATTGCTGAAATGACTGTGCCGGTGGAATCAATCCTCCTGCTGGGGACATTTGTGGGCTTTTTGTCCGGTGTTTTTGGTGTTGGTGGTGGATTCCTCACGACGCCATTCCTGATTTTCATGGGTATTCCCCCGGCCGTGGCGGTGGGGACGCAAGCCAACCAACTTGTCGCGGCCAGCGTGTCCGGCGTGATGGGGCATTGGCGCAAGGGCAATGTCGATATTCAGATCGGCACTGTGATGCTGATCGGGGGACTATTGGGTTCGCTGGTCGGTGTGTTTGTTTTTAAGCTGCTGCAGATGCTCGGCCAGATTGATTTTATGATTTCGTTTTTATACGTGGTGTTTTTGGGCTCGGTCGGTTTGATGATGTTGCTTGAAAGCATCTTTTCCTTTTTTAAGAAAAAAACCGTGCGCAGCGAGTTTAATTCTCAGAAGCTTTCGCCGTTTTTTATGGCGCTGCCGTATAAGATGCGCTTTCCACGTTCCAAGCTTTATATCAGCGCGCTGGTGCCAGCGGCGATTGGTTTTGTCGGTGGGCTGATGGTGGCGATTATGGGGATCGGTGGCGGATTCCTGTTGGTGCCGGCGATGATTTATATTCTCGGTATGCCGACGTTGCTGGTGGCCGGGACGTCATTGTTCCAGATTATTTTTACCACGGCCTTTGCCACGCTTATGCATGCGGTGGCCAATCATACGGTGGATGCGGTGCTGGCTATTCTTTTGATTGTTGGTGGTGTTATCGGGGCGCAGGTGGGTGTTAAGCTTTCACGCATGATCACTGGCGCGCATGCGCGGATTGTTCTGGCGATTATGGTTTTGATTGTTTGTATACAGTTGGGTGGTCAGTTGGTTGTTCGTCCGGATGAGCTTTATTCGACGGTGATCCGGTAATGAGAAAGTTATTTATTTTTGTTGTGTTGCTTTCCTGTTTGCCGTTTTTTGGCGCGCAGGCGCAAGAGCGTGGTTTGACGATTGATCTGGCGAATGATCGTGTTGATATCACGGCGGGTTTTACGGGCGCGCATCTGGCTTTGTTCGGGGTGAAGAATGGGCCCGGGCAGGTGGCAGTTGTCATACGCGGGCCGGAAAAAACCATGCTCGTGCGGCGGAAGGAAAGTGCTCTGGGTATTTGGTTTAACAAGCGCAGTCTTAAGTTTCGCAAGGTGCCGGTTTATTACGATTATGCGCTGAGCGTGCCGGAATCGAAACTGGCAACACCGGAAACGCTCAAGAAAAATGGCATAGGCTTAAATGCTCTCAAGTTTGATCCGGATACGTGGCGGGATAAGCCGGAATATGCGCAGAGTTTTCAGGAGGCGCTGATCCGTAATAAGCAGGCAGAGGGGCTTTTTCCGTTAAAGCCGCGGCGTATTAATTTTTTGGATGATAATTTTTTCCGCGCGTCTTTTTATGTGCCGTCGAATGTGCCGACGGGCGAATATGAAGTTCAAAGCTTTTTAATCCGGGATGGCGCAGTGGTTGATGTGCGTACAACTGCGCTGAATGTTGGGCAGGCTGGGCTGGAGGCGAAGATCTACAAATTTGCCTACGGCCAGTCTTTGGCGTACGGTTTGCTGTGTGTGCTCATCGCTGTGATAGCGGGATGGTCGGCGAATGCGATCCGGCTCAGGACCTAAGTGAGAATTGGTATCGATGTCTGAAACAGGTGTATATTTGGTTGTTGCCGATGAGACAGAGGAATTTCCTGTGGCGCTGCGCTATGCCGTACGGTTGGCGCAGGCTAATAATGGCCATGTCGCCATTCTTCATATCATTAAGGTCGAGGATTTCCAGCATTGGGGCGATATTGAAGAGCGTATGCGCAAGGAATTGCGTGAAAATGCCGAGAAGTTTCTCTGGTCGGCGGCCGAAAATGCCAATGCGTTGAACGGTACGATCCCATCGCTTTATCTGGAAGAAGGCAATGACATTGATGTGCTGGTGGATGTTATCGACCGGGATGATAATATCCAGATGCTTATTTTGGCCGGGGTGAGTGGGTCCGCCGGGCCGGGGCCTATGGTGGTGCATTTTTCCGGTAAGGGGCTGGCGAAGTTGCGTGTGCCTGTCGTTATTGTGCCGAGCCATCTTGACCCTGAGAAAATTGATTCTATATTGTAGATATGTTCATTCAAACCGAAGAAACGCCTAATCCTGCGACCATGAAATTCCTGCCTGGGCAGGAGGTTTTGGCGCGTGGTACGGCGGAGTTTAAGTCGATCGAAGAGGCGAGCGCTTCGCCGCTGGCGCTGAGATTGTTCGGATTGCAGGGCGTATCGCGCGTGTTTTTCGGCACAGATTTTGTATCGGTTAGTAAATCCGATGATACGGATTGGTCGATGCTGACCCCGATGGTTCTGGGCGCGTTGATGGAGCATTTATCGACTGGTCAGATTATTGTCAGCGATGATCATAAGTCAGATGCGCAGAGCGACGAAGATGATGATGAGATTACAGCGCAGATTAAGGAGCTGATCGAGGAGCGCGTGCGCCCGATGGTGATGATGGATGGTGGTGATATTGTTTTTGATTATTTCGAAGATGGTGTTGTGTATCTTAAAATGCAGGGAGCCTGTTCCGGCTGTCCCAGCTCAACGGCGACGCTAAAGCAGGGCATTGAAACTATGCTCAAGCATTATATTCCCGAAGTTAATGAAGTTCGGCCTGTTGAGGATTGATCAGCAACATGCCAAACCAGCGCCAGTGTATGGTGTCGTCTTCTGTCTTGGGGCCAGGCAGAGTGCAGTTGATCCGCGTGCGTTCATCCTCGAAGGGCTCTGGTGATCTGAGTTCAACGCGGGTGCCGATAATTTCCTGAGCAATATCTTTCTGACCTGAGATGAAGCAGGACATGTTCTTTAAGTTGCCGCTGAGTTCATCGCTTACAGAAAAGCCGATGGATTGCGTGCTGGCGGTTAAATAAGGATCTTCCGGCTCGATATCTTTTGCGGGGAGCGGCAGGGCGGCAGAGACAAGGCGCAGGCGTTCAATGTCGCCGTAATTTTCAGTCATGGTAAAACGCGGCAGAGTATAATAATCAGCGCCACTATAAACCGCGCCCGACTGCAGGCCAAAGGCGGCATCAAAGCTTTGGGCTTCAATAATTTTTCTATATTCAAGACTGTGTTCACCGAACGGATAGGAAAATAATTTTGGCGGCTTGCCAAAGCGGTCCTGGTGAGCGCTGCGGGCGCGGTTGACCTGGCGTAATATTTCTTCCTTTGGTTGCCCGGAGAGCCTGGTATAGGCGGCCGGTAAAATGCCCAGCGTTACCAGTTTATTGTGAGTGAGGCTCTCAATGTCCTGCCAGTTCAGATATTGTGATGAAGCGCCCCCGGCCTGATCGGCGGCATAGAAAATGGTAAAGGGAATATTTTTTTCGACCAGCAGCGGCACGGCGCGGTCCAAAATTGATTTGTAGCCGCCTTCGAACGTGATGGCGATGCTTTGTGGTGGTAGCTCTTTACCGTTGCGGATCGCCTGTATGATTTCAGGCAGCGGCAGAATATTATAGGTGCCGCTGGTCAGTTCATGGATATGGCTTTCAAATTGCCCGGTTCTGGAATTGGTGGCGGGGTATGAATCTTCGCCGACACGGTGATAGGCGAGAATAACGGCAGATCCTGAATCGGCTGTTATGGCCGGCGCAGAAAGCACAGCTTTTTGGGGCCACAGGAAGCAGCAAAACACAGCAAAAACGAAGTAAAAGCCTTTCATAGGCGCGAATATAGCGTATAAAAAGCAAAAGTTCACAAAAAAGGTAAATTTGTAGCATTATGAAGGAACAAATTTCGATAGTTTTAGCGCTGGATACGGCGATGAGCGGGTGCTGCGTGGCTGTTTATGATGTCCAGAGTGAGCAGGTCTATACGAAGGTGCAGCCGATGATCCGGGGGCAGGCGGAAGTGCTGGTGCCGATGGTGCAGGAGGTTGTGGCGGAATCCGGTCGCGGTTTTGATGATATTGATCTGATTGTTACGACGAAAGGGCCGGGGGCGTTTACCGGTTTGCGGATCGGTTTGTCGACGGCGAAGTCTTTGGCGCTGGCGCTGGATGTTCCTGTGGTTGGTTTGAGCACGTTGGAAGTTTTGGCGCGGCAGTATCTTGAGGGTCATAAATTGAAGCCGGAAGAAAAGCTCGCGGTGCTGATTGAAACCAAGAGAGAGGATTTTTATTTTCAGATGTTTGGTGGGAATGGTGATGCTGTGTCGGAGCCGCAGGCTTTGATGGCTGATGAAATTATAAATCAGATCAGTGGCGGTCGTGTTGTTATGGTCGGGGATACGGTAGAGCGGTTTTCGGCCATCCATGCGCCGGAGAGTATTTCCTTTTATGAGATTATGTTGCCTGATCTCGAGATCATCGCGCGGATCGGTCTGGAAGAATTTTCAAAGAAAAATGAAAATATTGAGCAAGCAATCGAGCCTTTGTATTTGCGTGGGGCGGATGTCAGCCAGCCTAAAAGGCCGCCACGGGTACTTGCCGGGAAGACCAGTTAAAGTAATAAAACAGGTGATTTCACAATAAAGGATCACCAATACTTAGATTTTTATTGCAAATTTTTTGGCTAAAGACTTAGAATAGTATTATTGGCGTTTTAAAGTAAATAATACTTAATAGAGTTTGGGGAATAGGGTGATTTCATGGCAGATCAGACAAATCGCGAGGATTTACTCGCATTAACAACAGAAATTGTTTCGGCTTATGTGTCGAATAATACGGTCACGGCGGCAGAAATTCCGGCCGTGATTGATCAGGTTTTCAAAACATTGTCCAATGTGAGTGGTGAAAGCGGTGTGGCGGCGGATCGTCCACAGCCGGCGGTGCCGATCAAACGTTCTATCACCCCGGATTTCCTTATTTGTCTGGAAGACGGCAAAAAGTTGAAAATGTTGAAGCGGCATTTGAAGACCGCTTATGGGATGAGCCCGGAAGACTATAGGGAGCGCTGGGGCTTGCCCGCCGATTACCCAATGGTTGCACCCAATTATGCCGAGCAGCGTAGCCAACTGGCCAAGGATATTGGTCTGGGGACCAGAGGGCGGTAGATTAGAGGCGAGTTACAGGCTCGATAAGGAATGTTTTGTCCGCCTCTTCGTAATCAGGGGCTATTGATTCTGCCAAATTTTGTTTTATTACGCTCAGGCACAGAACATTAAATTCAAAGCATTGTGCCAAATTTGTAAACAATGCAGCTCGGGGTCCTCCGACTGAGTTTTCAAATTTTGCAGTAATTCCGTAAGAGCGTATTCCCACAAGTTTATGCTGATGAATGGGGTCGGGGTTTTCAGTTAAATCATCAGTTTTAATTGGGTGGAGATATCTGGGTAACATTCCGGCGAAGAAAAGTGTGAAGTCACCTATATGTTGATGGACTTCTCTTTCCCGTTCAGGGGTTCCTTCAAGGATACTTATCTCTGACTCGTATAACAAGCTCTCAAGCGTTGCAGCAGGGAGAGTGTCGTTCTCATCTGTCTTTGTTTTGGTAAATTGGTTTATTTTGTTGATGCGGTCGAGATGGATAAATTCAATGAGGATATTTGATACATAATTCCCCATCTGCCGTAATGGTTCCCCCTTCATGTTTGGGAGTTGCTGGGCCACAAGGCCATAAAAATGCCTAAAGGTATCCGTGACCATGACATCAAAGTGTTCTCTGATGGGGTGATGCTGTGGAACTTCTATAGTCATGCCTTTAAACCCAGTTTCTTTGTTAGAAGATGGGAACTTATAAGGTTTATAAAGTTATGTCAAGAAATTATAAGGCTTTGGAATTAAGAACTTAATTCTTTCCCGCGTTTGGTGGCGGTGTCGATGGCGCGGTCGTAGAGTTTTTGTAATTCCCCATTCATCAATATTTCCAGTGCTGCGGCCGTTGTGCCGCCGGGGCTGGTGACGTTTTCGCGGAGTTGAGCGGCGGGGGTGTTGGTGTCCTGTTCAGCCAAAATGCCGCTGCCGATCACTGTTTGCCGGGCCAGTTTCATAGCAAGGTCAGCATCTAACCCTTGCGCCTGTCCGGCTTTGGCGAGTATTTCGATGAGTAGGAACACGTAGGCCGGGCCGCTGCCTGAAACGGCTGTCACCGCATCCATCAGGGATTCATCATTGACCCATTCCACCAGGCCGGAGGCGGCAAGCAGCGCTTCGG
Organism: Alphaproteobacteria bacterium; assembly: GCA_021775965.1. GTDB lineage: Bacteria > Pseudomonadota > Alphaproteobacteria > Micavibrionales > Micavibrionaceae > UBA5701. Next base: position 21,791 of record JAJFGV010000041.1, read on the forward strand.
CGTTCGTCTTTTGCTCATCACTGACATGACTATTGGCGCAAAGGACTGTAATGCCTTTGCCGATCGCGGCGGGGGTGTTGGGCATGGCGCGGATAATCGGTTGGTTGTCACCAAAGCGGCGTTCAAAAGAGGCGATGGTTTGGCCGGCGGCGATGGACAGAATAAGCGTGTTTTCGGACAGCGCATCTTTGATCTGTTCGCAGGCCTTGTCCATGATCTGTGGTTTGATGGCCAGGACAACAATATCGGCGTTTTTGATGTTGTCGCCGAGTGCCGAACGGCTTTGGTGGTTTGTGACTTTG
>JAJFGV010000042.1 GCA_021775965.1 Alphaproteobacteria bacterium
TGCCATTTCATCGAGAAACTTCCTGATACCACAATAGATGATATTGAATTCCCGGAAATGTGTTTCAGCTTTTATGATACAATTATTGCTGTTGACCATCTTGAGAACAGGTGCTTTTTACTATCGGTAAATATTAATCAGAATTCTCAAAAAAGTACAGCGAAAAGAGTTGACCATGTGTTACAGATGATTCGTAATAGATCGAATATACCTTATGTAGAGGAATCACAATTTAACGGAAGCAGAATAAAACGAAAGATAATAAGTAACTTTTCTAAGGAAAACTATTTAAGGGCGGTAGAACGTGCAAAACAATATATCAATGCAGGTGATATTTACCAGGTTAATCTTTCACAACGCTTTCAAACACAGATAGAGACTTCACCTTACGAAATATATAAAAGATTAAGAAAAATTAATCCTGCATCATTTTCAAGCTACTTGAAATTTGACAATAAATACGTAATCAGCTCATCTCCGGAAAGATTCCTGTCTCTACAAAATATGCCGGATAGTAACGGCAAACAGAGTGATGTCGTGGTGCGTAAAATACAAACAATGCCAATTAAAGGAACCAGGCCCAGAGGCAAAGATGAAGAGATAAACATAAAGATGCAGAAAGAGCTACTCTCAAGTAAAAAAGACGATGCGGAATTAGCAATGATTGTAGATCTCGAACGCAACGATCTTGGACGGGTATGTAATTATAATACTGTAAAAGTGACAGAGAAGAAAAAACTGGAGACACATCCGACGGTGTATCATCTTGTTGCAACAGTCGAAGGTGAATTACATTCGCGTTATGACGCTATCGACCTGCTAAAAGCTACATTTCCAGGAGGTTCGATAACCGGTGCACCGAAAGTAAGGGCTATGCAAATTATTGACGAATTAGAGCCCAACAAACGAAGTGTATATACCGGTTCAATGGGATATTTAAGCTTTAATGGAAACATGGATTTAAATATTGCGATAAGAACATTTTTAGTAAAAGACGATCATATCTTCTTTCAAGTTGGCGGTGGAATAGTTGCTGATTCAAACCCTGAAGATGAGTATCAGGAAACGCTACATAAGGCCCGTGCATTGATTGAGACGCTTGAATAGTATTTCTGTTATTACGTTTTTTGATAGGATTAGCAGGAAGACAGGATAGTCTTTAAGAGCATTATATATTGCTGGAGTCCTTTCGAAAGAAAGGGTACATAATACTTGATATTAGACAGCATGTAGGTCTGGTTTCTAAACCCGACAATAATTAATGTTTCGGCGCGTAAGAAACGCGCCCTACATATTTAACATTATGACTAATTTCATCTTCTTAAATGGCAAGATAATTCCGGAAACAGATGGAAACATTTCATCAGGTGATAGAGGGTTTCTCTACGGAGATGGTATATTTGAAACATTTCGTTCATATGGCAGAACACCTTTTAAGCTTGATGAACATATTGAACGCATGCGCCACTCGGCAAAGAGGCTCATGATTGCCTTCGAATATACAAACACAGAAATAGCTGAAACAATAAAGACGCTAACTGATAAAAACAATATTCAGGATGCATATATCAGGATTACACTTTCCAGGGGTGAAGGTAGTGGTGCACTTCAAATGAGTGACAGCCTCAGATCAACGATCCTGATTCAGGTCAAAACTTTTACACCATATGACATGAAACTTTATGACGAGGGGATGTCCCTGGCTGTTTCAGATTGCAGAAGGAGCACATCATGTCCTATCTCCCGTCATAAATCAACAAATCTACTGAAAAGTATTTTGTTGAAAGAAGAGGCAAACAAAAAGGCAACTCATGAGACGATTATCCTCAACACTGATGGATATGTGGCTGAATGCATAGTAAGCAACATTTTTATGATAAGTGGCGGGAGTGTCATAACCCCCTCACTTGACACCAATATCCTGCCGGGAATCACAAGGAGAACGGTACTCGATATTTGCAAAGAGAGTAGTATTCCTACTGGTGAAGAACGCTTCAAGGTAGAGACTTTACTAAATGCGGATGAAGTATTTATTACTAATTCTCTGATGGAAATAATACCAGTTTCGAAGATTGACGATTATAAGATTGGAAAGACAATTCCGGGAAAGATTACGCAACAGCTTATGAATGCATATAAGCGTTTGATTTAAAAATCATAATAATACTAATAGCTTTGGGTACTTATCCTTATCTTAAGCTGTACTAAAACAAACTGCTAAACCAGAAGATCCTTGAAAAACAGATCTTTTTGAAACCGTACTCAGCAATTCGTTAGTTATTTTTTCTCAGGAGAATAACAATTACAATACAGTTAGGAGAACTACTTTCCAATCAAGATGATGGTTACTCAGTCACCTTTAAAGCAACATTACCAATATGCCTTCATCTAGATAAACGAATATTCTTAGTACCTTATAAGGAAGATACTAAAATAGAAATTAGAACAGAAAATATCTTCTTAAAAGGCCGGTCATATACAGGAGAAGCTCAAAACATGGAAGTTGTTTCAGATGATTTCAGTCATTTTAGGTTTACTTGCCTGATGCTTAAAATCCCTGTTTTTAATACTAAGCCAATTGATTCATCAACCATACTAAAGGAATATAAAGTTACATTCTTTAATGCTTTAAATATTTTTATTGATTCTGTGCGATTTAGCTTAAAAAGATATGGATTAAAAAATTATTATGAATATACACAATTCGTAGACCCTATAGCTGCGAGTCCATCTAAAAAGCTCACTCCTAAAGCCATGACTATTCGCATTGAACAGTCTTTTGGTGCTGGAGGCATTACCACAATACGGCCAAATCGCACAAAAGAAGAGCAGCGTTATTGCTTTAGAAATTTCAGTCTCTGATACTATCAGAAGGCTGGCTAGACAGAAAAATATATCTGATGTAGACGATCTTATTCAGAAAGTGGGCTTGACTGGTAATATCAAAACAACTCTTAGGCTCATAACACCAGAAGACAAGCAATTTCCTCCAGAAAAAATATTTAAAAATTGTAAGTCAGCGATAACAATACGAAATGCCATTATGCATCGGGGAAGGAGAGACATAGTTGAAAAAGAAGTTCTGGAGTATCTAGATAGCATAGAGGAGATGATTAGTTTTTGTAGAACATTGTGATATTTAGCTAGTTGTTATTAACGTTATATCACTCCCATTCAATAGTACTTGGTGGTTTTGAGCTGATGTCATAGACAACGCGGTTAACACCTCTTACCTCGTTGATTATACGACTCGAAATACGGGCCAGTACTTCGTATGGTATCTTTACCCAGTCTGCAGTCATAAAATCGGTAGATTCAACAGCTCTTAGAGCAATAACGTTCTCGTAGCTTCTCTCATCTCCCATAACACCAACGGTACTCACCGGTAAGAAGACAGTAAATGCCTGAGCAATTTCCCCATACAGACCTGCAGATTTTATCTCCTGTATCATTATTTCATCCGCATATCTGAGGGTCTGCAATCTATCTTCTGTGATGTCTCCTATTATTCTTATCGCAAGACCAGGGCCGGGAAAAGGATGTCTCCATAGAATATCATCCGGCAGCCCTAGCTCAGAACCCATTTTTCGCACCTCATCTTTAAAAAGCTCCCTGAGAGGCTCGACAAGCTCAAAACCCAATTCTTCCGGCAGCGCTCCCACGTTGTGATGACTTTTAATAGTAACAGCAGGCCCTCCATGCACAGAAACA
>JAJFGV010000043.1 GCA_021775965.1 Alphaproteobacteria bacterium
CTCAATCGCGCCGCCTTTGGCATCTTTCACGGCTTTGGCAACATCTGGTGTCACAGTTCCCAGTTTCGGGTTCGGCATCAGGCCTTTCGGGCCCAGAACCTTACCAAGCTGACCCACCAGCGCCATCATATCCGGCGTGGCAATACAGCGATCGAAATCCATGTTCCCGGCCTTGATTTGTTCGGCCAGATCTTCAGCGCCAACAATATCCGCGCCCGCGTCTTTGGCTTCCTTGGCTTTGGCATCCTTGGCAAACACAGCGACTTTTACGCTCGCGCCCGTACCGTTGGGTAAAGAAATCATACCGCGCACCTGCTGATCGGCATGCACAGGATCAATACCCAAATTCATCGCAATCTCGACAGTTTCATCAAATTTGCGTGCCTTGGCTGCGTCTTTGAGGATTTTAACCGCCTCATCAAGTCCATAGAACTTGTTGCGATCAACTTTTTCGCCTGCAGCTTTCATATTTTTACTTTGTTTTGTCATGATTAGCCCTCCAACACTTCGACGCCCATAGAGCGTGCGGTGCCTTCAATGATTTTCATCGCTGCATCAATGTCATTAGCATTGAGATCAACCATCTTCGCTTCGGCGATCTCTTTGACCTGTGACTTTTTGATATGGCCAATTGTTTCGCGGCTCGGCGTACCGGAGCCCTTCTTCAGCTTGGCTGCTTTCTTGATGTAATAGCTCGCCGGTGGCGTTTTGGTAATAAAATCAAACGACCGATCCGCATAAACCGTAATCACCACAGGGATTGGAATGCCCTTTTGGTCATCGGTTTTGGCGTTAAACGCCTTACAAAATTCCATGATATTGACGCCGTGCTGTCCAAGCGCCGGGCCGACTGGCGGAGCGGGGTTCGCTGCGCCGCCTATGATTGTCAGGTTAATATAACCCGAGATCTTCTTTGCCATTTTCTTTCTCCTGTTTCAGAGTTTGTGGTCCGGCTATGACTGACCTTCCACATAATTCACGGCGGAACTTATAGTCACCGCCTCAAAACGTCAAGCTTTTTCAACCTGCCCGTATTCCAGCTCGACCGGCGTCGAACGACCAAAAATCGACACAGACACCTTAAGACGGCCTTTTTCCTCGTCGATTTCCTCGACCGTGCCATTAAACGAAGCAAACGGACCGTCATTGACCTTAACCTCTTCGCCGATATCGTAGATCACGGATGGACGCGGACGCTCGATGCCTTCCTGCACCTGTTGCAGAATGCGCTGCGCTTCGGCCTCGGAAATCGGCACGGGCTTGTTGCCACCGGCCCCCAAAAAGCCACTCACCTTCGGCGTGTCTTTAATCAAATGCCATACATCATCATTCATATCCAGCTTGGCCAGCACATAGCCCGGGAAAAATTTACGCTCGGCGTTCACACGCTGACCGCGCTTGACCTGCACCACTTCTTCGGTCGGCACCAAAATTTCGCCAACATACTCCTCAAGGCCCAGTTTCTTGGCCTTATCCTGAATGGCTTCGGACACCTTGTTTTCAAAACCTGAATAAACGTGCAGTACATACCAGCGCAATGACATTGTTTTTTCCTTTGCTTGTTCCATTTTCCTAATTCCTAAATTCGGCGCGAAGCAACGCAAAGCGTTGTTCGCATCTTTTTAAAGCCCAAAGCCCATGATCCAGCGGATCAACATGGCAATGATCTGATCGGCAAAATACAGAAAGATCGAGGCAAACGTGACCATAATAAACACCGCAATCACGCTGACCGTGGTTTCCTTGCGGGTCGGCCAGGTCACCTTTTTCATCTCCGAGCGCACCTGGCGGATATATTCTGCTGGTCCTGATTTTGCCATGTTTTTCAATCCTTTAAGCGTATTTAGCATCCCTTTTCCGGACAAGGGCCTGTAAACGCATCTTGCGTGAAAAGAACCATTTTGTCAGGGAATACGAGGGTTTTACACCAGAAAAACGCAAAACACCAGAAAAATTATTCCCAATCTTTATAGACCTTTATATATGATCTTTTAACTAGATTTGGGGTATAATATACGGCAGGGGAGAAACAAATTGGGCACTAAAGAAGAACAAACAAACGCACTTGATCCGCGTAACAACCGCGAGAACGGTGAACGCCTGCGGGTCCTCAATCGTGAGCTATTCCTCAAAGGCAAAACCATCATCAGCCAGGGCGATGAAGCGTTCCGCGCTTATTATATAGAAGAAGGCCATGTCGAGATCAGCATCATCGAAGACGGCGTCGAACTCAAAGTAACAGAGCTTGGCCCCGGCAATATTTTCGGTGAAATGGCCCTGATAGAAGAAGGCCCGCGCACCGCCACCGTCAAGGCGCTCGATGATGTCAGCACGACAGTGATTTCCCGCGATGAAATTAAAGGCAAAATCGACAGCATTCATGACAAAGCCATCCGCGCCTTGATTGATTTACTGGTGACGCGCCTGCGCGAAGCCACCGAAGGCCAGATCCACCATTACAAAAACCTGGCGCAGTTCCAGGACCGCGTCACCGGAATCGTTGACCGCGTTGATCTTGGCATTGATGAAAGCAAACGCGATGGCTTCCGCGATGAAGTCGCGCCGCTGCTCGATGATTTGCAAAAAGTTCTGGATCGCTACCAAAAAGGTGGGTAGGATAGCCCTATGATTGGTGAATTAGTACAAGGCATGCTCGGAGAGGTCTTTGGCGATAGCGCGGATGACGATAGCATCGAAAATAGACGCATCGCCGCTTTGCCATGGAAAGTCACGAAGCTCGGCATTGCCCTCGGCGGACCTAAATAATCTCTAAAATATAAAACCCACAACCCCCTACCGTCATCCCGGCGCAGGCCGGGATCCATTGTGAAGAGAATTATAGATTTGAGACTTTCAAACTATCTTCTTCTGACTTGGCTTTTTTCTCTTTTTCAAGCTCTAAAATATTTGAACTTTTTTGTTTAGCTTTAGTTTTACGAAGCGCCTTTTTTGCCGCCTTTGTTATCAATTTTTTTGCCTGATCTGCTTTTTCGCCTTCGACAATTTCCCTTTTGAGAACTTCCGTCTCAATCATTGAAGAAATTTCATCTTCAGTGATTTTAATGTCAGTAGATATACGCCTGAGTTCTCTTCTTAAAACTTTGGCGACTGGCTCCGTAAGCAAAAGAGCACCAATAGTAAAACGATTCAAATATTGTTGTAATGAATGGTGCTCCTCAATTTTTGCTTTTTTCCAGCCTTCTTTTGCAAGAAGAGCAAGCATTTCTATGTCCTCATTTTTCTTGTGTGAGATATCAAGGATATTAAAATGCAGGACTGTTTCAAAGCCTATCGGCTTACCGAAAGTTACTTTGTATATTCTCCATTCAGCCCCATTTGTAAGCCCAACCCATTCAATTCCTTGATTAGCTGCATAATCAACGGCTTGCTTTATATGCTGATCTTTCAATTCAATTCCTATTGCCTTGACCTCAAGTAAAAATGCAAGTTCACCGTCAAGCTTAACGGCAAGATCACAAAATGTACCTCGTATTGCATACTCAGACGTAATCTCTGTATATTTATCGTAGCCAAAAACAGATTCTAACATATCTGTTATCACCACAACGGTATCTGACTCATTTATATCCCTTGCCTTCGCAGACTTAACAATTGGCTGGAAATGTTTGAGAGATTTTTTAATACGCTCAATAGCTTTGGCTGGAATAGACGACACGACCTTTCTCCTTAAAAGTAACAGGAAACAGTAAGCTTTAGATTTAGCCACCTAAAATTGTAATTTACAAGAAAAATACCATTTTATAGAAAGCATTAAAAGTTATGTAATTTAAACTTCGTGTCTTCGTGGTTAAAAAATTCCTTTCTTATATTACAAGTAGATCCCGGCTTTCGCCGGGATGACAAGGAGGGTGTAGGAATCTCTGTGCACTCCTATCTCACTCTGTGTCCTCTGTGGTAAAAAACCTTGACAAACTAGGATATATTTCCTATATTATCAGCATGAAAAACAAGACAAAAAACCACAAATAGACACGAATGCACACGAATAGAAAATGGCATTGAAACCATTCGTGTTACTTCGTGTCCATTCGTGGTTAAAAACGAAAAAATCAGACCCGAAATACGGGGCCACAAAATATACAATCACCCGAACAAACAATTAAGCCCCTACCCCCCTATCCAAAAAATGAAGAACGAACTCGGTAACTCTAAAAATGAAATAAAAACAAAAGGATAAGGAAGGGCCCACCCCCTTCCCCGAAAAAACGGCGAACGAAAAGAAGGACTGCGATTATGTTAGTAAAAACAAAAGCCTACGAACCGCTCCACCTAAGCACAGGATTGCGCGCGGCTTTAACCTCATCCAGCCGCCTTCGCGGCGTCGATTCAGGAAATTCATGAAATTTATCGGTGTCGCCCGCCCGCACATCGGCGGCGAAATCTTTCATCACCGAAATAAAACCATCAATCGTTTCCTTGCTTTCGGTTTCGGTCGGCTCGATCAACATCGCACCGGAAACCACAAGCGGAAAATACACTGTCATCGGATGGAACCCATTTTCGCACAGCGCCTTGGCCATATCCAACGTCGTAACGCCTGCATCCTTCTGGTTTTTATCCGACAGCAAACATTCATGCATGCACGGGCCTTCAAACGGCACATGGAAATCATCGGAAAGGCGGGCCATAATGTAATTCGCAGAGAGCACCGCATCTTCGGCGACTTGTTTCAAACCGTCGGCGCCGTGGCTCATCATATAGGCAAGCGCGCGCACATGCATACCGAACTGCCCCTGAAAAGCCTTCAACCGCCCAAGCGTGTCGGGCCGCGCATCTTCCCATTCGAGGCTATAGGTTTCACCGTCCTTCGCCACCGTCGGAACCGGAACATAAGGCGCCAGCTCTTCGGTGGTACAAATCGGACCCGAACCCGGACCACCGCCGCCATGGGGCGTTGAAAAGGTTTTGTGCAAATTGATATGCATGACATCAACGCCAAAAGCGCCGGGACGGATTTTGCCGACCAGCGCGTTAAAATTCGCGCCGTCGCAATAAAAATATCCCCCGGCCTTGTGCAGGATATGCGCGATTTCTTGCATCTCGGATTCAAACAAGCCGCAGGTATTTGGATTGGTGACCATCATGCCGGCAACGTCCTTGCCATCGCCGAGCGCTTCCATGAACGCTGCAACGGTAAGCCTTCCGGTGTCCTTGGTCGAGATGGTTTTGACACTGTAGCCGCACATCGCCGCCGTCGCCGGATTGGTGCCGTGCGCAGAATCGGGAATGAGCATGACGGTCCGTCCCTTGTTACCCAGCTGTTCATGCGCGCGCTTAATCGTCATCACGCCAGCCAGTTCGCCATGCGCTCCAGCCGCAGGCGCGAGGCAAACACCAGGCAAACCAGTGAGCTCGGCCAGCCAGTTTTGTAGCTCATACATGAGTTTGAGCGCGCCTTGCACAGTGGATTCGGGCTGCATCGGATGGATCTGCGCAAAGCCGGGAAGTCGCGCCAGTTTCTCATTGAGACGCGGATTGTGCTTCATGGTGCAGGAGCCAAGCGGAAACAAGCCGTGATCGATCGAGTAATTCCAGGTGCTCATCTTGACGAAATGGCGAATGGCTTGCGGCTCCGATACCTGCGGCAAACCAATCGGTCCACGCGCGCCGGTTCCAGTACGAAGCGCAGTGTTTTGCGGCTCCGGAAAATCAACACCGGGATGATCACAGCGCTCCTTCTCCCACAGAAGGTTTTCTTCATAGTGCAAACCGCGATTGGCCTCTGCGCTCATGCCAAAACCTCCTTCAGTGCATCGCAAAGCAACTCAATATCAACATCGGTCGTCATCTCAGTCGCGCAAAGCAGAAGCTGGTTATCATCGAGCGCATATCCGGCAACAATGCCTTTGCTGATCAACGCTTCGACTACTTCGGTAGAGGGCTTTGAAAGCTCAATTACAAACTCGTTAAAGAACGTCTCTGAAAGTAGCTTCACACCTTTTACCTGCGCAACACCATCAGCCAACCGACAAGCCGCTTCATGGTTAAGCTTTGCCAGTTGCCGGAAACCATCTTCACCCAGCAAACTCATATGCACAGTAAACGCGAGCGCACAAAGCCCCTGATTGGTGCAAATATTGCTCGTCGCCTTTTCGCGCCGGATATGTTGTTCACGCGTTGAAAGCGTCAGCACGAAACCGCGTTTACCATCTTTATCCTCGGTCATGCCGCAAAGCCGCCCCGGCATTTGCCGCAGGTATTTTTCCTGACAGGCAAAAAACCCAAGATGCGGACCGCCGAAGCTCATTGGCAAGCCAATACTCTGCGCTTCACCGCAAACGATATCGGCCTCAACTGGCGCTGGAAGCAGGCCGAGCGAGACAATCTCATTCACCACAACAACCAGCAACGCGCCGGTTTCGTTGCATTGACGTCGCCAGTCTTCATAAAGTTCCGGCTTGCCGTAGAAATCAGGCGACTGAATAATCACGCAGGCCGTATCATCATCCGGCGCACCGTCTTCCAATGTAGAACCCAGATTACCCATATAGGATTTAAGCGTGCCACGGTAATGTGGATGCAGCGCATTGCCAATTACGACTTTGGAGCGTTTGGTCACGCGCATCGCCATCAGTGCCGCTTCCGCCGTCGCGGTCGCACCGTCATAAAGCGAGGCATTGGCAACTTCCTGTCCGGTTAGCTGCGCAATGAAAGTTTGAAATTCAAAAATCATTTGCAGCGTGCCCTGCGCGATTTCCGGCTGGTACGGCGTATAGGCTGTCAAATATTCGCTGCGCTGAATGATGGTATCAACCGAGGCCGGAATATGGTGGTAATAAGTTCCGGCGCCGAGAAAGAACGGTCCTTCTGGTGCGGCCATGTTTTGATTGGCGTAAGCTCCTAATGCGCGCTCAACTTCCAGCTCACCCTGATGCAAAGGTAGATTGGCCAAACCATCAATGAAAGCGTCTTTGGGAACATCCTTAAACAGCTCATCAACGCTCGAAGCGCCGACAGCCTGCAACATCTCGGCGCGGCTTTGTTTGGTTTGCGGAAGATAGCGCATTTAAATTCCTACATTTAAAAATGGGTTTATTAATTCTTTGTATTTTTCTTTCTCAAATTCATATGGGCCAATATTTTTATATTCTCGAATCTCCTCATAATCATTTTCATATCCGAAATCAGACCAAATGAACGAAGTATCAGTTTCAGAAATTTTTATCGTTATAGCTCCGCATCCCACGTCACCACATTCAGGACACACATAAATACAAAACCTTTCTGAATCTAAGGAGGCCTTTTCTTCTAATAAAATCTCTTTAGCAGCTATCTTGTTATATTTTTCATTGGACCAATCAGCAAAAATTCCAACCATATCCAGATCACCTATACCAATAATCTCTGACAGTGACTTTCCATCAATCAAAAAATCATGATGGTTCACCTCTGTCTGGTCGCGAGATCCGCTTCGCTTCTCTGGTTTCAAACTTAATGTATACATGTAATTTCTTAGTCTAAGCTTTCAGTAAATTCTTTATATTTGGATTCATCCATCAGACCTTCCAACTCAGATGGATCATTAATTTTAATCCTGGCGATCCAGCCATTTTCATTGGCAGGCTTCTTGATCAGCTCGAGATCATCGGCCATGGCAGAATTCACCTCGACCACTTCACCGGCGACAGGAGAATATACTTCGGCGGCCGTCTTCACCGATTCCACCACGGCGAAATCATCGCCCTTGCCAACTTTTTTACCGACTTCGGGCAATTCAACAAATACCAGATCGCCCAGAGCTTCCTGCGCGTAACCCGTTATGCCGATGGACACAACATCACCGTCAACAGAAACCCATTCATGATCCTCGGTATATTTGATCTCAGCCATAATTTCTCCTTCTACGCAGCGCGCTTCTTCATCGACTTTGTTTTGGCCGGAACGAACGGCATTGCCGCTACTTCCGCAGGGATATTCCGGCCCCTAACATTCACAAAAATCTTTTCGCCCATATTCGCTAGTGAGCTTTCAATGTAGCCCTGCCCAATCGATTCTTTCAAGACGGGAGAGAAGCCGCCGCTGGTTAATCCCCCAATTTTCTGATCTTTGGAATCCCTGATTTCTGCGCCTTCGCGGGCAATACCTTTGTCCAAAAGCCTGATCCCAGCCCGCCGCCGGGCTGTGCCTTGCTCTTTTTCCTTTAAAACACGCTCTGCACCAATAAAGCCGGTATTGCTCTTGCCAATCACCCATGAAAGATCCGCCTCGACCGGCGAAGTTTCCGAATCGATATCATGCCCATATAAGGGGTAACCCATCTCGAGGCGTAGCGAATCACGCGCCGCCAAACCGATGGGTTTAACCGAATTATGATCCAACAATTTTTTCCAGACCATCGCCGCGCTATCATTTGGCACGCTCAGTTCAAACCCGTCTTCGCCGGTATAGCCCAGCCGCGAAATAAACACATCACCCACGCCTTCTATCTGAGTGTCCATGATCCACATATAAGGCAAGTCAGATGCGTCGATACCAAAGCATTCGCGCAAAGCTATTTCTGCTTGTGCCCCCTGCAAAGCAAGTAAGGCGTGATCCTCAAGATGAGTAAACTTCAAATCATCAGGAAGATTTTTCTGTATCCATTTAATGTCCTTTTCCTTACAGCCCGCATTGATCACTGCAAAAAACTTGCCATCGGAAAGACGGGCAATAATAAGGTCATCAATAATGCCGCCGCCCTCATTGGTCAAAACTGTGTATTGCGCGCGGCCATGTTTTTTCTTTTGAAAGGACGACGGCGTCAGGCGCTCAAGAAATTCGGCCGCGCCCAGGCCCTCTATAGTCACCTGCCCCATATGCGAAACATCGAACAGCCCGGTATGACTGCGTACCCATTCATGTTCTTTCAGCACGCCCTCATCATAATAAAGCGGCATGTCATATCCGGCGAACGCGCCCATCTTAGCGCTGAGTGCCTGATGCGATTCGTATAATGGGGTGGTTTTGAGCATGCTAGAAACTAGCAAAAAAATGGCGCGGACATAAGCCCCATTTTGGGCTTATCCCAAAGCCTTACAGTGAGCCAGCCTGGTCGATATCAATCAGAACCTCATTAACCTCTTTCATCCGGTCAAGCAACGTATCAATGACTTTCTTAACGAGAGGGTGCGCATCTCGCATATGCTCGTGGAGACTATCGGGTGTGATGACATATGCAGTCACATCTTCTTCGGCTTTAACCGAAAGCGTGTAGTGATTAAAACGCAAAATTGCCATTTCGCCAAAAATCTCGCCAGGTCCGAGCAACGCCATCACCGGCTTGTCATTGTCCTCATCCTGGTAAACTTTGGCGGTGCCTTCTTTGATAATATACGCTGCCTCTGCTTGTTCGCCCTTGCCAACAATGCGCTCGCCTTTTGCAAAGGTTTTTGTTTCTGTACTTTGATCGAGAAAATCTTCAAGTCTCATGATTACCTACTAGTTTGAGAAGTTCGTTACAACGATATGGTCGACATGAGCGGGTAAAGATATAAAAAAGAGCAAAGATTTCAACGCGCTCAATCCGATTCATATTTTAGATGTTATACTCACAATGTTAAAAAATCTCCGGCAGGTCAAGAGAATTGGGCATCTACATACCGCCTCAATAATAGAGTAAATACCCATTATCTTTTATTTTTCAGCCACGGCACTCAAAATTATTGGCTCTTGCAATCGCTTTGTGCGCTCACCAGACCCCAGCCATAGGTTTTATCATGACCTGGGGCACCAAGATCTTTGGCATTTTGTTTCAGAGATTCCACGATAAGGTCATGAGAAAGCGATCCATTGCGCAACAGGCTTTGTGCCGCCACAGCCAGAGCGTGTGGTACGGCGTAGGACGTGCCCGATTTATACGCGCCAGTGCCCCCTTCCTGCGCCGACCATATATCAACACCGGGGGCGGAAAAATCGATATAAGCACCACGATTGGCTTGCTTATAAACGTGCGAAGCCGCATCAATGGCGGTCACGGCAATCACATTATTAAGCGCAGCCGGATAAACCGGTGGTGCCTGCGCACCATTATTGCCGGCAGCTGCAAAAACCAGCCCACCTTTGGACGATGTTTTTTCAAAGACGCTGCTGAGAATGCGGTTCGGTTTATCACCGGCCAGCGAAATATTAATTAGCCGTACTTTGTTTTTAAGCATCCAGTCCAGCGCCTGCGCCACCGCTTCGGCCGTGGCGATATCATCGCCTTTTGGTGCTTTCCTTAGAACCGTCGCCGCGTAAAGCTTAGCACCCGGAAGCATCCCGTAATAGCCGCTTTCCGGTGCATTACCGATTAGAATGGAGGCAATCGCTGTGCCATGGGCACGGTCGGGCTGGCCTTTGTTATCAAGGAAGTTTTTGGCAACAATTTTCTGGCCCCTAAAAGCTGAATGGCTTTGATCGATATCGCCATCAATCAAACCAATAGAAAGTTTGTTGACACCCTTGAGGCAACCCGGTGCAGCAGGCCACTTAACCTTGGCCGGCGCATAAAGACGTGGCGCGCCGGAGGAATGGTAGTGGTGATTGCGGTCAATTTCTGCGCTCGGAAAGATCTTGCGCATGTCTCTAATGACATAGACAATATCGCCATCCAAAACATCAAGAACCATCAAAACATCACCGAAACTGGCAAGATTATGATGGCGTAGAATTGGATATTCTTTTTCTTTTGCGTAAGATTCAATCTCACTGGCGATTTCACGCGACGCCAAAATCAAAATCTCGCCAGCCTCAGCATCAACATCAACGGATGCTACAACGGGGTTTTCCAAACGCTCTTCCTCATAAGGGCAAAGACGAACAGTAATATCTGTGCGCTCAATAACCTTGTCGGTCCGACGTGCGTCAACCAGCACGATGCGATAGTGCTCACTATCATATATGGCTTTTTCCGTTGGGATTTTAACCATCAAGCGTGTTTCGCTTTTATTAAGAACCTGCAGAGGGAGCACAGTGCTGTTATCCGCCAATGCGGGCAGCACATTCTCAAGTGCGGAAAGCGAACGACCATTGAGCGCCATCATATCGCCGGGACGGGCGCAGGCACTGGCAATACCGGTAATGACAGGTTTGTTGTCTTCACGATCAGGGGCGCGATCACGTGCAGGGTCCCGCGGCTGCACGGGCGCTGCACCTGGCGGCGGAGCATTGGGATCGATTTGCGCAAAAGATGGCGCCGAAACTGCAAAGATTAAAATCGTGAAAATAATGAGTGCGCGCATATCAATTCTCTACCTGCACGCTCTCAACAAGATCTCCGCGGCTCTTCAAAGCCTGAACTGCCTGCTGAATATCATCATCGGTTGAAAGGTGATAAACGCCAAGCGCTGACGGCCCTTCAACAATGCTCAAATTCAGACCAAGCAACAACCCGCGAATATTGGACTCAGTTGCATCCGGCGCAAAGGTCACGCTGATATCGGCTGCAGATGGCCCGCCCGCGGCAACCAATGTACCGTTTTGAAGCCAATGCGGCGCGACAATAACCGTCTGGATCATTAGCAGCACACAAGCCGCAACCGCTATCGCGCGCCATGTCCGGTTTTGCTCGCTCGCAATCTTTGACCGCGCCAGCGCAATTGGATCGCTTTTTAATTTTTCCTGTTCCAATGATTTTTGCAAACGCTTGAGGCCTAACTCGCCAGGAGAATTTTCAACCTCCTGCGCTTTGACTTCCTCGCGCATCCGTTCAAGAAAGTGGAGCTCCCCTTTCAAAGACGGATCATCTATGATCGCCTGCTCGACTTTATCTTTTTCTTTGCCTTCCAATGTTCCATTCACATAGAAGGGCAAAAGTTCCATGATGTCCTTATTCATGATCTTTCCTCCATACGGCCCTGAAGACAGTGCTTCATCGCCTTTTTGGCATGGAACATACGCGTTTTTACAGTGTTCTCAGGACAGTCCACGATCTTGGCAATTTCGCCGTAAGCCATATCCTCAAAGAAAGCGAGCTGCATCACAGAGCGGTGCGCTTCCTTAAGTGTTTCCAGACAATGGCGGACATGGCCCGCATCATCTTGGCTAATCATGCACGAAACAGCATCCGGCGTTTCATCAACAATCTCCGGGAAATTATCTTCATCGATTAGCATTGGCTTTTTCTTTCGCATTCTATCCATCGTCTTGTAATAGGCTATTCCAAATAACCAGGTTGATACTTTAGACCTTCCTTCAAATGTTCCGGCCTTTCGCCAGACTTCCAGGAACGTCTCATTAAGTATGTCGGAGGCTTCGAAGGAATCGTTCAATTTTGACAAAATAAATCTGTAGAGGCGATTTTCGTATAGGCGGAAAAAATCTGCAAAGGCTTTCTCATCGCCCTTTGCGACCTGTTGAAGCAGTTCTACGGATTCTTTTTCGCTCATTTTATGGGCCTATATTTTAAGGCATATTTATGGTGCGGGGGGTTGAGGCCCCAAGCACTTTTCCGCTTTTGCTAAAAGCGCGAACATGCCATTGGTAAGTACCGCCGGACTGCAAATGAGCCAACGATAGCCCCTGCAATGACAGCGTTAAATTCTTACCTGCGACCAGCTTGCCAGTCAGAGGCAAAACCGGATTATCTTTAAATATTTCCACCTGATAAGCATGCGCCCCTTCAATTGGCGGCCATGAAAATACGGTGTCCTTTTCAAGTGACGCGCCATTGACCGGACCAATTACATCCATATTGGCAGCAGCCAAACCGGATTTATCGGCATTATCCTGCAAAACGAAATAACGCAGGATCGGAATTTCAAATCCGGTTGTGGTGTCCTGAACCGAAAACGATACAAGATGCAAACCGCTTAGCTTCGTTGGCAATGGCGGGCTGACAATACGGGCGCGGCCTTCGCCGGAGCTCACCAGCTGCTGCCTCACAACCTGCAGCACGCGGCGTCCACCGCCGCCAAGACTGGCTGAGGCATCAACAACGCGCCATTCGCCGCGCAAAACACCGTTATTGTTAAAGGATACATCGGCCACGGCATGCAGCTGGTCACCCTGACGCACAACATCGGTGCGCGCGGCATTTTCAAAGGAAAGCTCAATCCGGCGCACGGCCAAATCTCCGGCACCACCCAATGTTGCGAACAAACTGATGGCTCCCGGCAATGCTGTTTGCGTATCGGTGAATACCCTTGTGATTGTCGCTGTGCCCGGCGCTGCTCTTGAAATCATTTTGGCCAAAGCCGGAGTCAGCACAAGGGTTTCATTAAAAACCAATGTCTCGGATGCAGCTGGCGCAAGAATAACGCCGGTCTGACTGAGTAGGCCACCGAATGTGGCAACTGTCGCGCCATTAATGCGCAACTCCGCACTGGCAGATGTCGTCGTTCTCGCGATAGTGAGTGCAGCCTCTGTTCTGTTCACCTGCCATGTTGCGCTGATCGAGGCTGGATTTTTGATCGACACACTGACCATCGCTGGCGTCACGATCACGGTATTGACGTTAGCACGCGCCGCACCCGGTACGCCCGCTATGGACATGCCCATCACAGCCAACCCCAGAACCAGCCTAACGGCTAAATGAGAGCGGCGCCCTGACCCGAAAAACGGTAAAGACCTGGTAATTTGTTTCATCCTGTATTGCACTTGCGTTTCCATTAAAGTCCTCCATCGACCCTCTTACGGCCAAAGCCAGTCCAGGGCGGTTTGTTTGCGGGGCGAATAATGTCCATTCAGCCTCACTGTTTACAACGTGTCTATCAGGTGTGTCGCCACTTCCGGCCGCAAGGTTCAAATTATAATCAAATCGTGCTGTAACCTTGTCTGGAACCACAATTCCCGAGACGCCTAGCTGTAAATTCGTATTATATGTCGTGGTGGCAAAATCCTCGTCCCTGAAGCTGCCAACCTGGACCCCACCATTCAGATCCAGCCTGTCGCTCACCGTCCACCCCGCGTTAAAGCCCGTGAGGTTATTCACCGTATCGCTGGAAATATTGGCATGATCTTCATATTGCGACACGGTATGCGATCCCGACCAGTACCAACTGCTATAGCTGGTGCCGAATCCAAAAGTCGTAGAATCAGAAACGCTATTGGTATCGCCCGGTATATATCCGGCCGGTGTGTCCATCCGATCGGAATCAGAAACAAAGCCGGAAAAATTTATATAAGGCGTGCCCAGAAACGAAAGGCTGCCTTCCTGCGGATTAAAATTATAGGACGTATTGAAATTAAGGCTGCGCAACCGGTCCGTCGGCACATTGGCAAGATCATCAACATTATTGGTTTGATGCAGCAACTGCAGGCCGGCCGATAAAGAACCCCAGTAAATATTAGTGTAAGCGCTATAGGCATCATGATCGGCGGCAATGCCCTGATTGGCCAGTGATGCGAAGAACGTGTCAATGCGTTCATATTTCCCGCCAACAACAATATCGGCAGTTTTATCGAGGAAAACCGGACTGTCAAAAGGGCGCGCTTCAACGCCAATGGAGTGCGCACCGCTGCTGTCCTCTTCAAGCGCGCCCGCACCATCACTATCATAGTCGGACATGGCATATTCACCGCGCAAAGTTAAACGCCCGCCAAAAAATCCTTTATCGGCAATCACGCCATAGCCTGAACCTTGTGGTCCTGTGCTGCCGCCGGCCACACCGAAACCACCATCATCACCTTCACCATCATAATAAAGTCCGGTAATGCGCAGGCCATGCAGATCATTAGAAAACGGGCGGAATGACGTTGTCACACCTTCGAGACGGTCCTTGCTATCATGCAGCCCGCTAAAATCGCGCGCACCGGCCACCGACATGGGACGAAAAGCAAAGGTCGTTGCCTGCACGCGCTCGTCAGATGTCCCAACTTTTAATGATGCGCCCCGGCGGTAAAAATTAGAAAACAAAAAGGAATTCACGCCTATATCGTGATGGCCCAATATCGCCTTGCCGCTTATTGTTTCGCCAGTATAGGCGGCAGTAATATCATACTCGCCAAGATCGACAGCATTGCCGGTCTGTGCCAGATTGCGATCGCTTTGCACTAGGTAATTGGCGCGGCCTGTGACCGACAAACGGCCGCTGCTGGCTTCACCGTTTAAATCACCGCCACCGGAAATAATCGTATGATTGGGCTGATCCGGCCCCAGATCTTCTTCGAACAATCTATTACTCGCTTCCGTCATGGTATCGGCGGAAAAGGAAGAACTGCGCAGCCAGCTTTCGGCTGCCGCAATTTCGCTTTGTGACGGCTCGGTTGTGGCTACATCACCCGATGCAACGGTTTCTCCCGTATTGCCGTCAATGTTAAAACTCCACAGGCCAATTTCTTCCGCTGATCCTTCAGATGATATTCGCAAGAGCCTTACAACATGCACGCCTGATGATAACGGCTCGACCAGGCGATACAAAAAATCACCGCCATCCAGAGACAAAAGCGCGGTGATATCAATCCCGTCCAACTCAACACCGAGCGTCGTCAATTCCATCACATCCAGATCACCCGGCAGATCAATCCGCATTGGCGATCCCGCATCCGCAGGCGCATCAAAATTGGCTGACCAATCGGCAAAAGCCACGCCGGGAACCGACAAGGCTATAAAAGCGGCTGAATATATAAGCGATCTGAATCTCATTACCTATTTTCCTGAGGCTTCATAAAAGGGGTCCTCATAAAACCGGGCCAGTTTATAAGCTGGCCCGGTCCCTAATTTATACCATAATCACCTGTTTTGTAAGGGTAAAAGTGATCATTAATTTAATGGTGCACGCTTTGGCTTAGGCGCTGGTTCCGCAGGAGCCGCTTTACCCAAAGGAGCCCGAGCTGGCTTCGCCTGGAATTTTCCCAGCTTTGGTGTCTCACCACCATCGCTATCTGCGTAACCACCGACTTGACCATTACCGCCCTGAAGCTGACCATTCAACTGAGGCACACAGCGGTGCTTATAGACAGCTGTGTCCTGAATATCCCACTGGCTCCAGTTGCCCATCTTGGGCTTAAAGCGCGCCTCAAGCTGCATGTTGTGGTTATAGGTCTTGTTGTTCAGGATCATCATGAATGAGTACTTATCCTCGGCCAGCATTTCCTTCAGCGGGAACTCAAAGTCGATATGAGCATTGTTGTTCCCATTTGCAGGATTTTTTATCAGATTTTTGCTCTCATAGTAATTCCCGTAGTCAGCATACTGATTACTTTTCGCAACAACGCGGAATTGAACATTCCCCAATTGATTACCGCCCATTGTGTAGTTAAAGCGGATCATAGGGTTTGCGTCCGGCAAGCACTTCCCATTGTAATGTGGAAGATTGGCCATGAAGTCCGCACCATTCAGTATAAACGGCTGATCGCCTTCGTCAAACTGGTTGGGCACACCGCCGCCACCTTGAAGCTGCGCATTGAGAACAGGAGTCTCATTGAGGCCCGGATCACCTTTATATTTTATCTGAATGGTGTGATCCTTGGTTTCATAACCGAGTGAGGCTTTGTTGGGGTTGTTCTTTTTCCCGCAAGCGCCGCTTAATGAAATTGGCCGCTGCAGAACAAGTTCCTGATCCTGTTGATAGAACTCAAGATCCGTCCCATTAAACGCCTGACGGGCTTTTTCAAGTTCTTCCAAAGGATCAACACGCAGGGCCGGATGACCATTCTTGACCTGATTTAGGGGCACAGTAAATACTTCGCCGCCGTATTCTGCATTAGGATAATCACTGTCTGTATAACCAGGCTTAGCGGTCTTGTCATAAAGCGCACTGGCCGAATTAATAGCCCCGCCGTCATCCATAATATTCACAGGGCCAAAAAAGTGCTTCGAACCTTTGAACATAACATTTGAGCCTTTACATTCGACAAGGCCAGCAACTTCAAACTGCATCACAGTCGTTTTCACATCAAGGTCCAAAGCATTTAAATGCTTATTGGCTGATGCATTTTCAATGTTAATAATTGCTGCCATGCCCGTAAGGTCGATATCGACATTCTCGACATATTGAGAGCTAGCTTGCGCCGCATGAGCTGTTTGAGATGCTGCGCCCAGGCCAAGAGCCAGAACGGATGCACCTAGTATTAAAGTCTTTAGTGTTTTCGTCGTTTTCATTGTCTTTCTCCTAATTATTGTCATGTTTTAAACTATGTTTCACAGCCGCACAACGCCGCTGTTATAGGTTCAGTCGTAAGGGGGGCGGGAAAGGTTCAAATAAAAAAAGAGCGCCGGGAAAAGCGCTCTTTTTATATAATTAATATGTGAACTACACTAGCCTGCAGGCTCAACACAATGGCCTGAATAGATGTTGTTCAGTTCATTGTTTTCATTCACTTCACTTTTGGAATCGACAATAAACATGAAGCTTGCTTTGCCATTTTTCCAGGCCGAAGCAGGAATGTTGAAAAAGATTTTGGCCGGGGTAAAACCGGGACCAGCATCTGTATAGGAATCTTCCTGTGTTTGATCTGGATCTGCCGGATCAGCATTCGGGAAGATTACTTTGTTGTGGAAGTTTCCACCGGGTTTTGTGCCATTATTCTTAACGCTAGTCAGAACAACTTTTGCAACGCCGCCACCTTGATTGGAACCACAAAAGCCTGAGTTTGGCGCGCCCGGAAGTGGACCGACAGGATTAGGGGCCAAAGGCTCCAGATCTGTCCATTCTTTTGCACTCAAGCCACCGGGACCTGTTGGTGGCGGCGTATGGCCACGCTTTTGAATTGTACCGGCGGTAGGGGGTGTTGGGTCAGTTGGCGTTGGGGCCACATTAACATGTGGTTTTGTACGCTCGAATTGTGCCTTGGCAGCTTCAGCTGAATCGGCCAGTAACACGCCACCCATCAATAAAGATGCAGCAGCAATCATGCTTAAAGTTCTCGTTTTCATTGTATTTCTCCTAAAAGTTTAAGTTTTCAAAAAATCCTGACGCTCATTCGTCATTCATAAATTCTCTGTCGTAGAGACCATAGTAAAGGTTCAAAAAAACTTCTTTTAAACGGACACTCTTATATATAGATAAAATAGGGCATCACAAAAGAAATAATAAAAACTAGATAAAGGGCCTTAATTTTTGTAATTTATTCAACGCTTTAAATTATTTTTGAACCAATCGGATAGTGCCTCCGTCTAATCATTACTTTCACGAGTAACTTTAAACTTTAATTTTTAACAACAAACTTTAACCAAGGAGAAAGACTATGAAACGCACATTAACCCTCGCACTGGCAGCAATCTGCCTGATCGGAACGGCTTATACTGGCAATGCTGCATTGGCAGACAGCCCAACACAACTCAAAGCCCAAACGGCACCAACAACGCCAGGCTTTAAAGCAACCCCTAAACCATCATCACCGGTGAGCCCGGTTGGTCAAGGCGCTGCCGGTAACTTTAAGCCAAACCCTAAGGGTCCTATTGATGGTTTTACAACCAACATCCCTGCGGTTATGAGCTGCATGCACGGCTACAGCAAGACTGACGAGCATGTGAATGGCAACGGCGCCGTTGATCGTATGGAGTGTACTTCACCTATTTTTGAATGCCCGCATAAAAGCAAAGTCAAAAATAACAACGGTGCACCTGCCAATGGTCATGGAATTGATATTGTAAAAATTCCTGTCGGACCTGTCGGTGACAGCAATCGCTTTAAGATCGAATATACCTGCACCTATTTTTGGGCACAGGGATAAGCGATACCTCAACCCAACAAAAGAAACCGCTCCGGACTTCCGGGGCGGTTTTTTATTGGGCTAATTTTGGCAGCTTCACAGCACCAAGCCAGAAATCTTCTATAGAACGTGCAATACTAACAAGCTTCGCCATATCACCGGGCTTCACGATATAGGCATTGGCATACGCCCTATAACAATTGGCCACATCCTGATCAGATTTTGCACTGGAAAGCATAATCACCGGCATGCACTTTAGAACGTTATCCTCTTTAACGATCTTTAAAAGCTCTATGCCGGATATTTTGGGGATATTAACATCAAACAAGGCAAGGTCGGGAGTCGGCTGGTCAGCGTATTCCCCCTCCTGCCTTAAAATTTTTAGCGCTTGCTCGCCATTATCGGCAACAATCATATCAATTTCTGTTTCACATGACCCGAAAGCCTCTTTTGTAAGAAGAACATCCCCCGGGTTGTCATCGACAAGAAGGATACGCATCGACCTTTGATCAACAGCGCTCATGCTGCTTCTCCTATCTTATTTTTGATGTCGGCTTTGGGCAGTAAAAAGTAGAATATGCTGCCTTCTCCAGCATTCGATTCAACCCATAGCCGACCACCCTTCATTTCTACAATTTTTTTACAGACTGCCAGCCCTATACCTGTTCCTATATATTCTTGGTTGGTATGAAGTCGTTTAAACGGAGAGAAAATCTGTTGTTGGTATTCTTCCTTAATCCCAATTCCGTTGTCCTTCACGGAAAAAATCCACTCGTCCTGTTTTTCAGTTACATCAACGTGAATTTTAGGAACATTGCCAGGATTTTGATATTTAATAGCGTTACAAACAAGATTTTGTATGAGCCTTGTAAAACGCACAGGATTACCGCTGATTACTGGAAGCGTACCAACGCTAATTTCTGATTTTGTTTCTTGTATCCTTTCAGATAGATTGTCGAGAACGACATCCATAATTGCTGAACAATCAACATCCTGAGACGTATCAACGTCATTGGTTATTCGTGAATACTCAAGCAAATCATCAACAAGGGCCTTCATCCGCGCCGCGCCATCCACGCAAAACCCTAAATATTCTTTTGCCTTGTCGTCCAGCGTGCTTTCATATTTTTCTTTCAAGAGCTGAGAAAAGCTGGTCACCATGCGCAAAGGTTCCTGCAAATCATGGGCAGCAATATAAGCAAACCGTTCAAGCTCCTCGTTGGAATCGCTGAGTTTCTCGACTATATCCTCCAACTCTTTCTCTTTGGACTGATAGCCTTCCGTCATATGGTTTGCAAAATTAATAGCTCGGCGATTGGAACGGGATAGCAAAATAAATATAGCCAAAAGCATAGCGTCAATCATCAGACCACCGAGCAAAATTGTCATTGGTTTGTTATTGCCCGCTTCCTTTCGAAATGATTTTGCGCTCCAAATATCAAAATTCCACATTCTGCCATAAAAACTAACATCAAATTGTTTTTTAAATAGGGGATTGGGATCAAAGTCTTTTTCATTTTCTGTATGTTCATTATATAAATCTGTATCTCCATCCGTAATCTGAATGCCGACATGACGCTTTTCTTTTTCAAGCGTCCCTGCCATTAATTTTTTAAAAACAAAGGGTGCATAGACCATACCAACAAAATTCTTTTGGCGCTCAACTTCAGTGCTATAGGTACCCCCCCTATAAAAAGGCGCATAAAACAAAAACCCCGGCGTTTTTTGCGCGTCCTGCACCAAAAAAATTGGCCCGGTAATCTGTGCTTCTCCACTATCGCGGGCATTCACGGCCGCTGTATGTCTGTTCGTCTCATGTGCTATATCAAGACCTACAGCCGCAGCATTTGTCTCAACAGGTTCAATATAAGTAATCGGCCAGTATTCATTTTTTTCGTGTGGCGGATGAATTTTATAATCCGGGCGATCAAGATGTTGTAGCTCCAGATAACTCTTCATGCTTTCCGGCGTAACATAATGGATAACACCAATGCCGTTAATGCCGGGGTATTTTTTTTCAATTTGCAATGTATCGCTAAAACGTTTCCATTCCTCGTAATCAATACCAAAACTTTGCGAATGAATGGCTGCCACCCCACCCCATAAGGCATCCTCATATTTTTGCATACGTTCGTATATCAACTCGGCGACTTGATCTGCTTCACGAGCAAAACGATTGCTTACTTTCTCATCCACCTGCTGCTTGGTAAAATACCAGGCACCAAAGGTCAGTAGCAATGAAAGGCCAATGACAACCCAATGCAACCAGTGCAGTTTTGCTGCCCTTTCAATGCTTTTTTTCTCCTGCAGGAGAGCATCCATATCGATCAAAGCATCATTCATTCCTGGAACTTTCCTGGCTTTTATTGGAACGTTTTGTGCATCCATTATTGTTCACCCTATAAAAATTACAAGGAAATGATTACAATCAATGCTACCTTTCTAATTATGCTAGAAAGATCAGAAACTGTTCTCATTAATCCTCAAGCGATAGAATCCCTTAGGGAATCTATTAGCCCTGAACGTTCGACAGAAGTATTGCAGGAGTTTTTGTCTCTCTTAGAAGAACAGTTGGGCCTATTAAAACAATCATTCCAGGACCGTCAGAACACTGAATTTCAACGGCTCTGCCATAACATTACCTCCTCTGCCGGCATGGTGGGGGCTGTACGTTTACAAAACATGGCTTATGATATTGAGATTACATGTGAGAACGGTGATTATGAGGGTGCTTTTAACATGGCTGACACCTTGATGAGCTGCATTGATGAATCACTGGTAGCCATTAAGAAATATGTAGGGTCATAAAACCGGCAATATTCATTGCGCCCTAGGCAGATGGCTTTTTACGATATAGCGTCGCAGGACTGATCTTCAGATGATAGGCCGCCTTTTGAACATTGCCGTTGCAGGCTTCCAATGCATGCTTGATTGCCATTTTTTCAAGTTCACCGATAGGTATTATTTTCTGACCTGAGAATAAATTGGTTGTGGCAGAGCCGTTGTCTGAATATTTCTCTATCTCCAATTCGGCGCCTTGAATCTCGTTTGGAATCATAGAAAATCTTACTACACCCCCATCCTCCATAACTGTAATGTTGCGCACAACATTTTGAATTTCCTTTGCATTTCCCGGCCAGTGATAGCCTTCAAATATTTTTTTGACAGATTCTTCAAAACCCTGAAAATCCTTGTTTTCTTCCTTCCCGTATTTTTCCAGGAAATATTGTGCCAAAAGAATGATATCTCCACCACGCTCTCGCAAAGGCGGCACCTCAACAGAAAGAACATGTAGATGATAATAAAGATCCTCACGAAAACGCCCGACCTCTATTTCTCCAAGCGGATCCTTTGCTGTAGAACAAATAATCCTGACATTATCAACTTCACTTGCGCTTCGCCCTGTATCTTCAAAACGCTCCGTTTCAATAAACTGCAATAATTTTTTTTGTGCCTCATGATCTATATCGCAAACTTCGTCTAGAAATAACGTCCCTCCCTCAGCCCTCGACAAAACACCCTCAAGCCCAAAGATATTATGATCAATGTTTTCAGCCTGAATAGAAGAACAATTAAAGTGTATGAAAGGATCGGCATTTTGAGTACTAATTTCATGAATAGCCTGAGCACACAAAGACTTTCCAGCCCCCCTCTCTCCACGAATAAAAACAGGTTTATTACTGCCAGCAGCCGCCTCCAAAGTCTTATACAAAGCGCGCGAGGCGGTGGACTGGCCAATAAATCCATGAAAGTTTTCCTGCTCCAGAGATTTCTGGTACTCTGCAATCTGTTGATGAAGCTCAAAACATTGCAGAGCATTCTTAACTGTTGTTGTCAGCCTTTCTTTTTCAACGGGTTTTACAAGGTAATCTCTGGCACCATACTGTAGAGCCCTGGTTGCAGAGTCAGCAGCCTTCTCGCCTGTGACAACAATAACCTCACAGCTTTTGCAAATACGATGTATATCCTGAATAAATTCTATCCCATCAACATCGGGCAGGTTTAAGTCGAGAAGAATAACAGCGGGTTGATCCCCCTTGATACTGTCAACGGCCTCATGGCCTGACGTTACCGCATGAATATCCAGCCCTTCATCTGATAGATATTCAGATAAAATAAGGCTCATGGCCGGATCATCTTCAACGATCAACGCTTTTCTTTTCATTTCAACATTCTTTACCCGAAATAAAATGGAAAACTCAGAGCCTTAGAACACGCAGAACAAATATATGCCTAAAGTATAAGTATTCTCTACATCACAAGGCAAAGCAAAAAGACTATTTTATTCTACGCAGATATAACTATTGTGATCCTATAAAAAATAGAAGGTCTATATTGAGTATAAATTCTCTATCAAGAGTGGCTCTGAGGTTACTACAACCGCTCTACGATGAATATGATTCATATCATGAACACTCCTCTTGCGTGTCTACAATCGTATTCAGTCAGGCGATGCCATTTTCATTTCTTCCAGCTCCAGCCAGCGCGCTTCATAGCGCTCTAGTTTGACTTGTGATTCAGCCAGCGCTTTGGTGGCGTCATGAAAACCATCGGGATCGCGGCTATAAAAATCGCTATCTGCAAGCTTTTCTAAAAATGCCGTCACTTCTGCCTCAAGATTTTCAATTTTCTGCGGTAGCTGCGAAAGTTCCCGCTCCAGCTTATATGTCAGTTTTTGAGAAACTTTTTTCTCTTCTTTTGCAATTGGTTTAGATTCTTTTTTCTTTTGGTCTTTTGACGACTTTTTTTGAAGTTCTTCGGTTTTCTTCTCCAGATAATCACTATAACCGCCGACGCAGCTATCGACCTTTCCATCACCTTCAAAGGCCAAAATTTTTGTCACGGTTTGATCCAGAAAATCCCGATCATGGGACACAACCAGAAGCGTACCCTTATATTGTGAAAGAATTTCCTCGAGCATATCAAGCGTATCCATATCCAAATCATTGGTTGGTTCATCCAAGATCAGACAGGTTTTTGGATTGGCCAGGATTTTGGCCAGCATCAAACGGTTTTTCTCGCCGCCCGAGAGCTGCGAAACCTTGTCTTGCGCCCGCGCCGGATCGAACAGAAAGTCTTTTAAATAGCCGCAAACATGGCGCTGCTTGCCCATCACATCGATATAATCACCGCCGGAAGAAGACAACGTTTTCTTAAGACTGTCTGTAGGGTCAAGATCGCGGCGCTTCTGGTCAAAGTAAGAAAACTCCAGCTCTTTGCGGGTTTTTACCCGGCCCTGATCAGGCTCCATCTCACCGATAAGCATTTTCAAAAATGTTGTTTTTCCCGAACCGTTCTTTCCCAAAACACCAATACGATCACCGCGCTGAATACGCATTGAAAATTTATCAAGAATAACCATATCATCCCCTCCCCCTTGAGGGGGAGGGTTAGGGTGGGGGTGTAGAGAATCCGCTTTAGGCATATCCCGTACACCCTCCCCCTTACCCCCTCCCTCAAGGGAGGGGGGAGAAGAAGGAAATGTTTTATAAACGTTATAAAATTCAGCAACGATTTTTGAACTGGCCTCAATATTTTTAAGGGGCTGAAGCTCGATTTTGGCGGTCGCACGACGATGAGACGATTCATCGGCTTTCAATTTATCGCGCATTTCACGCATCTGCTCGACGCGGCGTACATTACGTTTGCGGCGCGCCTTCACCCCGCGACTGGCCCATTCGACCTCCTGCCCGACGATTTGCTTGCGGTTTTTCAGCTCGCGCTCTTCCTGCTCCAGCAGCATCGTCGACCATTCATCAAAATACTTAAACCCGCGCGGGCTAACTTTCAAACCCCCGCGATCCAGCCAGAACACCTGTGTGGTGACATTGGCCAAAAACGTACGGTCGTGCGAAATACAAAGCAACGTCCCGCGATAGGACTTCAAATACCCTTCCAGCCATTCAATCGCCTCCAGATCAAGATGGTTTGTCGGCTCATCCAGCAACAAGATATCCGGCTCTTCAACCAGCACCCGCGCCAACCCAGCGCGGCGCAGCTGCCCACCAGAAAGAATTGTCATCTGTGCCTGTGGATCAAGATGAAGTGCTTCGGCAATCATATCGACCTTATATATATGCAAGTCACGCTCTTCGTCCTTAATCTCGCTGAAAATATAATCAAAAACGCTCTGACCTTCCTGCGGCGTGATATCCTGCCTGAGATAACCCGTCGTAACACCAAGCTCTTCCCAGCGTTCACCTTCATCCAGTTCCTGTACACCGGTAATAATGTTCATCAGTGTCGATTTGCCCGCCCCATTCTTGCCGACCAGCGCAATACGGCTGCCGGCATGGATATTAAAAGCCAAATTTTCAAAGACTGGTACTTCGCTATAGCGGATCATGGCATCTTTGACGGACAATAAAAGTGGCGGCGGCATAGCTGGTTAACCTTTTGTGCTTTTCCCTAAAAGAAGCGCGTTGTACCATATGTTAGCAATATTGCACAGGTATAGGTTGAAAATGGGCTGGATAGTTTACATTCTGGAATGCGCCGATAAGAGCCTTTATACCGGCATCACCAATGATATCGAAGCCCGCCTCAAAGCCCATGAAGACGGCAAAGGCGCGAAATACACCAAAGGGCGCGGGCCGTTTACACTCATATATAAGGAAGATTATGATGACCGCAGCACCGCCTCAAAGCGTGAAATAACCATTAAGCGCCTCAGCCGGGAGGAGAAGTTAAAGCTCTGCAATACATAATTAATATTATGTCTGTTGCATCTCATCCTTTCTTTGGGCATTTTAGGCTTTCCATCTGAAAACAGAGGATTATTTATGGCCAAAATTGCGGTTGTTATTCCATGCTATAAATCACGCGATCAGGTTCTTGATGTTCTGAGCGCTGTGCCTGATGCGGTTAACACAATCTATTGTGTCGATGATGCCTGCCCTGACAAAACCGGCGAACATATTCAGGAGAACTGCAAAGACAAACGCGTCCAGGTCCTCACCCATGAAAAAAACCAGGGCGTCGGCGGTGCGATGGTCACGGGCTACAAAAAAGCCCTTGAAGACAATGCTGATATCATAGTCAAAATTGATTCCGACGGACAAATGGACCCCGCCATCATACCCCTTTATATTGGCCCCATAATGCAAGGACATGCGGACTACACCAAAGGCAACCGTTTTTACAATCCTGAATTTTTAGAAACCATGCCCAAGACCAGAATCTTCGGCAATGCAGGGCTGTCGTTTCTCAATAAATTTTCGACCGGCTATTGGCGGGTTTTTGATCCAACAAACGGCTATACCGCCATTCATGCTGACGTTCTAAAACTCATGCCGCTGGATAAAATCAACAAAGGTTATTTCTTTGAATCAGACATGCTGTTTCGTTTGGGAACGCTGCGCGCTGTGGTCAGAGACATCCCGCAACAGGCCTTTTACGGCGAGGAAGAAAGCAATTTGAGTATATCGCACGCGGTATATTCCTTTGCCGGCAACCACATTCGTAATTTCTTCAAACGCATTGTCTACAGCTATTTCGTCAGGGATTTTCAGGTTGCCTCTATCGAATGGATTTTGGGCCCGGCTTTGATTTTATTCTCCACCATATTCGGTTTGGGACAATGGGCAGAAAGCGTCGAAAACCAAAGCGAAGCTTCGGCAGGCACCGTCATGTTGGCCGCGCTTCCTTTTATCGTCGGATTTCAACTGACCTTATCAGCGCTGCATTTTGACATTCAAAACCAGCCGAAAACGCCGCTCCATCTACTTGTAAGACCCGCAAGTTAACATGGATAAATTCTACAAATTTGAACTGCCTATATTTTTTATCATTTTTGCGGCTGCCTTATGGATTGTCAAACCAAACACCCAGCAGTCATATGCCTGGCAGGGCGACGATCTGCGCTATATCAGCTATGCCGTTTCCCTACACAAACATAACGTTTTCGGATTGAGCAACAAGGATACAAACGCCGCACCGCAACCCGGCAATGCCAACGCACCATTTTACCCAGCGTTAATAACCGGCGTTATGATGCTTGACCCTGCGTTTGCTGAAAGCATGATTTGTGCAATAGAAACAAATGGTGGTAGCGGCTGTGAAGAAAATTTTGAAAACTTTTTTATGCTGCAAACAGGATTAGCGCTGCTCAGTTTGTTTTTAATTTATTTGACCGCGAAGCGTTTCAGCCATAGCCGTCTGACGGGATGGCTGGCCGCTGCTCTGGCGCTCGGCTCTGGGATTTTTAGCGAATTTTCCCATGCTTTTATGACAGAAATTCTTATCCTGGCGGCGTTCTGCGGGCTTTTACTGTTATGCCAGATCTTTTACCAGGACCGACGCCTGCGCTGGATTGGCGCCATAGCACTCATGCTTGCGGTCCTCACGTTAACGCGCCCATCCTATCTTTACTTGTTCTACGGCTTTGCTGCATTTTTTGCAGTCATCGCGATAATGAACCGCACAAAAACATCATGGCTAAATTTGGGCATTTTAATCATCGCCTTTACCGCCGCTATTTCTCCCTGGGCCATACGCAACAAAACCCATTTTAACTCCTTTACCCTCACATCAGGTGGTTACGCCGAAGCCATTTTGGTCCAGCGCGTTAATTATAACCAGATGAGCTGGCCAGAAGTTGGCGTTTCCATGATTTACTTTCTACCTGACTTTGGTGACTCTTTGGCAAAGAAACTTTTCTCTAAAGATTTGCACGACAAACTTGGATGGAACGAAGGATCATATTATATGCAGGGCTACGCCTCCCACATCACAGAATTGACAGATGAACTGGGCGGCCATGACAAAATACTCGGCCATTTAATCCGCGAAGAGATTCTAACTCTCAAACATATTGCGGTGAGCGTGCCCCTGGCGCTGCGCGGGACTTTTATTGCCAAATATTGGGGGCTGATCGGCTTTATTACCTTTATTGTTTTGCTCATACAAACATCGCGACGAAAGGACTATACTATCCTTGTAATGAGCCTGCCGCTTTTTTATATGGTGGCGTTTCATGCCGGGCTATCGGTCAGCATTCCACGCTATAATCTTCCCCTTGTCATGCTTTATGCTTTAAGCATGGCGCACCTCATCAATATTTATGGTCAGAAACTTGTTACAAAAATCCGCACTTAACAAACCAGTTTTATGGATCACTGCTTCTCTGATCAGCATAGCACTACTCACGCTTGTTATCATGCAAGTCGATATAGCGCAGGCACGCATCATGCTTGCGAATTTATCCTGGTCTATGCTGGCCGTTGCGTTCCTGTTTTTACTTCTCGAAGGCATCATGACGGCGCTGCGCATCTGGCTGTTTGCGGGCAAGAAACCCTGCGTTGGATCAGCGTTAAAAGCCAATGCCTGGTATGTTCTTCTACTGGTTGTTCTGCCCGCCCGCCTTGGTGAAGTGGTGGCCATCGTGGTTTTCGAGCGCTATTTGGGCCAAAAATACGGCGCCGCCGCTATGAGTATCGTGGCGCAACGCCTATATGATGTCATCGTCCTCGGCACATTTTTTCTGATCGCCTTGCTCGGCCTTGGTGATTTTATGGACAAAGAAATCATGGGCATTGCCGCTGTCCTTTTGATCGGATTTTCTCTTTTTGTTTTGGTTCGCCTGGATATGTTTTTGACAATCTCCGCGCTCTTTTTTAAGAAAATGAATATAGGGCATGCTGGCATAACAAAAAAAATTATGCGTCTTATTCTACAAGCCCGCCTCTATAGCCGTCACAATCTCAACCGCCGCGATATTCCGATGGCTTTAATCCTTACCATCGGCAAATGGGTCAGCAATCTGGCAGCGCTCGTCTTTTTGTTTATGGCGTTGCATCTCGGGCTATCATTTTTTGAAAATATTATCGTTGCCAGCGCCTATAATTTTTTGGCCATTATCCCCCTCCAAACCATTGGCGGTATTGGCGTCGGAGAAGCAGGGCTGGCCTTGCTTCTGGTGGGTATGAGCCTCACAGCCTCGGTTGCCGCCGGGGCCAGTTTGATGATCCGTTTTGTAATTCTGCTCTTTCCGTTTATATTCTGGGGGATGGTCATGGGCGGATTACGATTAAAGGAAGGCCCCAATGAGAGCTGATACGGATGTAGATGCACGTTATAAATTTTTGCGCGATCGCCACGGCGAAGCAAACCCGCAAGCCAATGGCTATCGGTTGAGCAGTTTTTTTGCACGGGAACAACGCATTTTGCTCGCGGCGCTGGATAAAAATAACGGCCCGTTCCTTGATGTCGCCTGTGGCTCTGGCCTCATGTTGGAACCATTGTTAAAAGACGGCCATAAAGTCTACGGCCTTGATTTCAACGAAGATGCCTGCAAAGCAGCAACACAAAATAGCATTGCCATCCTGCGCGGAGATGCTTTTAATATGCCGCTGGCGGATAATACCATCGGTCAAATCGTCAATTGCCAGTTTTTAAACCAGCAACCACCCGCACAAACGCAGAAATTTATCGAAGAAAGCGCGCGCGTCCTAAAGTCCGGCGGCCAACTCATTATCCTCTGGCGTCATGCGCGTTCCATGATCCACAAAACGTCCCATGCCGTGTTCACCTTTATGGACCGCTTTACCGGCCAGCCGCCTTTCCCGCAATATGAACACCCGATGCAAGAAGTACAGAGCTTTGCAGAAACTGCCGGGTTGAAAGTGAAACAAAAGGCCGTTACCCTGCCGTTTCTAAAACGCGATATGATTTGTGCAGATGGCTTCACTGCAAAAACCATCGGCGCCTCTCTTTTTATAGTGTTGAAAAAACCATGAAAATTTTTGTACTGAAAGACAACAAAAAACAGGCGTGGAATGAATTTGTTCACGCCAACCCGCAAGGCACATTTTTTCACCTGGCCGAATGGAAGGATGTGATTGAACTGGCCTTTGGTTGCAAGACTTATTATATCTACGCTGAAGAGGATGGGGTTATTACCGGCGTTTTACCGCTAGCGCTTGTGAAGCGCCCCATATTCGGCCCCGCTCTTATCTCCACCCCACTTTGTGTTTATGGCGGTGCGCTAGGGCAGGCGCAGGAATTGGAGGCGGCCGCGGCAAAAAAGGCACAAGCACTAGGCGTCCAATACCTAGAGCTACGCGGCCAAACAAAAGGCCATCATGACTGGCCGGTCAGCGACAGGTTTTATACCTTCCGCCGCACTCTGTCGAAAAACAATGAGGAAAACCTGAAAGCGATCCCACGCAAACAACGCGCCGAAGTGCGCAAGGGCATCGAAATTAACCTGCAAACAAGCTTTAGTCAGGATGTTGATATTTTTTATAAAGTTTATGCAGAAAGTGTACGCAACCTTGGCACACCCGTTTTTTCGAAGAATTACATTGAAACTCTCATTAATGTTTTCGGCGATGCTTGCGAAATTACAACCATCGGACATCAGGGAACAGCGCTCACCAGCGTTCTCAGCTTCAAATACAAGGACCAGATTTTACCCTATTACGGCGGCGGCCTGCCCGATGCGCGGCATTTTAGCGCCTACCCCTACATGTACTGGAAAGTCATGGAGAGAGCGGCAGAAGAAGGATTTAGAATTTTCGATTTCGGCCGTTCAATGGAAGGAAGCGGCGCTTTTTCTTTTAAAAAGAACTTCGGGTTTGAGCCACAAAAACTGGCCTATCAATATCATCTAGTGAAAGCACAGGAGCTGCCCGATATGGACCCGGATAGTCAACGCAATAAATTGCTGACTGATGCGTGGAAATTACTGCCGCTACCAATCGCAAACAGGTTGGGGCCACTTTTGTATCCGGTTATAATGTAGACGGATCGACAACATTTGTAATGCTATCAAAATTCTGATCCTTAAACGGCACAGAAAATTCAAAACTTTCTGCAAGCCTCTCAAGCTTGTTAAAAGTGTTCTTTCTGTTCATCCAGAGCAATAAACTGACTGGGGCGGAAGCGCCCTTAATCCGCCAGTTTTTCTCTTCAGGATCGAAATCATAAGGATGGCAATAGGTCCATAGAATCACGCTATCACCGGCCTTTTTGGCCTTATTTTCAATCACACCAAAAGGCAAATAACGAAAATAAAACCCACCAAGATAGGGCATTAAAAACGGCCCAACTTTCCCGATAGGCGCTGGGATTTCAATCAAACCATTTGACCATCGAAACGGCGAAGACGGCGCGCCAGGAAACCCATGAAGCGGATTGGGCGCCGGAAGAACACTGGAGGAATACTCAAGCCCCAGCTCTTTTAAAATATCAACGGCCCAAAGCGTGTCGCGGGTCAAAGAAAAAATAGGCGCGCGATATCCTACAATCTTTTCACCGGTAATATCTTCTAATATATCCTTGGCCCGCTTCGTATGGTCCCGAAACTGCCCGCTATCCTGCTTGGTCAGCGGCGTATGATCATAGGAGTGATGGGCAATTTCATGCCCTGCGTCATGGATACGTCGTATAAGCTGCGGATTTTTTTCGGCCAAAGTACCAACCGTAAACACCGTGGCCTTTATCGCCCGCTCATTCAAAAACTCCAGAATTTTTTCGGTAACAACCGAATAGCGCTCCGGAACACTCTCATCGGGGCGATGATCTTCCAGATCCAATGTAAATGTAATCGACGTTGCCATCAGACCTTTGAATATTTCATTTTAAAGTAATTTCGAAACACAATGTTCGGCACGAACCGCATCAGCCCATCACGGATCATATGGTTTTTGGCGCTCATCGGCACATACCATTTTACGGCACTGCGCGTCGCCGGCATAATATCCTCAATGATCGGCCGCATCTCCGTCTCATAAGCCCTGAAGGCCGTTCCCACCTCATCATGCTCGATCAGTACGTTACACAATCGACACGCCCCGGCAAAAGCCGCCGCCGCGCCGCGCCCGGAAAAAAGCGTCAGACAATGCGCCGCATCTCCAACCAAAACAGAACGCCCCTTATGCCAGACTGGCATATCAACCTGGCTCAGAACATCCATATAAAATGGCTCGTCTTTCGGGCAATGCTCAAGCACCTTCGCCGTTGTCGCGCTCGTTCCCTCGTAAGCTTTTAACAAATGATCGCGGCGTTGACCAGGCGGCGGCAAATGACGATCTTTATTCGCCCAGACAAACACCGCGCCGATATCATCCTGCAACGTATTAAACACCGCCATATAGCGATCGCGCTCCATATGGGTCGCAAATTTACTCTCAATATTAATTGCATTGGGCAAACGAAACGCCGCGACATGAAGATCGAGATAATCGCGTCCATATTCGCTTTCATCAAAAACCAGCTTACGCACCGCGGAATGCAGACCGTCCGTACCAATCACCACATCAAATTCTTCCTCAGCGCCGGACGCAAACGTAACCTTCGCCGCTGGTCCGCTATCATCAATCGCCGTGATCTGATCGCCAAAACGAATATCGGCAACGGATTTTGCATGTTCATAAAGAACCTGCGCCAGATCATCGCGCATGATCTGAATAATACTGAGGCCATCAAACATTTTGGAATAATTTAGGTCCAGCAGGTTCCGCCCCGTGCGATCATGATAGCTGGAAGATCGAATACGCATATCATAGGGCTTTAAGTCAGAAACCAGCCCCATCTCCTCAGCAAAGATATACGCCTGATGTGAAAGCGCTACCAAAAACCCGCCGACCCGCGTTGCTTCCGATTTTTCAACAACAACAGGTTTAAAGCCAGCTTTGGCCAGACGAATGGCGGTGGTTAAACCGGCAATCCCCGCCCCACTGATCAGAATTTTTCTGCCCTTTTTCATGCCGCCAAACCTATAGGCTGAAGGGCCTAAGAGCAAGGCCCTATAATTTTCATAGTAATCACAACCAAACGTGACAACATCAATCGGGCTGTGCTACGCATAGCGCAGGCAAACAACTACCCTAGGGGAAAACAACATGAGATTATTAATTCTGACGGCCTTGCTATCCTGCACACTGGTTATTTCGAATGCTGCCGTTGCGCAGGACTGGTGGAAAAGAGCGCAGGAGGTCATGAACTCCGACACGGGCAGCCAGGTCACGCGCACACTCAGCAATAGAAATTCTGCGACATCTAATCTTACCAATGGTGAAATTGGTCTGGGGTTAAGAGATGCCCTGCGCGTTGGCACCGAACGGGTTGTTGGAAATCTTGGCACACAAGATGGATTTAATCTCGACCCTAAAATTCACATTCCGCTGCCCGGAACCTTGGCCCGCGTAGATTCTGCCCTATCAACAATAGGTATGAGCTCACTAACCGATGATCTTGAACTGCGCCTCAACCGCGCCGCCGAAGCAGCAACCCCCAAAGCCAAAGAATTGTTCATCACAGCCATCAGCGAGATGAGCATAGACGATGCTAAAAATATTCTGACAGGACCACAGGATGCCGCCACACAATATCTAAGAAAAACCATGGGGCCCGGCCTGGGAAAAGAAATGCAGCCACTGGTCAGCAAAGCGCTTACTGATGCCGGCGCCATAAAGGCTTACGACCGCACCATGGGTCAGTACCAGGCAATCCCTTTCATGCCGGATGTAAAAGCAAATTTGAATGACTATGTCGTGAACAAAGCCATGGACGGCATCTTTTACTACGTCGGACAGGAAGAGGCGGCCATCCGCACAAATCCCGCCAAACGCACGACTGATATCCTTAAGAAAGTCTTCGCCTCACGATAGAAGTAAAAGCCGACCGGCCTACGCCGCCCTGCTAGGTTTCTTGCCTCTATGCTTTTTTGCGTGTGGCTTGGCTGTGATATAGCGTGATGCGGGCTTTTGTCCATTACCATCCTGACGATGTCTTTTTTCGCCATTCTGCTGACTCTTACCGTTGTTCTGGCCTCTCTTCTGACCATCCTTTTGACCGTTTTCATTACGGCTTTCCTGTCTATCTCCCTGACCATTCGCCTTACGGTTCTCCTGACCGCGGGCTTTACCAGCCTCAGGGCGTCCTTCAGCGCGGCCTTGGCCTTCAGAACTTCCACCTTCAGAACGCCTATGTGAACGTTGCTTTCTTTGGCCCGCATACCCACCGGATTTTCCGCCTGGCTTGCCTGAAAAAGGCTTTTTCTTGCCATATGCGCCCGGTACGCGGCGCGCGCCTTGCGGAGCTTGTGCCTTTTTGGATGGATCAAGCAATTGCTCAATTGCACTCCATTTGCGGCCCTCTTGCGAAGAGACAAAGCTCAAAGCAGAGCCCTGCGCTCCGGCTCTCGCCGTTCTGCCCATACGGTGAATGTAATCTTCGGCCACCTGAGGCAAATCATAGTTAACCACGTGTTCGATATGCGGCACATCAAGACCACGCGCAGCAATATCAGTCGCAACCAATATTCTAAATTTTTTGCGGCGAAAATTATTCATCACAGTATTGCGTTTGTTTTGTCTTAAATCACCATGCAGTGCATCGGATTCAAATCCATCGCGGCGCAAATTTTTGGCCATTCTTTCTGCGCCATGCTTGGTTTTGATAAAGATAATAACCGAACCACTCCGATCATGAAGCTGCAACACAAGCTCTTTATATTTTTTATCCTGCTCAATGCGAATAACGTCCTGCTTGATATTCAGCGCTACAACATTGGTTGCACCCATCGAAACGCGCTCAGGATTGGTCAGATATTTGCTTGAGAGCTTTATAATGGCATCCGGCATGGTCGCCGAAAACATGAGTGTCTGGCGTTTTTTCGGCATGAACCTCAAAATTTTATCAATCTGCACGCCAAAGCCCATGTCCAGCATGCGGTCAGTTTCATCCAAAACCAAAAACCCTGCATCATGCAGCTTCAAAGTACCACGCTCCAGATGATCGTTAATTCTTCCTGGTGTGCCAACAATAATGCGAGGCTGCGCGCGCAGCTGTGAAAGTTGTTTGCCCATCGACTCGCCGCCGATAATAAAGGCGGTTTTGATCGGGCTTTTATAGCCAACCAATTGATGGATCACATCCAGAACCTGCTTGGCAAGTTCACGTGTTGGTGTCAGGACAAGCGCGGTACCGCGCGGATTACGCAACAATGATTCAACCAACGGAATAGAAAACGCAGCCGTTTTACCGGTTCCCGTCTGAGCGCTACCCAGAACATCGCGTCCCTGCAACGCCAATGGAATAGCTTTTGCCTGGATTGGTGTCGGGACTTTGTGGTCCATCTTGGACAATGATTTATTCAGCTCTTGCGACAGGCCGAAGCCTTCAAAAGTTTTCATGTTATTTTCTTTCTTAATTTATGTTCCAACAAAGCACTCTCCCGCGCACAACGCGCGGGATGAAGCCTCAAAGGGCCGTTAACTTATAAAAGTGAACTTTGTGGAAAAAGGAGTGATTTTTTGATTTCACGTATCCTTATTCATATTGGATACTTTTTCTGTAAGTTCTCAGCGTCTACTAAACGCAGCGGAGGTTATGGCAGGTTTTGTAGATTCTGTCAAACTTTTGTTTTCGCACCCAAATTTGAATCCCTTCCCTTTCTCCATAAAAGCTGCTAAATACCTCCCTGTCTGCATGTGCGCAGGCAACCGGTCGCGGACCTACCCGGTACGAACGAAAACAAGGACGTTAAGAAGTGAAAACAATTGTTATATGCTCCGGCGGACTGGATTCCGTCATTTTAGCCCATAAAGTGGCCAAAGAGCAGCAACTCACAGGATTAATCTCTTTTGATTACGGCCAGCGCCATAAAAAGGAACTGGAATTTGCGGCCTTGTGTG
Organism: Alphaproteobacteria bacterium; assembly: GCA_021775965.1. Lineage (GTDB taxonomy): Bacteria > Pseudomonadota > Alphaproteobacteria > Micavibrionales > Micavibrionaceae > UBA5701. Next base: position 35,214 of record JAJFGV010000043.1, read on the forward strand.
CAAAGCGTCTCGGCGTTCCTCATTCCATTATTAATATCTCCGATGTCGGCGCGGCACTGAGCGGTTCAGCTCTCACTGATGATATTGACGTGCCGGACGGCCATTACGCCGAAGAGAGCATGAAGCTTACCGTTGTACCCAACCGCAACGCGATTATGCTCTCGATTGCCTACGGGATTACCAGCGCGCAAAAAGCCGAAGCTGTTGCCGCAGCCTTTCATGGCGGCGATCACTTTATATATCCCGATTGTCGCCCTTCTTTTGTTGAATCTTTCGAAACCATGCAAAATCAGGCGCTGGACGGGCTGTCCGAAATAAAACTCTACACGCCATATTTAAACCTGACCAAAGCCGATATCGCCGCCGAAGGCACGCGGCTGGATGTGCCACTTATCGAGACATGGTCCTGCTATAAAGGCGGAGAACAGCATTGCGGGCGCTGCGGCACTTGTGTTGAACGCCGTGAAGCCTTTCACCTGGCTGGCGTTAATGATCCCACAAAATATGATGATCCTGATTACTGGCAAAGCGCCGTTAAAAAAGCGGAGGCCGCGTAATGTACACAATTTCCAAAGAATATCATTTTTCTGCGTCACATCAGCTGTTTCAATTGCCGGATGATCACCCATGCGCGCGTCTGCACGGCCACAACTATGTCGTGGAAGTAGAGTTACAATCAGAAACACTTAGCGATGTTGGTTTTGTCCGTGATTACCGCGAGCTTGATGCGCTCAAAATTTATATCGATGAAAAATTTGATCACCGGCACCTCAATGAGGTTCTGGGCGATAATAATGTGACGGCCGAACAACTGGCGCGGCATTTTTATGACTGGTGCAAAGTACAATGGGCGGAAGTCACAGCCGTGCGCGTTAGAGAAACTCCCAAAAGTACGGCGGAGTATCGAGCATGAGCGAAAAAAACATCCGCATCAGTGAAATTTTTGGTCCGACCATACAGGGCGAAGGCGCTGTGATTGGCCAGCCCACCGTTTTTGTCCGCACCGGCGGCTGTGATTACCGCTGCACATGGTGCGACACCTTATATGCGGTCGACAGCGAATACCGCCATCAATGGCAAGCCATGAGCGCTGAAGATATTTTTGCACGCGTGCAGGCGCTTGCAAAAAAACCTCTGATGGTCACATTGTCCGGCGGAAATCCCGCTATCCAACCATTAGGCCCACTGATCACATTAGGTAAAGAACATGGCTACCGCTTCGCACTGGAAACGCAAGGGAGCATCGCGCAGGACTGGTTCTCCAACCTTGATATTCTGACGCTTTCGCCCAAGCCACCCTCGAGCGGTATGAAAACCGACTGGAATGCCTTTGATGATTGTTTAAAAGCAGCAGGCAAAGGACCAGAAATATCACTGAAGATTATCATCTTTGACGAGAATGATTATGCCTACGCAAAAGATACCGCTGAAAAATATTCGCACCTTCCAATTTACCTACAGCCTGGCAATCACACAACGCCACCACAAAATATTGACAAAAATGCGTTGAACGAACGCATGAACTGGCTCATAGAAAAAGTAAACAGTGACCAATGGTTTGAAGCCAGCGTGCTACCGCAGCTTCATGTCATGCTCTGGGGAAATGAAAGGGGCGTATAATGACCAAAGAAAATATATACAAAGACTTAACCCAACTCGGTGGCAAAACCGCCCTGCCGACTAACCCCGACGAGGCTACCCTCGAGCGCGCACCCAATCCACAAAAGGACATGCAGTATAATGTCCGCTTTACCACGCCGGAATTCACTTCACTCTGCCCGATCACCGGCGCACCAGATTTTGCTCATCTGATGATTGATTACGTGCCGGGCAACTGGCTGGTCGAAAGCAAATCTCTCAAGCTCTTCCTCGGATCGTTCCGCAATCACGGCGCCTTTCACGAAGATTGCGCGCTCTCCATAGCCAACAGAATCGTCAAGGAAATTGAGCCGCAATGGCTGCGCATTGGTGGTTACTGGTATCCACGCGGCGGCATGCCGATTGATGTGTTCTACCAGACCGGAAAGCAACCCGAGGATGTCTGGATTCCTGAACAAGACGTCCCGCCTTATCGCGGACGGGGGTAAGGTTATAAAAATACCGCTTACATGGTGATTTGATCGACTGATTTTGCTATGAATAAATAAGATGACTGCCGATAGTATAATTGAAAAAACAATCGAATACCTCTCTATCCCGGCTGTGGTGGGTTTTGAGCAGGTTTTTCTGAATTACCTCCAGGAAGATTTTAAAAAAATGGGTCTCAGTGTTTTCAACATTGACGGCGTTTTAAGTGTTGCCGGTAAAAACCCTTCCTCCGCCATTATCTGCGCCCATGTCGACCGTCACGGCCTCATCAGCCTCGGCAACGGCGAATACGCTTATGCGGCGCAATACATCAAGGAAATCAAATACGGTGAAAACAACCGCTCCTCTTATGCAACGCTTGAGAAAATCAGCGAACGCTTTGTCGAAGAAATCGTTTATGCCTATGACCCCGAAACCGGCCAAAACCTTGGACAAGGAGAAATACAAGCTTGCCGGACCAGTATGGAAAACGGCGATTCTATCTTTCGCGTTCACTCAATGCCGCATGTCGCTGCCGATGTTCCGCTGGCTTACGAACGAAGCGCCCGCAAGGAAAACGGCCATCTGAAAGGCCAGATTGACAACGCTTTGTCACTGGGTGTCGTCCATGCGCTTTTTGCCAATGGCTTTGAAGGCACCGCTTTGCTCACCACTGAAGAAGAGATCGGCAAAAGCTGGATTCATATTATGAATTATCTAGAAACGCATGATATCGAATCCAAAGACTTGATCGTGCTCGACACCAGCCCGTATAACGTCAATTCTGAGCCCATAGAAAAGGCCATGGTCATCTTCCGCAACCGCGATAAAAGCGAAATATTCAATCCGGTGCTGGTTTCAAAATTGAAAAACAGATGCGAAGAACTCGGCCTCCCCTTTCAAGTCAAAGATGAATATATGATAGAGCAAGGCAGAGATGTCGATCAATTTGGTTCAACTGAGCTGGGACGCCTGGTACAGGGATCGGAAGGGCGGTGGAACGGTGCAACCGTCCAGATACCAACACATGCTTATCATACCAGTAACGAGACCACGACGGATCTGGCCATCGCAAACTGCTATAACTTTCTGCATAATATTTTGGTGGAAGATAAGATTACTTTTTCAAATCAATAACGATCCGCTCACCACCACCAGAGAGCGCCGGGTATTTACCCTGCTTGATAATCTCTGTCGATTTCTTCAGCTGCAGCACAAAGATATTACCCGCACCATTATTGAACGTATCGACCTTGTAGGATTTCAGCACCGGCATGGACCGGAAATTTTCAAAGTCCGTTGGTGTTTTCCAACGCGCGTTTGGCAACTCAATCACCAAAATATTTTCTTCATTATCAAGATCAGCCGTGTACTTTGTGTTCTTGCTGGTGACATCAAAAACAATGCGGACCATGCCCGGATGCTCACCGGTGCGAATGCCACTGACCACAGACGATCCATCTGCTGGCGCTGCCATTGGCCGTGCGCCAGGATCAACCGGTTTGCCAGTTGATGCAGAGGCCGGCGGCAATGACTGTGACGGCCCCGTCACTACTGGCGCCGCAACCATTGGTCCCTGCTCCCCAACCAACAAAGGTTGCGGCGGTTGCAAAACGCTCTTTTGTACATTCTGTTTCATAGCCACTTCAACATCGGCCAGTTTTTGCAACTTCGGCGCCATAATTTTTAGATCCTTGTGCATGGCAACCACAGCACGTTCCAAACGCCTGATCCGATCACCATCGTCTTTGAGATCGCCGGCGAAATAAGTCTCAAAATTCAACCCGAGACTACCAAGCGAACCACCGCTGCGCATTTCAATCGGCTCAATATTTGAAAACATATCAGGCGGCATCATCGCGGCAATTGCGGCCTGCTTTTTCTTTTCTTCCGCTTCCAACCTTTTCTTGTTGGGATCGCTGCTCATAAACGCGAGTGGATCAACATCCCAGATCGGCGAATTACACGCCACCAACCCCGGTGCCAGCGCACAAAGCACAAGCAGAGAAACCAATGGTTTTTTATTTTTTATTAAACGTGGCAATGGTCAGGAACCCGAAATGAAAATCTTTAAAGACGCCCCTAAAGCCTACGGGCAGATATGGCAAAACGTCAATGATTAGACCCCTGCATACCTTTAATCCGTGGGGATAGCTTTACTATTGCGGCGCGCCTCTTTTCAGGAAATCGACATAAATCCTATTGGGGCGGCCATCCGCCGGCGGCAAGGTAGCGTTATAGAAAATTTCTACCGGTGAACGGGCGGTGAGCCTTAGCCGCGTACCGCTGCCACCATCAAGGCCCTGCACCTCACAGTCGCTGAATATCGGGTGTTTGCTGAGATCATGATATCTTTCCGCATCCCAGGCTGTACTTGGTAGATCAATGTTGATAACCTCCCCTCCATTCTCGGAACTGATCTTATAGTCGGTCGGACCGGAGAGATCCATTACAAGGCGAACCTTGTAAGGATGCTCCCCGATCCTGACCGATCTGACAACGGCTTGGAATCCGCCGTCAGAAGAGTATGGAGCAGGCTGTAACGTTCCATCAGCTACCGGAGCGTGGTGTAGTTGGGCTACTCTACCACTTTCTCCGTCTGCCTCGTCGGCAGCCGAAACTTCCGCAGCCTGCTCCAACAGGATAAGATCCACGCCATAGGCGAAGATCTCTTCGGAAGTTACCGATACGGTCATCGGCGGAACGTTAATCTCGTGAGAAGGCGAAACTTGCACTGTGTAAGTTCCGGGCTTCACAAATTCGAAAACATAGAAACCATCAGACAGCGTTGGGGCCTCTTGGAGGACAACGCCGTCATGACTTAGAAGCTGGATGATTAATCCAGGTATCGGACGACCATCCGCAAAACGGACGGTACCGTCGATACTTCCACTCTCGATGAGAGCGAATTCGATGTAAGGTTTGGTGCGCGGGCGAAGGATCGTGCTATAGCCGTCCTTAATCGGCACCAGGAATGGATTGGGCAACGATTCCTGATCAACTTTAATATCAACAAGCCCCGGCGGCCCGGCGCCAAGAAGCTCTATATAACCTTCGCTATCGGATGGTTTGGTACGGAAATTATTGACGAAAACCTTGCCGCCTTCGACGGGTTCGTCGTCTCCCCCAAAGTCTCCATCTGAATCCTTATCATGGAAAAGCCGGACCTTAAGAGCCGTGCTATGCCCCTGATAATCAGTTGTGAGAATGTAATTTCCGTCTGGCCCGTCCGGCCCCAGCGTTGTGCTGGCCCGCAAGATCAGATCCAGCCCGTCTTCACTGTCCCAGTCGAGATCGGCGCTGCCCAGGAATGTTGAAAAATCATAGCTGGCGTTTAATCCAACATGTGTTTCATTTGAATCATTGAGGCCCTGATCAATATCAATACCGGCACCAAATTTATCAAGATCCGAATAACGCAAATCAATACGCGCGGAATCTACCTCCGTCTCCGGATGAAAATCATACTTCAGTGAGGAGCGAAGATTCCACCTTGGCGACAAAACGGTATTAAGAGACAGCGCACCATCGGTCGATGTACGATCACCGTTCGTGTAACTTGTTCCAACTGTGTTTGAGAGCGTATAACGATCCCGGGACATAGATTGCGATGTGCTGGTACGGGTTGATTTATTACCGTTTTCTCGCTTGATATGCTGCGTATCGGCACTCAGGCTAAGGCTACTATCTTCAAAACTAAAGGTTTTCGATGCCCTGAACTCGCCTTCGAAAGTTTTGGCATTGGCGCCAAACCCGGCCTCTCGACTTTCAAAATCTTGTAAAAACGATGTTCTAAGCGACGTATTGACCCCGGCAAAACCGGTACTAAAGCGTGTATCAACAATATTACCGCCATCAAGATCCTTGTAGAGCTCGACCTGCCCGGCCCCACCCAAAGCATTAAATTCGGCACCAGCTGTTACGTATTTTTTTTCTTCTCCTTCTATAAATGACGGAGTTTGCGTAAATGTCGCAAAGCCGGTCATCCATGGGCTAATACCGCGGTTAAGCCGTATATATTTGGTGCTGTTTACATCCGTATCGGTTTTCTTGTCTTTGACATCAAATAACGGCACACCATTATCAAGAATACTGGCTTCCATGGTTGTCTGGCCGGGCCTGAGCTGCGTTCTCTTGATCCGGTAATCCTCGGCCCGTTCCTCAATTTGTCCCTGCGGTCCATAAAGAACGACACGCATATTGTTCCTGCCGTAATTTAAAGGCACATTTTCAAATCTGTACTGGCCCGTTTCATCGACAAAACCGAAATCAATTAATTCGCGCCCGCGATAAAGCTCAACTTCCCAGCCCGGCTCCGCCGTCCCGTCTACGGTAATTTCGTCAAAAGCCTGGTTTCGGGGCCTTGAAGATGTCGATAAATAAGCACCACGACCGGAATAAAATTTGCTGATCAGCGGGGAAGGTTTAGCGTCGACATCTCCGGCCTGAAGCAATTTTAAACCAAAAGGCAGTGAACCATCGCCCATATCCTGACGGGTTAGACGAAAACGCAAATTATTCAGATCAAGCGCTTCATCCCTGTCTGAAGTCATGTTGATAGTGTAATCGGCACTTGCACCCAGCATATCGCCGCGACCGGTTATATTCAGATTATTGGTGATTTGATCTTCTTCCTGATCCCAGGAAACTGATTCTGATATATTGAAAAGAGGACGCCCAAGAAGTTTGTAAGTATTGGAAATAAACTCGAACTTAGGCCCGTCTTTTTCTTCTTCCTGTCCCGCCAGGCGCGCCTGCCTCTTTTTACGCTCTCTTTCCCGCTCATAAGGAAGAAGCTTTTTGGTTTTGATATCGACAGTCAGTTCAGAAAAATTGATTTCAAGGTCAAGCGGCCATATCTGATTAAGAATCTCCGGCGTAACATAAATATCACCTATATTCTGGCCAAGGTCCCTGACAATAAAGCTTCCTTCAGGAAGCTCAAAACTTTCACCCCGAACTGTGAAAATGCCCCGGTTGACGTCAATGCTGTAATCATTCTGCGGGTCGAAGAACACGCCGCTGACCCGGCTATTCGCAAGATCGCCCTGTGAAGGAAAAAGAACAACCCGCGCCATACCAAGAACGGGAAGGTAATAATTGAAGCCTCTTTCAACACCGACGACTTCGGTGGAAATAAGCTCGTTCTTGCGACGAACAGCAAGAATAAGGTCGTAACTTTCTCCATCATCAGGAAATGCAAAAACGCCGCCCGCTTCATCTGCGGCCGGTTCGATACGACTTAAGGGTTCGGATATATCGCCTGCCTCAGCAAGCTCATCCGTTATGGTCATACGCAAGGGTTCGGTGACTTTTTCAGGAGTCACCGGATCGACAATACTCGAAGGACCGTACACAATACCTTTTGTGCTCGTTGTTGCTGCCTGTACCGTAGATTCTTCAGCAGCCGAAGCCGAAACTACATAAATATTTGCCAAGACCGCAATAGCGATCGCAGCGCAAAATATGCGCCTCAGAACGTTCCCATAATGATTTTTGCCCATGAAACAGGACGGTAGTTAGTGTTAGAATAGCCCACCGGAATCATAACACGCCTTAGTTGAAAGATTTTGGAAAGGATAGAGGGGGAATCGTTTATCCACAGGGTTATTCAGCTTGAGTGAACAGATTTGTCCACAGCATCCTCCGATACGCTGCATTTCGTATTTCTTTGTATATAAAAAAGCCCCTGCTTACAGGGGCCTTTTATCGAACTTTGTTAATGGTGACTAGGGCGTATCGCCCTAACGTCGCACTTCTATCTGTGCGATAGGCTTGCGCCTATATTCAAAATCATCAGTGCCTGACAATTGCAGCTTTAAGCCATTGCATTGATCCAAAGCAAAATCTTTAGGAACAGCAATCTCTCGATTGAGAGCCTTTGCCTCCGCGTAGAGTTTGAGCACCCGCACAGGCACAGCTTTGGCGCCATCACAGATCAACTCGGACACGGGGTAAACACTACGCGTACTGTCATTATCCAAGACAAGCTGAATGAAATTTCCATCTTCCCTCTTCACAAGCGACGCTTCTTTTAACGTGACACCAAGACTGGTTTTTCCCTGACGAAGAAAGACCGGAATAGAAACATTTGCGCGTATCTGCAAGGTGCCGCTTATTGTATGACTAGGGTCTGCCTTTTCTTGCGCAACGTCCTCTATCATAGGTTCTGTTTTGATCAAAAAATGGGAATGATACTCACCTTCCGGCAAATCGGCGGGGCGCCTAACCAGAAACCTTATTTTCTGATGCTCACCCGGTTTCAAAATAACCTGACGCGGCGAAAACCGCAGCATATCACCCACAGGCTGATAACCCGGACTGTCTTCTCCCTCTTTAAGAAGCAGAACTTCTTTCCCATCAGGGGTTTGCGCACGGCGCTCCCATTCAAAGCGGTAAACGGTTGTGTTCTCACTGCCATTATGTATGGTCAGCTTCGCCGATCTTTGCCGATCTTCAATCATCACACGCTTGGGCGAAATAAAAGTTGCCCATGCCTCCATGGCGGACCCGGCGAAAACCAGGCCGAGGAAAAGAACAATTATAATCCTGTAATAAATTTTGGTTTTTGTTTTCATTGGTTCTTCTATCTGCTCCTTCAAGTCAGTTGGCTGTAATTGATATCTGCCCTATATAATTTCCTTTTGGCTGGCCGTCATTATAATTCATATTCGCCCCGACATTTATTGTTACTGTACCCAAAACCTGCGCCGGTGTAAAAGTCGCCTTGACTGCAGAAACCGTCCCACTGGTGGCACGCATCAGAAAATTATTTATTTTCATATTTGATGTGCCGTTGGTAATATTTATAAAATTGACGGTATAGGCAACCTTGACGTTCTTCGTAGGGCCTGGCCCGAGCGTCGAAAGGACACACTGACCGGGCTGTGGCGCTACCGTTGAAAGCAAGCAACCGTTGGAAGACGTTGCCCCGGTCGGATTAATCGCCAGCGAGCCGTTCGCGCAAGCCGCATGGTTGCCAAACCTTATTCCCTGGGAACAGGCTATCTGAAGCTGAGCAAAAGCCCCGCCACCATATGAAGCACTAAGGGCCAAAGCAGAAACTGTCACCAGAACCTTTTTTTGCTTTTTAGCTTTTTTGCCTTTTCTTTTCATAGAAAATCTCTTGTTCTGGTTGACGGTAGGTCCTAGTTATATAAGCATCTCTAATACGATTCTTCTTTTAAGAAAAGGGCTGAAAGGCATTCCATGGCTATTATTGAAACAGACAATCCAGAAATCGAAAAAGAGCTGAAGAAGCTTGAAGCGTTGGTGGAAGAAGGCGGCGGCGGCACGCACTCTGATCTGCTTATTCACACCCATCAGGATGGCGGCCTCAGCATTGAGACAAAAGAGCCTATGCCCCCGGGAAAAGAAATTATACGCCTCTCACGCGATATCCTGCTGCCGGCCGATCAATATAATGTCAGCATTAAAAACGGCCAGTTTGATGTTCAGTTTCCTAAAAACAGCAATCTTTCAACGCTGCAAAAAAAATTAACAGAAAACATGATAGCGCTATACAATCTGACTGATAAGGTTGCGCTCCATAAAAAACTTTCCTTCCTGCTTTCAATTTTTATCTATCCCGAGCTTGTTGACCTGCTGGCCAAAGGACGGCTTTTTGGCAACAATATGCGTCAGTGGGCAGAAAAAGCTGAGAAGGATCTACACGGAGAAGTGCTCGACCAGTTTGTCAGCGAAACCTTCCTCAAAACGAGACATCTTGGCTACAATGATCATTTTAGAACATCATCGGTCAGTATCCTCATGCCGATTGTCGATTTTATGAACCATCATTGGCAGGGCGCTGCCTTTAATGTCGGTACCGGTGTGCGGCAGGGCGATCTGGCCGTGACCGCCAATCAGGTCGTGGATGGGAACAATGAATGCTATGCCTTTTATGGCATCATGGATGCGTTTGATACGCTTGTACGCTATGATTTTGTTGATGACTTCGCGCCGGTCGTACGCTCCATCCCCCTTGAACTTGAGGTGCCCGATTACGGAGTGATTAAGGTCAATAGCTTTCCTGGAGCAATCAACAAAAAGAAATTGCCGGAAAAACTTACGGACTTAAGTCGTTTTGTACCTGTCATGACCTTGAACGGGGAAGAAAAATCTTTGAGCATTACGCATCTGATAATACCGACAAATGGATCACCAAGGGCATTGCGCCGCATTCTCTACGTATTGCTGGTCAATCTTATTGGGAAAGAGGCGGAAGAAAGCCTTTACGCACCATGGCTTCGTGAATCTGAACGTAAAATAATTGAAGAAAATAGCCGCTATTATAAAAAACTTCTCGATTTGCTGGACAAGCTTATACAAGAAAATGGCTCCAACCCTGGCCTAGATCGCGTGCACCACATGGCCAAATTGCAAATGAAAAAGCTTTCAGCATACATATATCTCGATGATATGCCTGAACACAAAGAAAACAGGGCCTCGGTCTCTGGCAATTGTTAACTTCAATGTCCACATCCCCCCGCAAACAAAGAAAGAGAAATGCGCCGAAAACTCTGAATTTCGAGAACCGGAAGCGTAAATGTACTAAGGCGTACATGCGACCCGGAAGCGCAGAAATTTAGAGTTTGCAGGCCATTTATCGAACTTTGTTTCGGGGGTAATAAAAAACCCCGGCACATGACCGGGGTTTTAAAACTCTTTAATTTTCGCGCTCTTAGTAAGCGGCAGTCAATGTAATCTGCTGCGTAAAGGCACCCTGAGGCTGTACAGCACCCCATGTTACGGTTGCACCAACCTTGATAGGGCCAGTCAGCGATGTAATGACGTAAGCTGCTTTCTTGGCTGTGGTACCACCACCTGATGCCAAAGCTACTGACGCAGCACCGATATTGTCAAGAACAACAGTAGCGAGCTTCATCGTACCCACTGGACCACCAAGACCAACTGTCGCCCCAAGGACAACAGGGCCCAGACCGGCAACGGTCAAGTCAACCGGCGGCACAAGACTAACAGCGGTAAACGCAAATGATCCAGCCTGCGGCGTACCACCAACGGCAACACCTTTGGTTAAAGCGATAGCACCAGCCGTGCTGATCGTCGCTTTACCACTTATGTTTGATGCAGCGTTTGAGCCGAATTGGACGTTTTTACCGGCAGCAAGTTTAATACCTGTAATAAAACTACCTGTAACACTGATCTTGGCAGTAGCAGCATGAGCGCTGCTGATCAATGGTTGTGGCACAGCGCCACTAAGCGCAACAACGGCTGCACCTGCCACCGCCGCTGCTTTTTTCTTAATATGGGATTTCTTATATGACATTAGCTAAGCTCCTTACTTTTCTAGTTTGGTATTTCGATGTAACTCAGTATTGAAGCGTAAATATCCTTTTACGCCCTTATTATTCGCAAACCTTACTTGATTGCACGGTACCATAAAAAACAGACCTTGAAAAGCCACTAAAACCTGACACTGGCCAGATAGTAAAGGCTTCCCCTGCGTCACACCAAAGCATTTGCTGTAACTATAATAATAACGCCGTTTTGGTTAAAATACCGTTTAAGTTATATGGCAACTATACTTAATAACATTCCCACATTTCTTATTTACTTCTGCGAGGGTAAGCACATATTATGCCTCCCTCAAGGTAAAAAAAGATTTATACACTGTATTATTCTGGAGAAAATATTTATGACCTCGTCAAAAGCAAAAGAAACTCAAGCCACAGAAGAAGATCAGCCGAAAGTCACACTGGATGAAGCATTAAAGCTTGCCCAGGGACACCATCAATCCGGCAACTACATTCTGGCAGAGCGCACATATCGCGATATCCTGCGGGCCGTTCCCGACCATTTCCCGACAACGCAGTTTCTGGGTGTTCTGCTATTCCAGTCCGGTAACTACGATGAAGCCAAGGATTTTCTCAAACTGGCGCTTGAAACAGAGCCGGAAGATCACGCCTGCTGGAACAACTATGGCGGCGTTCTGACTGCTCTTAATGAATATGAAGAAGCTCTGGAGGCTTATAACGAGGCCCTAAAAGTCCAGCCCGAGTATCTGGACGCCCTGAATAATAAATCCTATACGCTCTGGCTTCTGGAGCGATTCGAAGAATCTGAAGAAGCCTGTCATAAGGCACTTAAGATGGCCCCTAACAACATCGTGGCCCTCAACAATCTTGGGATCATTCTATCCAAGCGCATCAAATATGAAGAATCACTCGATGTCTGGGAAAAAGCCAGCAAAATAAACCCTAACGAGGCGATGATCTGGATCAACTGGGGCAACAGCCTGCGTGAAATGGGGCGGCTCGCTCTTTCAGAAGAAAAATGCCTCAAAGCCTTTGAACTGGCCCCGAAAAACCCTGAAGCCCTAAATAATCTTGCCAATGCGCTGCGCGACCAGGGCAAACCCGAAGAAGCTGTCGAACTCTATAGAAAAGCCACCAATATAAAACCGAACTATCACGAAGCGCATAACAACATGTCGATTGCCCTTACTGATAACTGCCACTTTGAAGAGGCGGCTATAGCCGCGCGTTATGCTGTCGCCTTCAAGGATGACTTCGCCGATGGCTATAGCGCTCTTAGTAAATCCTTGTGCCAGCTCGGTGAATACGAAGACGCTCACAGGGCGGCGCAGCGCGCCATTCATCTTGACCCAGACAATGCCGCTACCTATCTCGATCTCGCTGATGTATTGCTTCGTGCCGATCAGCTTGATGATGGTGAAGCCGTTCTACAAGAAGCATTAAAACGTGAGCCTAATTCAGCCCGCGCCTATCTGAAGCTCTCCGAAATTCGTGAAAATATGACCAACTTCGAGGCCGCGCACGAAGCCATCGATAATGCGCTTAAGCTCAGCCCCGACATGGTTCAGCTTTGGCTACGCAAAGCCATGATTTACTATGTAGGGGGTGACGTAAACAACGGACTTGAAACAATCGATAAGGCACTTACAATCTCTCCAAAATGGCCACTGGCTATGCATCACAAAGCAGAAATGCTTGTCTCCCTCAACCGTAATGACGAAGCGCAAGAACTGGTCCACGAGGTATTGTCTTTGGACCCCAACCTGCCAGGTTCCTATGCAACATTAACAGCTCTTAAAAAATTCAAATCCGAGGATGACGAAGACTTCGTGGCAATGAAAGCGCTGGAAGAAAATATTGAAACCTACGGTCAGGACCTGACAGCCGTATTTTATTACGCCATGTCCGATGCCTATGAACACATGGGTAAATACGAAGAATCATTTGACTATCTAACGCGCGCAAGTGAACTCAAGCGCAAAGCTGTTCCTTATGTCACCTGGAAGGACATCGATTTTAACAGCCTTATCAAGGCAAGATACACACCTGACTATCTGGCACAGTTCGAAGATCAGGGCTCCGATTCAAATGTACCTGTCTTTATTGTTGGCATGCCGCGCTCCGGCTCAACCCTGACCGAGCAAATCCTCGCAGCACACCCTGAAGTCTATGGCGCCGGCGAATTATCAGCCCTTGGAAAAATACACAAACTTGTTGCTATGGAAGGTATCGAAGAAGCTCAAATTCTGGCCGACAGATATATCGAACTGGCCCATGCCAAAAAAGAAGCACAACATACCCGGGTTACCGATAAAATGCCGGCTAACTATATGTATATCGGCTTTATCAATTCCATCTTTCCAAACGCTAAAATCATTCATACGCGCCGCAACCCGATTGATACCTGCCTGTCCTGCTACAAGCAGAACTTCGCACGCGGGCAATACTGGTCCTATGACCTTGAGGAACTGGCCGCAGCCTATAAACGCTATGAAGGGCTCATGGAATATTGGCGTGAGGTGCTGCCCGGGCGCTTCCTGGAAATTGATTATGAAGACACCGTAAATGATTTAGAAAATCAGGCCCGCAAGCTCATCGACTATGTCGGCCTTGAGTGGAACGATGCCTGCCTTGAGCCGCACAAACAAAAACGTGCTGTTTTTACGGCCAGCAAGGCCCAGGTCACAAAGCCTGTTTACAACACATCAGTTGAAAAATGGAAACGCTACGAAGAACAGCTCCAGCCCCTTATCGAAGCACTGAAGGCGTAAGTATTAATACATGAGTGTTTGGGACGATCCGGAAGCAAAAAAGCAGAAAAAGCTTAACAAATGTATGCGAAACGCCGTCTTCGCTCTGGGGGTTGGCATTGGGCTTTTATTGCTCATCGCCTTTTACCCGGACAAGGAAGGTGCTGAAAATATAACAAAAACTTTCAGCACCCTTAGCTGGTGCCTTATCCTTTACGGAACCACTCTACTGGCCACTGTCATTTTTAAGCGGGACTGGGCCCCACCCATGAATACCCTTCTCACATGGATCGTTGTACCTGCGTATGTAGTCTACGTTTTTGCAGGCCAGTAGCGAACCATCCTTAGGGCGTGTCATCAGTTGAAGGATTTTGCACCGAAAACAGCGGGTTTCGAGAACCGAAAGCGCAAATGTATTCTACATACATACGAACCGGAAGCGCAGAAACACGCTGTTTGCAGGCCACTTGTGCCCTTTAGGGTAAAAGACGATAACTGATGGCACGCCCTAAAATCACATAAAAATAGTGCATCGACTGGCAATTAATTTTACACTGGAAGGCGGTGTAAATATCCTTCCTTCTATGATTCCACAACCTGAAAAAGAACACATACATGTCTGATCTCGTAAACAAAGCGCTGAAACAACTTCCTGCCAAAGCAACAGCTGACCAGAAAAAATTTCTTAAAACCATCAGCGCAGATATTCCCGACGAAGATATGGATTTATTCGAACCGGCACTTTTTGCAAAAATGGCGCTGACGCATTACGAGCTTGCAAAAAAGAAAGGGCAGGGAAAACCAAAACTAAAGATTTACTGCCCCGCCATAAAAGGGCAGACAAAACGCAAAACCATTATTGACCTTGTCAGTGATGATCTTGCCTTTCTTATTGATTCAATTGCGGCTGAAATTAACAAACACGATCTCCTTATTCATCTTTTGGTCCACCCGCTCGTCTATGTTCAATACGATAAATCCGGCCGCTTAAAGGACATATCGGAAAAACCACAAGACAATTACAAAACCCAGTCTCATATCCATGTGCAAATTCATGAAACGCTGTCACAGGAAGAGCTGTCCGCCCTGGAGGCAGGACTATACACAGCGATCGATGATGTCTTTACGGCCAACCAGGACTGGCGGGAGATGCTCGAACAACTCAAGCTGAGCCAGGAACAGCTGGCTGCCTCCAAGACCAAAAGGCCGCCCAAGGAAATAGAAAAATACTGTGCCTTTCTCGACTACCTCTACAATAATAATTTTACGCTTCTGGCTTACCGTGAATATGAATTCGTTACACGCGGCGGCACACTCAAAAGCAAAACCGTCAAAGATTCCAGCCTCGGTTTGTTGCATGATGAAGTCCGGCCCGCCTATATCAGCGAAAGCGAAGAGGGCCTGCCACGCAACCTTCAGGAATTAAGGCGCGACCTGGCACCGGTTTCAATCTCAAAAACCAATCGCCTCTCCACCGTTCACAGGCGCGTTCCGATGGACGCCATCGCCGTTAAAACCTACAAGCCGGACGGCAGCATCAAAGGTGAAAAGCTTTTCCTTGGCTTGTTTACCTCCGTGACCTATTCCCGCAGTGTCAGCGACGTGCCCTATTTACGGCAAAAAGTCGAGGACACCATCCACGCTTCTGGTTTTATTCAGGGCAGCCACGACCGCAAAGCCCTGCGCCACATCCTTGAAAAATATCCACGCGATGAATTATTCCAGATCGAAGTGGGTGAGCTTCTCAAAATTGCCCAGAACATTCTGCGCCTGCAGGAGCGCCAGCGCATTGCCCTGTTTATGCGCCGCGATCCTTTTGGCCGCTACATTTCCTGCCTGGTTTATGTGCCACGTGATCGTTTCGGCACCAAACTCCGAAAATCAATTGTCGCCATCCTGGAGCAGGAACTGAACGGTACCTGCAGTGATTTTTATACCACCATGGATGATTCGGTTTATGCCCGGGTGATGTGCATCGTCAATGTAGACCAAAAAAATCCACCAAAATACAGCCCCGGCCATATTGAAAAAATGCTGCAGGAAACCGGGCAAACCTGGCCGGAAATGCTCTCTGATGCACTTGTTCAGACACTGGACGATGAAGACACAATCACAAGGCTCACACTGAAATATGATGAATCTTTCCCGGTGGCCTATACGTCCCGTTTTCTGGCCAAACACGCCGTTTTTGATATCGACAAAATCGAAAAAACTTTAGAAACAGGCCGCGTCATTTTACATCTCTACCGTCCGGATGAAGCAGCCGAGAATCAACTGCGTATGAAAGTTTACCATCCCGGCTCACCGCTTACGTTGTCCGATGTTATGCCGATCATGGAAGATATGGGCCTGCGCGCTATTTCCGAACTACCCTTTGAAATCAAGCCGGGACGTGAAGATCAATCCGTCTGGATTCATGACTTCCTTCTTGAAATGCCGGAAGATCACGGCTCTGTTGTTATCGAAGACGTCAAAGAAAACTTTGAAACGGCTTTTACCAAAATCTGGTACAACGAAATGGAAAGCGACGGGCTCAACAGACTTGTTCTCGGCGCCAGCGCCAGTTGGCAGGAAGTTACCATTCTGCGCGCCTATGTCCGCTACCTGCGCCAAATCCGCTATCCGTTTAGTCGCCCCTATATCGAAAGAGCTTTAACCGAATACCCGGATATCAGCCGCCTGATCGTTGATCTTTTCAAAGCGCTCCACGATCCGGCCAACGGAAACAAAGGTGAAAAACTCGCCGAGACCTGTGAAAAGAAAATAAACAAGGCACTCGAAGACGTTGGCTTGCTCGATCAAGACCGCATCTTACGCAATATGGTCGCGATGATCAAAGCCACCATGCGTACCAATTTCTTCCAGACTGGTAAAGATGGTGAACCAAAGCCCTGCCTGGCACTTAAATTAAAAAGCAGTGAGGTTCCCGATCTGCCGGAGCCAAAACCTTTTGTCGAAGTTTTTGTTTATTCAACGCGCGTCGAAGCCATTCACTTGCGCGGCGACATGATTGCCCGTGGCGGCTTACGCTGGTCCGACCGTCACGAAGATTTCCGCACCGAAGTGCTGGGCCTCATGAAGGCGCAAATGGTCAAAAACGCCGTCATCGTACCGATGGGCGCCAAAGGCGGCTTTGTCGTCAAATCCGATATCAAAGACCGTGATGAATTTTTCAAAGAAGGCGTGGAGTGTTACAAAACTTTCATTCGTGGCCTGCTCGACATTACCGACAACCGCAAGGGCAATAAAATTGTCCCGCCGAAAAAAGTCGTGCGCCGCGATGGCAACGATCCCTATCTGGTTGTTGCCGCCGACAAGGGAACCGCAACTTTTTCCGATATCGCCAACGGATTGTCGCAAGATTACGGCTTCTGGCTCGATGATGCCTTCGCCTCAGGCGGCTCGGCTGGTTATGATCACAAAAAAATGGGTATCACAGCTAAAGGCGGCTGGGAATCGGTCAAACTGCATTTCCGCCAGCTCAATCACAACACCCAAACCCAACCCTTTGACGTCGTCGGCATCGGCGATATGGGCGGCGATGTGTTTGGCAACGGTATGCTACTATCGAAAGAGATTCGTCTGATCGGCGCGTTTAATCATATGCATATTTTCTGTGATCCCGATCCCGACACAGCCGAAAGCTTTAAAGAAAGAAAACGCCTGTTCGATAAAATAAAAGGATGGGGCGATTACGATGAAAAGAAACTCTCCAAAGGCGGCCGCATTTATTCCCGCAGCGACAAAACCCTGACACTGACGCCGGAAATCCGCAAACGCTTTGACATCGACAAAGAAAAAGTCACACCCAATGAATTGATGCGCGCCATGCTCCTATCGCGCACCGACCTTCTCTGGTTTGGCGGCATTGGCACCTATATCAAAGCCACCAGCGAAACCCACGCTGATGTCGGCGACAAAGCCACCGATGCGCTGCGCATCAACGGCTCCGAGCTCCGCGCCAAAGTCATCGGCGAGGGTGCCAATCTCGGTGTGACTCAATTGGGCCGCATCGAGTTTGCCGAAAATGGCGGCCTGATCAACACCGACTTCCTCGATAACTCCGCCGGTGTCGATTCCTCTGACCACGAAGTGAACATCAAAATTTTAATGTCCGATGTCATGGGTGCCCCATCAAGCAAAATGACCGTTGCAGCGCGCAATACATTGCTGGAAAAAATGACTGATGAAATCGCAGAACATGTCTTGCGCAACAATTACCAGCAAGCACAAGCCATTTCCCTGGCAGAGCTCCAGGCCCGTGAAAACCTCCAGATACAGGAAGAATACATCCAGGAGATGGAGCGCAAACAGGGCCTCAGCCGGAAGATTGAAGGCCTGCCCGATACTGAAACAATTCAAAAGCGCCTGCGCAACGGCAAGGGCATGACGCGTCCCGAGCTTTGCGTTCTGCTCTCTTACGCCAAAATTAATTTCACGCAGGATCTGCTCGACAGTGACATCCCTGATAATCCTGACATGCAGAGCTGGCTGATGAATTATTTCCCTGAGCCTTTGCGCGTTAAATACAAAAAAGAAATTCAAAGCCACCGTCTGAAACGCGAAATCATTGCCACCGTCATGGCAAACTCGCTTGTCAATCGTATGGGTCCGACCTTCCTGAAATCCACCCGCGATAAAACCGGCGCCTCTCCCGCCGATATCGCCCGCGCCTATATCATCGTCCGCGAGGCCTTTGGTCTACGCACGCTGTGGGACGAGATTGAAGCACTCGACAATGAAGTCCCCGCAGAAGTTCAGATGAAAGCCATGCGAGATGTTTCAAATCTGGCCGAACACGCCATCAACTGGTTCCTGACGCGACTTGGGCGTAATCTGGATATTTCTCAGGACATTAAAGACTATAGCAAGGGCATCGATGCCCTTCGCCAAAACCTCAATGCGCTGGCCACCCACGATCTTAAACAATCAATCGAACAAAGGCAGCAAGCACAATTGCGTGATGGGCTGCCAAAAACCCTCGCCAAAAAAATTGCATTACTTCCGGCACTGTCATCGGCCTGCGACATTATCCGCATTGCGCTTGAACAAAAAACCGATGTCATCAACACCGCTCGTGCCTATTTCGAATTGGGCGAAAAATTCCATCTGTCATGGCTGCGTCAACAAGCGCGCTTCCTGCCAGCCGATGATCATTGGAGCACTGAGGCAACCGCGGGTCTTGTCGATCAACTCTATGGCTGTCAGGCCGGTCTCACCGTTCGCATTTTAAAAGATGCCAATGGCAAAAATGGTAAAGACAGCTCTCCGGTCGAAAAATGGATGAAGAAACATGAACATCAGGCAAAGCAGCTTGACCCGCTCTTTGCCGAGCTACGCCGCGCCGGGACAATTGATCTGGCGATGCTGATTATTGCCGAGCAGCGGCTTCGTAATCTTTATGGTGGTTAAACGACAATCAATCACCACCTACCTACCGTCATCCCCGCGGCAAAGCGAAGCTTTGCTTAAACAGCGGGGATCCATATGTCAGCAGCAAAGCTGCTGTCTTTTCTGGATCCCGTTCGTGTTAATTCTGCTACGCAGAATACCAACGGGATGACGAATATGGTTAAACAAAGCAACACGCCGCCAGAACGATCAGCCCAAAATCACGGTTCGCTTTAAATATCTTCAAAGAGCTTTCGGGATTATCCGGCTCCCAGTTTTTCACCTGCCAATACAAATGCCCGGCCAGCGCCAGCACAAAAACCGGCCACAAAACACCGCCAGCGCCCATAAGAAAAGCCAGCGCCAGCAAAACCAAAGACGCGCCGTAAAACCCACTTACCCATTTTTTACTGCTCTCGCCAAATTTCAGCGCCGTTGATTTTATCCCGGCCACCAGATCATCTTCCTTGTCCTGATGCGCATAAATCGTATCGTAACCCAGCGTCCAGAAAATCCCTGCCCCGTACAAACAAAGCGCCGGCAAGCCAACAGCGCCACTCACCGCGCTCCAACCCATCAGCGCACCAAAATTAAATGTCAGCCCCAAAAACGCTTGCGGCCACCAGGTCAGCCGCTTCATCAACGGATAAGCGACAATCAACGGCACAACCATGAACCCCAGCAATACCGTTACAAAATTCATCTGCAGCAAAATCGTCAGCCCCGTCAGCAACAGCCCTGCCAAAAAAACCATCGCCGCCATGGGTGAAACCGCACCCGATGCCAGAGGCCGCGCTTTTGTCCTCTCAACTTTTTGATCGATCTTGCGATCCCACAAATCATTGATCACGCACCCGGCCGCCCGCATTACCACCGCGCCAATACCAAACAGCGCCACATAACCCCAGTCAGAGGCGTTCATCGCCATAATCCCACCAGAGGCCAGCGCAATCGCCCACAAGCCGGGGAGCAGCAAAAGCCATATCCCGACCGGTCGATCCAGCCGCGCCAGATAAGCAAAGACCCGCAGCTTTTCCGGGAAAACCTGCTCCACCCAGCCATCGCTCTTGATATCCGTATGTGCTTTCGTGTTCACTAGGGTTATGACTCTCACGCGTTTCACAAAATATCCTCGCCTTTATGTCGAGCAGGCCCTTAGCCAAAATGCAAGTCCTAAGCTCGAAACCCCGCAGATTCACTACCTCAAAAACGTGCTACGGATGAAAGAGGGCAGCCTTGTACGATTTTTCAACGGCTCCGATGGTGAATGGATCGGCGCGGTTGTATCCCTTGGCAAAAAGGACGCCTACTTTAAACTCACCGAGCAAACCAAACCACAGCCTGAACCGAAAAACAAAGCCCACCTTATCTTTGCGCCGATTAAAAAACAGCGTATGGATTTTCTTGTCGAAAAAGCCGTCGAGCTGGGCGTTACTGATTTTCACCCGATCCTTACCCATCACAGCGAAGTGCGCAAAGTTAATGCGGAGCGAATCGCCGCCCAAATCACCGAGGCCGCCGAGCAATGTGAACGACTCGACATGCCGCAACTACACAAACTCGAGACTCTGGAAAAGCTACTCGCCGCATGGGACAGCAAAACCAAGATCACGGCCTGTCTTGAATATTATGACGCACCACATATCTCGGAAATTACCTTTGATAACGACAAAGCCTTTATCATCGGCCCGGCCGGCGGCTTTGAAGATGCTGAAAAAGAGACGATCACAAGCTACGACTTCGTACAGCCCGCCGATCTTGGTGAAACCCTGCTGCGGGCTGAAACAGCCGCTCTAAAATGCCTCAGCTTTATTGACAGAAGATCATAATTTTCGTGTATTTTTTTGGGGTATAACACGCAAGCGCATGTATCTCACAACTTGCATTTTGTATACGGTATTTTTAAGTGTATCACCTTGAAGAAATCAGGCATATTATAGGACGTTGAAGGACTCAGGCGAGATCAAAGATTTACCAATGAAAATATTTTTAAAACGAATTCTACCTGCATTTTTTATGGTTATTTTGGGCCTGTGGGCCGCCCCTGCCTTTGCCGGTGGTGAGCCGGTAAACTGGGCCGTGGACTTCCAGCCCCCCGCCTCATCCTCAGCCGAGCGCCTCCAGGATTTTCACAATATGCTGCTTTGGATTATTACAGGCATTGTGATCTTCGTCTTTATTCTTCTGGTTATTGTCGTCTTTCGCTATAACGCCAAAGCCAATCCAAAGCCTGCACAGTTTTCCCACAATGTGATAATCGAAATTCTCTGGACCGTTGTGCCAGTTATTATCTTAATCATCATTGTCATCCCGTCTTTTAAAATTCTATACGAAAATGATCGTATCGAAAACCCGGACATGACCCTAAAAATCACCGGCTATCAATGGTATTGGGGCTATGAATACCCTGACAATGACGGCCTCAATTTCATGTCATACATGATTCCCGATGACGAAATAGACAAATCAAAAGGCCAGAAGCGCCTGCTCTCGACCGATAATGTCGTCGTCCTGCCGGTTGATACCAATATCCAGATTCTGGTGACCGCCGCTGATGTGATCCATGCTTTCGCTGTACCGGCGCTGGGCGTCAAAATCGATGCTGTGCCGGGCCGCCTCAATGAAACCTGGGTGAATATCAACAAACCTGGCCGCTATTTTGGCCAGTGCTCGGAGCTTTGCGGCAAGGATCACTCCTATATGCCAATTGAGATTCGCGCCGTCAGCAAGGAAGACTTCGCAAAATGGCTGGTCACCGCCAAACAGGAATTTGCTGCGATAAAAACGGATAACACAAACATACAATTTGCCTTTGCGGAGGGTCGTTAAGATGGGTGATCACGATCACAAACCTGGATTTTTCACGCGCTGGTTCTGTTCGACCAACCACAAAGACATCGGCACGCTTTATATAATCTTTTCGATCTGCGCTGGTCTGATTGGCGGTGCCTTTTCGATGGTCATGCGTATGGAGCTGCAAGCCCCCGAGGTGCAGTTCCTCCTAGATGAGGCTGGAAATCCCGATGGCCATATGTGGAACGTTATTATTACCGCGCACGGCCTGATCATGGTGTTCTTTGTGGTCATGCCCGGCCTGATTGGTGGATTCGGTAACTGGTTCCTGCCGCTAATGATTGGCGCGCCGGATATGGCCTTTCCGCGGCTGAATAATATCTCCTTCTGGCTTTTGGTGCCGGCCCTGCTTCTTTTGGTCGGCTCAGCCGTGGTTGGCGGCGGCGCAGGCACCGGCTGGACGGTCTACCCACCGCTCTCGGGGATTATCGGTCACCCCGATATGGCCGTGGATATGGCGATTTTCTCGCTCCATCTGGCAGGCGCCAGCTCGATTCTCGGCGCGGCGAATTTTATCACCACGATTCTCAATATGCGCGCACCGGGTATGACGCTGCACAAAATGCCGCTCTTTGTCTGGTCGATGCTGGTCACAGCATTTTTGCTAGTACTCTCCCTGCCCGTACTCGGTGGAGCCATTACCATGCTGCTGACCGACCGTAATTTCGGCACAGCGTTCTTTGATCCTGCCGGTGGCGGCGATCCGATCCTGTTCCAGCATCTTTTCTGGTTCTTCGGCCATCCCGAGGTCTACATCATGATCCTGCCGGCCTTTGGCATCGTCAGCCACATCGTCTCCAGCTTTTCGCAAAAGCCGATCTTTGGTTATCTCGGCATGGCCTATGCGATGGTTGCCATCGGTGTTGTCGGTTTTATCGTCTGGGCACACCACATGTACACGGTGGGAATGAGCGTCGATACCCGCGCCTATTTCACCGCGGCCACGCTGATTATCGCCGTGCCAACGGGGATTAAAATCTTTTCCTGGATCGCCACGATGTGGGGCGGCTCAATCCAGTTTAAAACCCCGATGCTCTGGGCGATCGGCTTTATTTTCCTGTTTACCGTTGGTGGTGTCACCGGCGTGGTGCTGGCCAATGCCGGTATGGATGTTGCCTTTCATGATACCTATTACGTCGTTGCCCACTTCCATTATGTGCTCAGCCTCGGCGCTGTCTTCGCTCTATTCGCCGGCTATTATTACTGGATCGGCAAAATGTCGGGCCGCATGTACCCCGAATGGATGGGGCAACTCCATTTCTGGGTCACCTTTATCGGTGTGAACCTTATTTTCTTCCCGCAGCATTTCCTCGGAATGCAGGGCATGCCACGCCGTTATATCGACTACCCGGACGCCTATGCCGGCTGGAATGAAATTTCATCCTATGGGGCCTATCTGACGGGCGCAGCGACTCTCTGGTTTATCGTGGTGGTTTTCTACACCATGTTCTTTGGCCGCAAAGCCGAGGGCAATTACTGGAACGTCCAGCCACAATCCATGACCCTGGAATGGACACTGCCCTCACCACCACCATTCCACCAGTTCGATATCCAGCCGAAGGTCAAATAGCACCCAAATTTGCTATTTTTCCTATAGATATGCTATTTATATGGGCATGAACGCGGTAAAAGCACTATATCTGCCTGAAATGGCCCTAGATTTTCATGAAAAAGCCCAAGAAGGGCGCATATACCAATGGCATGAAATCACAGGTGGAAAAGAGGCAGAAGAGGCAAAAATACTTGAAAATAGACCTCCTGACCAAAACAGAAGCCCTCTGGAAATCTTAACTACCCTGTTCAAACAACGCCGGATGGTTGACCTTATAGAAACAACCTTGGATATCATTGCACAAGGCAATTTATCACCAGAAATGCAACACGACATGCTGGAACTTGCCGCAGAAGCCTTCAATTTCTACGATATCCCCAGCACTGACAGAAAACGCCTTTATTGGCCCTTAAAGGACCTCCTTGAAGATGAAGGCATAGAATTTGGTATCCCGGAACTCCGCTTCGCCTAGCTTGCATCTGATGCGCTGGTAGCGTATTCAAAGTCTATGACCACCACCCACGCACCCACCACACACACAAACACCGAAGCGACAGTTTCGGATTTCTTTTCCCTGCTTAAACCGCGCGTCATGAGCCTTGTGGTCTTTACCGGCTTTGCAGGCATGTGGGTCGCTCCGGATGCATCAACCCTCCACCCTTTCCTCGCCTGCGTTGCCATGCTGTGCCTGGCCGTTGGCGCGGGCGCGGCGGGCGCGATCAATATGTGGTATGACCGCGACATCGACGCCGTGATGAACCGCACAAAATCCCGCGCCATTCCAATGGGCCGCGTTGTCCCGGCCGAAGGGCTGGCGCTCGGCATTATTCTCTCAATCATCTCCGTTATGATTATGGGGACGGCACTGAACTGGCTGGCGGCAGGATTACTGGCCGTAGCGAATTTATTCTACGTGTTCGTCTATACCATATGGCTGAAGCGCTCGACACCGCAAAATATTGTCATTGGCGGTGCCGCCGGTGCCTTCCCGCCACTGATCGGCTGGGCAGCCGTCACCGGCGACATTTCACTCTACCCCATCATCCTTTTTGCCATCATCTTCTTCTGGACGCCGCCACATTTCTGGGCGCTGTCGCTTTTTGCCAATGAGGATTACAAACGCGCCAAGATCCCGATGCTCACCGTCACCGCCGGCGCGCGCAGCACCAAAATCCAGATGCTAATCTACACACTCGTCCTACTGCCCGTCACTTTGGCGCCATGGCTTATGGGCTATACCGGCACGCTTTACGGGTTCAGCGCCGCCCTGCTCAGCGGCTTTTTTGTCTTCACATCCATCCGTGTTCTAACCAGCGATAACCTCAAAAACGCGCGCCTCATGTTCGGTTATTCGGTTTTTTATCTCTTTGCTTTGTTTCTGGCCCTGATGATTGATAAGATGTGATATGCCCCATAGCGCCTTACATAAAAAGAAACTGAAGAAAAACCTAGCCGTTCTAGGCCTGATTTTTGGCTTCTGCGCCCTGGTCTGGGCGATCACAATGATAAAAATAGCGCAGAACGGTCACTTATAAATGAGTGAATCATACCCCCGCCACCATCCGGACATTGTACTGATTACCGGCGCCACTGGTGATTTCGGCAAAGCCTTTGCGCAGCGTTTTGCTGCTCTGGGTGCAAAGCTTATCCTGCATGGCCGCTCGCAGGAAAAACTGGATGCACTGGCAAAAACACTCGATGCCGATGTTCATACCATTCTATTCGACATTACTGATAAAGTGGCGATGAAAGCCGCACTCGATAATTTACCCGAAACATTCCAGAATATAGACCTGCTGATTAACAATGCTGGTGGTGCGCTGGGCGCTGACCCGGCTTATCAAGCCGACCCGGAAGACTGGGAAACCATGATTGATATTAACAATAAAGGTTTGGTTCTTATGACCCGGTTTGTTCTGGATGGCATGGTAAAGCGCAAACGCGGCCATATCATCAATATCGGCTCAACAGCCGGAAGCTATCCTTACCCCGGCGGTCATGTTTATTGCGCAACCAAGGCTTTCGTAAAGCAGTTCTCGTTAGCTTTGCGCGCTGATCTACAGGGCTCCAATATCCGCGTAACCAATGTTGAGCCGGGCATGGTCGAAACACAATTCTCCCTCAAACGCTTCAAGGGTGATGCCGAAAAAGCCAAAGGCGTTTATGCGAACACCACCCCACTAACGGCTAAAGACGTTGCTGAGAGTGTATTTTGGGCTGCAACCCTGCCTGCGCATTTCAACGTCAACCGGCTGGAAATTATGCCCACTGTTCAGTCTTTTGGAGCCTTGCCTGTTGAACGTTTTGATTGAGATGGCAATTTGTTGTACCCTGAAGGGGTAAGGCCAATCTCGCTACGGAGTCCACCATGAAAACCACGATATTTCCCTTTTTAATGATGATCCTCATGCTTGGCTGGAGCGCCCCGGCCAGTGCGCAGGGACAGGTTCTTGAATGCGGCGAAGCCCTTGCGACAGAGCTAAACACAGACAACACGGCCGATTATTGCAACTTCTATGATCGCAGGCTGGATTATGCGCAAAAACGTAAAGATCTACGCAATGACATAGATCAGCGCCGCAAAAATTATGAAGTCCCGCGAAACCAAGCCATCGAGACATATCGCCAGGACCTGGAGGATAAATATTATCCTAAATCTGGTGGCGAAGAAGGCCCTGTGGACATGATAAATATGACCGCGAAAGATGACGATCTTCTTTCCGCCGATATGAAATAACTATTTTTTATCATGCACAAACCTGATGATTCCGACCTGACCCGCAAAAACAGGAGGACAGGTCTGTTTGTCCTGCTGGCTGTGATCGGCATGATCGGCGTGTCCTTCGCATCCGTGCCGCTCTATAGGCTCTTCTGTCAGGTCACAGGATTTAACGGCACAACACAAGTCGCGCAAAACCTGCCAACAGAAATCCTCGAGCGCAAAGTCACCGTTCACTTCAACGCCGACACAAACCGCGCCCTGCCATGGGATTTCAAACCCGAACAACGCGAAATTGCCGTGAATATCGGCCAGCGTGCTTTGATTGCTTATGCCGCCCATAACAAAACCGCCAAACCCACCGCTGGCACCGCCATCTATAACGTCACGCCACTCAAAGTTGGCAAATATTTCCACAAAATCCAGTGTTTTTGCTTTGATGAGCAGATTTTAGGCCCCGGACAAAAGGTCTCGATGCCGGTTATGTTTTATGTCGATCCAGCGATGGCTGAAGACCCCGGTATGGATGATGTTTCTGTAATTACGTTATCGTACACTTTTTTCCCGGCTGACTCTTCTGCGCTTGAACAAGCGCTCGAGGCCTTTTACAATGAAGATAGCGTTTCGCAGGCAACCCACTGATTACCCCATTCACGTCACCCCAGTACAGGACATAAAAAATGGCCGGAAATATTGAATACACCACGACAGGCAAACCGCACCCCTATCATCTGGTGCGCCCCAGCATCTGGCCCCTGATTGGCGCGCTGGCGGCGGGTATTCTGGGCATGGGCGCTGTCATGTATATGCATGACGTGAAAGTTGCGGGCATACCGGTCGGCCTGAAAGGGGTCATCATCGGTCTTATCTCCGTTGCACTGGTCATGTTTTTTTGGTGGAAAGATGTCATTTTTGAATCCGTTGTTGAAAAAGCGCACACCTCCGAGGCCCAAACCGGGCTGCGTTACGGCATGGCGCTGTTTATCTCTTCGGAGGTCATGTTTTTTGTCGCCTTCTTCTGGGCGTTTTTCAATGCCGCGCTTTTTCCGGTTGAGGCCATCGGTTTTGTCTGGCCACCGGAAAACATCGAAATTATTGAACCCTTTACCCTACCCTTCCTGATGACCATGATCCTGCTGCTTTCGGGTTGCACCGTGACATGGGCGCATCACGCGATCCTTGACGGCAAAAACGACGAAGCCAAACAGGCGCTCGGCATCACCGTTCTACTTGGCGTTATCTTCCTTGGCTTTCAAATCTTTGAATACGCGCATGCCGCTTTTGGTTTCACTGACGGCATATACCCCTCGACCTTCTTCATGGCCACCGGCTTTCACGGCTTCCATGTTTTTGTCGGTACGATCTTCCTGTTTGTGTGCTGGCGCCGCGCGCATAAGGGGCACTTCACGCCGGATCGACATTTCGGTTTCGAAGCCGCCGCCTGGTACTGGCATTTTGTTGATGTCGTCTGGTTGTTCCTGTTCATCACCATTTACTGGTGGGGCAACACAGCCGGTGTCGACTTAAGACCGTAAGTAAAAATGACCCCAGATTTTGAAATGTTAAAGCTTGGGCTGGCCTGTAAATGCCCAAGCTGCAAAGCGGGCAATTTGTTCAAACCCGGACTGCTGACACTCACCCTCAAAGACAAATGCGAAAGCTGCGGCCTTGATCTCGCCAAAAACGACAGCGCCGACGGCCCTGCCGTGTTCCTGATTTTCATTCTCGGATTTGCGCTAGTGCCACTGGCCCTGCTGGTTGAATTCACCCTGCACCCACCGTTATGGCTGCACGCTATCATATGGAGCGTGGTGGCGCTTGGCATTACACTCGGCACATTAAAGCCACTGAAATCCTATATCATCGCCCTGCAATTCAAACACAGACCGGAGGATTGGGAATGAGCATCAAACTCCCCTTCTGGGCTACCATAATGACCGTGCTCGGCATTGCCGTTCTGTGCACTCTCGCCAACTGGCAACTCCAGCGCCTTGCCTGGAAAAGCGAGATCATCGCAAAACTCGACGCGGCCTATGAAAGTGAAAACTCAAAACCTCTAGACATCGAAAACTTTGAAGACGGTGACTTCACCTATGGCCACGTCAGCGGAACATTTCTTCCACACAAAGCCCTACTCCTCGGGCCACGAACCAAAGACGAAAAGATCGGCAATCATTTGATTGTTCCGCTAAAGCAAAAAAACGCGACCATCCTCATCAATATGGGCTGGACCGAATGGAATCTGGAAGAGCTCCCCATACACCACCTCAAAAATAAAAAAGTCTGGTTTGAGGGGTTAGCGCGCGCGCCTTACTGGAACTCATTTACCCCCGACAACGTCCCCAAACAAGATCTCTGGTACAAGCCCGACATCCACAACATCGCTACCGCCAAAGACCTCAAAAATCCGGCGCCGTTTATACTTTACGCCGAGCATGCGTCACATAAATTCGACGCGGCCTTCCCCAACAACAAACGCTGGTCACCGAATAACAACCATCTGCAATACGCCATCTTCTGGTTTACGATGGCGCTGACTCTGGCTGTAATTTATGTTCTGAGATTTCTTCGAAAAACTTAACGGAATGTTTTCTTTTCTTGCGGATCACGCTGCGCCAGCTTCAACCCATTAGCCAGCGAAACATATTGCTTGTGCAGTGATGCCATCAGCCCCTTAAAGCGCTTCATATTCTTACCCTGAAGCTTCTCGCCTGTCGGCAAATCAACCCGCTTCGGATTTACCTGCGCGCCATCAAGCATCACTTCATAATGCAGATGCGGCCCTGTTGAGCGCCCGGTCGTGCCAACATAGCCGATCACCTGGCCCTGCTTAACACGTGCACCGGAACGCGCGCCCTTGGCAAATTTATGCATATGCGCATAGGCTGTCTTCAGGCTCGAATTGTGACGGATGCGCACATAATTGCCATAGCCGCCCTTGCGCCCGGCAATTTCAATCTTGCCATCACCGGCGGCGTAAATCGGCGTGCCGGTCGAGGCGGCAAAATCAATACCCTTATGCATTTTGTTGTAACCCAGCACAGGGTGTTTGCGCATACCAAAACCGGATGACAATCGCGCGCCGTCAATCGGCGTTTTCATCAAAGTCTTGCGGATGCTGCGCCCGTCTTCTTCAAAATAATCAGTATCGCCATTATCCATTTTAAATCGATAAATCGGAATATCCGTACCGCCAACAGTGAGGCTTGCATACAAAACATCGCCGTAGCGCGCCACATCACCCTCATCGGTTTCATAAGCTTCATACAAAACCTCAATTTTATCGCCCTGACGAATGTCACGCTGGAAATCAACATTCCAGGAATAAACGCGAATGACTTCCGCAATCACCGCCGCCGGTATACCGGCCTTCAACGCCGAGCCATATAACGACGTTTCAATTTTAGCATAGCTGGCATGAGGCTTCGCCTTGACTTCTTTTTCCTCCAGCTCTGCTTCAAATTTTTCTTCGCCTTCCTTGCTGACCGTCACTTCTTTTAAGGCATCGATTTTCATCTTCACTTCCGCCAGCTCCATGCCTTCATCTTCGGCCGGATCAAAACGCAGCTCGATCTCCTGACCGGCTTTAACCTTGCGCGGATCGTAATGATCGCTCAGCGCCTTCACGGCGTGATAGGCATCGGTGCCACTGACCCCGGCTTCTTGCAAAATACCGGCAATCGTATCGCCGCTGCCGAGCTTCACTGTGCGCTCACGCGGTACTTCCGGCGGCTTAATTGCAAAAGCCGCCCTTGATAAATTGCTGGAAAAACCACTGACAAAATTTTCTGTGATCTGTTTGACGTCATGAGACTGAAGCGGCTGGGACGCGACATCCGCCGCCGCAAGCCGCTCGTATTTTGCCTGAGCACCGAATTGAACAAAAGCTTTCGAAACACCGGATGAGCCCAGCATCGTCACCAGCCCTGCCACCAGACAGGCTGCAACTCCCAATGTGTAGCGCAACCTGATCTTGTTGCCTCTGGTCAGAATATGACGCTGACGCAGGCGAATAAATCTATGAAGCGCAAGTTTTTGCTGTATTGACCTCAAAGGCACTATCAATAACCCCAACCCTGACAAAATTGAATTTTGTCCGAATAGCACAGCAAGTCTAGGATTCCAACCGTTACCAAACATGTTTCCCCGAAAGAGCTATGGATAAAATTAAGACCGCAAGAGCGCCAATTTACGCCTTGCCGTCTCTCATATATTCATAACGTTTACTCAAGTCTTCAAACTCCGCATTCCTTTGAAATGGCATCATGCGCTGCGCCCGAGCCCTTAAGACCGTATGTATCCTTGGTCGCCGTGCCACGTGAAGACGTACCCGCTACCACCATTTTAGAACCGGTTCTAATTTTGTTGGCCAAAACATTATCTGTCTCTGCATCCGGCGCCCAGGCCGTATCGTCCTGCGTGAACAACACATTGCGACTGCCGTCTATTGTAATCGTAGCGTCACCGCCGGGTTTATAGCTGTAGCCGGTAATATAGCTAAACACATTCTTGGTGCCTTCGGCCGGACGATGCGTCACCAGCGCGAATATCTCGCCGCGACTGCTATACTTGCCTTCGGCCTTCTTCGGCTGGCTGGCCATGTAACAAACTTTGTTACCATCTTCGATAAACACATAGGCCGACCAATCGCCATGCGACCCGATCAGGCGCGGCTCACCGGCCATAGCGCTCTGGCTCCCGATTACCCCTATTGTCAAAACTGTAATAAGACACAGAACCTTGTTCATGACATTTCCTTTAAGTTTTTTATGATATTTCCAGATAAACGGAACACCCGAGAAGAAAACCACCGTAGCACTTATTATACGCCCGATGCAAAGGATGTCGAGAGCCTAATTTTCCTCAATTATCGTCGTGTTTTGCGGCGATGTATATGAGGTTTTGGAGGCTCTTTTTCAGCCTTGGGACCACCGGCACGCACCGGGCGCTCAGCAAACCGTCCCATAGACAGCATTCTGTCATACATGATCAAAGCCCCGGCCACCCCCACATTTACACAAAATTTCATTGGAATTTTGACGATATGATCACACCGCTCTACAAGCTCCGGCGATAGCGAACCCATTTCCGGCCCCAAAATATAGGCCGCGCGGGTTGGATGACGAAAACTCGGCAATTCTATAGAGTTTTCCACAAATTCTATGCCGACCAGCGAGCATTCCATCGGCAAATCCAGCGTCTCAACATTTTCATATTGGTAATAAGGCACATGGTCAAAAGCGTCAGACGTGTCGGAAACCTTCATAGCTCGAATATCCACGTCCGGCGCGATGGCAAAAAAGAAGCTGGCACCAAAGGCATGGCTCGAGCGCACAAGATTGCCGACATTGGCCTCCTTGCTGATCCCTTCCACCCCAACACCAAAATACCCGCGCATGTCCTAATCCTCAAAAGCGTGTTTCAACGCTTCTTCCACATGAATTCTTGTCGTATCGAACACCTGAATGTTCACATCCTTCGGCCCGATCAGCTTGGTAATTTCGGTGCAGCCAAGAATAACGCCCTGCGCGCCCTGCTGCTCAAGACCGGCTATAATCCCTTTATAGCTCTCACGCGATTCATCACTCACGATACCACGAACCAACTCGTCATAAATGATGCCACTCACAATCTCCTGACCTTCTTTATCCGGAACCAACGCCTCAATGCCATGTGCTTTCAAACGGTCCTTATAAAAATCTTCCGCCATCGTATGAATGGTGCCCAGCAGAGCAATCCTCGACAGACCAGCCTCTTGAATTCTATCCGCCGTCGCATCGGCCAGATGTAAAAACGGAATATCGATTGCCGCCTCAATCTGCGCAGCCACCTTGTGCATCGTGTTGGTGGCAAGAAGAATAAAATCCGCTCCGCCGCGTTGCAGATTGGCTGCCTGCGTGGCCAAAATCTCCCCTTGCGTCTCCCAGTCACCTTTTTGTTTGAGATCATAAAATTCCTGAAAATCGACAGAGGCAATAATCGTCTTCGCATTGTGATTGCCACCCAATCGCTCGCGCACACCCTCGTTCAACCAACGATAATACGTCATCGTCGATTCCGGGCTCAGACCGCCAATGATACCGATTGTTTTCATGATTAGCTCGATAGCTCCGGCAGATCCTTATACATCTCCAGTGCCTCCGGGTTGGCCAGCGCTTCAACATTCTTCACCTTACGCCCCATCACCACGTCACGCACGGCGAGCTCGGTAATCTTGCCGCTTTTGGTGCGCGGAATATCGGCCACCTGGATCACCTTGGCCGGCATATGACGGGGGCTGGCCCCGGTGCGAATACGTGTCTTGATCTCCTTGATCAAACCCTCATCCAGTGTATGCCCGCTTTTAAGCACCACAAATAAAATCACGCGCACATCGCCATCCCAGTCCTGCCCAACCGCGATGCTTTCGGCCACGGCTTCAACCTGCTCAACCTGACGATAAATCTCTGACGTGCCTATCCGCACCCCGCCGGGATTTAATGTTGCATCGCTGCGCCCGTGAATAATAAATCCACCATGCGGTGTTTTCTCTACCCAGTCGCCGTGACACCAGATGTCATCGAAACGCTCAAAATACGCACCCCTATACTTCGCATCACCCTCATCATCCCAAAAGCCAACCGGCATACACGGAAATGGCTCGGTACAAACCAGCTCGCCGCTGGCCCCGCTCGCAGACGTCCCATCCTCGTCAAACACATCCACCGCCATGCCAAGCCCCGGCCCTTGTATCTCCCCGCGCCAAACCGGCGAGAGCGGATTGCCGAGCATAAAACACGACACAATATCCGTACCGCCCGAAATCGACGCCAGATGCAGATCAGACTTTATATGCTCATAAACGTAATCAAAACTTTCATGCACCAGCGGCGATCCAGTCGACGCCATCGTGCGCAGCGCACTCAAATCATGCCCCTCACCCGGCTTCAATCCATTCACCTTCAACGCATCGATATATTTCGCGCTTGTGCCAAAAAATGTGCATTGATGCTTGCTCGTATAATCCCACAAAACATTCCCATCGGGATAAAACGGCGAGCCATCAAACAGCAAGATCGTCGCCTCGCACGCCAGTGCAGACACCAGCCAGTTCCACATCATCCAGCCACAGGTGGTGAAATAAAACACCTTGTCGCCCGGCTTCACATCACAATGCAGCTTGTGTTCCTTCAAATGCTGGATCAGCGTCCCGCCATGACCATGGACAATACATTTCGGCACGCCCGTGGTGCCGGAAGAGAACATAATGAACAACGGATGATTAAATTCGACGCGATTAAATTCCACATCGCCCGGTTCAAAACCATCCAGAAATTCCGCCTGAGAAACCGTCCCGTCCAATGCACCCTTGCCAAGGAACGGTACAATGACCGTCTTCTCCAACCCTTTTATCTGCGGCTGCACTTCCTTGATCTTGGCAAGGCAATCGACTTCCTTGCCGTTGTAATAATAACCATCAACGCTGACCAAAATCTTCGGCTCGATCTGACCAAAGCGGTCAATCACGCCCTGCACACCGAAATCGGGCGAGGCCGAAGACCAGATCGCGCCCAATGATGTCGCCGCCAGCATCGCAACAATCGTCTCCGGGATATTGGGCATATAACCGGCCACGCGGTCGCCCTCTTTAACTCCCGCTGCCTTAAACGCCTGCTGCCACTTTGATACCTGCTCATATAATTCTTTGAAACTTAAAGACCGCTCTTCCGCTTTTTCATTGCGAAAGACAATCGCCGTTTCCCCATCACGACGACGCAACAAATTTTCGGCAAAATTCACCCGCCCTTGCGGAAAGAACTGCGCGCCGAACATCTTATCCGGGTCGGAAAGTACCGCATCACCCTTGTCGCCAATCACACCACAAAAATCCCAGACCTTGTCCCAGAAATCTTCTTGATTCTCAACCGACCAACGCCACAACGCCTGATAGTCAGGAAAACTCTGCCCGGTTTCGCTTTCAGCCTTTTCGTTAAAATCACCCAAAATGGTCCGCGCCCCCGATGGTGTCCAAAGGGGCAATTCATGCTTATTGGTATCCTGCGCTGCTTCTGTCATAAAATCCTCGCTTTTCGGCCTCCACCATGACAATTTCTGTAACATATTGTCAAGAAACGCCGAATCTTTCTGTATGTTTAACCGGATTGGCGCTACATTAATAACATGAGATTGATCAAAATTCTTTTTCTAATGATGGTTTCCCTGATGCTTTTTCAGGGCGCTCACGCACAAGATGGCGATGAAGAAAACCAGCCCGACCAGTACGTTAAAATCCGCCTGCTGACCGAACGCAACACCGTCCAACCCGGCGATGAAATCCTGATCGGCATTGAACAAAGCATTTACCCAGAATGGCACACATACTGGATCAATCCCGGCGATTCCGGCGCAGAGCCACGCATAACATGGGATTTACCCGGCGGCTTTTCCGTTGGTGACATCCACTGGCCGACCCCACATAAAATCCCTTACGGACCACTGATGAATTTCGGCTATAGCGACAATGCGATTTTGATGCAGAAATTAACTGTGCCCGAAACCCTGCCTGACGGCCCGTTAACCCTCACCGCGACGCTCGACATTCTCGTTTGCAAAGATATCTGCATCCCCGAATCCGGGGAATATACGATCACGCTTAATGATCCTTCCACGCCACCGGAAGACAACAGCGCTTACCTCGCCAAAGCGCAAGCAAACCTGCCTGTACCGGTTCCGTGGCATGCGTCTTATGAAGTCGACGGGGAAAATGTCACCCTCAAAGTCAAAAGCGACAATATTTCATTCGACGGTATCAAGCCGGAAGGGTTTGAATTTTTTCCGCTGGAATGGGGACTGGTCGATAATCCAACCCCGGCCAAAACCACCTTGTACCAAAATGAAATTGTCATGACGCAGGGGCGTGGTGAAAGGCCACTCGATGAAGTTAAATCCACCAAAATAATCCTCGCCTTCACCAACAGCCAGAACCAGCGGCAAGCGGTTTCCTTCATTGCATCATACGCTCCAACGGGCGGAACAAACACGGGCACAGGAACAAAAAAAAACCAAGCCTCTTCCACAGGCATTGTCAAAGCCTTACTCTTCGCGCTGATCGGCGGATTGATCCTCAATCTCATGCCATGCGTTTTTCCAGTGCTCTCCATCAAAGCTTTGTCACTCGCCAAATCCGCAGAAAAAGATCCCGGCCATGCCAAACTCAGCGGCCTGACCTACACCGCTGGCGTGATGCTGAGCTTTATTGCCATCGCCGCCGTTCTCATCAGCCTCAAAAGTGCCGGGGCCGGAATCGGTTGGGGGTTTCAATTACAAGACCCGCTGGTCGTCGCGGCGCTCGCTTATCTGCTTTTTATTATTGGCCTCAACCTCACCGGCGTGTTTGAAATCAGTGGCCATTTCGGCAATTTCGGTGACAAACTCACGCAAGGCGATGGCCTTGCCGGCTCATTCTTTACCGGTGTGCTCGCCACATTGGTGGCCACACCCTGCACTGCCCCGTTTATGGCGGCTGCCATCGGCTATGCCCTCATCCAGCCCTCCTATGTGTCCCTAAGCATTTTTGCAGCCTTAGGGTTTGGCCTCGCGCTTCCCTATTTGGCCCTGTCTTTTGTCCCGGCGCTGCAACGCATATTGCCCAAACCCGGTGCCTGGATGAACACCTTCCGCCAGTTCCTCGCCTTTCCGATGTTTGCCTCTGCCATGTGGCTGGTCTGGGTACTGTCACAACAAACCGATTCCATGGGGCTTTTTAATATCCTCATGGGGCTGGTCATACTGGCCTTTGGATTCTGGCTACTCAACCACAGCCCTGAGAAAAAATCCGCCAAAACGATTGTTCAAATTTTAGCAGCCTTGGCCTTCCTCTCTGCTGTCCTTTTCCTGCCCTTTAATGCAAAAGAAAACGAGGCACCACGGATCGAATCCCTGTCCTTTGGCGAAACCTACACCCCGGAAAAGCTTGCCAACGCTTTGCTCACAGACGATCCGGTCTTTGTTGAGATGACCGCCGCCTGGTGTATCACTTGTAAAGTTAATCACGCCGTTGCCATTGACATAGACTCCACGCGCAAACTTTTTACTGATAAAAATATCAATTATCTCATAGGTGATTGGACGAATTACGACCCCGAGATCACAGAATTTTTAAATTCCTATGGACGGAACGGCGTTCCGATCTACGTCTATTATGCACCGAGAGATATTGTAACCGGTGACCGGCCCAAGCCGAAATTATTACCGCAGGTTTTAACGCCTTCGATCGTAGAAAGAGAATTAAACAAGCTATAGGGAGATTTGAGATGTCCAGAAAAATTGCTTTTATCCTCGTCGGCATGGTTATGCTGATTATGCTCGCGATGCCCGTCTATGCCGCACCGCAAATCGGCCAGCCAGCCCCGGACTTCACCGCCACCGATATTGATGGCAATGAATTCACCTTAAGCGAGCTCAAGGGCAAAAAGGTCATTCTCGAGTGGACCAACAATCAATGCCCGTTCGTGGTCAAACATTACGGTTCGGGCAATATGCAAGCCACGCAAAAGGCCGCTACTGACAAAGGCGCCGTCTGGGTATCCATCGTTTCCTCCGGCGAAGGCATGCAGGGCAACGTAACCTCCGAGGAAGCCCGCGCCATCATGACCGAAGCAGATGCACACCCATCGGCTAAAATCCTCGACCCCAGCGGTACCATCGGGCATCTCTATGAAGCCCAAACCACCCCGCATATGTTTGTGATCGATGAGGAAGGCATACTGGCCTATGCCGGCGCGATTGATAGTAAATCCAGCCCCAACCCCAAATCCATTGAAACTGCGACCAATTACGTACTAGCGGCGCTGGATGATCTGGATGCTGGCCGCCCCGTCGCCACAAGCCAAACCCAGCCTTATGGCTGCGCGGTGAAATATTCGCATTAAACTTGCCCCCGCAGGCTTTTTTGATTATGGTATCTGTAGAGTAATCGCTCTATCCACTGATCGGCCATTCATATGCCTGCAAAAACGCAAACAGCGAAAAAGCGCACAACCAAATCCGATCAGAAAAACTATCTGATCGCCTCTGCCGCTGACAATATCGAAGCGCAGGAAGATTTCCGCCGCTTTCTCGACATGTCCAACGACGTCATGATCGTCACGGGCAGCAACGGCGAGTTCATACGCGTCAACGACACCTTCTATAACGTCTTTGGCTACGACGAAAAAGACCTCGCCAAAATCAATTTCTTCGATCTGTTCGAAAGCAAGCCGCATATCGGCAACACCGAAAATTTTGAAGCGCGTATGCGCACCAAAGACGGAGCAATTCGCTGGATGCAATGGCACCAGAAACTACGCGGGGATCAGCTTTACTGCGTTGGCCGCGATCTCACCGATATCAAAAAACACGAAGCCGCCCTGACGCGGCGCCAGAAGCAACTTACGGAAGCCGAAAGCATAGGCCGCATGGGCCACTGGCGCTGGCAAATCGGCCAGGACGACATCGAATGGTCCGAAGAAATTTTCCGCATCTTCGGCGAAGGTCAAAAATCTTTCGCACCCTCGATTCACAAACTCACCGACCGCGTCCACAAGCGCGATGTCGGCCGCGTTATCCAGGCCTTTCAACGCGCCATCATCGAAGAAAAAGATTACGACATGGAATTTCGTATCACCGCGACAAATGGCGAAACCCGTTACATCCGCTGCGAAGGCCGCTGCGAAAAAGATTACAGCGGCGAGGTTGTCGCGCTCTACGGCATCATGCAGGACATGACCGAGCGCATGTTATACGAACAGGAATTACAAGACGCCAAAAATTCATCCGAGCGCGCCTATGCCGCAAAATCCCAGTTCCTCGCCAATATGAGCCACGAGCTGCGCACCCCGCTCAACGCCATTCTCGGCTTTTCCGAGATGATGCAAAAACAAATGCTCGGCCCGCTCGGCAATGAAAAATATGTCGGCTATGTCGGTGGTATTCACGAAAGCGGCGAGCACCTTCTCGATCTCATCTCTGATATTCTCGACATGTCACGGATCGAGGCCGGCAAATACGATCTTGATCTCGAAGAAATTAAAGTCGTTAAAGTCATCGAGACCGCCTGCCATATGGTGCAAGTCCGCGCCGACGAAGCCAATATTAAAGTCCTGACCGACAGCCTAAAAAACAAAAAACTCAAAATCGTCGCCGATCGCCGCGCCGTCACGCAAATCCTGCTTAATCTTTTATCCAATGCCGTCAAATTCACCAATGATGGCGGCGCGGTGTCCATCGAATGTCACGAGCGCGAAGATTTTATTTCCATCCGCGTCATTGATAACGGCATCGGCATTCCGCCGAACAAACTCGCCTCAATCACAAGGCCGTTCGAACAGGTCTCGCTGTCCTACGCCCGCGATCACAACGGCTCTGGGCTGGGCCTGGCGATCACCAAAGAACTGGTCGAGCTCCACGGCGGCACGCTGCTAATTGATTCAGAACTCGGAAAAGGTACCACCGCAACGGTGCGGTTGCCTTATGAAACAAAGCAAAAATAATCCTACGAGCCTGCCCTGCGTAGCCTTGGCGAAGCAGGGTCATCCCGAGCGCAGTCGAGGGATCTTCTTTTTAAACCACGGAGTATTTTTACCACGAAGACGCGAAGGCACGAAGAATCTGTTAAAAAAAACCAACACCCACCACCGTCATCCCGGCGAAAGCCGGGATCCATTGCAAAGCGCATTCAAATCCCAAAAATTTACTGGCACAAAATAAACGAAGAGATTTGTTTTGTGATACTATCCGATTCCAAATAGGGAAGTTAAAGTATGGCTATATCAAAAACTTTATTTATTGTCGGAGCAGGGGCTAGTGACGAAGTACAACTACCCATTGGTAATGTCTTAAAAAAACAAATTGCCAGAAAAGTAAATTTTCGTTTTGGTGATTCTTATGGACAAGAGCTTCAAAGTGGTGATCATAATATTTTATCTGCCTTAAGAGAGCATGCAAGGCAAGCCAACGCTCATAACAAGGATATTAATCCCTATTTACATGCAGGACGCCGCATTCACGACGGTATTACACAAGCTGATTCTATAGATTACTTTTTATCTTCAAATGCTACGGATGAGGAGATGCAGCTATGTGGTAAACTTGGCATCGTTCGTTGCATACTAGCCGCTGAACGCAAAAGTCCTTTATGGGTAGATGGTAGAGAGACTGCTGACCCACGCCCCAATCTAAGTCAAGTTGAGGACACTTGGTATAACAGGCTTTTTACAAAGCTCTTTAATGGTCTTGGTAAGGAAGAAGTCAAAAATAGATTACAAAATATAGATTTTATTGTGTTTAACTACGACCGTTGCATCGAACACTATTTCTTGAATGCTGCAAGAAATTTATATGGAATAAATGAAAATGAAGCTGTTGATCTAATTAAGCCGCTTAATGTTATTCACCCCTACGGAACTATAGGTGATTTACCATGGCAGAACTCAAATAATCACGTGCCCTATGGAAACGACAATATTGGCGGACAAAAAATGTTAGATTTATCACAGAAAATAAGCACTTTTACTGAGCAAATTAAAGAGAAAACAGTCATCCCAAAAATGCAAAAGCTAGTACAAAATGCAGACACAATTTTATTTTTAGGGTTTGGTTTTCACCCACAAAACATGAAAATGCTTAAGCCTGAAAATCGAAGCCAAGCAAAAAATATTTTTGCAACAGCATTTGGAGAATCTAAAAGTAATTGTATCTCTATAAGAGATGATATTTTTGAGGTAATAAATAACCCAGCATCTATTGAGATTCGAAGTGATTTGAAATGTGCGGCAATGCTGGGGGAATATAACCGCAGTTTAAATATTTAATATCACTACAAATAGATCCCTGCTTTCGCCGGGATGACGGTGGTGGAGAGTGCTAACTCCGCGCCTCCGCGGTTCAAAATCCTCTGCGATCTCTGCGCGCTCTGTAGTTTAAATCTCTTGACAAATTAGGATATATTTCCTATAATATCAGCATGAAAAGCAGGCCAAAAAAACCACGGATAAACAGGGGCCACATTTCGGGGCTACTGACCCGCGCAGGATGGAAAACTGGGCCCGAAATGTCGGCCCGAAAAACGGCAATGTGGGCCCACATATGCCCTGCGCGCTTTCACACCCTAACCTTAACGCGCTCCTTAATTCACACCCTAACCTTAACGCGCGACCTAACCTTAATTCACTCCCAACCCTGATTTTGAATTATGTAAAATAATAAAAGGAAGAGCCCCCACCCCCCTATGCAAAAAATGAGGAACGAACTTACGAAGCTGAAACACTACATTAAAACAATGGCTTACAACGTCATATTTGGGGGTTTACCGCTTGCTCCTGAAAAATGCCCGCAGACGGTCGCCGCATTCATCCGCCAGGATTCCACTGCTCACTTCCGGCCTGTGGTGGCATGTTGGCAGCTCGAAAAACTTCGCGCCATGGGCCAGTGCCCCGCCTTTAGGGTCACTAGCACCGAACACCACGCGCCTAATCCGAGCAAAAGAAATGGCTCCGGCGCACATTGTGCATGGCTCCAGCGTGACGAATAAATCATATTCGGGAATGCGTTGTTGCCCCAATTCAGAGCAAAGATTTCGGATCGCCAGCATTTCCGCATGGGCTGACGGATCGCTCATTTCAATGCTGCGATTGCTGGCGCGCATGGCAATTTCGCCGGTTTTGATACAAACCAAAACCGCGCCAACCGGCACTTCGTCGCGGCCTCCAGCTTCTTTCGCCTCTTCCAAAGCGGCGTGCATATAGGTAAGGTCATCTTCCATGGACGCAGAAAACCACAAAAAGGAGCGGATAGCCAAGAGAATTGCGCGCGCAGGGCTCTGTTCGCGGCGCGAGGCCGAGCGCTGGATCGAGGCTGGGCGCGTGATTGTGAACGGTGAGAAGCTGGATTCCCCGGCTTATACGGTCGGTGAAGGCGATGTCATTACCGTCGATGGTAAGCCATTACCGGGAGCCGAAAAGACGCGGCTGTTTGTTTATCACAAGCCTACTGGGTTGGTGACAACCAACAAAGACGAGCATGACCGCGACACAATATACGATCACTTGCCAAACGATTTACCGCGCGTGGTCAGCATCGGTCGGCTCGATATGAACACCGAGGGATTGTTGCTGCTCACCAATGATGGCGAACTGGCACGTTATTTAGAGCTGCCCGCAACCGGTTGGAGCCGCAAATATCGCGTCCGCGTTCAGGGTAGCGTCGATGAGAAAGAACTCGAAGGCCTTAAAAAAGGGATCACGGTTGAAGGCATAAATTATAAATCTATCGATGCAAAACTGGACAAGGTGCAAGGCACAAATTCATGGCTCAGCATTACGCTAACGGAAGGCAAAAACCGCGAAATCCGCCGCGTAATGGAGGCGCTGGATTTGCAGGTAAACCGCTTGATCCGCGTGTCTTATGGCCCGTTCACTCTTGGCAAACTTCCCGAAGGAAAAGTGGATGAGGTGAAAGAAAAAGTATTGCACGACCAGATCGCCAAATACTTTAAGGACAAAGAATGAGGATCGTCAGCGGCAAATATGGCGGGCGTAAACTGGCCGCACCCAAAGGAAACGATATCCGCCCGACATCCGATAAAATTCGTGGCGCGGTGTTTAATATGCTGCGCAACCGTGGCGCGGTTGAAGATGCGATTGTCATCGATATTTTTTGTGGCACTGGTGCGTTGGGGTTAGAAGCACTTTCGCAAGGGGCAGATTCCTGCATCTCCATCGATAAAAACAAAGACTCTCTCAATCTGGCGAAACAGAATGCTGAGAGTTTAGGAGCAGAAAATGAATCGCGATTTATCCTCAAAGATGCTGCCAAGCTAGGCCTAAAACCTGACGATATGTTGCCTGCTACTCTTGTCTTTCTTGATCCACCTTATAACCAAAACCTTATCAATCCGGCTCTTACAGCGCTGAATGCAGGTGACTGGCTGGCTGATGATGCGTTACTAGTAATAGAGGTTGAAAAAACTTTTGATGAAAACTTACCCACCGCATTTAGTATTCTTGACGAAAAGAATTACGGCGATACGACGATACTACTGGCCGGGTATGAATCCATAAACAAAGCCGAGCAAGACAATGCCTAGTACAATCCGGTAAATTGCAAAGGGTGTAAACGTCGCGCGCTCCAACCATTTCATCATCAGTGCAATCGCCACAAACCCCGATACAAACGCTAGCAAAGCCGCCAGCAACACATCAAACGTCAGGGTCATATTGCCACTACGCACAAGATCAACTCCACCCAGCGCGCCAGCACCGCTAATCGCTACAATCGCCAACAACAACGAATAACGCGCAGCACGATCACGGCTGAAACCCAGATAGCGCGCCGCCGTCATGGTAATGCCCGAGCGGCTGGTGCCAGGAATAAGGGCCAAGCATTGCGCTAGCCCGATGAGAAACGCATCCTTAACCGTCAAATCACGCAATAACTTGTTCGTCGGAGCACTACGATCCGCATACCAAAGGACAATGCCGAAGATAAGCGTCATCCACGCAACAACTTCAACCGAACGGATGAACTCAGGCTGAATTTCATGAAGGGCAAAACCACAAGCAATAACAGGAAGAGAACTGACTAAAATATGAAGGTCAAGTTTCGCGCTTTCGCTTTGGCGGTTATTGGTTGCCCAATCTTTCAAGCCTGCAAACATTGCAGCCACGTCACGGCGGAAATAGATCAGCACTGAAAGCAATGTGCCTACATGGACGGCAACGTCCAACAATTGATTTTGTCCCCATTGGCCACTGCTATCGCCCTGAATCGCGGCATGCGCCAGCACCAGATGGCCACTGGAGCTGATCGGCAGAAATTCGGTAATCCCCTGGATAAGGGCCAGAATAACGATATGGTATAAAATCATGGAGTACTCTTGGTTTGACTTTTGGCCAGAGTAAAGGAAAATAGCATTATGGTCTATCTTGTTGGAACAATCGGTTTTATTGGTGGTTTTGCCGCAGGGCAAATGCTGCTTTACTTTATGTTACGCCATAAAACCAAGGAAGAGCTGCTGAATGACAGATTTCTCAAATGGAAATATGGCATCCTAAACTGGCTGATTGCCGCTCTGGGCGCTTCTTCCTTCATGTCTATGTATGAACGCTACTTCTTTTAGCGCTTGATCCTTGCCTTAATCGTACTAGTATCACTCATGTTTTCACCCTTTAAGGAGGATTTATTGATGCGCAAGTTTTTACTCTCACTTATGGCCTTAACGCTTACAGCTGGTTTTTCATCAACAGCACAGGCACAGATCGAAAAATACAGCTTCGACAAGGCTCACACCCAGATTTTGTTTTTTGTTAATCATCTTGGGTTTTCTACCTCGCATGGCGAGTTCCTGGATTTTGACGGGCATTTTGTTTTTGACCGCGGAGAGCCGGCTAAATCTAGCGCTAAGGTAATCATCCAAACCGCCGGCATCGATATGAATGATGAGAAATGGGACGCGCATATGAAGAACGAAGATTTCTTCAATGTGGAAAAATTCCCGACGATGACCTTCAAAAGCACTGGCATCGAAGTGACGGGCGAGAATACAGCCAATATTACCGGCGATCTAACCATTCTAGAGACCACCAAACCGGTTGTCCTGGCGGTCACACATAACAAGTCTGACAAACATGCTTTCAGTGGAAAATTCGTGGCTGGTTTTTCGGCCACGGCTAACATAAAGCGCTCTGAATTTGGTATGAAATATGGGCTGCCTATGATTGGTGACGATGTGGAAATCCGCATCCAAGTTGAAGGTGTGCGCGAAGAGC
This sequence comes from Alphaproteobacteria bacterium, assembly GCA_021775965.1. Taxonomy (GTDB): domain Bacteria; phylum Pseudomonadota; class Alphaproteobacteria; order Micavibrionales; family Micavibrionaceae; genus UBA5701. The sequence continues at coordinate 79,607 of JAJFGV010000043.1, forward strand.
TAGGTGGTGAAGGGCTTGGAAATAAATAAGTGAAGATCAAAAACGACGATAAAGATTTTGGCCTGATTGCACGGGGTTTTCACTGGACCAGTGCGCTGATCGTTCTGGCGCTTTTATCGCTGGGGTTCTATATGGCCGGGCTGGAATACAGCCCGTTCAAGCTTCAACTTTATTTCTGGCATAAATCCTTTGGCATTCTGGTGCTGATGTTGGTGGTTTTGCGCTTTGGCTGGCGGATTTATAGCGAAGCGCCGGAGCCGCTGAATAGCCATGAAAAATGGGAAAAAGTCCTTTCGAACATTGTTCATGTCCTTCTTTATCTTGGTCTGATCCTCATGCCACTTTCGGGCTGGCTTATGTCCTCGGCGGGGGATTTCCCGGCTTCGTTTTTCGGGCTGTTTGATATGCCGGATGTGGTATCCAAGGATGAGGCGTTGTTTACGTTCCTACGCAAGGTTCATACACTGGCCGCTTATGCCCTGATTGTGGCGGTAGGGCTGCACGCGCTGGGCGCCATCAAGCATCATTTGATCGATAAGGACGAAACCCTGACCCGGATGGGCGGGCATACCATTATCATTCCGGCGGCGCTTATTCTTTTGGCTATCCCGGCGTATTTGGCCGGAAAGCATATTGTGGCAGATTTGCTTTTAAAAGAACATGAACACGAAGAAGAGCAAGTTGAGGAACAACATGCCCACGAAGAGCCGGAAGCGATCATCATCATCAAGCCGCCCTCAGACGATCTTTTGCAAGGCGCTTCAGGAAATACGCCGCAAAGCGTATCGAAATATAATTCAGGAGAAATCCCTTACTGGTCAATTGTTCCAAGCGAGAGTCATATCAAATTTGAGGCCACGCAATATGCTGAAGCTTTTGAAGGACGCTTTGAGGAATTCAGCGGCGATATCTATTTCGATCCGAACAATCTGGAGCAAAGCCGCGCCGATATCACCATCGATATTGCCAGCATCAAAACCGGCAGTGATGATCGCGACGTACAAGCCAAAGGCTCGGAATGGTTTGATACCACCAAATTCACCAGCGCCTTTTTTCAGGCGCGGTCATTTGAGCGTGTGGATTCAGGTAAGGCAGAAGCGAATCGCTTTATCGCAAAAGGCTATTTGACCATCAGAGGGAAGACGATTCCGGTGACTTTGCCCTTCACGCTCGATTTTGAAAGCGCAGGAGATGACAGCGAAATGGCTGTGATGGAAGGAACATTATCGCTAAACCGGCTTGATTTCGGCATTGGTCAGGGTGAATGGAAAAGCACGGATACCATAGGAAACGCGGTAAAAATCATGATTTCTGTGCGTGCCGGCAAGGCTATCGCCACGTCGGAATAAGTCCGCAATAATATTTCCAAAAAAGGCCCTTACGGCGCTTTAAAGACTATTTTTCGTGAAATCTCTGGTCTATGGTGATGGCATGAGAACATTATTTCATTTGTGGCTCCACCCGTATTCACGGAAGGTGCGGATAGCACTTGCCGAGAAGAATCTGGAGTTTGAGCTCAAGATCGAAAAGGTCTGGGAACGGCGTACGGAATTTCTGGCACTCAACCCTGCTGGCGACGTACCTGTATTGATTGAGCAGGACGGTACTATTCTCGCCAATTCACAGGTGATTTGCGAATACCTCGAGGAGGTTTACCCCGAAGTTAATTTGCTAGGTTCCGATCCGGTGCAGCGCGCCGAAACACGGCGGCTGATCAGCTGGTTTGATGTGAAGTTCAATCGTGAGGTCACCGATAATCTGGTAGGCGAAAAACTCATGAAACGTTTTCTTAAACTTGGTGAGCCGCATGGGCCGTCCATCCGCGCTGGTCACGCCAATATCCATTACCATCTGGATTACATTGGCTTTTTGACCGAAAAGCGCAAATGGCTGGCTGGAGACAAGTTTTCACTGGCCGATATTGCCGCCGCCGCGCATTTGTCGGCGATCGACTATATCGGTGATGTACCGTGGGAAGAGCACGAAGCCGCCCGCGAATGGTATGCGAAGGTCAAATCAAGACCGAGCTTCAAACCACTTCTCGATGACCGTATTCCAGGCTTTATGCCCGCCGGTCATTACGAGAATGTAGACTTTTAGACGACCAAAACACTTAAGCGCTGCGGTAGCGATAAAGAGGGAATAGAAGAACAGGATGACAACAAAAAACCGACTTTTTTGTTTCGGCTATGGTTATAGCTGCGATTACCTTGGTCATGCGCTGCAACTGGAGCATGAGCTTGGCGGTGCACAATGGCAAATTGCCGGCACAACACGCGACCCCGCGAAGCAGGAAGCGTTGGCTGCCCGCGGCATTGCGGCGCATCTGTTTGACTATGAGCATCCACTGAACGATCCGCGCAGCTTTCTCGAAGGCACCACGCATTTGCTGATTTCCACGCCGCCAGGTGATGAGGGCGACCCGACTTTTTTAATGCATGCGGCGGACATTCTCGATCTCAAATCTCTGCAATGGGTTGGCTATCTTTCGACCACAGGCGTTTACGGTGATCGTGGCGGCGAGTGGGTTGACGAAAGCGCTACGCTGCATCCCGGCAATCAACGCGGCACGCGCCGTGCCAAAGCCGAAGGACAGTGGCTGTCGCTGTTTCACTCGCGCGGCCTGCCGGTTCATATTTTTCGCCTCGCCGGGATTTACGGCCCCGGACGCAGTGCGCTGGATTCGATCCGCGCTGGTGTCGCGCGCCGCATCGACAAACCGGGCCATGCGTTTAGCCGCGTTCATGTCGAGGATATTGTGCAGGTGTTGCGCGCCTCGATGACCAGTCCCAATCCAGGCGAAGCCTATAATGTTTGCGACGATCACCCGGCGCCGAGCCATGAAGTGATTGACCATGCATGCCAACTTTTGGGGCGTCAATCACCGCCGCTAATCCCGTTCGAGGCGGCTGATCTGGCGCCGATGACGCTAAGTTTTTACGCCGACAACAAACGCGTTAAGAATGAGCGCATCAAAGCCGAGCTGGGCGTAAATCTCAAATACCCAAATTATCAGGCTGGATTACAAGCTTGTCTGGATGCGGAAGAACATGCAGTTTCACTATTCGGTGGCGATAATTCCGGCGGCGGCACCAGCTGGCAGCCATTCTCGTAGAGCTTACTCCGCCGCTTCCTGCGTTTCCATCGCGCGCCAAGCGATATCACGGCGGCAGAAACCATCCGGCCAGTCGATAATATCAACAGAACGGTAGGCCGCTTTGCAGGATTCCTCAACCGTGTCAGCCAGCGCTGTTATACCAAGCACACGACCACCCGTGCTGACGAGTTGCCCGTCCGCATTCTTGCCTGTACCGGCATGGAATATTTTGACACCGCCAATTTGATCAGCACGCCCAACACCTTTAATCGGTGTGTTTTTGGGGTATGATCCGGGATAGCCTTCGGTCGCCATCACAACGCAGAGCGCGGGACTGTCAGACCAACTCACTTTATCGTGCATTTCATCCAGCCGCCCTTCGGCACTGGCCAGTAAAATTTCGAGCAGATCGCCCTGCAGACGCATCATCAGAGGCTGGCATTCCGGATCGCCGAAACGCACATTATATTCGATCAGTTTTGGCTCGCCATTCACCACCATCAACCCGGCATAAAGCACGCCAGTAAAGGGCGTACCCTCCGCCGCCATCGCGGCAATGGTCGGCTCGATAATGCGGGTGATAATTGTCTCCTCAAGCTCGGGCGTTATAAAATGCGCCGGGGAATAGGCACCCATACCACCGGTATTGGGGCCCTGATCGCCGTCATAGGCGCGCTTGTGGTCCTGCGCCGAGGTCAGCGGCAAAATTGTTTTGCCATCGGCGAGGGCAAAATAGCTGAGCTCTTCGCCATCCATGAATTCTTCGATGACAATTTCGTTTCCGGCATCACCGAAAGAGTCACCGGATAACATGTCTGTCGCGGCTTCAATTGCTTCTTCTTCGGTCTCGGCGATAATCACGCCCTTACCGGCGGCGAGACCGTCTGCCTTCACCACAATCGGTGCGCCTTGTTCTTTTATAAATTTTTTGGCTTCAGGTAAATCCGTGAAACGCCCATAGGCGGCGGTTGGAATATCGTATTTTGTACAAAGGTCTTTCATGAAACCTTTCGAGCCTTCGAGCGCGGCGGCGGCGGCGGATGGGCCGAAGACTGTGATGCTTTCTTCGTTTAAACGATCAGCCAGCCCGGCGACCAGCGGCCCTTCCGGTCCAACAACAACGAAGTCGATGGATTTTTCTTTGACGAAGGTGACAAGGCCTTCGATATCTTCGGCGACAATATCGACCAGCTCGGCGCATTCTTCGATACCGGCATTTCCCGGTGCGCAATAAAGTGCGTCACATTGATCGGATTGCGCGAGCGCCCAGGCCAGCGCATGTTCGCGGCCACCAGATCCTATGAGTAATACTTTCATTTATCGCTCCAACTCTTAAAGTGCTGCTTATATTGACTTTATTTAGGGCAATAGACAAGAGCTCACAAAATGGTTGACATAATTATGCTCAAGTGCTATATATCTGCCCTATATTAAAAAAGAGCTACGAAAATATCAGGAGAGTAAAAAATGGCACAGGAATTTCAAAAAGAATCTGAGGTTATAGATTGGAAGCGAAACCAAGAACTACTGGAAAATGTAAAAAATATTAGAGAGTCCTTCCAAACTGCTGGCTATGCACGCGGAAATGTTTTTCGTGTTACCAATGCACGCGCGGCAAATAAGCATATTGCGGGATGGATGCAAGGACGCATAAAAAAAGGTGATATTTTATTAGACCTCGGTGATGAAACTACAGGACCAGAGGATTCTGACACAATGACACTTCTAAGGCCCCATTTTAACTCTTTTATCTTGCTCGAATCGTGTAATACCCTGAGAGGCAAAGGTTGGCACGGCCTTTCTCAGAGTAAGTTTTCGTACAGTTTAATAACAGGAGTGCCTATTGGTGAAAAAGTTCACACATTGGATTCACAAATTGTTGATAATTTAGAGCAGAATGGATACTTTTCTTTTGTAAATACAAATCGACCTGTTGTCGATATGACACCTGACTTCCTAAAGGGTGGTCCTTTGCAAAACTAATTATTCCTCCAAAGATACAAGACTGGCGTTGCCGCCTTGTGCTGTGGTGTCAGTGCTCACGACTTTTTCAGTCGCAAAGCGGTGTAAATAATGTGGCCCGCCAGCCTTTGGTCCGGTGCCCGACAAGCCCTGACCACCAAATGGCTGCACCCCTACCGTCGCACCAATCATCGAACGATTGACATAGGCATTGCCGACACGAACTGCATTGGTAATGTGTTGCTGCGTAGCATCTATGCGACTGTGCACGCCAAGCGTCAGGCCGTAGCCAGTGGCATTGATGTCTTCGATAATGTCATCCAGCTTATCGGCGCTGTAGCGAATGACATGGAGGATCGGGCCAAAGACTTCTTTTTTGAGACCTTCCATGTTTTCAAGATGGAAGGCGCAAGGCGCAAAGAAATGGCCTTGCTTAGCGAGGCCTTTATCCAGTTCAACTTCATAAATTTTCTTGCCAAAGCCTTCGAGTTTTTTACGGTGTTTTTTTAGCACGTCATGGGCCTGGCTATCAATCACCGGACCGATATCAGTTGAGATATTTTCCGGATTGCCGATACGCAATTCTTCCATCGCGCCCTGCAGCATTCTGGTGATTGTAGCCGCGATTTCATCCTGCAGGAATAGGACGCGCAGAGCCGAACAGCGTTGCCCGGTTGAACCAAAGGCGCTGATAATAACATCATCGATGACTTGCTCGGGTAGCGCGGAGGAATCAACAATCATCGCATTTTGACCGCCGGTTTCGGCGATCAACGGCACGATTGAGCCTTTTCGTTTTGCGAGAGATTGATTAATTTTGCGCGCGGTATCGGTCGAGCCGGTAAAGACAACGCCAGCGACATCTTCATGCTGCACAATGCTTGCGCCAATGCGCCCATCGCCGGGGAGCAGATTGACAGCGCCAGCGGGAATTCCGGCCTTGTGCATGAGCTCCACCGCTTTCATGGCGATCAGCGGGGTTTGTTCAGCCGGTTTGGCAATCACCGTATTACCCGCCATTAACGCGGCAACAATTTGCCCGGTGAAAATAGCGAGCGGAAAATTCCACGGGCTAATGCAAACAAACACACCGCGCCCATGCATTGTCATGACATTGCGCTCACCCGTTGGACCTTGCAGGAGCACGCCCTTTTCATTGAAATCTTCGCGGCCGCGCTCGGCGTAATAAAGGCAAAAATCAACAGCCTCACGTATTTCTGCTATGGCGTCTGGGATCGTTTTTCCAGCCTCGTGCACACAAAGGCTGATCAATTCATCACGGTTTTTTTCGAGGAGATCAGCAAATTTTTCAAGCACCTGCGCCCGATTTTCCGTCGAAGTCTTTGACCAGGACTTAAATGCTTTCCTGGCTGTTTTAAATGCCTTCTCTACCAAGCCATCATTGGAGGGCCAGACTTGACCGATTTCTGCGCCCGTGGCCGGGTTCATAACGACCTCGACAATCGTTTCTTTATGGTCTTTTCCACCGATCAAAGGTGTCGCTTCATTAAGAAATTTTGCCTTGCCAATGACGCGCCGCAAAGGCTCTACAGTCGCCGCGTCATCAAGATCAATCCCGACGGAATTTCTACGACCCTCACCGTAAATATCTTTCTTATAAATATCTTTTGGCAGAGGAATCAAAGGATGGCGTTTATCATTATTCTCACGTGCCGTCGTCACAGGATCGCGCACCATATGTTCCACTGGCTGTTTTGGATCGAGAATCTTATTTACAAAGGAACTGTTTGCACCGTTTTCAAGCAGGCGCCGCACCAGATAAGGCAGCAGATCATGATGGCTTCCGACCGGCGCATAAATACTCATCGGTGTTTGCTCTTCACGTTGCACGACATCAAAGAGTGTTTCGCCCATGCCGTATAGGCGCTGCAACTCAAAGGGAATATTTTTATCTTCAGCAAGTTTGAGAACCGCAGCTACACTTTGGGCATTATGGGTGCCAATCATCGGATAAAACCGCCCGGAATTTTCAAACAACAGCGCTGCACAAGCCTGGAAAGACAGATCAGTATTGGATTTACGGGTAAAAACCGGGTAATCAGGCAGCCCCAGCACTTGCGCCCGTTTTATTTCCCGGTCCCAATAGGCACCTTTAACCAGACGGATTTGCATGCGGCGTTTGTTTTTCTTTGCCAGTTCAGCCAAATGACCAATCAACGGATAGCTACGCTTTTGATAGGCCTGCACCGCCATACCAAAATCTTCCCAACCCTCCAGCATCGGATCGGCCATAATGTTTTCGGCTATCTTCACAGACAGATCGAGACGCTCGACCTCTTCCGCATCGATCATAAAAGCAATTTGATGAGATGCAGCATGCAGCGCCAACTTCTTCACAGTATGAATCATTTCCGGCAGACAGTGTTCAGCCTGCGCATATTCATAGCGCGGATGCAGCGCCGAAAGCTTGACCGATATGCCGGGCCGCCGCGCTTGATCACGGGCACGACGTTCACCAATATAACCAATAGCATGATGGTAGGATTCGTAATAATGCTGCGCATCCACGGCTGTGCGCGCACCTTCACCCAGCATGTCATAGGACATGCGGTAGCCTTTATCCCTGTATTTCTGTGCGTTTTTCTCGGCTTCTTCTATGCTCTCGCCAAGAACAAATTGCTTTCCCAAAAGGCGCATGGCTTTTACCATCGCTTCGCGAATGATTGGCTCACCCATGCGGCTTAAAGCTCCGTCCAGGGTTTTGCTGGTCACAAACAGTCCGACCCCGGCGGCTTTTACCACCCAGTCTTTGCTGCCACCCACAGTACTAAGCCAATTGGCGGCGGCAACTTTGTCTTTAATCAAAGCACTGGCAGTTCGCGCATCAGGAATACGCAACAACGCCTCGGCCAAACACATGAGGGACAAACCCTCCTCGGTGGTCAGAGAATATTGTTGCAGAAAAGATTCCAACTCGCCCGGCCCGCGTTTTTCGGCGCGTATTTTTCCGACGAGATCTTTAGCTTTCTTTTTCGTGCGTGACGTAACTACGCCATCCCATCTTTGAGACGCCAGCAGCTCTTCCACGCACCCGGCTTCATCAGCATAAAAATAGGGTGAAAGATCATGTGTCATGGCTAAACAATAGCATTAGCCGCTTGCGTTTTTTAGCGTTAAATCTATTATTTGAGCATGAGTGATCTGGATAATTCCGTAAAAGAGGTGAAGGGCAATGTTCCCGAGTTTTCGGTAACGGAACTAGCGCTTTCCCTAAAACAAACGCTGGAGCAGAATTACAGCCGCGTACGGGTGCGCGGGGAATTGTCACGGGTGAGCATTCCCGGCTCTGGCCATATGTATTCTTCCCTCAAGGATAATGACGCCCTTATTGATGCGGTTTGCTGGAAGGGCAATCTGTCGAAGTTATCCGTTAAACCTGAAGAGGGGCTGGAGGTGATTTGCACGGGACGTATTTCGTCTTATCCCAAAAGCTCGAAATACCAGCTTGTGATTGAATCCATGGAGCTGGCCGGAGAAGGTGCGCTTTTAAAGATGCTGGAGGAGCGGCGCAAAAAACTGGCCGCAGAGGGATTGTTTGATGAAAAGCGCAAGAAGGTTCTACCGTTTTTACCGGAGGTGATTGGTGTTGTGACTTCGCCGACTGGCGCTGTCATACGCGATATTTTACACCGTCTGGAAGACCGATTCCCGCGTCATGTTCTTGTCTGGCCGGTGCTGGTCCAGGGCGAAGGAGCGGCCGGGCAGATTGCAGCGGCGATTAAAGGTTTTGAGGCACTGGAGACACGCCCCGATGTTTTGATTGTCGCGCGTGGTGGTGGTTCGCTTGAGGATTTAATGGCCTTCAACGAGGAAATTGTCGTGCGAGCAGCCAGCGATTGTTCCATTCCGATTATATCTGCCGTTGGTCACGAAACGGATACGACTTTGATTGATTATGCGGCGGATTTACGTGCACCAACGCCAACGGGCGCGGCAGAAATGGCCGTGCCAGTGCGAGCCAATTTACTGGCGCAGATTGCCGAAGATGAAGGACGGCTGGTCAGTTCGATGTCACGACTGTTATCTGAACATCGTCATCGCCTTGAGGCACAAGCCAAAGGACTGGGTGACCCGGCAAGGTTGCTGGAGATAAAAATGCAAAGTCTGGATCATTTGAGCGATAAGATTACGAGTGTTTTTCGGCAATATATTTTAGAAAAAAAATCAGGGGTGGGGGAGATGGGCGCTCGGCTGCGTCATCCGCAGGACAGGATTGAAGAGGCAAAACGAAGCCTTGGGAGTTGGGTAGAGCGTATGAAAATTCTCGGTACAAAACTAATGGAGAAAAAGGAAACGGAACTTAAGAATCTGGCTTCGATGCTTGATGTTTTGTCATTTGAAAGCATTCTGGAGCGCGGCTTTGTCGTGGTGCACGGCGCTGATAACAACCTCATTACCGAAGCAACGAAAACGCAAGCAGGACAACAAGTTCAGCTCCAATTCAAGCAGAACAAACGCGTTGACGCGACCGTAGGAAAATCGGGATCGGCGCCCGTAAAAAAGAAAAAAGTAAAAAAAGTAAATCCAGATCAGAACAGTTTATTTTAAAACAAAGACTTCTAGTCTTCTTCTTTTTCCTGTTTTTTTCCAAGGCCAATGTTAGAAAAAGCACCCAGAACTTTGGCTAATATTTCATTCAAAGTCCGGGCATTGTTGACTGCTTTTTCAACATACAACAATGCTTTATCCAGCGGCATATCCGGATCAATATTCACGTAGTCAGGACGCGTTTTAATACGGGCATAAAAATGAATGACAGCGCTTGAAAGCTTTTGTCCCAGAAGATCCATTTTATCTGTATTGCCATCAAAAACCGAGCGGTCCAGGGCAGGCTGGAGCTGCACAATATCACCTGATTTTTTATATTTTGGATCTATAGTCGGATCGCACAACGTTTTGAGCATTTCTTCATAGACGATAAGATAGGCTTCAATTTTAGACTGATTGGCTTTGAGCTCCGCTTCAAGCATCGAAGCGACAATATTTTTTTCCTTGTCGATAAGCTTTCTTTCCCTGCTGAGAAAATTTGTATTACGATTTTGCGCAGCAACAACTTTTCTGAAACCACGAAACATAATTGTGCTGGCGATAGAAAAAGCACAGACCAGAAGAAAGAAAACAAATAAGGAGAGCATAATAACTGTGTCCACACTGAACGACTCATCTACCTCTCCTTCACGACTTGAATTACCCCATACGCCAACGCCTTTTTTCTGCGCCTGTTTTTCTGCCGTTATATAAGGCTCTTCAAAAACAGATCCGTAAACGACGCTGCGATCAACAATCAGGTAGCCTTTCTGGATCATAAATAAACTCAGATCAACGCCCTGGTGATTGGAACATTGGGCTAGAATTTGTTTATCCAAATTGGACATTTCTTCACATTGAACAGAGCGGCCACCAATAAGATTATCCAACGCCGTTCTTGCTTTTAATCTGAACTTAGCATTGCCGGCCTCAATACTTTCCGTTCCCCATAAGATAATTGTACCGGAGTTGGTACGAAGAGTATGAGCATCAGCAGCGCGAACCTGAACTTCCACAACGTTTTTATTATGCTGCTGTGCCAATGCGATATGCGGCGACGCCAGACACACACAAAACATGGCAAGAACAAGGTGAAAAGCACCCTTCATGGCCATTAATTGTAATCTGAACTGTAATTTTTTCATCTTGCCCTATATTACCATTTTTTTACGAAGAATCCTTCTCTTGTCTCTTATTTTAATAGCAAAGATAAACTCAACAAAGGATTAACAAATTTGATAAAATAAAATACTGTGAGACAGTTAAGGGCTATAAGTTATAGAAATTTCAATAAGTCTCAGGACATAATGCGCATAACATTGGATCAATTACTAGAAAAGCTGGGCGTGGATCGCGTCCTGTCCCCCTATGAAACCCAGCCATGGTTTCACTATGATACCGAAAAGGGCGTTACGTGCAGCGCCGAAGTCCGGATGGGACCGGGCAGCGAAGACGTCGAAGCCGAAATTCAGTTCCTCCATGATGAAAAAGAAAATGATGACGACAAGAAAGACGAAGAGGAAGGTAAATCCGAAGGCCGCGAGCAGATCATGCATATGCGTGCGCTGCCGGTCACAGGCGATCAATGGTCACCCACCACATTACGGGTCAAAGACAAAAATTACGTGAATGAAGTTTATGACTGGGAAGGCAAGGGCTGCAATTTTTTTCGTGCCTGTATCGAAGCGGTTTCGATGGGGGTCCTTCCCGACATAGACGAGCTGATCGAAAAAGAGTTGAGCGATGACGATCACTGGGGCGGTGGAAAGCGTGGCAAGATTGGGCGCAAATCACCAACCGTTAAACCAGGCCAGCTTTTGGGCATGAAAAAATAAGCAGAGAGAGCTTCAGCTCTGTCCGACAATAATACCGTAATTCTCGGCGGCCTCGACAAGACCGCCTGCTATCGGCTCTCCCAGCGTTCTGAAATGCCATTTTGGACCCTCGCGATCAAGCGCAGCAACAATAATACCTGCTTCTGTTCTGTCCTCAAGCTCATCTTTTAATTCATAACGCAATAATTCATGCGTAGTGTCGAGATTGGCCAAACGAATATAGGCATTACGAACCATACCGATATTCTGATCCTTATAATTTGCCTGATAAATAGAAATAACGAAAAGAATCCGGATAACCTCAAAAGGGACGCCGTGCAAATCAAGTGTGATGGATTCATCATCGCCATCACCGGCGCCCGTACGGCTGTCGCCTGCATGCTTTATAGAACCGTCACAGGCTTCCGTGTTGTTGTAAAAGATAAAATCTTCGTCTTCACGTGTCTTGCCGTTTTTATCAAGAAGAAAGCAACTGACATCCAGATCAAGTGAATCCGATTCAAACGCGTTTAAATCCCAACCGCAACCAATATGAACGCGCTGCAAAGTCGGATCCTTAGCCGTCACATTAATGTCTACGCCCTTTGCGATCCTGTTGTCTTCAACCTGGACACCCTTGCCTTCAAATTCGGTATCAAAAATATCAGACATAACTTAAAACCCTTTATTTGAAAAACTATTTTCCAAGCTTAAGTGTAGCATATTTATGCTGCATATTACGATCCCATATAAATGGCATAAATATAGACATTATAGACAATATAAGTTGCAAAAAAGACGAGCCCTATCGGCCGGTTTATCTTCTTGTAAAAAACGAGAAGCAAAGAAAAAATTAAACTCACCGCCAAAACCAGCCAAATATCAAACTGCGCCAGTTGCGGCGCAAAAGATCCTTGCGCAATCGGTTTTGTTAGCGCTGTGACGCCAATAATCATAAGAATATTAAAAACGTTAGAGCCAATAATATTGCCGAGAACAATATCACTGTGGCCTTTACGACTGGCAATAATGCTGGTTGAAAGCTCAGGCAAAGATGTTCCGAAGGCGATAATACTCAGAGCTATGACAGCTTCCGGCACACCAATCACATCAGCCCCTACTTTTGCGCCGCGCACCAAAAATTCAGCGCCCAAAGCAATACATATGAGACCGGCCAGTAAAAAACCATAGGCAGCAAGCTGGCTTTTAAAAGCGGGGTCTTCCGTATCGGGAGCAGGCACATCCCCTTTTCCGGCCGCTCTATACTGCCAAAGAACATACATGATCAGAGCCAGCAACATGCCGGCACCAGCCAGCCTTCCAACCTCTCCTTGTAACAACAGAAAAAGAAGTAAAACTGTTGAAACAATCATCATGACCAAATCCCTAGTCATACCTTTTGATCCCGCAGCCAAAGTTGTAAAAATTGCCGCTGAGCCGATGACCAGCAAAATATTGGCTATATTGGAGCCCAAAACATTGCCGATCGCAATACCGGGAGAGTCCTGCATATTGGCGAGAACGGACACAATAAGCTCCGGCAGTGATGTGCCAAAAGCAATAATGGTAAAACCGACAACCAGCGGTGAAACGCCCCAGCGCCGGGCTACGAAGACCGCGGATTCAATCGTCCAATCACCGCCTTTCATCAGCAAAATGATGCCGGCGATCATAGCACCCACAGCCAGAACAAGACCTTCAGTTGTTGTGAATTCGAGCATGGGCACCAGGAATTGGGTGTTAGGGATTGGGAATTAGAAAAAATGAACGAGTACTATTAACCGCTCACTTCTTTCCGTCGCCCCATTGTAACCCGAAACCGAAGGCGCGGTCCATCTCTTCGTGGCCGGGGAAATATTCCGTTTGATTTGTCAGCTTTATCCCGCCGCGCACGTTTTCAAGCTCGGCCACCGCACACAGGCACAGCGCATCATTATGCGCGCCCAGCGTAACCACAAGATCGTCATTTCCGGGTACATCGACGATGATCTGCGGCCTTATCTGAGACCAGCTCGGGGCGCCATCATAAATATAGATATAGACAAGCATTCTTTTGATCTGGTCCCAGCGTTTGCCGTTGACCAGAATATGCTCGTCATGCCCCTCAGCATTGCCCGTGCGTTCATCACCGGATAACGCCATAAAGGGGGAATTTTCAAAATCGCCAAACTTTTCGCCAAAAGCTTGTATCGCACCGCGCGTGCCATCCGCCATTTCGTAGAGGCATCCGATATCGAGATCAACACCGACGTTTTGAACTTTTTTGAGAATCTTGTCGAAAAATCCAGCCTTTTGAACCTGCACATTCTCCCAAGCCACGCCAACCATAATAGATTCAAATCCATCCTTGCCGGGGCTGATGGCAATGCTTTCACCGGGATCATCAAGAAATTCGCAGGTATTGCCGTAATCGTTCTCGTCTTTGTTACGATATCCAGCCGCACCGAGTGAGCCGCCATGGCCTGAGAATTCCACCCGGCTGCGCGAGGCTTCGGCCATGGAATCAACAGATGTTTTTTCCTGTTTTTCAGACATATAGGGACGTTAACATCTTCTTTTTACAAAATCAAAATTTTGAATATTATTGACTCGTAGCATGTGATTTGCAATGAATACGGTAATTACTGAAATCGACCCGTCCAACCAACAGCCAAGGAGGCCACTATGCCACATCCATGTTTTGAACTGAAAAAATCAAAGAATGATCAATTCTTTTTCAACCTGACAGCCAAAAATGGCCAGATCATTGCGTCATCTGAAATGTACAACAGCAAAGATGCTGCAGAAAACGGCATTCGTTCCGTGAAAGAAAACGCGCCGAATGCGGAAACAGAAGACAAAACAGAAGAATCACAAGCCGCCTAGTTTTTTAGCGACGATGATTTTAAGAAAGGCCGTGGGAAATTCCTACGGCCTTTCGAATTTTTGGCGTTCTTTTTCGACCGTTTCGCGCATACAACACCCTTCGAGGTGATCATTGACCATCCCCATTGCCTGCATATGCGCATACATGGTGGTTGGGCCAACGAATTTAAACCCACGTTTTTTGAGGTCTTTGGATAAAGCCTTTGACTCGGGCGTTTCGGGCATTGTGATAAGAGTTTTGTGATCGATTTTTTTGGGACGGTTTTTTGGTTCCGGTTCGAAGCCCCAGAAATATGCGCCAAAGGAACCAAGTTCATCAATAATGTCACAGGTTTTTTGCGCATTGTTGATCGTCGCTTCTATCTTGCCGCGGTGGCGGATGATGCCAGCATCGAGCACAAGACGCTCGACATCTTTTTGCTTAAAGCGTGCGACTTTTTCAAAATTAAAGCCCACAAAAGCTTTTCTAAAATTCTCCCGCTTGCGCAAAATTGTGAGCCAGCTTAGCCCCGCCTGAAAGCCTTCGAGGCAAACTTTCTCATAGAGTTTTATGTCGTCATTGCACGGGCGACCCCATTCGTAGTCGTGATAATCACGATACATCGGGTCATCGCCGTGCCACCAGCAACGGATTTTTCCATCCTCACCCTTGATTAAACCCTCTTTCATGCGTTAAACCTATCTTATCACGTCATCCTCGAGGCCATGCGTTAGCATGGCTTAAACATCGGGGATCCAGAAAAGACAGCGGCAAAGCCGCTGGCATATGGATCCCGTTTGTTGATGCTCGGCAGCATAGCTGCCTCACCAACGGGATGACAACAGGGAAATAATTTTTGCAAGGGAATCGAAACGGCATGGCTTCTTACGAATATATTTATACGATCAGTGGACTGACCAAATCCTATGGCGGTGGGAAAAAAGTTCTCGAAGACGTGACGCTTTCGTTTTTGCCTGGCGCCAAGATCGGTGTGCTGGGGCCCAACGGCGCAGGTAAATCGACGCTGCTGAAAATCATGGCAGGGGTCGATAAGGATTTTCAGGGCGAGGCATGGGCCGCAAAAGGCGCGCGTGTTGGTTATCTGGAGCAGGAACCACAGCTCGATCCATCCAAAACCGTGCAGGAAAACGTGATGGAAGGTCTTGGCGATGTCAAAGCCAAGGTCGATCGTTACAATGAAGTCACCGCCGCGATGGCCGAGCCCGATGCCGATTATGATTCCCTGATGGAAGAGATGGGAACGCTGCAGGAAGAAATTGATGCTGTCGATGGCTGGGAGTTAGAGCGTACCATTCAAATCGCGATGGATGCCCTAAGATGCCCGCCGGGCGATTCAAAAATTGATAATTTATCCGGCGGGGAAAGAAGAAGGGTTGCACTTTGTAAGCTTCTGCTTGAAAAACCTGATCTGCTATTGCTTGATGAGCCTACAAACCATCTCGATGCCGAAAGCGTAACCTGGCTGCAAAGATTCCTATCCGAATATTCGGGCGCTGTTATCATGGTAACGCATGACCGGTATTTCCTTGATAATGTTACGGGCTGGATCCTTGAGGTTGCCCATGGCAATTGCATTCCTTACGAGGGCAATTACTCCGCCTATCTCGAGGTTAAACGCAAACGTATGGAGCAAGAGGACAAGCAGCAGGAGAACCGCAAAAAAACACTGGCGCGTGAGCTGGACTGGATGGGGCAAAGCCCGTCGGCGCGGCGATCAAAATCCAAGGCGCGGATCAATGCCTATCACGATTTGGTTGCGGAATCGGAAAAACTCGACAAGCGTGGCTGCCAGATTGTTATACCAACACCGCCGCGTTTGGGCGATTTGGTGATCGAAGCCAAAAACATCCGCAAAGGCTTTGGCGATCATCTTTTAATCGAAGATTTATCCTTCAAATTGCCACCGGGCGGTATTGTTGGTGTCATTGGTCCAAACGGTGCCGGGAAAACAACGCTGTTTAAAATGATCACCGGCGTGGAAAAACCTGATGAAGGCGAATTCAGTGTCGGCGATACCGTCAAGCTTGGCTATGTCGATCAAAGCCGGGATTCCCTCAATGCTGACAACAGTGTCTGGGAAGAGATTTCCGGCGGCACGGATATGATTCAGCTTGGCAAAATTGAAATGCAAAGCCGCGCTTATGTTTCGGCGTTTAACTTCAGAAGCGCCGATCAACAACAACTGGTCGGCAATCTATCGGGCGGCCAACGCAACCGCGTTCATCTGGCCAAAATGCTGCGCAAGGAATCCAATGTGCTTTTACTGGATGAACCAACCAATGATCTGGATACCGAAACTTTGGCGGCATTGGAAGAAGCGATTGAGCGCTACCCCGGCTGCGCGGTCATCATTTCTCACGATCGCTGGTTTTTAAACCGTCTGGTTACGCATATTCTTGCCTTTGAGGGCGATTCAGAAGTGGTCTGGTTTGAGGGCAATTACGAAGATTACGAAGCTGACTACCGCCGCCGCAAAGGTCAGGATGCAGACACCCCAACACGCATCAAATATAAGCCTTTACGCAAAGCCAGCTAAGCCCAGCACCCGTTAATTTCTTTTCATAACAATATGTTAACCACAATACGGCATAATTGTGGCTGGAAAGCTGGTGCTAACAGCCCCAAAAATGGTAAAATTAACTAAGTATTTAACTAAAATACGAAATAATAATAAGCGGTCGTATATAAGGTGTGGTGAGTATCAAAGTGCACGGCGTACAAGCAAAAAAAGTTGTAGGTTATATGGTAATGCCCGGCATTGTGCCACGGGCACGGGGCCTTTTTGCGTCGGGCTTTGGTTATCTGGCTTTTCTTATGGCCAATATCTATTCCATGGTTCGTCTACTACCCGCCAACCATCCTTATCTCTCTCCTGCCAATATCGGAAAATTTGGAATCCGCCACGTCATTGCCGAAGCCGCCAATAACTTGGTTGTTAAAAAAGAAAATATCGACCAGCTCATTATTTTTGGAGCGCTACTTATTTCAACGGTGCTACTACTTCTCCAACTTCTTTTGTTGATTTGGTCCGTGGTGGTGCAACCCGCCATGGCATTTTCTATTTTTGAAATCAATACACCGTTTAGCGATATGGCTTATATGCTGCTCGATAGTGTTTTCGGCGTGCCCGATATGTTTAATTCCTGCGTTGCCCTAGCTGGCATATGTCCCAATGCGACAGCCGCAAGCCCGGCATTTCCATCTCCGTTTCATGAAGCTCTGCATTCGTTGTTTCAGTATTACTCCATTGGAATGTTGTTGATTGGTGTCCTGATCCTTTTGTATTTTATCGTCGTTGTCGTCGTTGAGACAGCCGTGACCGGTACGCCTTTCGGCCAACGCTTTGCCCATATATGGACGCCGATCCGATTGGTTGTGGCTATTGGTCTTTTGATCCCGTTTAACTACGGTTTGAACAGCGGCCAATATATTGCTTTGTATGCCGCTAAATTTGGATCGAACATGGCGACCAATGGATGGCTTGTATTCAATGAGGGTATTGCGGATAGGTCAGCTGCAATTGGCAATGGCGGCTTTAGCAATGCAGATAATCCTATCGGAGAAAAGTTTTCACTGGTCGGTCGGCCCAAACAACAAGACGTCAGTACCATGGTACAAGCCATGTCACTTGTTCATGCCTGCGCCTATGCACATCGTCTCATGCAAGGAAATGATGTGACCTTTACCGGCCTTTCTGATCCCATAGATTACGTTGATAGTGCCACCGCCCAGGTCCAGCCTTATCTCGTAAAATATGATTTTACCTGGTTGAACAACCATAGTGAACGAGAGGATGCCTTTACGATTGGTGACACCTATATCGACGCTCTGGATTTTTACGACAACAGCGATATCATTATCCGTTTTGGTGAATATAACCCCGAGAAATATCCGGATGAAAAAGGCAATGTGTTTCCGACATGCGGCGAAATCAGAATTAAGGTCGGAGATCTCAGCCAAAAAGGATTGGGCAGTACCAATGGTGGGCCCGATTTTATGCTGGAGAGCTACTACAATATGGTCAAGGACATGTGGCGCAATAATGGAAGAATCTCGGATTTTGCTATTCGTATGGTGGAAGTAAACACAAATCTGGATGCAGACCTGGCCTGTTCGGTTGGGTGTGTGGGTGGCAGTGATCTGCCGGTTTGTAGTGGCATAGTCGTACCCTATGCAGAACCGCCTTGTGCAAATCAAATACCATCAGCGGCCTGGAAACAAAGTGTCACCAATGACTACCAGACCATCCATAATGCTAATGTTACGGAAGCCTGGTCAAAATTTGCGCAAGTGGGTGCTGATTTTAGTATGAGCAGTGAAATTATCGACCGCGGCTGGGCCGGTGCCGGCATGTGGTATAACCGCATCGCGCAGCTTAACGGCGCCTTCATTACGTCCGTTCTCGATACGCCGACACTCGAGTCCTACCCTCGCGTCATGGAAGATGTGCGCGCCGAAAACCGCAAGGAAAATGCAACCATTAAAATCAATGACCAGTTCAAGCCAAACCTTGCGGGCGGAAGAGCTATAGAGATTGACGGTGGTGCCAACGCACTCGAAATTGCCAAAGCCCTTAACGCGGTCTACGAATACTGGAACAAGGAAGGCACGAATATGGCCGATCCGGAAAAAGTTATTTCCGGAAATATTTTTACTGATGCCATGAACATGCTGTTTGGAACAGCCGGAATTTTTGCCATGCGCAGTGAAAACCTTCATACGCACCCGCTGGCACAGCTTGTGAGTGTCGGCAAGGGTTTGGTAGAAGCCGCCGTACGCAATATGGCGACCTCTGCTGTTACAGCGTTTCTTGGTGGTATGGGCTCTGCTCTTGGTGTGCAGGGCTCCGGCGCTGTTAGCGCCGCTGCCGGGTTTTTCTCATCAACAGCATTCATAGGCCTGACGGCGGGTGTCGTCTTATTTTACGTTTTACCGTTTCTGCCTTTCGTGTACTTCTACTTTGCCGTGGGGTCATGGGTTAAAAGTATTTTCGAAGCTATGGTCGGCGTGCCGCTCTGGGCTCTGGCACATTTAAGAATAGACGGCAACGGTTTACCGGGTGATTCCGCGGTGAATGGGTATTTCCTGATATTTGAAATTTTTGTCAGGCCCATTTTAACCGTCTTTGGACTGATTGCCGCGATTACGATCTTTACCGCGCAAGTGCGTATTCTTAACGTGATATGGGATTCAGTCGTAGCAAATCTGTCAGGTTATGACGATAATTCGCCCACGCTTACCCTCTTCCCGGAGCTTATTAGCGTCAAGCGCAATGTGGTGGATCAGTACTTTTTTACAATCATATATACGATCGTGGTTTATATGCTGGCCACAGCCTCATTCAAATTAATCGACAAAATTCCTGATAATCTTTTACGCTGGATGGGCAATAGCGTGTCCTCCTTCAGCGATATCAATCAGGAAAATGTAGAAGGCCTCACAAAATATGCAGCCCTTGGCGGCGTCTCGGTTGGCCAGCAATTTGCCGGCGCAATTACAAAAGCGTCCGGCGGCGTTGGTGGTGCCGTTGGTAAAGGACTGAAAAGTGCGCCGGCAGGCTTAGGTAAGGGTGTTCGCGGAGGGCCGTCTGGTGCAGACGGCGGCGGCGGTGCTCCAGGATAATAAAAACGAACAGGAGAAACAATAAGGAATGAATATACCGGTAACACGCAAAAATCTTTTTAGATACACTGTCATGCCGCAATTGCGGCCACGACTGGTGGAGCTTTTTACGTCCGGCTTCCAGTTCATTCCTTATTTTATCGCCTTGGTTTATATGACCGTACGGCTGTTGCCTGCCAATCACCCTTACGCAAATCCAGCCAATATCGGGCGCTTTGGAATTCACCATGTTATCAGTGAGGCCGCGAATAATCTTGTGATCAGCACAAAGAATATAGATCAGCTTGCCCTGTTCTTTTGTATTCTGGTCGGCATGGCTCTGGTATTCGTGCAGCTCTGTATGCTGGGACTGTCACTATTCTTTGGGCCTGCCATGGCAGCCATACCCACCAGTTTCGCCGGTTTTTTTCTGCTAGATCCATTTTATGAACCACATAATCTGGCGAACATGATGCTCGATATGGTTTTTGGTGTGCCGGAAATATTCAATTCCTGTATATCAACCCCTATTTTTTGCCAGGACATGAACGGTGCAACCATTACAGATGTCGCGCCGCTGACCATGGTTGGACCTCTCTCGCCAGGCGCAAATGCGATTTTTCCTTTCCCAATCCATGTCGGGCTGCATCAAATGTTTCAGGTTTACAGCATTGGTCTTTTGGTTGTCGCCGTCATTATTACCTCTTATTTTGTGATTACAATTGTGGCAGAAACGGCCGAGACAGGCACACCTTTTGGAAAGCGCTTTAACAAAGTCTGGGCACCCATTCGTATTGTAGTTGCTTTCGGTTTATTGGTGCCGGTGGGATATGGATTGAACTCATCACAGTACATCGTACTTTACGCCGCAAAATTTGGTTCCGCCTTTGCCAATAACGGATGGGTCATGTTTAATCAAAATCTGACGGGGACTTTCCTTGGAAGAGCAGAAACCCTTGTATCGAGACCGAACCTCCCTGAGATCAGCACATTATTACAGTTCTTTTATGTTGCCCGCACCTGCGCCGAAGCAGAATTGCAAAAAAATGAGACTGTTATCCGGCCTTACCTTGTCAGAAGCCCGACAGAAACACCGCCTGCCGTAGCGGTAGTCGCCGGCACCAGCTATGTTGCTGCGATCGGGTTCGCCAACGAGACAGAGACGGTTATAACAATGGCGTTCGGTCCGGCACCTGATGAAGCCGTTTACGGTCGCTATAAAGGCTTTGTCAAACCGGTATGCGGCGAGCTCACCTTTACCCTTCAGGAACCGCGCGCACCCGCAGATGCGGCGGACAACCCGGCCGCCCTCATTATGCAGCAATATTATTGGGACCTACTTAAGGAGCTATGGTACGAACATGCCGGATTTACAGTGTTTGGGACTTTTCCAAGGGATACGGTTCGATTGAATGGCCCATGGGACAAAGATTTTTCTATTGCCCCGCCTAATACGCAGCTTAAAAAGAGTTTAAAAGATTTTTACAAGGCCGAGATGGAAAGAGTTTTACTGCAGGCCGTCCAGGCACAGGCCGCATCAGGAAGATGGAATATGCCGACCTTCATAGAACGAAAAGGCTGGGGCGGCGCCGGCATCTGGTATAACCGCGTCGCGGAAATGAACGGCTCTATCAGCGCGCCACTATTTAATGTTCCGGCTCCTAAAAAATATCCCTTTGTCATGGAGTATAACCGTCATAAACAGGAACAAAGCGGACAGGAAACAGTAATTACCGAGATATACCGAGCCTCTCTCCCCGATGGCACTTATGTCCCGCCGTTGCGACCCGAAGATCCGTCGATGTCTACTATTCTCAATGCCGCGAATGATTTCTGGCAAAAAGATGGGAGCAGCAGCACAACGCATTCCGAACCGACGGGTAATATTGTCATTGATACGATTAACCTTATCTTTGGAACGGACGGGCTTTATTCCATTCGCCGAAATACAGATGTGCACCCTCTTGCCCAACTTGTTGGTGTTGGGCGTGCTTTGGTTGAAAGCTCTGTACGAAATCTGGGCATGGCCACAATTGGTGGCGCAGCCGGCTCAATCGCTGGCATTATGATTCCCTTTACCGGCCCCCTATCCGCTACGGCAGCACAATTTTTGATAACCATCGCAGGAATTGGTCTAACGGCAGGATTTATTTTGTATTACGTCGTACCGTTTTTACCCTTCATATACTTTTTCTTCGCCGTAGGTGGCTGGGTAAAAGGTATTTTTGAAGCGATGGTTGGTGCACCACTTTGGGCCCTGGCGCATTTAAGAATTGACGGTAATGGGCTCTCAGGTCAGGCCGCTGTTGGCGGATATTTCCTGATATTTGAAATCTTCCTGCGGCCTATTTTAATTATCTTTGGCATGCTCGCCAGCATCTCGGTATTTTCAGCTCTTGTTACTGTTCTTAATCAGACCTTTGATCTGGTCACAAAAAACCTCGCAGGTTTTGATGTGGCTTCCGAATTAGGCGGTGTAGGACCGACAGAAATTGCATTTTACCGCGCACCCGTCGATGAATTTTTCTTCACTGTAATATACACTGTTATCGTGTATCTGATGGGCATGTCTTCGTTTAAATTAATTGATTTGATTCCGAATAATATCCTGAGGTGGATGGGACAAAGTGTAGCCACCTTTAACGATCAGCGCGAAGACCCGGCACAAAGTCTGGTTGGCACAGCTTCTGTCGGTGCGCAACAAACCCTGAGTCATGTGGGCGGCGGATTAAAGGGTCTGTTTAAAGGCGGAGGCGAGATAGGCTAGCGGTCAATTTTTTTAGATGATTTTTTTAGATGACAGGTAATGGCAGTAACAAAAGGACAAATCGTAAAATATGCAATATTGCCAGGGTTCTGGCCGCGTTTTCGCGCCTTACTCGGCAATGGCTTTTACCACGTTGCCTATTTTATTGCTCTTATTTACAGCAATGTCCGATTACTACCCGCGGGTCACCCTTATCTCAATCCTGACAACATTGGCCGTTACGGTTTGCGTCATGTTGTGGCTGAGGCCTCTAACAACCTTGTTTTTAGCAAAAAAAATATAGACCAGATTTTTGTATTCTTTATGATTCTGGCGGGCGTCGTGTTGCTTCTCATGCAGTTTGTTCTACTTTTTGTCTCTTTGCTCACCGGACCCGCCTTGGCCCTTGGCCTTGTGCCTTTTGTTGACTGGTTCCAAAACCCATCACAATATTCGCCAAGGGGCCCTTCTCAAGATATTGCCTTTATCATTCTGGACCGCGTTTTCGGTTTACAAGGGTTCTTTGATTCCTGCGTATCAAATTTAATATCTGTCTGTGTCGATGTTCGCGGCAATCCTCTTCCCCCATTGGCTCAATATCCAAGCTCTCTACATACTGCCCTGCACCAACTTCTGTTGTTTTATTCTAATGGTATTGTTCTCGTTGCCGTTCTGGTTCTGCTCTATTTCGTAACCACAATTGTCGGCGAAACGATTGCAGAAGGAACACCGTTTGGACAGCGGTATAACAAGGCCTGGGTACCAATCAGAATCATTATGTTTTTTGCCCTTATTATTCCCTTAAACATTGGGCAACAAAATGAAGGCCTAAACGGCGCTCAAATTATTACTTTCTGGACGGCCAAATGGGGATCTAATATGGCCACTAATACATGGGGCCGGTTTAATCAGGCTCTGACAGGATCTTATCTTGGCGCCTTGTCGGGAACCGAAACCGCCAATTTGATAGCCACACCAAATGTTCCTGAGGTTGGCGCTCTGCACAAATTTTTCTTTACTGTTAAAATGTGCCAGATGGCTGAAAAAGTTGCCCACGATATTGATATCAAGGCTTATGTTGTCAGAGAGCACACAACAGGTGTAGACCAAATGTTGTTTCAAGCTGCTGATGTTGATGATTTCAGGGCCATCCTGGCGTTTGCAAAAAATGGTACAATCAATATTCGTTTTGGTGAACTTGACCCAGACTATGCACAAGGACTTGCGCCCTCCAAATATAGTGATAAAAAGGGCTATGTTTTCCCCTGGTGCGGCGAAATAAAAGTTCAGCCAACCGATCTTGTTGAACCCGGTGCAATGGAAATTCAGGCCGACTACCTTGCAACAGTAGATCAGATGTGGCTCGGCACTGATGATCGTAACGCAGCCGTGTTATGCACTTTACGACGTACTTTTCCTATTAATGGCGATCCCTCTTGCCCTGAGTGGCCGGATAAGAGTCTTTTTCTATCAGAAATAAACTTTTATGAGACCTATGCTTTCTCCCTAATATCCGATCATATTAACACTCAGGTTCTGAACGGGGACTGGACTGTCCCACAAGAATTGCTTGAAAAGGGCTGGGCTGGCGCCGCTATCTGGTACCACCGTATCGCCCGCATGAACGGCGCTGTCACAACAGCCGTTATAAACTTTCCACGCCCCTATAAATATCCTTATGTGATGGAAGAGATTTATAAACAGCACCGCATGGAAAGCGAAGTCGTCTCGGGTCCCGGCAGGTTCGACCCGTTGCTGCCCGATGGCAAGCTCGCCGACTTCAAGCGCCCTTATGATCAAGACATAGCCGCCTCCCTATACAGGGGCTATAAATTTTGGGAAGAAGATGATGGTGGCGCTACCTCACATAACAAAATGACAGACAGCATGATCATTAATGTCGTTAATACGATTTTTGGAACCAGCGGCCTTTTCGACATGCGCCACAATCCAACAACTCATCCGCTGGCTCAACTCAGCTCGCTTGGTAAAGCCATGATAGAAGCCGCGGTGAGAAATGCATTGGTAGCCACTGGCGGAATAGTGGGCTCAAGCCTTAGTGATTTGTTTGGACCATTTGTCGGACAAATGGCTGGAGTCGGCACCAGTTTTTTCCTCAGCTTTGTACAAATGACTATTACTATGGGCGTTATTCTTTACTACGTCCTGCCTTTTCTTCCTTTCATTTACTTCCTTTTTGCAGTCAGCGGCTGGATTAAAAGTATTTTTGAAGCCATCGTTGCCATGCCGTTATGGGCACTTGCCCATATTCATATAGACGGGGAAGGCTTGCCGGGTCGCAATGCCGGAGCCGGTTATTATCTGCTGTTGGAAATACTTTTAAGGCCCACCCTTATTGTTTTCGGCCTTTTGGGAAGTATCATAATTTTCTCCTCCCTTGTTACTGTTCTCAATCAAGCTTTTGATATTATTGTCAGCAATGTCGGCGGCTTTGATGCAAAAGAGGAAGCAACCAATCCCGGCAAGATTGAGTTTTACCGCGCACCGATTGATGAATTTTTCTTCACAGCTATGTATGTTGTTATCGTATATATGCTCGCACAATCAGTCTTTAAACTTATAGACCAGATACCAAATAATATCCTGCGCTGGATCGGAAATACAACGTCCACCTTCCAGGAAGGTGCCGGCGATCCTGCCGCTGAACTTAGCAGTCAGGTTTACAGAGGTGGGCAATTAACCGTCGCCCAGGCATCGGGAACCATGCAGGGCATGCTGCCGCATCTCGTTTCATAGAAAAAATTAGAAAATTATTCGCTGCGCAGATGAGCAAGAAGAACGTTTACTTTGCCGCCACCGCGCTGGATAACCGATGCAAAATCAGAACGTTGTGTCACGCTCATGCTAACACCTGCGACAATAACATCGATGATTTTATACTGACCACCTTTACGTCTGACGCGCCAGTCAACCTGTATTTCGGAACCACTACCAACGGGCAAAACATAGGACGTAACGATGGCATCAGTTTCACCATCGAGCCGCGCGCTGCGCACTTCGACTGTTTGCCCTTTATACTCGCCAAAACGGTTTGAGTAGACTTCGACAACCATCGTTTCAAATAGCTTAAGGTATTCCTTGCGCTCCGCTTCATTGGACGCACGCCAATAACGACCCAAAGCAAAACGACCGATGGTCTTCATATCAAAACTGGTTTTAAGGAGCTTTTTAAACTTTGCCTGACGTTGGTCATGTGTGATGCTTTCATCACCCAAAAAATCAATCGCCCGTTGCGCCATACCGTTCACAAAAGCTTCCGCACCAGCTGTTTTATCGCCAGCCTGTACCGGCTGCGCATATAAACCACTGAAAAGTGCAAATACCACAAAAATAACAGCAAATCTTTTGGCCGGCATTGTCATCTATCCTTCATAAATATGAGCGTAAACTATTGATATAATGGGATGCCGGCAACAAATCAATGAAATTTGTATCCGACGAACCCTTAAAAATCATCATAACTTGGGAAGGCAGGAGCACTATCAGTATCTTCATCTCTTACAAGCGCATCACGACGCTGATAATATGTAGCGCGAACAGCCGCATAATAGTCAATTGAACTGGATTCAAGGTCTTTCAGAACATCCATCAGAGATTCCCGAAGATCAAGATACTCCAACCCGACCTTGGTGTAATATAACGGCTCTTCATCAATATTATGAAGGTACCAGCGCACTGGATCGGCAAAAGAGTCAACCGCATAGCCTGCGTAATCACGCAGTGAGGACGGCCCTAAAAACGGCACAACCATATAAGGCCCATGATCAACGCCCCAGACAGCCAGAGTTTGACCGAAATCTTCCGCCTCATATTCTATGCCTTCAGCACCCGCAACATCGAAAAGACCACCAAGACCAACCAAAGAATTGATCACCGCCCGCAACACGACATCTTTGGCACCGGGCAAATCACCCTGAAGAACCTGGTTGGCCAGTGTGACAGGACTTTTGAGATTTCTGAGGAAATTCCGTACGCCCGTACGCCCCGGAGATGGCACAACGGCTCTATAACCTTCGACAATCGGATGAATAACAGCGTCGTCAACAGCAGCATTAAATGCAAAAACACGGCGGTTATGATTTTCCAGTGGATCATTGATGATAATATCACCCGCCATAATTGGATCTTTAGATGTGCTTGAACACGACACCAAAAACAGACATGCCAGAACTGACATCACCAGAATCATACTGGTTTTCCCGTCTGCTAAAACAGCCACCGCCTTATTATTAAACATAACTTTTCCCATCATTATTCTTTTTAAATTTCACCCGTATCAAGTAAACCATTTCGGTCTTACTATGAGGTTAATATATTACAGAAACTGGCTCGAATATCCCCAGACATCCAACGCGCTGTTGTACAAAATTCCTTTATAAATATAAAGCCTTAATGTGATTTCTCAAAACGAAAATTAGCCGTCCTCAAGATTCATCATCACGCCCAGCCCTGAAAGAAAACAAATCAGCGCTGGAGACCATGCTGCAAGGATTGTGGGTATCTGCCCGGAAGCGCCGAGAGCCTGCAAAAAACTTGACATAAAAAATACAAGAAAGCCGATAAAAATTCCCAAAGCAAACAAAACCATCCCGCCTCTGAAACGCGGCGGACGCATTGAAACCGTTGCGGCCAGCAAAACCATCGCCGCAAACATTAAAGGCTGCGAAAGCAGGCTTTGATAATAAACGCGCAATCGCGTCGCATCAAAACCGGTTTCCTCCAATGTCTGGATATAGCCGGGCAGACGCCAGAACGACATGGTTTCGGGTGAGGCAAAACTTTCCTCGATATCTTCCGGGGTTAGATGTGTTGGCAGCGCGTAAAAAATTTCATTTTGAACCTCTTCCTGCACACGATAAATCATAACATCACTAAACAACCAGCGGCCTTTTTCCAGGGTTGCCTGCTTTGCATCGATGCGGCTTTCGAAGCGATCATCATCACCAAAATATAAAACCGTGACGTTTTTAAGCACCCAATGGGGCTGCTCGATTTTGGCGGCATGAAGAATAACGTAATCTTTACTCTCGCCTTTTGTGTTACTTTCTGCAACGCCATCGGCGCGCTGGCGGAGCCATAAGCCTTCCTTGAAAACGGCAATCTGGTTTTGCTGGCGACTTAAATAGGTTTGCTCAAGCTGTTCATATTTACCAACGAGAAGCGAACCAACCGGGTTAAAAACAGTGACCTGAAACACCCCTACGAAAACAGCAACCCCGACAACAGGCGCCAGGAACTGCCACACCGAAAATCCTGAGGCCCTGACCACAACCAGCTCATAACGCCGGCTAAGCTGCCAAAAGGTAAACATGGCGCTGAACAAAATCGCGAAAGGGAACAGCAACTGACCAACCTCGGGCAATTTGAGCAAGCTCATCTGTAACACCAGTGACATCGGAACATCAGGGCGCTTACCTGCCCGCCGAATAAGCTCGACCGTATCAAACAGGTAGATCACCGCCAATAGTGCCAGCAATAAAAGCAGCATGTTCATGAAATAAGTGCGCGCCAGATAACGGCTGAGCGTTGTTATAATCTTCATGCTGCACCCTCCGACGGCTCAGCGCCGATACCGTATAAAATCTTACGCCGCAATTTTTCACTGGCCCCGGTTAAGAAAAATGTATTCACGGCCAGCGGAACAAAAACCAATGCATGCATTAGAAACAACCCGAACCAGTTTTTCCTGGTCATCAAATTAAGATCCGCGGGCACCACATCGTCAGGCATAGTATTAGGTACACTCTGGGCCACGTTATAGGCAGCCAGAAACAAACCCTGTATAACCACGACACCACCAATCGCCAGCGCAATACGCCATCCCTGGCCACGTCGGTCCATGGGACCAAGCAGCAAAGCATTCAGCGCAATCAACGTATAAACCAGTGCCAGAAGCGGCGCACTGACGCGGCGGTGAATTTCAATATTAAACTCACGCAGATTATCCAGATCACGTTGGTTCGACACGTCAGGATTGATGAGCTCAAAAATTGTCCGCTCGGCAGGTTTGCGCCAACGCTGTTGCACTGGGGCACTATCGGGCAGATCGATTGTATAACGTTCAAAATTCAAACGATGCAAAGCATCCTGTTTCAGATCATACTCCTGACGCGAGCCGTCATAGACAAGAACCTGATGGCCTTCATCTGTCGCCAGCACTACGCCGCGCTGCGCCAGAATTGTAGAAGGGTTGCGGCTTTCCTCGCGGCTGTCATGAATCATCAGGCCGCGCATTTCTCCATTTGGCATGCGCTCACGCATGTAAACTGTCAGGCCGGGAATAACCGCATTAAAAACGTTCTCACGAAACAGCAAGGTTGAGAATTGCGATTTAATCATCTGCTGCATCTGTTTCATACTGCTCAGCGATTTCGGTGACGCCCACATGGTAATACTCCAAAGCATAACCGTTACAACCATCGCCAGAACCAGCGCCGGTTTAGCGAGAGACAGAGGGGATGCACCGGTGGCACGCATCACGACAATCTCTGAATCCATCGTCATGCGGTTATAGATAAAAACCGTCGACGCCATCAAAGCCAGCGGCAGAATAATTTCGAAGAAGCGCGGCAGGGTTAGCATCGTCAGAATCCAGAAAGAAAAACTCGACGCACCGGAATTAATTACCAACTCCAGAAATTTCAGCGATTGGGTCAGGAAAACAACAACAGCCAGCGTCACGGCGATAAATATGGTCGCCACGAATAAATTCTTCAGCAGATAAAAATCAAAAATCTTCATATCTTCTGTTGTCTTTCCTTATGTCAGGAACATAGTGTATATCAGTATGAACCCTTTAAAACCAACGGGAAAAGCTTCATGGGCATAAACATCACCTTTTCGAAAACAACGCGCAAAGCGCAGGATACAGCCGTTATCGTTGTTTATAGCGATAAAAAACTGAACAATCAGGCCGCTGACCTGGACAAAAAAACAGGTGGTTTTATCAAACAGGCCCTTAAAAACCATGGCAAATTCTCGGGTAAAAACGGTGAAACGCTGGCGCTTTCATTGCCGGAAAAATCACCATTTACGCAAGCCCTGCTGCTGGGCCTGGGTGATGCCTCAATGCTCACGCCGATCAAAGCCGAAGAAGCCGGCGGCAAGCTTTACATGACGTTAAAGCAAGCCGGAGCTGAAAACGTAACCTTATTCGTGGATGGACATACAAAACTGAAAACTGTCAATGAAGCCGAACTGGCTGCGCATATTGGTAACGGCATTAAGCTACGCTCCTACACTTTCGATCACTATAAATCGAAAAAAAAGGACACAAAGTCTGCGCTGAAATCCATCACTGTTACAACGCCGCCACAGGCCAAAGCCGCCTCACTTTTTAAAACGCTGAGCAGCGTGAGCGAGGGAACATTTCTTGCCCGTGATCTCGTCAATGAGCCACCCAACACGCTCCACCCACCACATTTTGCCAAAACCCTTCAGAGCGAACTCAAGCCGCTCGGGGTCGAGGTCAAAATCCTTGATGAAAAGGAAATGAAAAAACTCGGCATGGGCGCTATTCTAGCCGTGGGTATGGGTTCCGATCAACCACCAAGAATGGTCATCATGCGCTGGAAGGGCAATAAGAATGACAAAAGCGCGCCTGTCGCTTTTGTCGGCAAGGGCGTCACTTTTGATACTGGCGGAATTTCCATCAAACCCGCCGGCGGTATGGATGAAATGAAAATGGATATGGGCGGGGCGGCCGCTGTTTGCGGCCTGATGAAGTCTCTGGCGCTCAGAAAATCCAAAGCCAACGTCATTGGCATTGTCGGGCTCGCGGAAAACATGCCGTCTGCCAAAGCGTATAGGCCCGGCGATATTGTTAAGTCTCTCTCGGGTAAAACGATTGAGGTTCTTAATACCGATGCGGAAGGTCGGCTGGTTCTGGCTGATTGCCTGACATACGTACAAAAGACGTACAAGCCACGCATGATTATTGACCTGGCGACATTAACCGGCGCGATGATGGTCGCACTGGGCCATGAATATTGCGGCAGCTTTGTGAATGATAATTCACTTTGGGAGAAGATGGAAAAGGCCAGCGCTATCAGCGGCGAAAAACTCTGGCGTATGCCGCTTGATCCGCTGTGGAAGCAGGAAATGGAAAGCGCCACAGCAGATCTTCAGAATCTTGGGAAAACGCGTTATGCCGGTGCCTGTACCGCCGCAGGATTTTTGGAGCATTTCATCGAAGGCAAAACGCCATGGGCCCATATGGATATAGCCGGCACCGCTTGGCGTAAATCCGACAAGCCGACCTCGCCCAGATTTGGAACGGGCTTTGGTGTACGTGTCCTCGACAGGCTAGTCGCCGACAATTACGAGAAAAAATGAGTAAAACTCTAGCAAAACAAAAACAGGCCGTACGTATAACCAAAGCCGTGCGCGATAGCATTAAAGGCCCGGCTTCATCCGACCCCGTCGCAAAGCAATACATACCGCAAGATGCGAAAGCTTATGTCCTGCCCGTTGAGCGCCGTGACCCGATTGGTGACGATGTGCATACGCCCGTCACAGGTATTGTCCATCGCTATCCCGACCGCGTGCTTTTTAAAGTCGCCAATGTTTGTGCGGTGTATTGCCGCTATTGTTTCCGCAAGGAAATGATTGGGCCTGGCACCAAAACTCTGTCACAAGATGAGATCGATGGCGCCCTGCAATATATCCGTAGCCATTCTGATATCTGGGAAGTAATCCTGACCGGTGGCGATCCGCTCATTCTTTCGCCGCGCCAGCTCTCCGCTATCATCGACAATCTTTGTTCCATCGAACACGTACAGGTCGTACGTATTCATACACGCGTGCCGATTGCCGATCCTGAAAGAATTACGGAAGAACTTTGCAAAGCTTTGAAGCGAGACAAAGCCATTTATGTTGCGGTCCATATCAACCACGCGCAGGAAATCACTGTCGATGTTAAACGCGCACTGAATGATTTGCATGCGGCTGGATGTATCTTGCTGTCGCAATCGGTGCTGCTCAAAGGCGTCAATGATGATGCCGGCACGTTGGAGGATTTGTTCCGCCAACTCACAGCGCTGCGGGTGAAACCTTATTACCTCCATCATCCCGATCTTGCCCCCGGCACCAGCCATTTTCGTGGTTCGATCAAAAAGGGCCAGCGCATTATGAAAGAGCTTTTGGGGCGGCTATCAGGCATCGCCCAGCCGACCTATATGCTCGATATTCCCGACGGCTACGGCAAGGTACCGCTGACACCGTGCTACTTAAATGAAATTGACGATAACGAATTTATGGTCGAAGATTATCAGGGCTGCAAACATTCCTACCCACCGAAAGACTAATTATGACTGAGATTCGTTTTTACCATTTAGAGCGCCAAAGTCAGGATCAGGTTTTGCCGACGCTGCTTGCCAAAGCGCTCGATGGCGGCCACCGCATTGTTGTTAAAACCGCTGATGATTCTCAAACGCAACGTCTCAATGAATATCTCTGGACCTATAATCCCGACAACTTCCTGCCCCATGGCAGCAAGAAAGATGGCAATGCCGAGCTGCAACCTATCTGGCTTTCCAGCAAAGACGAAAATCCAAACAGCGCCGATGTATTAATCGTCACGCAAGGCAGTGAGACAGCCATGTCCAGTGATTTTTCTTTATGCTGTGAAATGCTAGATGGTCATGACGGTGACGCGATTAAAGCCGCACGTGCACGATGGAAAGATTATAAGGAAGATGGACATAGTGTGACCTACTGGCAACAAGGCGAGCGCGGCTGGGAAGAAAAAGGATAGGCTAAATTGGAAGCACTCTTGCATCTGGCGATTATCTGGACGTCTGTTTTTATCGCCGCCATTTTTGCGCACAAGACCCGCCTCACTCCCGTTTTGTTTTTCCTGTTTATGGGCGCACTACTGGTAAATACCGGGCTGCTGCCACATGAAAGTGATCCGTTTATTCGCGGCTTTGCAGAAGTCGGCATCATTGTCATCATGTTTGCTCTCGGCTTTGAGGAAAACACTGCCAATTTCATCAAGAGCATAAAGCGGGCCTGGGGTATAGCCCTGTTTGGCGCTCTGGGGCCTTTTATTACCGCCTATAGCATTGCCGAATATTTCTGGGATACCACCAATATCTCGATGATGTGCGGGCTGGCGATGGCCTCGACGACGGTTTCGCTGACTATGGTTTCATTAAGGAGCGAAGGCCTGCATAACACACCTGCAGCGCGTGGCATTATG
The DNA here is from genome assembly GCA_021775965.1 of Alphaproteobacteria bacterium. GTDB lineage: Bacteria > Pseudomonadota > Alphaproteobacteria > Micavibrionales > Micavibrionaceae > UBA5701. The sequence continues at coordinate 112,463 of JAJFGV010000043.1, forward strand.
ACCTCGGCGGTCGTTGATAACATTTCTTCCCTAATCCTCGTTGCACTTCTTGTGCCGCTGGCAACCGGTCAAACAATCGCCAGCGTAGCCGGTATTGGTCTGATCATTGCCAAAGCCGTAGGATTTTTTGTCATCGTTATGCTCATAGCCAGATGGGTCTTACCGCATGAAAGGCCGCACTGGCTTTCTCGTATCCCTGTCATCGGCCATTACGGCATCAAGCATGTATTGAGCTTTGGTGAAGGCGAACAATCTGTTCTGACCGTGCTTTTGATCGCGCTACTTTCGGGGTTGCTAGCCCATGAGTTTGGCTTTCACCCGGCGGTCGGCGCTTATATAGCCGGGCTGATTTTAAAGGAAGAATATTTCCGCTCCACCAAAAATCCCGATGCTAGTTTTTATGAAAGTACCAAGCGCATCATAGATTCGGTTGCATTTTCCTGGATTGGACCTGTGTTTTTTGTCGAGCTCGGCACAAAAATTATTTTTGACTGGGATATTTTTGTTTCTGTCATTCCACAGACGGCTTTGATGACCGGCGGAATTATAGCCGCACAAATTGTTTTTGCTTCACTGGCCGCACGTTACATCGGAAAATTTAAAATGGAAGAAGCGCTGATGATTGGCTTTGGTATGTTGGGCCGCGCAGAGCTTGCTTTTGTCGTGATGGATATTGCCTATGTTCAAAACAAGATTTTCAGCACGGAAGTTTTTTACACACTGATGTTTACCACGTTTTGCTTGAATGTTTGCGTGCCGATTACAATTAAGCTTTGGAAACCGTATTTTAATAAGGCTATAAAAAGCTAGTTATTAAGCTCAATCATTTTCTTCGGGGCTTCTGGTGTTACCTTTTCCAAAATTTCTTCAATGATTTCCTGAGGCGTTTCCTCTACAGCAGGCTTCTTTGCGGGTATTACCGTTATCTCATCGCCAGCATGAGGTTCAACTTTCGTAGCCTTTTCAGCTTCCTGCTCTATTTCTTCACCAGCCTCAGGCGTAACGTCGGCCATATCTTCCTCCGGTGGAGCAAGCTCAGCCGCCTCCGCTGCAATTTCAGAATCGCCGGGCAGTGATTTCGGGGAATCAGATAATGTGCGCAACCATGCAATCATCGCCGCACGGTCTTCGGGTTTTTTTAAACCGATAAAATTCATCTTGGTGCCGGATACAAATTTCTTGGGCTTCCACAGGAATTTATTCAAATCGGTATAGCCCCATTTGCCGCCCATTTCCATCATGCCGGACGAATAACCGAAACCGGATGCACCACCTTTGCTTGATCCAACCACACCCCAAAGAGTTGGCCCCGTTTTCACAGGCCCGCCTTTATCAAACGAATGACAGGATGCACAGGCTTTGGAGAGTTTTTTACCTTTTTCAACATCCGCAGAAGCCACCAGATGCAATACCGGCTCAGCCAGTTTTTCGACCGCCGCACCGCCACCAGAACTTTCAACTCCTTCAATCGCCACCGCATCTTTTTCCAGCGCATGGGCATGAATAACGTTTTCAGCAACAAAACCCGCAAACATGGCGGTAATACCGGCCACAAGCACGGCTGCAAAGATTTTGTTAAATTCAAAACTATTCATGGAAATCTGAGTCTTTTGGTTGGAGAAAATCCTTTTCTAAAGAAAATATACGCAGAGAGCTGGCTTTTGTCGACATAGATATACGCATTGCGTATATTCATTCAACTGAAAAATATAGATAAAGGGTCGTTATGTCAGATCAGTATAAACGCATCGCTTTTCAGGGAGAGCCCGGAGCCTACTCCGACCTCGCCTGTCGCACGGTTTACGAAGGGTTAGAGACCCTACCATGCGAAACCTTTGTCGACACTTTTCAGGCCGTGCAGCAAGGCAAGGCAGACCTCGCAATGATTCCGGTGGATAATACCATCGCAGGGCGCGTGGCCGATGTGCATCATCTGATGCCCGGCAGTGATCTGTTCATTATTGGCGAATATTTCCTGCCTGTGCGTCATATGTTGCTGGGCGTGAAGGGTACAAAAAAGGAAGATTTAAAGCATATCCATAGCCATGTTCATGCGCTGCCGCAATGCCGCAAGTCTATCCAAAGCCTTGGTCTACAAGCGCATGTTCATGCTGATACCGCCGGCGCCGCCAAAGAAGTATCCGAGCGCGGTGAATCGGAGCATGCAGCAATTGCCTCGGCGCTAGCCGCAGAGATTTACGGGCTGGATATTTTGCAAGAAGACATCCAGGACGAAGGTCACAACACAACACGGTTTATGATCTTATCGCCGGAGCCACAGATCCCCGAATATGAAGACGGCATTGACGTTATCACCAGCGTCATTTTCGAAGTGCGCAATATCCCAGCGGCGCTGTATAAGTCTCTCGGCGGTTTTGCGACCAATAATGTGAATATGTTGAAACTAGAATCTTATGTCGACCCGCAGTTCCAGGCCGCGAGTTTTTATGCCGATGTCGAAGGCCACCCGGAAAGCCAGCCGCTACAGCTGGCTCTGGAGGAGCTAGGATTTTATGCCAAGGATGTGAAATATCTCGGCACCTACCCGGCACATGAGTTCAGGAAAAGCAGCTAAGACCCAAAAAAGTGAAATTCTTCCTTGATTTAGCCTAACCCCGTCATGTTAGGGTAAGTGAAACTAAGACCAAGATAAGGAGTTATTATGCCCTCACATGCCGAACTGGCCTCCAAGCTTTTGATCGATGCCGCAGCGTTTTTCCGTACGCTGGCCGAACAAAATGAACCTCTCAAAGAACAGATGAACGAAAACGCCAATGTCTTTGATCAAATGGCGGCGCTACTTTCGCAAAGCCCAACCGGCGATCTGGACGGCACACCACACGCAGAGCTGGCCGGTAAGCTCCTCAAAGATGCTGCAACGTTTTTCACCACGCTGGCGGAACAAAACGAACCGCTGAAAGAACAGATGAGCGAGAACGCCGCTGTCTACAGCCAGATCGGCGACCTTGTTATGCAGGACCCGCAAGGCGAATTGGGCGAAGCCGGCGGCGCACCGTAAAACGCCTATAACGGCCAGATATAGTGCCCGGCCAGAAAAGCAAAAATACAGCAGATAGCCCCTAGAATAATAAGCGGCACAATGCCGATCTCACGCTCTGGATTGGTTTCATAGATTTTAATGGTGGTGCCTGTGGTGCGGTTATGGTGAGGATCTGTGACACGTTTTTTGACTTCAATTTTTTGGTATTTTTTCTGTTCATACAGCCTTTCGGCTTTCTTTAACGCACGATGATTATTGCTTGTCGTCAAGACCAGTTCCCAGTCATGCAGCCCGTCACCATATTCGTCGGGGAAAAAATAACCATAGACCAGATATTCTATCAGCGGCTCCCCTGAGCTTTGTGTTTGTGACTTTATTTGCACCAAATTCATGGGCCCGCCCTTCCTATATTACGTAATGTGCGCCCTATAAAGCCCCAAAAAAGTTAACACTTCGTTAACAAATGCTTTTTTTAGCCATTAAATCCACGGTTTTCTTGTTTTTATGTCCAAAGCTTTGTATTCTAGGAGTATAATTTTTTTCCGGCCCTGTTCAGGGGTCCCCTTCATTCCTACTCAAGAAACGAGCATCATGGCCCAGGCCCGCATTATCAAGCACCGCAGCACCCGCAAACGTGGACGCAAAAAGAAAAGCCCGGCGCTTTCTTTCCTTCCTGATTTTGTTCAGGCTTTCGCCGCGCGGCGCTTTGTCGACATCATGGCCGGACTTCTTTTTATAGCGGGAATTTTTATTCTCCTGGCGCTTTTTAGCTATAACCACAATGATCCGTCCTGGAACACCGCCAGCGCGCAAGGCCAGGATATTGCCAACTGGGCTGGCGCACCGGGAGCCGGGATTGCTGATTTATTCCTCCAGACACTTGGCGGCGGTGGTTTCATTATCGGCGTGGTTCTTGGCATATGGGGCATTCGTATGTTCCGCCGCCATTTGCTGGCGCCGTTATGGACGCGTGTCGTTAGTTTGATGATCTCCACGATCTGTAGCGCCACCGCGCTGGCCCAGATCCCGGCCGGGGACTGGATGGTTCATCCTTATCTGGGGAGCAGCGTCGGTACAATTATCATGGGCCATATCGTTTCCCTTGTGCAAAGCTTTGGTTCCGGCTGGGGCGCGGCAGTGATAGCACTTGTGGCTGGCGTGATTGCTGTTGCCACCTTGCTACATGCCTGCGCGGTGACACGCGATGAAATTTTGTTCACTTTCTACACGGCGCGGCACTGGATATTAACCGGCGCTTTGTTCGGACTGGGTCTCTGCCGGCATTTTTACGCCTGGCTACGTCATTACAACGACCCGCAATATGCAATGCCGAAAATGCAGTTTTTTGATAAGTTTCAAAAGCCACAAACCAGAAAAGAACCTGTTATCAGCGGGCTGGAAAACTACGCACCACCACCGCAAACGCCCCCACAAGCCCCTGCAGCCAAAACACCGCCAACCATTCCGGTTGTTACGCCTGCACGGGCAAACCCACAGCAACAGGCAGCTCCGGCGGATACGCAGCAGCGCTTTGCGCTGTCGGATACCGGCGAATGGGAGTTCCCACCGCATACTCTTATCCAAGACCCTCCGGCAGAAGTGCTTGATTCCGTACCGAGTGAAGATGTTTTGCGCAAGAATGCAGAATTGCTACAGAACGTGCTGGCTGATTTCAATATTCAGGGTGATATCGTCAGTATTCATCCCGGTCCGGTGGTCACGCTGTATGAGCTTGAACCTGCGCCGGGCGTAAAGACCTCGCGCGTGATTTCGCTGAGCGATGATATTGCCCGCTCTATGTCCGCTGTTTCAGTGCGTTGCGCCGTTGTGCCAGGCCGCAATGTGATCGGCATTGAGCTGCCTAACACGACCCGCCAAATTGTCTATATGCGTGAACTTCTGGCGTCAGGGCTTTTTGAGAAGACCAAGGCAAAACTCCCGCTCATCCTGGGTAAGGATATAGGTGGCCAGCCAATTTTGGCCGATTTGGCCAAGATGCCACATCTTTTGGTTGCCGGTACGACCGGCTCCGGGAAATCGGTGGCGGTGAATACGATGCTGATGTCTTTATTGTTCTGCCTGTCGCCGGAAAAATGCCGTTTGATTATGATCGATCCGAAGATGTTAGAATTGTCTGTTTATGACGATATTCCGCATTTGCTTTCGCCTGTGGTGACGGAGCCGGGCAAGGCCGTTGTTGCCTTGAAATGGGCCGTTCAGGAGATGGAGGAGCGCTACCGTGCGATGTCAAAGCTCGGTGTAAGGAATATTGAAGGCTATAACGAACGTTTAGCCGAAGCCCGTAAGAAGGGCGAAGATTTGATGCGCAAGATCCAGACCGGGTTCGATCCGGAAACCGGCAAGCCGATTTATGAAGAGCAGCCGATGGATCTGACAGAATTGCCTTACATAGTGATTGTGGTTGATGAGTTTGCCGATCTGATGCTGGTTGCCGGGAAGGATGTCGAAAGCGCAATCCAGCGTTTGGCGCAGATGGCACGCGCGGCAGGCATTCATTTGATCATGGCAACGCAAAGACCATCGGTCGATGTGATTACCGGCGTGATCAAGGCCAATTTCCCAACACGGATCAGCTTTCAGGTTACGTCAAAGATTGATAGCCGCACGATTTTGGGCGATGGCGGCGCCGAGCAGCTTCTGGGTATGGGCGATATGCTTTATATGGCGCCAGGAGGAAGAATTACACGCGTTCACGGACCATTTGTCTCTGATGGTGAGGTTGAAGACGTTGTTAACTTCCTCAAAGCACAAAGCGAACCGGCCTATATTGACAGCGTGACGGAAGCATCGGATTTCGGTGACAGCGAAGTGATGAACGCCATGTTCGGTGAAGGCGAGGGAGGCTCGAATGTGGACGAGCTGTATGATCAAGCCGTAGCGCTGGTCGCGCGCGAAGGCAAGGCCTCAACCAGCTTTGTGCAGCGTTACCTGCAGATCGGTTATAACCGCGCCGCACGCATCGTCGAGGAAATGGAACGCCAAGGCGTTATCAGCCCCGCAAGCGCGACCGGCAAACGCACTGTGTTGATTCAAGATTTCAGTGATGTTTAGAGAATGAACTGGTCCGGCGATATTATTATTGAAATTATTCCGCTCTATATTATCAGCCTGATTGGCTATGTAACTGGTCGGTTTTGCACAATCGATATTAAGACCATTACAACGTTAACGATTTTTGTTATTTCGCCGATTGTTTTTATGCTGACTATTTCCAAACTGGATTTTTCAGCCGGCGCTATTGTAGCCCCTCTGGCAATTTTCGCCGTCGCCACGGCACTGGCTGCCATTGTTTTAAAAATAACGTCTTTTTACCTTGATAAAAAAACGCCCTATCTGGCGGCGCTGGCAACAGGAACCAATAACTGGGGTTATTTCGGCCTACCAATCGCTTTCGCTGTGCTAGAGCCGGAAATGGTTGCGGCTTATATCATGATCGGCTTTGGCCTGCAGCTTTTTGAAAATTCGCTGGGCATTTACTACGTCTCACGCGGAACAAAATCTCCGAAAGAAAGCTTTAAGAATATGTTCCGCTATCCGGTCATCTATGCGATCGCCGCCGGGCTGCTTCTCAGCTTCATTGATTACGACCTGCCGCAGACCGGCGAAAAATTCCTGACCCTGTTCAAGGGCGCTTACACTGTTTTAGGTATGATGATGATCGGCCTTGGCCTTGCTGCGCTTGACCGCTTTCGTATCGATATGCCTTTTACACTTAGTATATTTGCCATCCGCTTTGCCATCTGGCCTGCATTGGCCTGCCTGATGATCTGGGCGGACCAGCATATTGGCCTGTTAGGGTCACAATATTATAAGCCGCTTTTGCTTTTTTCCGTGATGCCTGTGGGCGCCAATAATATTGCTTTCGCAGCGCAGTTTGACATGTACCCCGGGAAAGCATCGATTGCCGTTTTGCTTTCGACGCTGTTTGCAGCGCTGTATATCCCCTTCGCTATATGGTTTTTTGGTCTTTAATGTTAAAAAACCGCAGGTTTTCCTTGTGAAGTACCGTATAAAGAATATATCTGTAATAATCTTATGAATGAACGATACGGAAAAAACATGAAACCCTTTTTCTACGCTATTTTATTTACGTTTTTGGCCCTGACGCCGCAAAGCCATGTTGTGGCGGCGGGTGATGCGCAGGCGCAGGACGTCAAAAAGGTTGAGCGCTATTTGCAGGACCTTAAAACCGCGCGGGCGCGATTTGTCCAGACCACCCATGATGGCGGACAATTTGTCGGCACATTTTATCTTGAGCGCCCCGGCAAGCTGCGTTTTGAATATGATCCGCCGAATGAGGATTTCGTCGTCGCCGACGGGTTCTTTATCTATTTCTATGACGCGGAATTGGGTGCGCAAACCAACGCGCCCATCGGGCAGACCATGGCTGATTTCTTTCTGCGCAAGGATCTGGAGCTGGGCGGTGACGTGACAGTTAAAAATGTCGAGCGCAATGAAGAATTTTTGATGGTTGAGCTGGCCCAGAAAGAAGACCCGGAAGCGGGTTCTCTCACGCTGGCGTTTAGTGAAGAGCCGATGACCCTCAAGAAATGGCGGGTGGTAGACCCGCAAGGGCTGATCACCGAAGTGGAGCTGTTTTATCTTAAGACCGGCATCAAACATCCGAGTGATTTGTTTGCCTATTTCAACCCCAATAGCGGCAAGCCAAGCTATAACGAGTAAATAAGCCATGCATAATGACGGCCCGCTTGACCATTTGATCCGCATGCTTTCCGGCCTGCCGGGTTTGGGCAATAGATCGGCACGGCGGATTGCTCTGCATCTTTTGGACAAGCGCGGAACGTCTATGCTACCGCTAGCCAAGGCCTTGCAAACGGCTGCCGAAAACGTCAAGGATTGCAATATCTGCGGCAATCTTGACATGCGCGACCCTTGCTCTATCTGTTGCGATCACAAACGCGAGCAAAACAAAATCTGCGTTGTGGCGCGGGTCAGTGATGTCTGGGCGATTGAACGTACGCACGCGTATAAAGGCCTTTACCATGTTCTTGGCGGTTTATTGTCAGCACTGGACGGGATCGGGCCGGAGGAATTGCGGCTGCACAAATTGATCGAGCGTAGTGAAGCGGATAATTGCGAAGAAATTATCCTTGGCCTTAGCGCCACCGTTGATGGCCAGTCGACCGCCCATTACATTGCCGACCGGCTGGGTGGCAGCAACGTTCAAATCACACGTCTGGCCCATGGCGTGCCGGTGGGCGGTGAGCTGGATTACCTTGATGATGGCACCATCACCACCGCCCTGAAGTCCCGCAGCGCGGCCTAGAGCCGTTTCCAACCTTTTGATTTTATTATTGAATCCAGCTTCGTAAGTTCGTTCCTCATTTTTTAGGGAGGGGCCCCGGGGGGTTATTCTTTTTCAGAAATATAAACGCTGCCGTCTGTGCCAACACGCAAAATAGCCAGATGTGTGTTATGACCTGTGCGGTCACCGCCAATGGCAATATCGTAATAAACACCGGCGGGGAAATAGTGATCGGATGTTGTTGCCGTCACGGTTGAGCCACCAAAATTGATATAAACAGGCACGTCAGCAAAAACACTGACCACTCTGGTATCAGCATCAAAGGCTGTTGTGTTACGCGCCGAAGAGGCACCGGCACTAATTGTATGGGCGGCACTGCCTTTCAGGCGTAGCGCCGGAATAGGGTTATTGTCTGAATCCTGAGGTAGTAAAGTCGACATCTTCATCTCCTGTAATGTTAGAAATTGATTTCAAAATAAAAAACCCGCCAGAAGGCAGGTTAACTATAAGTTTAATTTAGGCGCAATTGTTGCGTTGATATTTATGAAATACAGCAAAAAGGCCCCAAAGTCAAGGACTTTATTCCTATATTATGTAAGACTCTGCAATGTCTGGTAAGTTCGCCCTATTTAAGCCTGCTCGGCTGCTTTAGTTCCGTGCGTGATAACGTGCTCGACAAGTTTGGAGCCGATTGGCAAATCAACCAAAGTCACGCTGATTTCGACCTCAGCCGCTTCAGCAGAAACAATATCACTATAGCCGCCAAGTTCTTCGGCAAAACGATTGGCGGCCTCCACCGGCTCGGTATCGTAGACAGGCCTTTGCAAAAGCAAGGCATATTCATATTTGGCCGTCTGGCCGATAATGTCACTTTGCCGACGCAGCGCGACAAGATACTGCGATAGCTTGGCGACAGCATAATCAGCCGCGTACGCCCCATCCATCTCTAAAATATTTTGATAATTGCTCATGGAAATAAAGAGCACAAAGGTCCGCTCTCCATAACGGTCCGCGCGATCTATGGCGGAGAGGAAAAGCTGGTTAAAGGCTGATTTGGCAATCACGCCACCCGCGCTGGGGAAATCTTCGGAATCATCGCCAATTCTCCTGACGAGAGAAAGCAGATGCGCTGCGTTCTTCATTTTTTGTTCAAGCGCTTCTGAATCCAGAGGCTTTGGCATGACATCATTGCAGCCTGCTTTGATCGCATCTTCACGCACGGCCCCTTCGGATGTCAGAATAATATAGGGATAATGGCCAGCAGCGCGGCGCATATTAAGAATAACGGGCCGGGCGCTGGTCAGCGGACTGGGATCAATGAAGATAACATCATAATGCTCCTCTGCCAGCCGCTCTACCGCGTTGTTTTTGGCTTTTTCTGCAAAGACCTGATGGCCCAAGGACTCAAGCTTGGACTTGATCAGCTGCGTGGAAAGCTCATCTCCGTCAACGACCAGTATTTTCATTGTTTTGCCCCTTTTGTTAAGGCCTACTATAACAATATACTCAGTAACAGATTGCCTTATGATCCTTAATAAAAGCATAAAATGAAAGCATTAATTATAAAAGGCTCATTGCACCCTTCATTTGACAATCCAGGTGGACTAAGTTACAGAGTTTCCTACTGTTTTAAGTGCTTTAAGAGCCCAGGTGGCGGAATTGGTAGACGCGCTACGTTCAGGTCGTAGTTCTCGTAAGGGAGTGAAGGTTCAAGTCCTTTCCTGGGCACCATCCAAATGCGCAAAGATAAGGTTTTATTATGAGCATTACACTACACAAAGGCGATTTACCCGATAATCTCGATCTGGGATCAGTGGTTGCTGTCGACAGCGAAACGATGGGGCTTAACCCCCTGCGGGATCGTTTGTGCCTGGTGCAGCTTTCTTCCGGTGACGGCAATGCCCATCTGGTGCAGCTTGAAAAAGGCCAATATGACGCGCCGAATTTAAAGGCGCTGCTGTCTGATACAAAGATCCTCAAGATATTTCATTTCGCCCGTTTTGATCTCGCCGCTATCAAGGCGTATCTTGGTGTCGATTGCGGTCCGGTTTACTGTACGCGTACGGCCTCGAAATTATGCCGCACCTATACTGACAAGCATGGCCTGCGTGATGTCTGCAAACACTTCCTCGGCATTGATCTGAACAAGCAGCAACAATCTTCAGACTGGGGCGCGCCGGAGCTTTCAAAGGAACAGCAAGCCTATGCCGCCAGTGATGTTTATCACCTCCACGCCCTCATGGAAAAATTCGACGAAATCCTGAAGCGCGAAGGACGGATGGAATTGGCACAATCCTGTTTCAACTTCCTGCAAACGCGCGCGGAGCTTGATCTTGCCGGCTGGGCCGATACCGATATTTTCGAGCATTAGGATGAGCATTGGGACATGGGCGCTTTGACAAAAAAGAAAAGCGAAAGCAATACAGATCAGGATTTGGGCACAGCCATACGGGCTTTGGAAACCGAAGCCGACGGACTTTTAAAACTCGCCAAATCTATAGATTCCCGTTTTGCAGATGCCATCACGGCCATTCATGACATGAAAAGCAGCGGCATTCAGGGCCGCCTGATTGTTGCCGGTATCGGCAAAAGCGGCCATGTCGCGCGCAAGATTGCCGCAACATTGGCATCGACCGGCACGCCGTCCTATTTCGTTCATCCCGGTGAAGCCAGCCATGGTGATATGGGCATGATCACGAGCAACGATATTGTGCTGATGCTATCCAATTCGGGTGAAAATTCCGAGCTGTCTGATTTGATCCATTACACGCGCCGCTACAGCATTCATCTCATCGCCATGACGAGCAACGCACAAAGTACACTCGCGCAACATGCTGATACCTGTTTGTTGCTGCCCGATGTCCCCGAAGCCTGCCCCAACGGTCTGGCACCCACCACATCGACGACGATGATGATGGCGCTGGGTGACGCACTGGCCGTGGCATTGCTGGAGCGTATGGGCCTAACCAAAGAACAATACAAAGTCTTTCATCCGGGCGGAAAATTGGGCCAAAAACTGATGAAGGTTTCAGAGCTTATGATTGCCTATGACGCACTTCCAATCGTAGCGCCAACTGCAAAAATGGACGAAGTTATATTGGTCTTGAGCGAAAAAAACCTTGGTTCGGTTTTGGTTGTCGATGATAAAGGCAACCTCAAAGGAATTGTTACGGATGGCGATCTCAAAAGACATATGGCACCTGATCTTTTGCAAAAATCTGTCACCGATGTCATGACAAGCGGACCAAAATCAATCGAACGTGATGCGCTGGCCGTCGAAGCTTTGGACATGATGACAAAAAAACCGGGACATTATCTGACCAGTCTTATTGTCACGGATGATGGAAAACTGGCCGGGATGATCCGTTTGCAGGATTGTCTCCAGGCCGGGATTGCCTGAGGTTATCATGGATGACGAAGAGCATATCGCCTCTGACTGGATGCACAAAAAACTAGGAACGCAGGAGCGGCGGGAACGCCTCGCGGCACCGCCAAAAGAGCGCAAAAGCTATAACCAGAGTTACTCTAAATTCGTGCGCTGGATGCGGCTTGTTCTACCGCTTACAGCGATAATTATAGTTGCGGTTGTTTTTACCTGGACCAACATGGAAGAAGAAATCGCCATTCCCATTCAACAGCAGACCACGACAGAAAAAGACATCGGCAAAAATGAACTGGTCAATCCGCGCTTTGAAAGCACGGATGAAAACAAGCAGCCCTATACGGTCACCGCGCAGCGTGCCATTCAGGGCAAAGAAGATGAAAAACTGATGATCCTGGAGCAGCCCGTTGCCGATATGCTTTTAAACAGTGGCAACTGGATTGCAATGGAGGCCGACAAAGGCGCGTATCATCAGGAAACACAAAAACTTTTGCTCGAAGGCCATGTTAAATTGTTTCATGACGAAGGTTACCAAATGGAAACGGCGAAGCTCCACGTTGATGTCGAGCAAAGCCTGGCCTGGTCTGACGATGATGTGTATGGACAGGGACCGGCCGGAACATTAGAGGCCAAGGGACTTAAGGCCAACAACGAAAATGGCCGCGTGGTTTTTACCGGCCCAGCCAAGCTGGTTCTCAACAGCACAATTAAGGATTTGAATTAATGAACCGTTTCATCTTTTTTATATTTTTAGTTTTTGCCACTCCTGTCTTCGCGCAGGACGTTCCCGTCGGCAAAAGTGATGAGCCGCTCGAAATCACGGCTGATGAATCGCTGGAATGGCACCGCACGGAAAAACTTTTTATTGCCAAGAAAAATGCCGTCGCCACACAAGGCGAAACCAATATTGCCGCACAAACCCTGACCGCCCATTACCGTGAAGATGCCAAAGGCGATATGGAGATATCAAAGCTCACCGCCGATGATGCGGTCACCATCACATCGAATGAAACCACCGCCCATGGTCAAAAAGCCGTTTATGATCTCGATAGCGGCTTGGCAACGATGACAGGCGATAACCTTAAAATGGTTGGGCCCGATCAAACTGTCACCGCGCAGGACCGCTTTGAATACTGGATCAATGACAACCGGTTAAACGCCATTGGCCGCGCCAAAGTAACACGGCTCGAGGACACGGTTGAGGCCGACAAGGTTTCAGCCACGTTCAAGGAAAGCGCAGAGGGCGAGCGCGTTCTTGATGCTATGGAAGCGACCGGCAATGTCGTCATTACCACGCCAACAGAAGTTGTAACGGGTAGCCATGGTATTTACCACGCCGAGACCAATATCGCCGAGCTTAGCGGCGGCGTGCAGATCAAACGTGGGCCGAATATTCTTGAAGGTGAAAAAGCGCAGGTGAATTTGAATACCAATGTCAGCAAGATGTATGGCAGCGCCCAAACTGGCGGCCGTGTGCGCGGTGTTTTCTACCCGGGCAGTGAAGAAAAGCCGGAAGTTAGTAATTAGGGAATAAATTGAATTCTTTGCAAAATAGCCTATCTGGTGTAAAGTTGGCTCTGAGCAAAGGTTTGGGAAGTTCATGACGGCAAAAAGACCATTAAAACTGAAAGCGGTTCCGAAGGGACTGAGCGTTCAGCATCTCTCCAAGCGCTATAAAAAGCGCCCGGTTTTGCGCGACGTCAGTTTAACGATGGAGCGCGGTGAAGCTGTTGCATTGCTTGGTCCCAACGGCGCGGGTAAGACCACCTGTTTTTATATCATCACCGGATTGATTGCCTCCGATGGCGGCACGATCCAACTCGACGGGCAGGACATTACGTCGCTGCCGATGTATCGCCGCTCGCGCATGGGCATTAGTTACCTGCCGCAGGAATCTTCGATCTTTCGCGGGCTCACCGTTGAAGACAATTTAAAAGCCGTAATTGAATCGCAGGATATCAGCACGGAAGATCAGGAAATCCTGCTCGAAGACCTCCTCAGTGAATTCGGTATTGAGCATTTACGGCGTACGCCTTCTCTGGCCCTATCGGGCGGAGAACGTCGCCGCGTCGAAATTGCGCGGGCGCTATCGACACGGCCTGATTTTATCCTGCTGGATGAGCCGCTGGCCGGGATTGACCCAATCGCCGTTGCAGACATTCGCAATCTTATTTCACATCTCAAAGACCGTGGTATTGGTGTTTTGATTACCGATCACAATGTCCGTGATTGCCTCGGCATTGTTGACCGCGCCTATATCCTGCATGATGGGCGGGTTCTAATGGAGGGAGATCCCGAAGAAATCGTCAATCACGAGGATGTCCGCCGGGTGTATCTGGGCGAAGGTTTCTCTCTTTAATGAATTGTAGGTGCAGGCACAGCCTCGCTAAGTGAGTCAAGGAATTGTAAAAAAGTTTGGTTTTCTTTTTCACCACGTTTTCCTTCTATTGTATCAATCAGGCGCCGACATTCTCCATCCGTCATCGCAAAAACGCTATTGCCAACAAGCTGTAAATGCTCCTCAAAAAGCACCATACATTCCTGTGGCGTATAGTTCACACCCTCACTTTTTGTAGACTCAGCAAAAACTTCTGCCAGTTCAGGAAGGCGCGCCGTGTTGCGCGTAGAATCATTGAACGGTGCCAGCAATTCTATGTCAGGGCATTCTTTTGTTTTTTGTTGTACGAGAGAAGGACCCTTCATAATATAATCCGTAGCTACAGCCAAAACCACGCCGCCATTATGCGTGATATAACTCATTAGATTAGAAAAAGTTGTTCCCTGTTCAACAGCATGATCAACAATAATGAAATATTCTTGTTCTGTATGACCCTCTAGGATGAAAGGAAAAGGGTCTTTTTGTGCCGACTCATAAATTTCAAAAACCTGATGCTCTGCCAAAGCTTTTATACTGGACTGACAAAATGAGCGTTCCAGTTTTTTGGTTTCGCAGATACTGTTAGCAGCAATCCAATCTACATTAGGTGCCATGCGCGACATCTCCCGCTTTATACTCTCAACAATGTCTTTACCACCGTTATAATGGTCAGAGTGATCTTCGGGGTGCTTCCAAGAATGTACGATATTAATTCTTTTGGCCTCTGTTATCTTTACGCCCTGTTTTGCAAGTTCATCCTCTATAACTTTCATCAAGGAAACATAATTAATAAGCTGTATCTGCGGAAAATCAGTTCTAATCTCCAGTTTTTGTGGGGGAGAGGTTAACGGGCGCTCTATAATAGGAAAATAGAATGCCGCCTGCCCTGCGGCAAAACCAGACAGAACAGACGCCCTAGTAAAAAGAGCACACATTAACGATGTGCTTTCCGCGGTATTTATAACATTTTCAGTTGCAACGATCATATCACTTTCCATTTTGCATATTTTTTACCATAATAATTATTCTTTGTCAAACTTATGAGCCCTGTTAAGTGCGTGCTTTTTATGGTTTTCACGATGTTATCCCTTTAAAAGCGTGCTAAAATGGTCTTATGAGTAAAATCACTCAAAGGCTGGATTTACGCCAGTCCCAGCAACTTGTTATGACTCCGCAACTGCAACAGGCGATTAAGCTGTTGCAGCTGAGTAATATGGAGCTCAGCGAGTTCGTTGAGGAAGAGCTGGAGCAAAACCCGCTGCTGGAAAAGGGTGAGCGGGAGGAAACTCCAGACGCGCCGGAGGCCCCCGAGCAAAAAGACGAGGTTCAGGCCGAATTCGACGATTCATGGACGGGAAATGAGGCGCAGCAGGAAGCTTCAACAGATTTTGATCCCGGCTCCTCAATGGCCGATATGGGGTCGGGCGGCAACACAAGTTTCGAAGATGCCGAAAACAGCTTTGAAAACCGTATGTCGCAACCCAAGACCCTGCGTGAGCATCTCAACGAACAATTGCTTATAGCCTTTGAAGATGGCCGTGATCGCATGATAGGCGGGCTTTTGATCGATCAGATCGATGAGACCGGATATTTGCGCACCGAACATGACAAGCTGGCCGAACGCTTGGGGTGTTCGCTGGAGCGCATTGAAAAGCTGCTGAAGGAACTTAAGGGGTTTGATCCCACCGGAATTTTCGCCGGCGATCTGTCCGAATGTCTGGCATTGCAGCTCGAAGAGCAGGGCAAGCTCGACAAGCCGATGCAAAGTTTGCTCGAAAACCTTGATATGCTGGGCGATCATGATATGAAAGGTTTGGCTAACACATGCGGGGTTAATGATACTTATCTAGCTGATATGATTGAGGAGATCCGCAGCCTCAACCCCAAACCGGCCGCAGAATTTGACCATCTGGTCGTTCAGACCGCCATTCCCGATGTGATTATGAAACGCCTGCCGAAAAACCTTGGTGGCGGCTGGCGCGTCGAGCTCAACAATGAAACCCTGCCGCGTGTTTTGGTTAATCAGGAATACTATACGGAGGTCACCAGCAAAACCAAGGACAAGAAGGACAAAGAGTACCTCTCAAATCAGCTAAATTCGGCCAACTGGCTCGTCAAAGCCATGGACCAGCGCGCCCAAACGATCCTTAAGGTATCGGCCGAGATTATCGAACAGCAGGACGGATTTTTCAATTATGGCATTGAATTTCTGAGGCCGTTAACACTGAAAGACATTGCCGAAGAGATCGAGATGCACGAAAGCACGGTTAGCCGTGTGACCACCAATAAATACATTGGTACGCCGCGCGGGATTTTTGAGCTGAAATATTTCTTCTCTACAGCTTTGGGAAATACAGATGGTGGCAGCACGCATTCTTCTGAATCCGTCAAAGCGCGGATTCAGACCCTAATTGATGAGGAAGACCCGAAAAAGATCCTGTCCGATGATAAAATCGTCGATATCCTCAATAAAGAAGGCATAGACATGGCACGGCGTACGGTGGCCAAATACCGTGAAGCCATGCATATCCCCTCTTCGGTTCAGCGGCGGAAGCAAAAGAAAAATAAGCAATAAAATTAGGCCTCGCAAACTGGGCAATGCTTGAAATTTTTATGCATAAGCTGCTAGAATATATTTAGATCATCAAAATATAGGAAGTAATATGGAACTGACAGTTCAAGGCAAACAGGTTGACGTCGGCGATGCGCTACGCGGGCATGTCACAGGCAAGCTCGAAGATATTGACCAGAAATATTTCAATCATGCGACAGCCGTCACTGTGACCTTTTCAAAAGAAGGCCACGGACACGGCGTTTTCAGAGTGCATATTTCCTATCTGGTGGGTAAAAACATCACGATTAACACCGAAGGTGAAGCGGGCGATCCATATGGGGCTTTTGATACCGCTGCCGAAAAAGCTGCCAAACGTTTGCGCCGCAATAAAAAACGCCTTCGCGATCATCATGCCCGTAGTAACAAAACACCGGAGGCTGAAATCCTCAAGGGGCGGGATTATACCTTGGCCGTTGAACAGGAAACGCCCGAGCAAGACAACGAGGATGATGGCGTTCCCCATGGTGATGACCCGGTCGTTATTGCCGAAATGTCGACAGATATTGAAACACTGAGCGTTTCTGATGCTGTCATGCGTCTGGATTTGTCCGGCCAGTCAGCCCTGCTGTTTCGCAATGCCAGCCATGAGGGCCTCAATATGGTTTATCGCCGCCCCGATGACAATATCGGCTGGCTTGATCCGGAAGGCAATAATGCGGGCTAAAAGTAAGCCACAGGCAGTGCATAAATTATCCACCTAAATTATTTCACCCTGAAACGACGTCCCTATCATGGGCAATGCGTTGGCCTGCCTGAATCGCCAATCTATATACAGGAACCTCAAATAATGCGCCGCATTAAATTTTAGGCTGGATTTTGGTTTTCTTTGGGTGTATCCCTCCTCAACGTGTGACGTTATGGGGACTAAAAAATGTACGACTTTACCAAAGATATTCGGGTTGATCTTATCATTCCCAACATGAAAGTAAGCAACCGAACGCAAGCTCTTGAGACTTTGGCGGAGAAAGTTGCACCGCTGGCAAATATTACCGAAGCAGAATTGCTTGAGCATATAACCGGCGGCGATGACACAGCCAATTCAGGCATTGGTGATGGCGTTGCCATTCCGCATGCACGATTAAACCAGCTTGATAAACCTTTCGTTGTGTTGGCCCGGCTGGACGATTCCATCGCCTATGATTCCGTTGATGAAGAACCCGTTGACCTGATCTGTATGGTGCTGTCACCAGCGCAGGAAGGCCCATCATATCTTCAACGCCTGTCCCGCATTTCACGGCTTCTTCGCCGCAAGGAATTGCGCCAGCAACTGTATAACGCCAAAGATGCAGATGCCATGAACACGGCCATAGAAGCAGCACTCGCCGATTGGGCGCTCGCCGCTTAATCAGAATTCACATCAATCGTCTGCGATGAACCGTTGCCATTCGCCGCGGCATTTTTGATCTCAATTTTGCGCGCGCTGCTTTCGGGTTCGACCTGTTCCAAATCGATATGCAACAAGCCGTTATCAAGCGCGGCGCCTTTGACCTCAACACCATCGGCCAAAACAAAGCTACGTTGAAACTGGCGCGCGGCGATACCACGATGCAGGTAAATGCAATTGTCATCATCGATTTGTTTGCCGCGAATGCTGAGCTGGTTGTTCTCGGCTTCGACATCGAGTTCATCCATCGAAAACCCGGCAACGGCCAAAGTAATGCGCAAACCATTTTCGCCAATGCGTTCGATATTGTAAGGGGGATAACCGTCCGATCCTGATTTTTGCAAACGATCGATGGTTTTTTCAAATTGATCGAAACCCAGAAATAACGGACTGTCGAATAAAGTCAGTCTGCCACTATTCATAGCGTTCTCCTCTCATGAGCGAGTTGTTAATATCAGCAGCCCGCATACGCAGCACTGCTTGCCTAATTATATAGGATAGAAAGTGAGGCGGATCAAGTTTGGGGGAGTTTATGCCTTATTTCAGGCCTATTTGCGGATAAATTCGCGGTCGCAATAGCCGCATTCGACCGTGTTTTCATCGTCAAAAACGTACCAGACTTTCGGATGACCCAGCGCGCCGCCGCCGCCGTCACAGCTGACTTCGTCGGTATCGGCGTCGACTTCAATAATCTCGGGTGGTTTGACGGTCATTTCTGTCATAATCCTTTAACGATTTTTTAGAAACTCTTTCATAAAATTCCTTTATGAACAGGTTAGATCAAATCAAATTTATAGACAACGCCGCAATCGGTGCCCACCCCGAAAACTACACAACCGTATTCGTGGACGCCGCGGCAACAATCAAAAGCTGGCAACTTTCGTTGTTCAGTTTTCAATGGCTGTCGCCCGAAGGCCAGATTAAGGATTTAGCCGCATTACCGGAAGAAGAACAGCCCAAACGCAAAGGCGTTGAGGAAAAGCTGAGCTCTGCTGCACCCATCGAACGGCCGGTGTTGGGCATTGGCCTGATGGACAATATCGAGATTGGCGTTGGACGGGCGGAATTTCTGACGTTGGCCGCACATGGATTGGAGACAATTCCAGTTCATATTCCCAAATCCAATGAAAGCGATTTCAAAGCGTTCCTGGCTGCGATAGAATAAACCCCATGAGGAAGCTTGAGAGCGGAAGTGCGCTGTTTTATGTCCTGATCGCGGTGGCGCTGCTCGGGACATTGTCCTATGCCGTGACCAATAGCGGTCGCGGCAATATTCAACAACTGACGCAGGACAAAGCACGACTGGTGGCGGCGGAGCTGATTGAATACAGCAATGTTCTTGGCAGCGCCGTGGCACAATTAAAGCTGCGCGGTGTGTCCGATACCGAGCTTTGTTTTGATGATCCGCAGTGGGCCATTGATTACGATCATGCCGGATGCACGGATGATTTGAACAAGGTTTTTCATGTTTCCGGCGCCGGGGCGATCTGGGCTGAGCCCAATAGCGAGGGCATGGATGCCGCCGCGACACCTGATAATCTCTGGCATTTTTATAACGATAACGAAATTGAAGAGGTTGGCACGACCTGTGGCACAGCCAATTGTTCCGATCTGATTATGGTGGTGGACGAGCTGAGCCAGACGGTCTGTATCGAGTTGAACGAGCTGCTTGGCGTTGTTAATCCGGCGGCCGTACCACCGACAGATACCGGCCTCGGCGAAACCCTTTATAAAGGCGCGTACGCTCATAACAACGTGATCGGTGATGAAGCAGGCGGCACGGAAATAACAGGCAAAACCGCCGGGTGCTTCCAAAAAACCGGCGCACCGGCGGCGTACGTGTTTTATAAGGTTCTGGTCGCGCGGTAGAATATTTTGTCAATTATCTTGCTTTTATTTTCATAAAGGTGTACTTCTCTGCGCAGGATCAACAAGGAGTAAAAAATGAGCACTCAATCATCAGAACTGGACGTCGTTAAAAACAGGGCCCTTAAGAAGGCCTTTAAGGATATTCCGGATATTGCAAAAAAACGTACAGGCATACAGTTGGAACCGGATGAGGAAGGGCGACTGGAAATCTGCTACGACGTTAAACTAACGAGCCTTTCAGATGATATATTCAGCTTCAAGGAAATGCCACTCAGGAACATACCCTCATGGAGTGAAATTTTTATGCATGAGGCTTTTACAAAGTATGAAGAAATACTAAGGAATAACGGCTGGGCTATCAGCATGGTCGCTATTAACTCTGAAAACAGTACGCTGCGGATAGCTCTTACGCCGCAATAGAGCGTACGCCCTTAGCCGTTGTCCGCGGACAAACGGGGACACACAGTCAATAAAAACTATGTGCCCCCGGCGTCAAGCATGCCGCCTTAGTTCAGCCGGTACGGATACGCCGCCGCAGGTACGAGCTTTGGCTTTTCCGATCTTTCAACCACGCCAGCCCATTCCACACCATCGATGGCCTCTATGATCAGAGCCAATTGATACGGATGGTTATCACTAAGCAGAGCATCAGGATTGTAATAACCCGGATCAATGTAATAGGTCTTATCCTCCCGCCCGTTAAAGGCATCTCTGTGGCTGAGTTGGTTTTGTTGCGGGTCAAACCCTCTAACGCGCAGCAGGTTCAGGACGTCTCTTTTTTGCTCTTTGGAAATATCTTCTTCAAAGCCTATATACACATAAAACATAATAAATTCCTTTTCGTTTTGTAGATCATTAAAAAATTGAAAACAGCGCAAAAAAGCGCAAATAAAACGCCGCCGCAATCCGGAGATTTTTTGAAAGGAATGAATGCTAGTTTGGTATTTAACTTAAGAGACTAAACGAATAGAGATAGCACAAAACCTATCACACCGCGAGGGCGGCGGCGATACATCGGGTTTGAAAAATATATCTACACATTCGTTTGTTCATAACAGAGCCAGAAAAACACAGGCCCTATGGCAAGTCAAGGCTTTGATTGCCAGATTCTGCACGTTAGCCCGCACGTTTCCACTTCGCACCGGTGGGGGTGTCTTCAATCTCGATGCCTTGTGCGGCCAATTCATCGCGGATTTCATCGGATCTGGCGAAGTTTTTATCGGCTCTGGCCTGTGCACGTTCGGCCAGCAATGCGTCGATTTTGGCATCACCTTCACCGCCAAAACCAAGCCAGGCATCCGGGTCCTGCTGTAAAACGCCAAGCAGTTTTCCGGCAGCCAGGAGTTGTCCTTTTAGCGCGGGACTATTGTCGCCTTTGAGCAGCGCGCTGAGTTCCGCCATCGCCTGTGGCGTATTGAGATCATCACAGAGCGCCTCCATGATGGTGGCAGGCACATCTTCTTCGCTGGCATCCATATCGCTCATCTGATTGAGGCGCGCGTAAAAACGATCGAGAATATTTTTATTCCGCTCTATGCCTTCCACCGACCAATCGAGCGGCTGGCGGTAATGAGCGGAAAGCAAAGTAAGCCGTAACGCCTCACCGGGGAAGTTGTCGATCAGATCATGAACCAGCGTAATATTGCCGAGCGATTTTGACATTTTTTCGCCCTGCACCGTCACAAAACCGTTATGGACCCAGGTTTTGGCGAAAGCGCTTAGATCGTTTTCCATGCCGTGCGCACAACAGCTTTGCGCGATTTCATTCTCATGATGGGGGAATTTCAAATCGGCACCGCCGCCATGAATATCAAAAGGCAGGCCCAAATGTTTTTCGGCCATCGCCGAACATTCAACATGCCAGCCGGGGCGGCCACGTCCCCATGGAGAATCCCAGCCGGGCTGATCGTCATCGCTCGGCTTCCACAGAACAAAATCGGCCGGGTCTTTTTTATACGGTGCGACTTCGACGCGGGCGCCTGCGATCTGATCATCGCGGCTGCGCCCCGACAGACCGCCATAGGCGGGAAAGGACGGAACGTTGAACAACACATGGCCTTCGCCTTCATAGGCGTGGCCCTTTTCGATGAGCTTTTCAATCAGCGCGATCATGTCGGGAATATGCTCGGTTGCGCGTGGCTGTATGTCCGGTGGGGCTACACCGAGTACGCCCATATCCTCGTTATAGATACGGCCGTATTTTTCAGTGATGACCTCTATTGCTTCGCCGGTCTCTTTTGATGCGGCTATAATTTTGTCATCAACATCAGTGATATTGGAAACATAGGTAACTTTGGGATACAAACTGCGCAAGGCACCCGCCAGCAAATCAAACACCACCGCCATGCGGGCATTGCCGATATGGGCGTAATTATAGACCGTCGGGCCGCAGGCATAGACACGTACATGGGTAGGATCGAGGGGCTGAAAGGCCTCTTTTTCTCTGCTCAGGGTGTTGAAAAGCTTTAATTCCGTCATATTTATTCTTTCTGTACGTGTTTTTTACTGGAAAATAAGCGAAATACACTGTAATACCAACGGAAAATTTAATAAAGGGAAGACCATGACCGCAGAATTCCTGAAAGCCAAGAAAGCCAGCAACGATTTAGCGCCAAGCCGTGAAGAAGCGGAGCGGGCGGTGGAGATTTTGATCCGCTGGGCAGGCGACGATCCAACGCGCGAGGGTATGAAGGAAACCCCGGCGCGGGTGGTACGGGCCTATGAAGAGTTTTTTGCCGGTTACACCCAATGCGCCAAGACCGAGTTGCTCAAGACATTTGAAGATATTCAGGGCTTTGATGACATCGTTATCGTCAAAGACATCGATTTTACATCCCATTGTGAGCACCACATGGTGCCGATTATCGGACGGGCGCATGTTGCGTATTGGCCGGATGAGAAAGTGGTCGGAATCAGCAAGCTGGCGCGCATTGTCGATATTTTTGCCAAAAGATTGGTATCGCAGGAAACCATGACCAGCAATGTTGTTGATGTGATTGAAGAAACCCTCGCGCCCAAAGGCTGCGCGGTGATGATTGAAGCCAATCACCAATGCATGTCGATAAGAGGCGTCAATAAGGGCAATTCATCTACGGTGACGACGACGTTTTCCGGTATTTTCAAAGAGGACAGAGACGTACAGAGACGTTTTCTGGATTTAATCACAAACCAAAATTAAAGCATGAAAATAGAACTTCCGAAATGGTACGACCTGCATGTTCACCTCCGTCAGGGAGATGCCATGGAAGATTTTATAAAAGCGCAAATTGCGATGGGCTGCGCCGGTGTTCTTGCCATGCCCAATACCGATCCCCCCATAGCAAAAGTTTCTGACGATGACTGGAGTATTGAAGCTTATACCGACGTGATCAAAGCAGCAGGCGGCAATGCTTTTTCTGAAATCATTGTACCGCTTTATCTCACCAGCGATACCACGCCCGAAATGATTAAAGACGGGGCGGCAGGTGGTGTATTGAAAGCCTGTAAGTATTATCCACCGCACGGCACAACGGGGGCACAGAGCGCTGCGCCACTGGAAACTTATGTGGAGAGCGGCGTATTTGCAGCAATGGAAGAAGCAGGGGTTGTGTTGTGCGTTCATGGCGAGGAACATGGCTTGTCGGGTGAAAAATATTTTGGTCATGAGAGCAACGCGGAAGAAGCGTTTTATAATGATTACATGCCTTGGCTAATTGACAAATTCCCAAAACTGAAAATCGTTTGCGAACATATAACGACGAAAGTTGCTGCGGATTTTGTAAAGCAGGCTAGCACCAATATTGCCGCCAGCATCACGCCGCAACATTTACTCTATACCGTCGGTGATATGGTGAAGGGGTTCAAATATCATCTTTACTGCCTGCCGCTGGTGAAGTTTGACCGCGACCGCCAGGCTTTGCGGGATGCAGCGACAAGCGAAAACAACACAAAATTCTTTGCTGGTACAGACAGCGCGCCACATACAACCAAGGCCACGGATTGTGGCTGCGCCGCCGGATGCTTTACCGGCGGGATCGCGCCGCAGCTTTATGCGCAAGGGTTCGAGGAAGCCGGGCTGGATTTGACGGATAGCGCCGCACAAGAGGCTTTCAAGCGCTTTCTTTGTATAAATGGTGCAGCATTTTATGGTCTCAATGTGCCAAAAGAAACATTCACAATGGTGAAAGAGGAACAAGCCATCGTACCACTGGAAACCGCTAACGGCCCGGTCACGCCGCTACCCCTCGGGATGGGGCAATCTACCATTCCGTGGTCGATAAAAGCCTAATGGACTGGCGGCGACTTTTAGAGCCAGATATCCGCGACTTTATCCGCGCCCATGAAAAGGATGATGTGCGGAATTTGGCGCTGAAAAAACCGCCTGATGAGAACTGGCCGTGGGTACTTACTCTCGACCAAATTAAGGCAAGACAAAAGGCGCGCATTAAACTCCCCCGCTGGCCCGATCATCATGACGATATTATTTTCCCGCCACCCGATATTTTGGAGCAAGCGTCTTCCGCACCGACTGCGCGGTATAAAGCACATCTGGTGGCAGGAAAAACTTTTGCCGATTTAACTGGCGGCGCCGGGGTTGATAGCTGCGCCCTCACCGAAACATATCAATCAGGCATTTGTGTTGAACAAGACAAAAACGCGGCGGATTTGATCGCACATAATTTATCGCTTCTCTGCCGTTACTCTGTACCCGTTCATCACAGCAAGGCTGAAGATTTCGTACAAACCATGGCGCCTGTTGACCTTGCTACGCTTGACCCACAGCGGCGCAATGAAAACAAAAAAGGATTTTACAGGCTGGAAGATTGCAGCCCGGACATCACGGCGCTTCTCCCCGCACTTTCAAAAAAAGCAAAGCGCATCATGCTGAAAACGTCGCCGATGCTAGATATCTGGGAAGCGGTAAAAACATTGGGTATTGTCGAAGCTGTGCATGTTGTTGAGTGGCAAGGCGAATGCAAAGAGGTGGTTTATATTTTAAACCCGACGCAGAAAACAAACAGCAAAGACATTCCAATCACGTCCGCGCGCGTCAATGATAATGGCGAAGTAATTTACGATTTTACATTCACGAAAGAGTGCGAAGAAAATACAGAACCTGAATATACGCTGCCGCAAAAGTTTTTATTCGAGCCCAGCCCAGCATTTCAAAAGGCCGGCGGCTTTAACACACTAGCGCATGAATACGACGTAAAAAAACTCCACAAGCACACCCATCTTTATACGGCTGAAGATCCATGCCCTAACTTCCCAGGGCGACAGTTCGAAATTATGGATGTTCTCCCGGTCGATAAGAAGGCCCTGCCCATAAGCAAGGCCAACCTTACGTTGCGCAATTTTCCCGGCTCTACCCAGGATTTACGAAAGAAATTAAAGCTCACCGATGGCGGTGATGACTATCTGTTTGCCTGTACACTTTGCGATGAAAACAAAGCCTTATTACATGGTCGGAAAATAGAGCAAATTTAAGCTATATTTATGATAATATTTTATAAAATATTTCAGTTAAATTCTCTTTTAAAATCATACACTTAAACTATAATTTTGCGGTGGGCGCGACTCTATTAAATGGGCTTTAAGGATATTATCGTATAATTATAGATATAGGTGCGGGGACGAAGGCCAATCAAAATAACAATAATATTTGGATGAAACGCCATTAAAAATAATAATATTTGCTAAGCATGGTCTAGAAAAATACAATGTAATGGACGGGGATGTCATGCCACCTATTTCAAAATCAATTTCTTCAGAATTGTCTATCAGTGTGAAAAAGAACAAACATAAGAGTTCCGATATAGTGGATAATCTTACTTCGGCGCCGACACAGATCTGGAAAAGCCGGATTAGCTGGCGGATCACGTTGGCCGTCTTTATGACGATTCTGGCCGTTCAGGCCGGCATTCTGAACATTACCATGAATAAATTTGAGCAAGGGCGCCTCAGCCATTTGCGTGAAATTGGCCGCTCGGCAATCGCGCCGCTTATGGACCCAGGCGCTCGTGATCTTCTATCTTCACCAATGACTGACAGCGGTGCCACGCGTTTGCTTTCAACCACAAAAGTGAATGGCATGGCTATTTATTCCAGCCAGCTTGACCTGATCAAAACATATGGCGAACCGCTAACGCTTATCATGCTCGAAAGGGAAAACCTGTCAAAAACATATAGAAGTTTTGATGGCAGCTCTTACGAACTTGTCTTTCGTGCCAATGATCTGAACAGGCCTTATATTATCGTAGCGCGGCTAGATTCCTCACACATATCCGGGGAATTACAAGCCTATGTCAAAGACACAATCCTGATTATGTTGCTGATGTCGGCCTTTGTCACAACGGTTCTCATGATTGCCATGGGGAAATGGCTGCTGGAGCCAATCCTGTTTATGCGCAGCAATCTTGTGGCAGCCTCAAAAAACCCTGAAAACCCAAAGATTACGCCGTCACCATTTGATCCTTCGGATGAGATCGGCGGCGCGATTCAAATTGCACAAAAGCTTATCCAGCAAAACGCCGATAACATCAGCCACATTCGCAGCGCCGCCGAAGACAAAATACACAAGCTCGCTTATTACGACACGTTAACCGGATTGCCGAACCGAACGCTTTTTCTTCAAACTCTGGTAGAAAACATCAGCGCCGTCGGTGACGGAAAAGTCGAGCGTTTTGCAGTTGTCACGCTTGACCTTGATCACTTCAAAGACGTCAACGATTCAATGGGGCATAATGTTGGCGATGCAATTTTACGCGGTGTTGGCAAACGTTTACGCACTTCGATGCCCGAAAGTGCAACCGTATCGCGCATGAGTGAGGATGAATTTGCGATTACGATGCCGCTTAGCACCGATATCAATAGCGCCCGTGATGTAGGCGAAAAAGTAATCAATGTAATCCGTGCTGAGCCGTTCAAGGTCTTTAATGAAAAATTCCAGGTGCGCGCCTCGGTTGGAGTCTCAACCTTTCCCGATGATGGCACCGACCCGGATCAAGTGCTGAAGAACGCAGATATCGCGCTCAACCGCGCCAAAGAAGAAGGACGCGATACGGTCAAGGAATACACCGAAGATTTTGACAATGCCGTGCAGCAACGCTTCCAGATGTTACGTGATTTGCGTGATGCGATGGAAAGCGACCAGCTGGATTTGCATTACCAGCCGCAGCTTGATCTGAAAACCGGCAAGGTAATCGGCGCCGAAGCCTTGATACGCTGGTGGAAACCCGATAACAGCAAGGAGGGCGGCGTCTTCATCCCGCCTTTTGAATTCATCCCGGTGGCAGAACAATCCGGCCTCATTGTTCCCATTGGCGAATGGGTGATGCGCACGGCTTGTGAATCGGCTGTGGGCTGGAAGGAAAAACATGGCTTTGATATTCGCATCGCCGTTAATGTTTCTGCCAATCAATTCAGCCAAAGTGATATCTGTGCTTTCGTGCAAAAAACAATAAGTGAGACAGGAATCAGGCCAAACCATCTGGAGCTGGAAGTGACGGAAAGCGTTTTCATGGCTGATATTGATCACACCGTCCAGACACTCAAGGAGCTTCACGCCATTGGTGTCGAGCTGGCGATTGACGATTTCGGCACCGGGTATTCATCGCTGTCATATTTGCGTCAGTTCCCGATCGACCGGCTCAAAATCGACCAATCCTTTATCCGCAATGCGCTCAACAACCCGGATGATGCGGCGATTGCCCGCACCATTGTCAGTCTTGGGCATTCGCTTAATCTCAAGGTAATTGCGGAAGGGGTGGAAACCAAGGAACATGAAATATTCCTGGTGAAAGAGGAATGCGACGAGGTGCAGGGTTATCGCTATGCGCGTCCCTGCCCGAATGAAGACTTTATAAAATTTGTGACCGGCTATAACGGCAAGCTGGGCAGTTTTGATAAATAAAATTTGCGCTGAAAAAACGCCCGCGCTATACCATAAGATATGAACACTCCAAATCCCCTTACATCCAGAAAATCAGGCCCTTTGGAAGGAACCATCAAAGTTCCCGGCGATAAATCAATCTCGCACCGCGCGTTGATGCTGGGCGCGATCACGGTTGGCGAAACGATTATCAGCGGTCTGCTGGAAGGCGAAGATGTTTTGGCCACAGCCGAGGCCATGCGCAGTTTAGGGGCTGAAGTTTGCAAGGGGAGTGACGGTCTGTGGCACATATACGGCACCGGTATTGGCGGATTGAAGGAGCCGAAAGAAGCGCTGGATATGGGCAATAGCGGTACGGGCGTACGTCTTTTGATGGGGCTGGTGGCTGGCCATGCGATAACAACAAAGTTCACAGGTGATGGGTCCTTAAGCGGCCGGCCCATGAACCGTATCATCAAACCGCTGGAGATGATGGGTGCGACATTTGAAACATCCGATGGCGGCACGTTGCCGCTGACGGTGATTGGCAACGAAGACACAATGCCGCTGGAATACCGCCTGCCTGTCGCCTCGGCGCAGGTGAAATCGGCGATCTTGCTGGCGGGCCTCAGTGCGCCGGGACGTACAACGGTCATCGAAGAGCGCCCAACCCGCGACCATACCGAGCGTATGTTACGGCATTTCGGATTGGGCGTAGACGTACAGGATATGAAGGACGGCTCGCAGGCGATCAGCATTATTGGCCAGCAGGAACTCGAGCCCTGCGCCGTTGATGTGCCGGGTGATCCGTCTTCCGCCGCCTTTCCGGCAGTGGCGGCCCTATTGAATAAGGGATCAGAACTACGGCTTTGCGGAATTTGTGTGAATGAAAGACGTATGGGGCTGTATGTCACCTTGCAGGAAATGGGTGCTGATATTTCCTATGAGCATGAGCGTATTGTCGCAGGCGAGCCAGTTGCCGACATCATTGTACGTGGCACGGGCACGCTGAAAGGCATAGACGTACCCCCCGAGCGCGTACCGTCGATGATTGATGAGTTTCCGGCGCTGGCGATGGTCGCCGCCTGTGCCGAGGGGACAACAAAAATGACCGGACTGGGTGAGTTACGGGTCAAGGAAAGCGATCGTCTGTTGATGGTTACTGAAGGGTTGAAAGCCTGCGGTATATCACTGGAAATGGGTGAAGACAGCCTCACCATTAACAGCAACGGCAGGCACCCGATCGGTGGAGCAACCATTAAGACCGCGCTGGATCACCGCATCGCCATGGCGTTTCTGGCACTCGGCACCGCCACCGACGAGCCGATCACAATCGACGACGCCACCCCAATCAAAACCAGCTTTCCAAATTTTGAGGAGTTGATGGAAGATCTTGGGGCTGAGATAAATCAATCAACCAAAAAGAATTAACCTTAACGAAATTGCCCAGGCGATAATTCAGGCTCATCGTAAATTCCGCTGAACATAGGATTTTTTAAGACATACGACAATTCTTGTTCTTCTTTGCGTTGGCGCCGGGTTAATTTGCCTTTTCCCACTCTGCTTCTTTGATCCTGCCAGCCTTTTTTTGATTTCGTATTACTGCCGCCACCAATACCCTGGCATGTCTTAACCGCTTCGCCATAGGTGTTATAACTCTCCCTGCTTTTTGTTTCGCCGTAAGGATCAAATTGAGACACTGTGAAGGTATTTCCTCTATGCTGAACACTGCTATAGGAGCCATCCGGATGTCTGTTTAAATCCTTTGATATTCTGCTTTGCAAAAGAAAGTCTTTTCCCGAGACAACATGCCTTAGATTCTCGTTTACATTCGGCCTCCAAAAAGCCCTTTCCCTATGAACTGATCCTACGGCTTTCTTAAAAGAAGCCAATATATTATCTGAATCTGGTTTTCCATTTTGAGCAGCATGTTTGTGCGTCCATGGACCTGGCAGTGGCCCGGCGCCTATACCTGCTTCTGCCGCATCAAATTCAAACGCAAAATTTTTGATTTTTCTGGCTTGTTTTAATGTATGTGAAAATTCTCTGTCCCATTTTTTACGTAGCAAGGCAACTTCCCTGCTGTGTTTTTTTACGGGCTTAGGCGGCGTGTAATCCGTGATTTTTATGACGGCTTCAATAGTGCCTTCATAATATCCGCCCTGGCCTTTATCATATTTTATTTTTCCAACCCCAAGCGCTTCAGCTTTTATTTTACAGGATAAATGGCCGCCCCCATCAAAAACAAAAACCTCTTTTTCTGCCGTTAATGTTCTATCGTAATCGGTAGTGACCCTTCCAGAAAACTTATTCTTCTCCTGTTTTGGTTTTCCTTTGGGTCCGTATGGCAGGTTATGAATTTCACAAACAATATGGCCTTTTGCAGGATCACGATATTGCGTTAAAAGTTTGCCCTTTTTTTCCTTTACCAAAGCGTGAAGCCCTTCATAGCCTGCAGAGCGAAGAGCTTCCGCAATAGCCTTTGGGACTTCGTCCACCAACGCTATTTTCATGTTTTCAAGATTGGCTAGATAGTGATAATCCATTTTTTACCCTTATTTTCCTGACATAACTCTAAAGTCGGCTAGTATTATGCATAATTCTGTCGGTTGTCAAATATTATTTACCACCTCTTTCAGCAATGCATGAAAAGCACAAAACCCTTTGTTGCTTGGCTCTTGGCAGCGCGCCTGAAAAAATTCATACTGGCCCGGTTTTAAGGGAGGTTTTATGAGTTACCCCATCATCGCCATTGACGGTCCGGCAGCCAGCGGCAAAGGCACGCTGTCGCGCAATATAGCTGAAAAGCTGGGTTATGCGCATATGGATACGGGCAGTTTGTACCGCGCTGTCGCTTTTGAGGTTTTGGAAATGGGCGGCGACCCCGAAAACGCAGACGATGCGCTCAAAGGGGCAGATTCCCTGGCAAACAAAATCAAGAACGACGATCCTTCTTCCTCTGGTTTTATTTTACATAATGCAAAGCTGAGGGGGGATGAGGTGGCCCAGGCAGCGTCTGTGGTGGCGGCGATGGAGCCAGTTCGCAAACAACTGGTTATCCTGCAGCGAACATTCGCGCAAAACCCCGGTGAGGGCTATCAAGGCGCTGTTTTGGACGGGCGCGACATCGGCACGGTGATCTGCCCGGAGGCCGATGTGAAGCTGTTTGTTACAGCCAATATAGAGGTCCGGGCCGGAAGACGCATGAAAGAGTTGCAATCCAGGGGAATTGAGGCTACAAATGGCACCGTTTTAGAAGATATGCGCGCGCGGGACGCCAGGGACACAGAGCGAAAAAGCTCCCCTTTAAAACCCGCTGAGGATGCCGTGATGTTGGATACGTCACAATTGTCCGAAAGCGAAGTGCTGGAAAAAGCCCTTGAGATTATTCAAGGGAAAATGTCCGGCCCAACGATATCCTAGCCCGACTGTTAACGTCTGTGGCCTGATCTTCGTTCATTTCTTCCCAAAACATATATTAGGCATCACCGTTTTAAAGCGTAAAGCGTTTGATGTTATTTTGAACAAAGAAAAAGGAACTAAAACATGGCGCATGTAGCCGCGAATTTACAAGATAAGAACGACTCAAAGGACTTTGAAGCCCTTCTGACTGAATCCCTCAAGGGGCAGGAAAAGTTTACAGGAACGGTTGTCAAGGGAACTGTGATTGCCGTTGATAGCGAATTTGTTATTGTTGATGTTGGTCTCAAATCCGAAGGCCGCATTCCCAAACAGGAATTTTCAAAACCCGGCGAAGATCCGGAAATCAAAGCCGGCGATGCTGTTGAAGTTTTTGTCGAAAAGATGGAAGATAGAAACGGCGAATCCGTTCTCTCGCGCGAAAAAGCACGCCGCGAAGAGGTTTGGATCGAGCTGGAAAAATCTCATACAGACAACGAGCGCGTTACCGGTATTATTTTTGGCCGCGTCAAAGGTGGTTTTACCGTTGATCTTGGCGGCGCGGTTGCGTTCTTGCCAGGTTCACAGGTTGATATCCGCCCCGTGCGCGATGTCACACCGCTGATGGGCAACCCGCAACCATTTCATATTCTCAAGATGGATCGCAGCCGCGGCAATATTGTTGTCTCGCGCCGCGCCGTTCTGGAAGAGAGCCGCGAAGAGGCCAAGAGTGATTTGCTTGATACCTTGAAAGAGGGTCAGGTCATACCGGGTGTGGTCAAGAACATTACTGACTATGGTGCCTTTGTTGATCTTGGCGGCGTTGATGGTTTGCTCCACGTTACCGATATTTCATGGAAGCGCGTCAATCACCCATCAGAAGTTTTACAAATCGGCCAGAGCGTCGATGTACAAATCGTTCGCTTTAACGAAGAAACCCAGCGGATTTCTCTGGGCATGAAACAACTCGAAGACGATCCGTGGAAAGGTGTGACAGATACATATACTGTTGGTGTCAAATTCACCGGCCGCGTGACCAACATCGCTGATTACGGTGCCTTTGTGGAACTGGAAGATGGCATTGAAGGTCTGGTTCATGTCTCTGAAATGTCATGGGTGAAAAAGAACATCCACCCTGGTAAAATTGTTTCGACCTCACAAGAAGTCGAAGTGATGGTGCTGGATGTTGACGGTGACAAGCGCCGGATTTCCCTTGGCCTGAAACAATGCCAGGAAAACCCGTGGGCAGCCTTTGCCGAGAGCCATAAAGTCGGCGATACATTTGAAGGCGAGATTCGTAACATTACCGAGTTCGGTCTGTTTATCGCTCTGACGGAGGATATTGACGGTATGGTTCACCTGTCCGACATTTCCTGGGAAGACCAAACCGAAGAGATTCTGAAGGGCTTCACCAAGGATGAAAAAGCCAAGGTCAAAATCCTCGATATGGACCCAGACAAGGAACGTGTTGCGCTTGGTATCAAGCAATTAACGGACGATCCTTTCAAAGGTGCTCTGGAGGGTATGGCCAAAGGCGCGGTTGTCACCTGTACGGTTTCCGAGATTCAGGACAAGGCAATTGAAGTCACGATCAATGATGGCATCACCGGTACCATCAAAAAGGCAGATCTATCGCGCGAACGCTCCGAGCAACGCCCGGACCGTTTTGCCGTTGGTGAGAAGCTTGATGCGAAAATCCTGACTATGGATAAGAAAACCCGCAAAGTGACGCTTTCGATCAAAGCCCGCGAAATCGATGAAGACAAGCAGGCGATGAAACAGTTCGGCTCAACCGAAAGCGGTGCGTCGCTTGGTGATATTCTTGGTGCGGCCCTGCAGGAAAAAGAGGGCAAGAACAAGGAAGATGCCGCTGATGCCGAGGCTAAGGAAGAAAAGCCAAAGAAAAAAGCGGCCGCCAAAAAGAAAGCTGATGCTGATGACGCACCAGAAGATAAGGCCGAGAAGAAAGAAAAAGCCCCGGCCAAAAAGAAGAAAGCTGACGCAAAAGCCGAGGGGGAAGAATCATAGTAATATAGGCTTTTATCCCATAAATTTAGAAAAAGCCGGGCCTTGTAATAAAAGGGGCCCGGCTTTTTTATGTTATTTTGCTCTATAAAAAATCCCCCCCCATAAAAAACCTTTTGCGATCAATGACTTTTGCTTGACGTGCCCTAGTTTGATGGGGCAATGTAGGGTCATTATTGATAGCTGCGTGGATCATAAAAAGGCAGAAAGCCTGAAATACTTTGCTTATGATCCGCCTCAGGCAAACGAAAAAGGACGATTACGATGACAAAATCGCAACTTATTAGCCATCTGGCAGAAAAGAACCCGCATCTTTTCATGCGCGATATTGAGAAAATCGTTGATACCATCTTTGAAGAAATCACATCGGCGCTGGTCCGTGGCGATCGCGTTGAGCTCAGAGGTTTTGGCGCTTTTTCCGTTAAGCATCGCGACTCACGTACGGGACGCAATCCACGTACAGGTGAGACCGTTTATGTTGCCGCCAAGCGCCTGCCTTTCTTTAAGACCGGCAAGGCATTGCGTGAACGTCTGAATGAGAAAAAAGACGCCTTGAGTGAGTATTAAGGCACACCATATCGAATTTTCATTTTATAAGGCCCTACTATGGGATTGATACGCTGGATTTTTGGCCTTCTCATTGCGCTCATTCTGGTAGCTTTTGCCGTTTTTAACCGCAATTCTGTATCCCTGACATGGAGCCCTGTTCACGCCCCGCTGGAATTACCGCTTTATATGATTGGTCTGGTGCTAATGGCTATCGGTTTTTTTACCGGCACGCTGATGACCTGGATGAATATGAGCAAAGTGCGCCAGGATAGACGCCGCCAGAAAAAACAGATTAAAATCCTCGAAAAGGAACTAGAAGCCGTGAATGAAAATGGAAACGCTGAAGCCCCGTCTGATTTTTTCCCGGCCCTGCCAAAAAGGAAGAAATGATGACGATATTTTGTGCGATTGATACGACTGACTTGGCGCTGGCTGAAGAGCTGGCCGCGACGATCGGCCCGGTTACCGGCGGACTGAAATTGGGATTAGAGTTTTTTAATGCCAATGGACCGCAAGGGGTCGCGCAGGTTATGGCCGCCTGCGAAGAAGCAGAATTGTTCCTCGATCTCAAATATCACGACATCCCCAATACAGTGGCCGGTGCCGTACGCGCTGTCTCAGAAGAATTAAAGCCAGCATATTTAAACGTACATGCCTCGGGCGGGCTGGAGATGATGAAGGCAGCGAAAGAGGCTTGCGGCACGGATACCAAGCTTCTGGGCGTTACCATCTTAACATCTCTGTCGGATATAGAGCTTGGAGATATAGGCTATGAAGGACCGGCCGGCACATGCGTGGAACGACTGGCGCATCTGGCCAAGCAGGCCGAACTCGACGGCGTGGTGTGCTCGGCTCTGGAAATTGAAACGCTGCGCAAGGCCTGCGGCCCTGATTTTACCCTGATGGTGCCGGGCATACGCCCCGCGGGCAGCGCTGCAGACGACCAAAAACGTGTGATGGGCCCGCAAGAAGCCATTGATGCTGGGGCCAGCCATCTGGTGATCGGCAGACCGATTACGCAGGCTGATGATCCCACCGCTTCCGCACAGTCGATTTTGGATGAGATTAATGGCCAAAGTTAAAATCTGCGGCCTCACAGAACCTGACACGGTTCAGGCCGCAATTGATTCTGGTGCCGACTATCTCGGCTTTGTTTTCTACCCACCCTCCCCACGCAACATTGACCCAGAGACAGCCGCGAAACTGATTCAGGATGTACCCGATCATATCAAGACGGTCGGACTTTTCGTTGATCCAGATGATGAAACGCTTGAATCTGTATTGAACCGGGTCAAAATCAATATGGTGCAATTGCACGGCAATGAAACGCCGCAACGCGTCAGTGAAATCAAAACCCGATTCTCTGTCCCAATCATAAAAGCGATACGCATCGGATCACAGGAAGATTTGGCTACTGCCGAGGCTTATAAGGAAATTATTGATGCGATTATGTTCGACGCAAAAGTCACTGATTCGCCGCTTCCGGGGGGAACCGGACAGAGTTTCGACTGGGGTCTTTTAAAAAATTATGAGCCCGCCATGACCTGGTTCCTGGCGGGTGGGCTGACCTCCGAAAATGTGACCCGGGCACTTTCCATCATAAACCCGAACGTGGTAGATGTATCCTCCGGCGTCGAAAACGCACCGGGGCAAAAAGACGCAGATAAGATCAGAAAGTTTATAGAAGCGGTTCAGAGCACATAAATAATTTATTATTGAAACGCTCTGCAATGAAAGAGCTCAGCGAATGATAAGAATTCTAGCTTTAATTATATTGATCCCGTTTTTGTTTAAAACAGCAAGTGCAGAAGAATCTTGCATTGATAAATATAAAAACTGGAGCAGGGTAGAAAAGCCTGTTCTTCGTGATTACATTCCCCGTGAAAACTATGAGGCGGCCAGCGACCCTCATGTTTTTATAGACCAAAAAGGTCATCTGAAAATGATTTATTCAGGTGATGACGCAGATTCAGATGATGATTCAGGTGATGACTCAGGTTATATATCTATAAAAATAGCGTCTGGAAAAGATTGGGAAACATGGTCACCAACATCTGTTTTATTAGGCGCTAGCAAGAATATTACCCACCCACGCTCCAAAGAAACACCTTTTTACCGTCTAACAAAAAACGGACAGCATCAAATTTATTTTATTGGCTATGATGATGAAGAAACTTATGAATCAGAAATATATTTAGCTATTTCAGATACACTAGAAGGCCCCTATACAGTTTTTAAAAAACCTGTCATCGCACGCGGTGTTCTTGATGGAAAGCAGGTGCGGACAATTACCTCTCCGAGTGTTATTGAACATGACAACAGGTTGTATATGACGTTTCTAGCCTGGGATGATTTTCCGGAGCCGCGCCATGTGTGGGTTATGGGTGCTATTTCTGATGATAGTGGCGCCACATGGACCGATATAAAAGAAGTTCCTGTCCCAGTTGGTATGGAAGGGCAAATTACAAGATCACCAAATGGAAAATATATTGCTCTCAGAACAGGTGAGCATAAAGATTCCGAGGCGATTTTCTTATCCTGTGCCTACCATCCATTTGGCCCCTATGAGCAAAGTGACAGGCCGATATTGACGAAAGCTTCAACGCATTGGGAGAAAGATGAAAATCAAGCGCCCCAAATCACATTTGATCCAGTATCGGGACAGGCTTATGTTTATTATGTTGGTGCTGATCATTCAAAAGGTTGGTGGATTATGATGGCATATAACAAAGACTAAAGAGAATGAACTCAGCACTTCCTTAAGGGCAGCAAAAGCGTGTATAACGCCCCCTATGACAGCCAATAGTCTCAAAAACCAGCCCGACGAACGGGGCCATTTCGGCCCTTATGGCGGGCGATACGTGGCGGAAACGCTGATGCCCCTGATTTTGCAGGTCGAGCAGGCGTGGAATAAAGCCAAAGCGGATCAGGCGTTTTGGGATGAATTTGAGGAGCTGGCGCGCGATTATATCGGCCGCCCTTCCCCGCTATATTTTGCCAAAAGTGCTACTGAGCACTGCGGCGGTGCCAAAATCTATTTCAAGCGCGATGAGCTCAACCATACCGGCGCGCATAAGATCAACCATTGTATCGGCCAGGTTTTGCTGGCCCGACGTATGGGCAAGACCCGGATTATCGCCGAAACCGGCGCCGGGCAGCATGGCGTCGCCACAGCCACCGTATGCGCGCTGTTTGATATCCCCTGCGTGATTTTCATGGGTGCCACCGATATTGAGCGTCAGGCTCCGAATGTCTTCCGTATGAAGCTCCTGGGTGCGGAAGTACGCCCCGTCGAGAGTGGCTCTGGCACGCTCAAAGACGCGATGAACGAAGCTTTGCGCGACTGGGTGGCCAACGTACATGACACGTACTATCTGATCGGCACAGTGGCCGGCCCGCATCCTTATCCGGCGATGGTCCGCGATTTCCAGAGCGTGATCGGCAAGGAATTGCGCGAACAAATGATGGAGCGTGAAGGGCGACTGCCCGATACGCTGGTCGCCTGTATTGGCGGCGGATCGAACGCGATGGGGCTGTTTCATCCGTTTCTGGATGATACGGACGTGAATTTGATCGGTGTCGAAGCCGGGGGTCACGGCGTTGATACCGATGAACATGCCGCATCCCTGACGGGTGGCAAACCGGGCGTTTTACATGGTATGCAAAGCTATTTCCTGCAAAATGAAGACGGCCAGATTGATGAGGCGCATTCGATCTCGGCCGGGCTGGATTATCCCGGAATCGGGCCCGAGCATGCGTGGCTGTTCGATGAAAAGCGCGTGGATTACGTCTCTGTGACTGACACGGAGGCGCTGGAGGCGTTTCAGAGCTGCACGACACTGGAGGGCATTATCCCGGCGCTGGAGCCGTCCCACGCCTTTGCGCATGTGTTGAAAATTGCGCCTAAGTTGCCCAAAGACCATATTCTGGTGATGAATATGTGCGGTCGCGGCGATAAGGATATTTTCACCGTGGCGGAGAAATTGGGCGTGAAGATATGAGCCGTATAGCCGTTGTGGGCTGTTGCGGGGCAGGAAAATCAACATTCGCTCAAAAGCTTGCTAAAAAAACCAACCTGCCGCTTTATCATCTCGATAAGATTTTCTGGAAGCCGAATTGGATGCAAGAAGACCCAGAAGTATTTCAACAAAAACTTCGGGAATGGACCGAACAGGAACAGTGGATTATTGACGGTAATTTTACGCGCACAGCGAGCACCCGTTTTCAGGCAGCGGATACAGTGTTCTTTTTTGATTACCCTGTCTGGCTTTGCCTTTTCAGGACCATTAAACGGGTTATTATAAGTTATGGGCAGACCCGCAGCGATATGGCAGATGGGTGCTCAGAACACTTTGATTTTGCTTTTCTTCGTTATATTTCCAGGTTTCGAACAGAAACCCGGCCACGCGTTCTTCAGGCATTGGAAGAATATGGACAACATTGCAAAGTCATTGTTTTCAAAAGGCCTTCTGATGTAAAAGAATGGCTGGAAAACTATAAGGAAAAACATGTCACGGATTGAAAAGACATTTGCTGCGCTGGAGCGCGCGGCATTGGTGAGTTTTATTACCGCTGGTGATCCTGA
This sequence comes from Alphaproteobacteria bacterium, assembly GCA_021775965.1. Taxonomy (GTDB): domain Bacteria; phylum Pseudomonadota; class Alphaproteobacteria; order Micavibrionales; family Micavibrionaceae; genus UBA5701. The sequence goes on from JAJFGV010000043.1 coordinate 150,784, forward strand.
CCGCGACACAAGTGCCGCCGTGCTTGAGGGCCTGCCCGAAGCTGGGGCCGATATCATCGAGCTGGGCATGCCGTTTAGTGACCCGATGGCCGACGGGCCAGTCATTCAGGCCGCTAGTCAGCGCGCGCTTGCCGCTGGTGCCAACATGCAACAGACCCTTTCCATGGTGCAGCAATTTCGTAGCAAAAATGACGAAACACCGATTGTGCTGATGGGATATTTTAACCCGATCATGGCCTATGGGGTGCAGCAATTTGGACAGGATGCCGCGAACGCCGGGGTCGACGGATTGATCATTGTCGATCTGCCGCCCGAAGAAGATGAAGAATTACAGACAGCCGCCAAGGCAAACAGACTGGATATCATTCGCCTGATCACTCCCACAACGGACGAAAGCCGCCTGAAAACGCTTCTCGATGGTGCCAGCGGGTTCCTTTATTACGTATCAATCACCGGGGTTACCGGCACCGCCAGCGCCGATATGAGCAAGCTGGAGCCGCATATCGAGGAAATCAAAAAACATACCGATTTGCCCATCGCCATTGGTTTTGGCATCAAAACCCCGAAAGACGCCGCCGCGATGGGCCGGATCGGTGATGCTGTCGTGGTTGGGTCATCTATTGTTCAAACCATTGAAAATAATGATAAAAATACTGCCGCACGCGCCGTTGCGACGCAGGTCAAAGCCCTGTCTGCAGCCCTCTCCAAACCCTTGGCAAAACTTGACAATCAGGGGTAAAACCTGCGACCCTGCCCTCCCTTAATAACGAGATAACGCAATGAATTGGTTAACAAATCTTATCCGGCCTCGTATACGTTCCCTCGTCGAGCCCAAAGACGTTCCCGATAATCTCTGGCAGAAATGCTCAGGCTGTGAGGGCATGCTGTTTCACCGTGACCTGCTTGAGAATATGAATGTCTGCTATCATTGCGGCCATCATTTGCGCATCACGGTCAAAGACAGGCTGGAGCTACTGTTTGACGATGGCGCGTACGACAATATTGACTTGCCCGAAGTGGCGCATGACCCATTAAAGTTCAAGGACCGGCGCAAATATGCCGACCGTATCAAGGATTCCCGCGCCAAAACCGGGCTGAAAGACGCCATCACCATCGCCAAGGGCACGATGGGCGGTATTCCGGTTGTGATCGCCGCGTTTAATTTCAGCTTTATGGGAGGGTCCATGGGCGCCGCCGTTGGTGAAGCGCTTTTGAAAGCCGCGGAAGAAGCCGTGAAATCCAATGCAGCATTCATCACAGTGCCAGCCTCAGGCGGCGCACGGATGCAGGAAGGCATGCTCTCACTGGTCCAGATGCCACGCAGCATTATCGCCGTAGAGATGGTTAAAGATGCCGGGCTGCCCTATGTCGTGCTGCTGACTGACCCAACCACCGGCGGGGTCAGCGCCTCTTTTGCCATGGTTGGTGACGTTCATATCGCCGAGCCGGGTTCTATGATTGGCTTTGCCGGACGACGCGTGATTGAGGAAACCGTGCGTGAAACTCTGCCCGATGACTTCCAGACGGCTGAATATCTGCTGGAGCACGGCATAGTCGATATGGTCGTGAAACGCCAGAAGTTGAAGGAAACCATCACCAATGTGCTTTCGATGCTGATGAAAAAACCGCAGCCGGAAAAGGCCAAAACCGGCAATGGCAGCGGTAAGAAGAGCCGTAAAGACAACCCCAAGGCCAATGGCAAAGCGCCACCGGCAAACGGTGAGAAAGCCGACATGGCCAGGGGGAAAAGAGAGGTCGCTGACAAAGCTTTGCTGCAGGTGAAGACCGCCCAAAAAGCCGCAAGGCGCATCTCAAAGCCCCAATCTAAAACCACGACTAAAACCAAGGCTAAAAGCGCAGCAAAAAAAGTCTCCAAGGGGTAGGACAAAAGCCTGAATGTACGCCGCTGACCTCAAACACCCCGATCAAACACTGCAGCAAAAACTCCGTGATATTTATGCCCTGAACCGGGGCAAAAAAATTGACCTGTCATTTCGTCAGCCTTATCCGGATTTGCTGCAGGCTTTTGGCAATCCACATCTGTCCCTGCCACCGGTTATTCACGTCGCAGGAACCAATGGAAAGGGCTCTATTGTTGCAATTATGCGCAGCATTTTAGAAGAGGCCGGCCATAAAGTGCATGCCTATACCTCACCGCATTTGCTGCAGTTCAATGAGCGCATTTATCTGGCTGGAGGCAATATAGAGGACGCACCATTGGAGGCTTTGATCGATGAAGCGCAGGCACTCAATGAAGGCAAAGACATCACATTTTTTGAAATTACGACGGCCATGGCTTTTGCTGCGTTTTCGCGTGTGCCTGCTGATATTTTGCTGCTGGAAACAGGACTGGGCGGACGGCTTGATTGTACCAATATCATAGAGAAACCGCAGGTTTGCGTAATCAATCAAATTGCCTTTGACCACACCGAATACCTGGGTGAAAGCCTCAGGGAAATTGCTGCAGAAAAGGCCGGAATCATGAAAAAGGGGGTGCCTTGCGTGATCGGTGTGCAGAACGAAGAAGCTATAGATGCGGGTGTTATGGATATTTTTGAGGAGAAAGCCGCAGCATTGGGCGTTCCCCTATACCGGGCCGGGCAGGAATGGGATGTAGCCCCGGATGGTGATGAAATGCGCTTTGTCTTTGAGGGGAAGGAAGAACGCCTGCCCCTACCGAACCTTCAGGGTGCGCACCAGATAGATAATGCTGGGGCTGCCCTGGCGGCCTTAAAAATCACCGAAAACACCCACCCCCTTAAAGCTGATTCCACCCCCTTAGGATTACGTAAGATAGTTTGGGGAGGAAGACTACAGCCTATTCAGGGGGATAAGGCGGCAGTATTTAGCCTTCCCGCTCAGTGGGAACTTTGGCTCGACGGCGGGCATAACGACAGCGCCGGGCGCGCACTCGGCCAACAAGCCGCCATTTGGCGCCAAAAGGACAACAAGCCTCTTCACATCATCCTGGGCATGAAAGCAGACAAAGACCCGGGCGCCTTCCTTAAGCCCCTGCTGCCCTACGTGGAAAGCCTATCTCTGGTGAACATCGGCGGCGTTGGTGGCAGCTTAAAAGCTCCGGACATCGCACCATTTCTTCAAAAGCAGGGCATTTTAGCCCTTCATGAAGCTGATAACGTCCGCCAAGCTGTGCAACATATCGTGAAAAATAATGCTGCAGATTCGGCCCGAATTCTGGTTTGCGGTTCCCTCTACCTGGCGGAACAAGTATATTAACCTTATGACACACCGAATTGCCCTTATAGATGATGACCGCAATATCCTCACTTCCGTATCAATGGCGTTGGAGGCCGAAGGCTATGAGGTCACCACCTATAATGATGGAGAAGCCGGGCTGGCCGGACTAAACGCCAATATGCCGGACCTGGTCGTACTCGACATCAAAATGCCGCGCATGGACGGATTAGAGGTGCTGGGCAAATTGCGTGAAAAATCCAGCGTTCCCGTGATTTTTCTGACTTCCAAAGATGATGAGATTGACGAAGTGGTCGGCCTGAGGATGGGCGCTGATGATTATATTACCAAACCGTTTTCCCAACGCCTGCTGATTGAGCGCATCAAGACCCTGCTGCGCCGAGGCAACCTACAAGCACCGGAAAAATCCCAAAGCGAAGAGCCAATCATCCGCGGCTCTCTGACTTTGGACGATTCGCGCCATCTTTGTGCCTGGAAAGGTGTGCCACTCAATATGACTGTCACTGAATATCTGCTGCTTAAAGTCCTCGCCATGCATCCCGGCCACGTTAAAAACAGAGATCAGTTGATCAACATGGCATATGGTGAGAATATTCATGTAGACGACCGAACCATAGACTCCCATATAAAACGTGTCAGAAAAAAATTCAAAAACGTCGATTCCGACTTCAACCAGATCGAAACGCTCTACGGCGTTGGATACCGCTATAAAGAAGAATAGATGGTTCCGACTGGGATCTTTGGGCTCCGGGCCACCGGAAATCCCTGAGATTGATAATCTTCTCAATCTATACTGGGGCGGCCCGGAAAGACGGATCACCGGATTAACCCTTCGCATTATCGGCGTCAATGCCATTGCCCTCATTATCCTTCTATGCGGTATTTTATATCTTGGCCAATATCAAAAAGGCCTGATTGAAGCCAAACTTGAAACATTCCAGGCCGAAGTTGAACTGCTCTCCGCCGCTATATCTGAAGGGGCTGTCGATAAATCCAAACAAGGAGAATTATTATCAGAGCAGGCCAGGACCATGACAAAACGTCTCAGCTTTATCTCTGGCAAGCACGTACGGTTGTTCGATACAAGTGGCCTTTTGATTGCCGATTCGACTGATCTGTTAAGCCCTGAAGAGACTCTGAATATAGCCAATCGCAATCAAGGCAATGACATACTTCACAGTTTGCAGATCCTGAAGAATATGGCGGGCTATATTATCAGCTTGCTTCCAGACCGCCGCGTTTTGCCTTTTTATCCCGATATTCAATCTGATCAGGGTGTTGATTATCCTGACGTTCCTGATGCCATGGCCGGACAGATTAGCCTGTCTGCCTGGTACGATCAGGATGGCGGAATTTTTCTCTCTGCAGCCGCTCCGTTGCATATAAAAAAGAATCTTGTCGGCTCTGTTTTGGTGACGCGAGAAGGGAAAGATATTGAAAATGCTATCGGTCAGGTCTGGGCTGATGTCTTGCGAGTCTTTCTGGCAACGCTGCTTGTCACCATTTTGCTATCCATTTATTTGTCCGGTGTTATTGCGCGGCCTCTTAGGAAACTCGCCAGCGCTGCGGAAGAGGTCCGTAGAGGCCAAAGCGATGAAATCCCCGACCTCAGCCATCGTCATGATGAAATTGGCGATCTGTCAATGGTTCTGCGGGATATGACACAGGCGTTATGGGAGCGGATGGATTCGATCGAGCATTTTGCCGCCGATGTCGCCCATGAGCTTAAAAACCCTCTGACGTCTCTACGTAGCGCGATTGAAACCGCTTTTGTTGTTAAGAAGAAAGAAGACCGCGACAAGCTATTTAAAATCATCATGCATGATCTGGAACGGCTCGACCGTCTGATCAGCGATATATCGCATGCTTCACGTATTGATGCCGAGTTGTCACGGGAAGTTTTTAAATCCATTGACGTTAAGCAAGCTTTGATCCGTTTGATTGACGCCTATAAAAATCCATTGGAGCGGGAAAACGGCCAGGACACAGAGGAACAGTATTCCGCCAAAATCGATACGGTCGAAGTGCGGCTGGAGATGCCCGAAAATAGTGACATCAATATCTGGGGGTTGGAAACCCGGCTGGTTCAGGTTTTTGAAAATCTGATTTCCAATGCGGTTTCTTTCTCTCCCAAAAAGGGAATTGTCAGCATTGATATCACCATGCAAAGACAGCAAATCAGAATCACAGTAGAAGATCAGGGTCCCGGCATTCCTAAAAACAAGCTGGAAAGCATTTTCGAACGGTTTTATTCCGAGCGCCCCGAACATGAAGATTACGGACGTCATTCGGGTCTGGGGCTATCGATTTGCCGCCAGATTATCACCGCCCATCAGGGCCGTATTTTTGCCGAGAACATCACGGATAAATCCGGCAAGGTCAAAGGTGCCCGATTTGTTGTGGTTTTGAATAGTTTGTAGGTTTAAACTTAGGGGCCAGACGGTATTTCAGGATTTATGTTTAAATTCAAACCTGCTGTGGGGGATACACCATCTCTGGCGTTCATCCAATGCTCCATTATATCGGGAAATCTATCCATCAAATACACCTTTCTCTATTTTTAACACCGCATTTTCTTTTGATACGCCCGTTCCATCATGGGATCGAAGCATTATCGTGATGATTTTATTATCATCTTCATTGTCTACTATACTATATAAAAGCCGGTCCGAGGTCAAATTTGAGAGGTCTATAAGCTTGGTTCTGCCGTTCAATAGCGTAATCAGATTAATAACATTTTTCTCAGTTAAATCAGGGTCTTCATCGGTATCGAGCAACAAATATTCGCCCACAGGCTCATATTCGCTCTTTTCTTCTTTAAATTCAAAGAGTTGATAGGAGTGTTCTACCAGCGGGTTGCGCTTGTATATGAATTGCGGTTTTTCGCTTTCTTCGTTAAATCCGAGTGCCATAGGGTAATATTACCATGATTTTGCTGTAAAAAAATCTTATTTCGCTTGAAATCATACAGGCAAAATGTAATGAATTCAGCTGTTTTTATTATTTTAGTCTCTAAAAGGAGAAAATCATGTCCGCCCAACCCGAAGCTGTCGATCAGGATTATAAAGTTGCCGATATCACCCTTGCCGATTGGGGCCGCAAAGAGATCAGCATCGCCGAGAGCGAAATGCCCGGCCTGATGTCGACACGTGAGGAATATGACGGCGAGCAGCCATTAAAGGGTGCGCGCATTGTGGGTTGTCTGCACATGACCATCCAGACCGCTGTACTCATTGAAACGCTGACATCGCTGGGCGCGGAAGTCCGCTGGAGCTCCTGCAATATCTTTTCAACACAAGACCAGGCCGCTGCTGCGATTGCCGCTGCCGGCATTCCTGTTTTCGCCTGGAAAGGCCAGACAGAAGAAGAAGGCGAATGGTGTATCCACCAAACAATCAAAGGACCGGATGGCTGGGTTCCCAATATGATTTTGGATGATGGTGGTGATCTGACCCGCATCATGCATGAAGATTATCCAGAGTTGATGGCCGATGTGAAAGGCCTGTCCGAGGAAACAACAACCGGCGTGATGTTCCTCAATGACATGGAGAAAAAGGGCACGCTGAAAGTGCCCGCCATTAACGTCAACGACTCAGTAACAAAATCAAAATTCGACAACAAATACGGTTGCCGCGAATCTCTGGTCGATGGTATTAAACGTGCCACCGATGTGATGATGTCCGGTAAGGTCGCCGTATGTGCAGGTTTCGGCGATGTTGGTAAGGGCTCAGCCGAGTCGTTACGCTCCGCCGGTGCCCGTGTCCTCGTGACCGAAATTGATCCGATCTGTGCGTTGCAAGCCGCGATGGAAGGTTTTGAAGTTGTCACCATGGAAGAAGGCGCCAAGCGCGGTGATATTTTTGTGACCACTACGGGGAACAAAGACATCATTACCGTCGATCATATGCGCGACATGAAAGACCGGGCGATTGTTTGCAATATCGGACACTTCGATAATGAGATTCAGATTGAGCCACTGCGCAATATGAAGTGGACCAATATCAAACCGCAAGTTGATGAGATTGAATTCCCCGATGGCAAACGCATTATCATGCTGGCCGAAGGGCGTTTGGTAAATCTGGGTTGTGGTACAGGCCACCCGAGCTTTGTGATGAGTGCGAGCTTTACCAACCAGACTCTGGCCCAGATCGAGCTTTGGAAGAACGCCGACAAATACGAAAATAAAGTCTACGTGCTACCCAAACATCTCGATGAAAAGGTCGCGTTCCTGCATCTTGAAAAGGTCGGCGCGGCACTATCGAAGCTCACCCAGGACCAGGCCGATTATATCGACGTCCCTGTCGACGGCCCGTTCAAAAAGGACGATTATCGGTATTAGAGGGCAATTAATTTCTATTCGGGGGAGGGGTCCTGGTATAAACTTTTACCGTCAGGATTTGTAGTGGCATTAACTCCGTCTACAAGTTGAACCATCTTTCCCTCTGGAAGTGGTTGAATATTTGGTACCGGCTTGCCTTTTATAATAGGAGCAGGTGGAATCACGCGCAACTCCTCGTCTGCAGTATCCTTAATGATGTCAAAAGCGTTCAAGGGCACTATGACCGGGTTACTGTCCTCATCAGAAACTACAAGAGCCTTTAACCCTTCGGCTGAGATGAGGGTTGGAGCCATGTCTTTAGAATCAGGTTTTAAAATTCTAATGTCATTACCTTCTATCAATATTTTACGGCCAAGGACATCTTTCAACTGAACCTTACGAAGCGTCGAAGTGTCCAGCGCTTCCATATCGGCCTTTAATGCCATATGTACTTTTCCAGTGACGCGTCTTGTTGCTACATATTCGTCAGTGAGTTCAGTAGTTGAACCAGCGCCTGTGGCGTCAATAAAAAGAGTATCGGGAGAATAGTTAATCGCTGGCTGGGGAACCTGAACTTCTTCCTGATCACTTTTTTTGCCAACCACAACATTTTTTATATAGGTACGATAACCAATAGCTCCCGGCGGCATATCTCCAAATTTAAGATTTTTAACTTTCTGATCTTTTGGTGGTGGGGGCTCCTGAATTTTTTTAGGCTCCTCTTTTTTACCTTTAAAACCGGGTAGATAAATATATTCTGCATAGACTGCCCCACTAAAGGCTGCAGCCTTTAGTGCCTGTGTAGGGGTTGGTGTTACCGGGTTTTCTTCCGTTACTTTCTCCGGTGTTACCTGCTTTTCTTCTTCAGCCATTTGTCTTCCCTGTTCTTTATCGCTTAATAACGTACAATGTTGAATATTATATAATTATGACAATAAACAACAGTTATGGCATCTAAGGGTGCCGGAGCAGGTTATAAGACATATTTCCGAAAAAGTCAAAAGCATACTTAAAAAACACATTTATATGCATATAAATTGCCTCTAGAGGGCGTGTCAGAGTAAATGTGAGGATTCAGACTTTCAAATCATCATACTCATTATGCCTCGTGAGCCAGGTGGCGGCGAAACCGCATATCGGTACAGCCTTTAAATTCTCCGTACGCACCAAATCCATCAGCCCATGCATAAACTTGCTGGCTGCGCCTTTGCCGCGCAGCTCCTTTGGGGCGTACACATAGTCGATATAGAGGACATCTTCCTTTTTATGCGTATTGGCATAGACGATATGGCCGTCATGGTCCTGCTCGTAACGGCTTTCTTTTTCATTAAATGTGATGGGCTGGTCCATGGTTTTTAATATAGCGCGCCAGCACCCACTTGCCAGCGCTTTATTATCAGGGGATACTATCCGCATGTACGTCTTACGCCTTCATTGTGATGACCGACCGGGTGTTGTGGCCGCGGTGGCGACCGCATTATCAAATACCGAGTGTAATATCGAGGAATCGGCACAGTTTAACGACCATCTCTCCGGCCAGTTCTTTATGCGTGTGGTGTTTGCACCGCTGAACGAGCGCGCCAAAGACAATTTCGAAGCCGCGTTTGAGGATATTGCCAACACTTTCAATATGACCTGGCAGATCACAGCGATGGACGCGCCCGTACGTACGCTTATTCTGGTGTCGAAAGAGGATCATTGCTTGAACGATCTACTGTACCGCTGGCGTACAAAGCATCTCAATATTGATATTGTCGGCGTGGTTTCCAATCATGAAGACTGCCGCAGCCTGGTAGAGGAGCGCGGTATCCCATTCCATTACCTCCCCGTTACCAAGGACAGTAAAAAAGAGCAGGAAACGGCGCTTTGTAAAATTATAGAAGACAGCGATGCAGAATTGGTCGTCCTCGCTCGCTATATGCAGGTTCTCTCCCATGATGTATGCAACAAGTACGCTGGCCGTGTTATTAATATCCATCATTCTTTCCTGCCCGGCTTTAAAGGCGCCAAGCCCTACCATCAGGCTTATGAGCGCGGGGTAAAGATTATCGGTGCCACCGCACATTTCGCCACCGCCGATCTCGATGAAGGGCCGATTATCGAGCAGGAAACCGTACGCATTGATCACACATACGGCCCGAAAAAGCTGCAATCACTGGGGCGTGATACGGAAAGCCGTGTACTGGCCAGCGCCATTGGCGCCTACACCGAGCGCCGGATTTTCCTTCATGGTGAACGGACGGTCATTCTTTAGAGTTCCTATGAGCGCGTTTTTCTTGCCGTACACCGCATGCGGCTTTACACTTAATTATCGTGAGCACCAAACAAAAATCAAAAAATGGACTATTCAAACAGCTCGCCGAATTCCTCGGCGGCACGGCGCATTTGCAAGCCGAGAGGGCCAGGCTGCAGGCTTTTCTGGCGAGCGTACCGGCCGAGTATTGCGGCTGGGCGGAAGATGGCTTCATAACCTATAGCGAAGGCTTTTGTGCTCTTTTGGAGCGGGAAACTGTGCGCCACCTGGCCGACATACAAAGCGCCCTTGCCCCCGGCGATGCCGCGGCACTGGAAGGGGCCTGGGGGCAGCTGTGTAATAACGAAAAGCCCTTCAGCCTCAATGTACAAAATCGGGACGGCAGTAAAACGCTGAAACTGCGAGGCGCACTAACGCAAAATTCTGATAGGGACGCGAGCTTCAAAATTCTCTGGGCCGAGGATATCACGCAGCGCAGTGAAACTGAAAAAACCCGCACCGCACAGCAAGAAGAAGAAATAGAGAAGCTTAAGGCAGCGATGGACCACCTGCCTGCCGCTATATGGCTCCGCAACGACAAGCAGAAGATTATCTGGTGCAATGAAACCTATGCTAAAATTATTGAAAACACGCCCGAAGAAATTATTGCGCAGCAAAAAGAAATCGCGCCGCCACCAAAAACCAAGAAAAAGGGCGCGCCCGAACCCCTACCGGGCAAAAAGCAAGCCGCAAAAGCCCTGAAGGAATCACAAACCCAGACGGTTCAGGCCCATATCATTACAGGCGGTGACCGCTTGCTCATGAACATATTCGAAATTCCTGTAGCGCAGCATAATATGACGCTCGGCGTTGCCAGAGACATTACGCGGCAGGAAGAGATTGAAACTGAACTCAAGCGCTACCGCGCCGTTAACAGAGAATTGCTGCAGCAATTACGCACCGCCATTGGCATTTATAACGCCGATCACAGCCTCGAATTTTATAACGCCGCCTTTTCCGAGCTCTGGGGCCTTGATGATGGCTGGCTCAATACCAGACCCAAGCTCGGTGACATCATGGAAAAACTGCGTGAAACGCGACGCCTGCCCGAGCAAGCCGATTTCAAAAAATTCCGCAAGGGCTGGATGGATATGTTCACCAATCTCATCGATCCGCATGAAGATATGCTGCATTTGCCCGATGGCAGCGCCCTGCGCATGCTGGTCATTCCCAACCCGATGGGCGGCATGATGATGACCTTTGAAGACGTCACCAGCCGGCTGGAGCTGGAATCCTCCTATAACACCCTGATTGCCGTGCAAAAAGAGACACTCGACAATCTGGCTGAGGCTGTGGCGGCCTTTGGCGGAGACGGGCGGTTGAAGCTGTGGAATCCGTCTTTCGGGCGACTTTGGGGCCTCAATCCTGAAGACCTTGAGGGCGAGCCCCATGTCAGCCGTGTGGTCGAAAAGATCAAACCGTTCTTTACGGCCAAAGAATGGGTTGTGCGCCGCGAGGAACTGATTGCGCTAGGGCTGGACCGCATCATGCATGAAGGACGGCTGGAGCGCAGCAATGAAACCCTTGTGGACTATGTGACCGTGCCTTTGCCCGATGGCGGCGTGCTGATTACCTGCACCGATGTGACTGACACGGTGCGGGTTGAAAATGCATTGCGCGAGAAAAATGCTGCGCTGGAAGCCGCGGAACAGCTCAAATTAGACTTCCTGGCCAATGTGTCTTACCAGCTGCGCACGCCGCTAAACGCTATCATGGGTTTTAATGAAATTCTCGATCAGGAATATTTCGGGACGCTCAACAAAAGGCAAAAATCCTATACCCATGACGTCAAGGAGGCGAGCGAAACACTACTCAGCCTAATCAATGACATCCTCGATCTATCCACCATTGAAGCCGGGTATATGACCCTTAACAAAGAAACCATTAAAATAAAGGGCATGCTTGAAGGGCTGGTTGAGCTGGTCAATGACTGGGCGCGCAAAGAGCAAATTGAAGTCATATTGTCATGCCCCAAAACCATTGGTGTGCTGGAGGCCGATGAAACGCGGCTGAAACAAGCCATTATCAACCTGATTCGCAACGCTCTTACCCATACCCCCGAAGGCGGAAAAATCATGATTGACGCCAAAAGAAAGAAAACCGGCATTGAAATTAAGGTGGGCGACACCGGCATTGGCATTGCCAAGGAAGACCAGCACCGGATTATGGAGCCTTTTGAGCGCGCACAAAGCGGCCAAAGTGAAAAACATCCGGGCCGTGGCGGTGCCGGGCTAGGCCTGTCACTGGTTAAAAATATTGTGACCCTGCATGGCGGCAGCATTGATTTGTCGAGCACACCGGGCGAAGGAACTTCCGTGACACTTTTCCTGCCTTTTGAGCCAGAAGAAAAGAACGAAAATAAGAAAGCGGCTTAAGATTTACTCTTCGTGACAAAGTGCCCAGGTTTCCGTCCCGCCTTCGGGTTTTCTTTTGCCTTTAATCACAATCTCGCCACGATCAATTCGTGTCTGGCAGGAAAAAATCGGCACTAGCGTCCGCAATGTCATTTCCAGCTTTCGACCGGGGAAAAACGGCCCATAGGAGCAAAACTCGGATTTATCTGTCGGATTGCCAGTCTTCTCATCGGTGCTGCCCGGCACATCAAGACGGAAATTCGAGCGGTGACGGGCTTTTGATCCGGTCTCCGTATTGGTATATAAATCCGTGATGAAACTGCCGTAGATTTTGTAAGGGGCCTCATTGCGTACGGCAAAGCAAATAGGCTCTGCAACGATATCAGGCCCGGCCTGCTGCGCTGCGGCAGGAAACGGCAGAAACACTGCAATTAACGCTATAAAAAGAATTCCCCTCATCTCTCTATTTTACCAGATTCTTCCATCATTTAACACCACTAAAGCTTGTGCATTGCACGCATAAACTATTGCAATTTCAATACTTTGGCATGCTATACCATAGGTCATGCTACATACAACACATAGCGAGAACGAGACCAAAAAAATAGCCGCCGCGCTGGCCAGTGACATACGCAGCGGCGATATCCTGCTGCTGCATGGCAATCTTGGTGCCGGCAAAACTGTGTTTGCCCGTAGCCTGATACGAACTTTGAGCGATGCGCCAGAGCTGGAGGTCCCGAGCCCAACCTTCACGCTGGTCCAAACCTATGAAGCGAAGGATTTTCACCTGTGGCATTTTGATCTCTACCGCCTCGAGGACCCCGAGGAAATTTACGAACTGGGCTGGGAAGAAGCGTTAAGCGATGGTATCGTCTTGGTCGAATGGCCGGAACGGCTGGGAACCCTAAAACCGGCAAGATATCTGGACATTCACATCTCCACGGGCGAAAATGACGATCAACAGCGTAGCATTGAGATCGTCAGACATGATTCCGCATAAAGCTTTTATTCTGGCCGCAGGCATGGGAACGCGTATGCGTCCCCTTACCGATACGATTCCAAAGCCTATGGTCGAGGTTGCGGGGCACAGCCTTATTGAGCGTACGCTTAATCACCTGGCTGGGGCTGGCATTACCGATGTCACTATCAACCTGCATTACCTCGGCGAAAAGCTGGAAGAGCATCTTGAAGGGCATGATGATGTACGCATACGGCTTTCACACGAAGAGGAATTGCTCGATACCGGCGGCGGCATTGCCAAAGAGTTAACGCATTTTAGTGATGAGTCCTTTTTTGTTATTAGCGGCGATTCGTTATGGTCGGACGGGCCGGAGAATTCGGCCCTGCAAAGATTAAGCGACGCCTGGGACCCTAGCAAAATGGATATCCTGTTGCTGCTACAACCCACCGAATCAATGAAACTGACCAAGGGCATTGGCGATTACCATCTTGAGCCTGATGGACGGGCTGTACGTTCACATACGCAGGATGGTGCGTACATGTTCACCAGCATCCGCATCAACAAGCCGGAAATCTTTGATGGCTGCCCGAACGGGGCGTTTTCGTATCTTAAGCTGATGGACCAGGCGCAAAAGCGTGGACGGCTCTTCGGACTGGTCCATGATGGCGACTGGCACCATATTTCGACGCCAGAGGATCTAGATTCGGTCAATGCGGCCTTTGAAAAGTAACGTACATGAAAAATGTGTATACCATTCCTGCCGGACTTCCCTTTGCCAAAGCGCTGGCGCGGCAATTGCTGGCGGAGACTGACGGCGCACCTGAAAAGCTAAGCAATATGCGCATTTTGCTGCCAACCCGCCGCGCTTGCCGGACATTGCGCGAGGCGTTTTTACAGCTAAGCAACGGCAAACCTCTGCTGCTCCCCAATATGCAGCCCATTGGTGATCTCGATGAAGAAGAGCTTTCTTTCAGTATTTTAGGCGGGTGTGGCACTCTCGATTTGCCGCCGGCCATCTCACCACTGAAAAGGCAGCTCTTGCTGGCCCGTACGATTCGCGCGGTTCCGGGCTATAGCCACGGTCCCGAGCAGGCGCTAAAGCTGGCCGAGGCTTTGGGCCAGTTGATAGACCAGATTATTATTGAAGAATGCGACCTAGCCAATCTGCATGAGATTGTGCCTGAGGATTTTGCCGATCACTGGCAGATCACGCTGGATTTTCTTAAAATCCTCAGCGAACACTGGCCAAAGATTCTAAGCGAGAACGGCGTGATTGATGGGGCAGAACGGCGCAACCGCCTGATCAAGGCATTGGCACAGCATTGGCAGGACCATCCGCCGAAAGAGCCTGTTATTGCTGCAGGTTCAACCGGATCCATCCCGGCGACAACCGCGCTGTTATCAACTATCGCCAATCTGGAGCATGGGCGCGTCGTCCTGCCCGGACTGGATCAGGTGATCGATGAGCAAAGCTGGCAGGTTCTGGATGAATCGCATCCGCAATACGGGTTAAAACACCTTCTGGATCATATGAATCTGGATCGAGAATCAGTGTCACTCTGGCCAAGCTGTGAGCAAGGCAATAAATTACGCCACAAACTGGCTTCCGAGCTGATGCGCCCGGCCGATACAACCAGCCAGTGGGAAATGCTGGCGACATCGACGGAAGCGGCACAGATCCATGAATCGCTGACCGGCCTGCGGAAATTTGAATGTGATAATGAGGCCGAGGAAGCGAGCCTGATTGCTCTGCTTTTGCGTGAGGCGCTGGAGGATCAAACGCGTACGGCGGCGCTGGTCACACCGGACCGAAAACTGGCGCGGCGCGTTGCCGCCATAGCCCAAAGATGGCAAATCACCCTCGATGATTCAGCCGGACAGACGCTGGGTCAAACGCGGGTCGGAACGTTCCTGCGCCTCGGTGCCAATGCATGCATTAGCCAGTTTGCACCAGTATCCCTTCTGGCCCTGCTTAGGCATGATTTTTGTGGCCTTAATCTGGAATACGATACGCTGCGTAAAATTACCAATAATCTGGAGATCGTGACCCTGCGTGGTTTGCGACCCAAACCGGGTCTTTCTGAAATTAGGGCTATATTACAGGAAGTTAATGATAAAGACGGGGCAGATTTACTGGATCATCTTGAAACGGCAACGAGCCGGTTCATGGATTTAGGCACTTCAGAAGAATGCTGTGATTTCTCTGACTTTCTTTCGGTTCACATCAAGATGACCGAAGCGTTGGCCACCGCCAAAAGGGCCGAGGGCATGAACCGTCTGTGGTCCGGTGATGAGGGTGACGCAGCGGCGTCATTTCTGGGTGATTTGCAGGCGCATGCGCATCTACTGCCCAAAGTTACGGCGTATGAATATGAAGAGATACTCACTCAGCTTATGAATAATATAACCGTACGTCCCAGCTATGGTACACATCCGCGTTTGATGATTTTAGGGCAGATGGAGGCGCGTCTTATCGATGCTGATTTGATCATTATGGCTGGCCTGAATGAAGGCAGCTGGCCACCCGATCCCGGACATGATCCGTGGATGTCGCGTCCCATGCGAAAGGATTTTGGCCTGCCGGCGCCCGAGCGCTCAATTGGTCTGGCCGCCCATGACTTTGTGCAGGGGTTTTGCGGCGCACCTTCTGTTGTTCTCACCCGGGCAAAGCGGGTGGAAGGATCACCCACCGTGCCAGCGCGCTGGCTGCAAAGGCTGGATACCGTGCTACAGGCGGCTAAGATTGACCCGGCTGAGCTGCAAAACTATCCGCAGCTTGATTGGGCGCAGCGCCTTGATGTGGCCCCTGAGATCAAACCCTGTGAGCGCCCGGCCCCCAGACCGCCAGCTAACAAAAGACCAGATCAACTATCCGTCACCAAAATCGAAACCTGGCTGCAGGATCCCTATTCGATTTATGCGCGTTATGTCCTTGGCCTTAAGAAGCTGGAGCCGCTGGATGCGCAGCCCGGCGCCAAGGAACGCGGGATTTTGCTGCATAATATATTGCAGCATTTTATCGTCGATTACCCAGATGATATCCCGCCAAAGGCCGCAGATAGCCTTATCAATATTGCAGCAAGGGAGATAGAGAAGCTCCATGATGACCCGACCCTTTGGCAATTCTGGTGGCCGCGTTTTTATAATTTGAGTGACTGGCTCGTTTCACATGAAACAAAGTGGCGTAAGCAAGCCAAACCCTTAAAAACCGAAGTCATGGGCAAAGTGACCCTTAAGACCCCCGAGAAATCTTTCACCCTCACCGCGCGCGCCGACCGCATTGACCGGCTGGATAATGGATCGCTGGCGATTATCGATTACAAATCCGGCGGGACATACTCACAAACGGATATACGTACAGGCAAAAGCCCGCAGCTTTCTCTTGAAGCTGCGATCCTTATGGAGGGAGGGTTTCAGGATATTTCTGCTGGGGACGTTAGCACCCTGGCCTATTGGACCCTGACCGGTGGGCCCAAAGCCGGGGCGGTGACCAAAATTAATGAGGATGTGGCTGATATTGTGGCCCGAACGCGGGAAGGGCTGAAAAAGCTGATTGCTGTTTTTAACGATCCTGAAACGCCGTATTACGCCCTGCCCGCCCCGGATAATGCCCCGCGTTTTAATGATTATGAGCATCTGGCCCGCGTCAAGGAATGGGCAGCACTGGACGATAAAACGGAGGCGGCGTAATGGTGCAGCAAGCCCTAAAAACAGCGCCGGACCAGATAAGCGTACGCGACCTTGATCCAAACATACGCCAGCGAAAGGCCTCTGAACCGGAAGATTCAGTCTGGGTGAGCGCCTCGGCCGGTACGGGTAAAACCAAGGTCCTGACCGACCGGGTGTTGCGACTTTTGTTGCCGCGGAGCGATGGCGCGCCCGGCACCAAGCCGCATAAAATCCTTTGTCTTACCTTTACCAAGGCTGGCGCCAGCGAAATGGCGCTGCGTATTAATGCCACCCTTGGCAAATGGGCAGTTATGCCGCCTGAGGCGTTGCAGGAAACGCTGGCAAAATTGCTCGGAAATCCCGCCGGGGACCGAGACATACAGGCCGCACGGAAATTATTCGCACAAGTAGTCGATACACCCGGTGGTCTTAAAATTATGACTATTCATTCGTTCTGCCAATCAGTTCTCGGGCGCTTTCCGCTGGAGGCCGGCTTATCACCTCATTTTAACGTGCTGGAAGAAGCGCAGGCCGCTCAATTGCTTTCACAAGCCCGTGATCATGTATTGGGCAGCGCCGAGGTCGGATCACCTTTAAAGGAAGCCATAGAACGGGTGGCCGGGCAGGTGAATGAAGACCAGTTTTTTCAGCTAATCCGTGATTTTGCCAGCGAGCGCTATCAACTTTCACGCCAGAACTGGGGCGCTGACGGGCTTTATACGGCGATTTGCAAATCATTAGACGTACAGCCCGGACAGGAGGCTGAGGATATCATCCGTGATGCCTGTCTTGATAGTGCCTTTGACGGAGCAGGCCTGCGGAGAACCAGCGAAGCGCTGGCGCAGGGCACCGAAAAAACAGATCAGCCCAAAGCGCAGGGACTTGCAGACTGGCTAGCGCAGGATTTGGAGGGCCGCATTCAAACATTTAACGACTATCTTCTGACGTATTTCAAATTGGATGGAGATATACGCCAGACACTAGCCACCAAAAGCGTTCTTAAAATTATGCCTGATTGCGCCGATATCATGCTGGCTGAGGCCGAACGGATCGGGAGCATACAGGAGCAGATAAAAGCCGGGCAATGCGCGGTTTTCACCCGTGATTTGTTCTTATTGGGACAGGATATTATACAAAAATATCAAGTGCTTAAGGACGGGCTGGGGGGGCTTGATTTTGATGATCTCATTACCCGTACACTTGATTTGCTGGAAGGGCGTACGGATAAGATGAAGGGTAAGGATTCTGTGCCCTGGGTGATGTATAAGCTCGATCAGGGGCTTGATCATATCCTCATTGACGAGGCCCAGGACACCAATCCCGAACAGTGGAAAATCATTGCCGCCTTGTGTGAGGAATTTTTCAGCGGGCTGGGTGCACGCGATGATGTCGAGCGTACGGTCTTTACCGTTGGGGATGAGAAGCAATCAATTTACAGCTTCCAGCGAGCCGCACCGGAAGAATTTTCCCGTATGCGTACATATCTGGGTGAGAAGATAGGCGCGGCGAATAAGGTACTGGAAAATGTCGATCTTAATATTTCTTTTCGCTCGACGGAAAGCGTACTCAAAGTCGTTGATGCGGTTTTTTCAAGGCCCGAAATTGCCAAAGGACTGGGGCTGGAGACTATCCAGCATCATTCTTTTCGCCGTGGGCAGGAGGGACTGGTCGAGCTTTGGCCGTTATGCGAGCCAGAAAAGGCTGAAAAGCGCGATCCGTGGGAACCACCGATTGAAATTATCGAAACCAAAACCGGCGCTGCCAAACTGGCCGATCATATTGGCACCACGATTAAGGGCTGGCTGGATGAAGGTGAAATCCTGCCCTCAAAGAGTCGCCCGATACAGCCCGGCGATATTATGATTCTCGTGCGTACGCGTACGGCCTTCACCGAGCAGCTGATGCGTAGCTTGAAAATTCGCAATATCCCTGTTAATGGGGCTGATCGCATGGTTTTAAACGACCAGATCAGCGTACAGGATATGTTGGCACTGGCCTCTTTTGCTCTGCTGCCAGCTGATGATCTAACACTGGCCAGTATTCTCAAATCACCGCTAATTGGTTGGAGCGAAGATCAGCTATACGAATTGGCTGTGGACCGGAAGGGGACGCTCTGGGACGCTCTGCAGCAAGGACAACACGTACAGGAAGTAGAGTACCTGCACAGCCTGATCAACAAAGCCGGTCAGTGCCACCCTTACGAGTTTTTTAGCCATATCCTGCACAGCCCCTGCCCGGCCGATGCACGCAGCGGCTTGCGGGCCATGCAAAAACGCCTCGGCGCCGATATACGTGACCCGCTGGATGAACTTTTGAGCACGGCGATGCGCTTTGAGGCTGATAATATTGCCAGTTTACAGGGGTTTTTGCACTGGCAGGAGCAAGGCCAGGCTGTCATCAAGCGGGAAATGGAGGAAGCTGGCGGGCAGGTGCGAATTATGACCGTGCATGGTGCAAAAGGGCTGCAGGCACCGATTGTTATCCTGCCTGATACGACGCGCACCAGCCGCCATGTACCGGGACAAGCCGGGCGGCGTTTGCTATGGCCCCAAAAATCCGGGTTGGACGTGCCATTATGGTCGCCGCGTAAAGAAATGGATTGTGAGACCTTCAAGAGGACGTTTGAACATTTGCAGGACAAAGCCGACGAAGAATACAGACGGCTTTTTTACGTGGCAATGACGCGGGCCGAGGACCGTTTGTATATTGGAGGTTACAAAGGGGCCCGGGAGGCGATGGCAGATTGCTGGTACAATTATGCCAAAATAGCGTTAGAGAATACTAACGAAGCAGAGAGGGGCGAGAACGAGGTTATCAGTTTGCACAACCCACAAACCAAGGATATAGAGAGTAAGAAAAATCTTACAAATATGAAGGCCGCTGTGGAAGCGCTTCCTGAATGGCTTTATCAGCCCGCGCCGACGGAGCCGCACCCGCCAACACCGTTGATGCCGTCGCGACCATCGGAAAGCGAGCCGGCGGCCTTGTCGCCGCTGGACGGCTCTGATCATCACAGATTCCTGCGTGGTAACCTCACGCATAAGCTTTTGCAGTTTCTGCCAAACTTGCCTGTTGATAAGCATTTAGAGTTAGCAGAGAGCTTTGTAGAGAGCCATGGCGACGACCTGTCCGCTTCTATAAGGCAAAATATCGTGAGTGAAACCCTGTCTATTTTGAAAGATAAAACTTACGAAAGTTTGTTTGGGCCGGGTTCACAAGCGGAAGTCCCGATGACTGGTTTGTTACCGGATGGGCGGCTGATCAGTGGCCAGATCGACAGACTGGTGATAACGGATAGCACTGTGTTCGTTATTGATTACAAAACCAACCGCCCACCGCCCGCACTTGAGCAGGACATACCACAAATCTACCGCAATCAGATGCAGGCCTATCACGACACGCTGAAGGAAATTTACCCAAAACATGACATCAAATGCGCCCTGCTCTGGACCGACGGCCCTGTTTTAATGCCTTTAGACTTGACCTGACGTACATTAGCCCCATAGTTATTGAAGATTAATGATTAACCTCGAAAGGAAGGCCCTTATATGTCTGCTGTAGCTGTATCTGATAGTGATTTTGAAAATGAAGTTTTAAAGGCCGACGGGCCGGTTGTGGTCGATTTCTGGGCCGAATGGTGTGGTCCGTGTAAAGCCTTGCTGCCGCTGGTCGAAGAAGTCGCCGTCGAAATGAAAGACAAGGTTAAGATCGTGAAGGTCAATATCGACGAAAGCCCGGATGCACCAACCAAATACGGCGTACGCGGCATTCCGACCCTGATGATCTTCAAGGACGGTCAGGTGGTCGACACCCGCGTTGGCGGTATGCCGAAATCTCAGCTTACCGAATGGATTGAAGGCGCGGTTTAAAGGCCATCAATATGACCGCCATTCTAGACGCCATCAATCTAGCCAGTTCAAAGTGGAAGTCTGCCTTTAATGCTGGCGATGCTGCTGGCTGCGCTGCGCAATACGAAGAAAACGCCGTCATGCATGCGCGGCCTTTCGGCACGTTTACAGGCACAGCTGAAATTCAGGAATTCTGGCAAAATCTTATCAATGATGGATACAGCGATGTTGAATATGTGGACCCACAAATCGAAGTGATCGATGAGACAAGTGCATTACTCACATCTGGCTGGAAAATGAACAAGGCCAGCGGCGTCATTCATAAAGAGCTTTGGGTTTTGCAAGACGACGGAACGGCAAAGCTGCGTGAAGATGATTTTGAAGCCGAAGACTAGTGTTACGTTTTTGGCGCCAACACCATAATCATCTGACGGCCCTCTAATCTCGGATGCAGTTCAACCTCACAAAGCTCACCCAGCTCTTCCCGCATACGTTTTAACAAATTCATGCCGATATCCTGGTGGGCCATTTCACGGCCACGAAAACGCATGGTCACTTTCACTTTATTGCCGTCTTCGAGAAAACGATTCGCATTGCGCATTTTCACTTCGTAATCATGCTGCTCAATACCCGGGCGGATTTTGACTTCTTTCACATCCACGGTTTTTTGCTTTTTGCGGGCTTCGGCTGCTTTTTTCTGCAACTCGTATTTGTATTTGCTGTGATCGAGAATTTTACATACGGGAGGCTTTGCACCGGGCGAAACCTCAACAAGGTCCAGACCGGCTTCATCAGCCATCTCTATGGCCTCCGCTATGGGGACAACCCCCTTCATTTCACCTTCTTCATCTACAAGCCTTACCTCATCGACGGTAATCTGCTCATTCATACGCGGGCCAGCATCCTGGCGCGGCTGTGGTCTAAATGGTTTACGTATGACTCAATTCTCCTCTTTTGTTTATCCGTAAATCTTGGAAGACCACCATTAATAGGGCGGTTTGCATTGATTCGCAAGCGATTCAATAGCTTTTTCTAGCGGCTCGACGGGTTGATCCTTTGAATCCATGCGGCGGATGGCCACTGTGCCGTCTTCAGCCTCGCGTGCGCCGACGACAAACATCACCGGCACCTTGGCGTGGGAATGCTCGCGCACCTTGTAATTGATCTTTTCATTGCGAATATCGAGCTCGGCGCGCAGACCCGCTTCCTGTAGCGCTGCAAAGACCTTTTTCCCGTATTCATCAGCGTCAGAGGTAATTGTCGCCACCACGCATTGTGTGGGGGCCAGCCATAGTGGCAACTTGCCCGCATAGTTCTCGATCATAATGCCGATAAAACGCTCCAACGTGCCCAGGATCGCCCGATGTAACATCACAGGGCGGTGTTTGGCTCCATCTTCGCCGATATAATGTGCATCAAGACGTTCGGGCAGGACGAAATCAAGTTGCAGCGTTCCGCATTGCCAGGACCGGCCAATCGCATCTTTGAGATGATATTCTATTTTTGGTCCGTAAAACGCGCCTTCGTTGGGGAGCTCTTCGTATTCCAGCCCGGCCTGTTTTAATGCTGCGCGCAAGCCTTCCTCCGCCTGATCCCAGACATCGTCTTCCCCGGCCCGGACGTCCGGGCGCAGTGCCAGTTTTACAACCAGATCATCAAAACCGAGATCTGTGTAAACATTGCGCAGCAATTCGCAAAAGGCCACGCTTTCTTCCGTAATTTGATCTTCGCGGCAGAAGATATGCGCATCATCCTGCGTCATTTGCCGCACGCGCATCAAACCATGCAGCGCGCCATGGGATTCGTTGCGGTGACAACAACCAAACTCCGCCATGCGGATCGGTAGGTCACGATAAGATGTGATGCCCTGCTTGAAAATCTGTACGTGGGCAGGACAATTCATCGGTTTAAGCGCCATAAGCTTTTCAAAAGCCTTGTCACTTAAGACCGGTCCGTCCTCCTCTCCACTGGGGACCTCATCGGGGACCACAAACATGTTTTCGCGGAATTTTCCCCAGTGACCGGATTTTTCCCAGAGCTTGTTATCAATCAGCATTGGCGTTTTGACTTCGCTGTAGCCAGCATTATCCAGACGACGACGGATATATTGTTCCATCTGGTTGTAAATCGTAAAACCTTTAGCATGCCAGAAGACAGAGCCCTGCGCCTCATGCTGAAAGTGAAAGAGATCCATCTCTGCACCCAATTTGCGGTGGTCGCGCTTTTCAGCCTCCTCAAGCTGCAGCAAATAGGCTTTGAGTTCCTTGTCATCGCGCCAGGCGGTGCCGTAAATGCGGGTCAGCATGGCTTTGTTGCTATCGCCGCGCCAATACGCCCCGGCGACCTTCAGAAGCTTAAATGCTGTGCCAACATGTTTGGTCGTTGGCATATGCGGGCCGCGGCATAGATCGAGCCATTCGCCCTGCTTATAAATTTTGATATCTTCATCTTCGGGTAAATCCTGGATCAGCTCGGCCTTGTACATTTCACCCTTGTCGGTGAAGAATTTGATGGCGTCATCGCGGGCCCAAACCTCACGGGTGAAAGCATCGCCACGTTCGACAACTTTACGCATTTCCTTTTCGATCGCCGCAAGGTCCTCGGTCGAGAAAGGCTCGTTACGCGCGAAATCATAGTAAAAACCGTTTTCAATCGACGGGCCAATGGTGACCTGCGTGCCGGGAAACAAGCTCTGCACCGCCTCGGCCATCACATGCGCCGCATCATGGCGGATCATCTCGAGCGCGTCTTCATTGTCGCGTTTAAGGATCTCAAGCTTGGCATCTACCTCAATGGGCAACGACAAATCACTGAGCTCGCCATCAATGCGCACGGCAATCGCCGCTTTGGCCAACGATTTGGAAATATCGCTTGCGATTTCCATGCCTGTTACCCCCGCGGCAAAAGACCGCACGGAATCATCGGGGAATGTAATATTGATCTCATTCATAACAGCAGTTTTTTCAGTGGCTTCCATAGGGAGTAATTTAACGCTCGTTCATCGCATTATCCAGCGTTTTAATAAAGGGCTTGAGCAAATACTGCATCACGGTCTTCTTACCGGTCAGAACATCAACACTGGCGACCATACCGATGGTGATTTGCTTGACCTCACCCTTATGGATCAAATGCGTCTTTTTGGTCCGCAGGCGTACGCGGTAAAAACTGTTACCCTGTTCGTCCTCAAACGTATCTTGCGAGATATAGTTCAACTCACCATCCAGCCCACCATAAATTGAGAAATCATAGGCCGTGATCTTAATGACGGCCTTCTGACCGGGGTGGATAAAGGCGCGATCTGCGGGACGGATACGTGCCTCAATAATCAATTGATCGTCTTTGGGCACAATTTTGATCAGGTCTTCGCCAGGCTTAACCACACCACCGATTGTGTTCACCGTAATCTCCTGCACAAAACCATTTACAGGAGACGTGATTTCTTTCCGGGTTTTACGTTCCGTCAGCGCGCCCAGTCTTTCCTTAATCTCATTCATCTCAATTTGCTTGGCGGCCAGCTCTGTCTGTGCGCCCGCTTGTGCGGTGCTTTTAATTTCATCGATGCGCGCCCGCGCCTCACCAACGGCCGATTTGGCCCGCGGCATACTGGAAAGCACACCGTTTAATTCAGTGCTCTTTTCCTTGATCGCACGATCAAGCTGTAGCAATTCCATTTTCGGTGCCGAACCGCGCGCAACCAATGGCTCCACCATTTCTTTTTCCTGACGCTGCAAGCTTAGCTGGCCACGCACATCACTGGCACGCGTACTCAGCTCGCGCACCTCCTGTTCGCGTTGCGCCAATTGCGAGAGCATAATATTCATCTGGCCCTGCATCTGCTGCTGGTTGGCACGGAAAGCATTCAATTCTTCCGTCACGGAACTTGGTGAGGCTTTCATTATCTCTTCGGGAAATTCTAGCGTTGCCTTGCCTTCGGCTTCAGCCTGCAGCCTTGTGATAGAGGCCAGAAGGCCGTAATAACGCGCCTGATTGGCACCAAGATCGGAAGAAGCCTCAATATCGCTCAGGCGCATCAGAACCTGTCCGGCCTTAACCTCGTCACCTTCTCTGACAAGGAGTTCTTCAATAATGCCGGCCTCCAGCGCCTGCTTGGCCTGGACCTCGCTAGAGGGAATAACCTTGCCATCACCACGTGTTACTTCATCCAGCGTTGCAAAATTCGCCCAGAGGATAAAAATAATGAAAAACAAAGCCACAAAGACCAGCAGAAAATGCTTGGAAAGCGGCATGTCATCATCGGTGTCGAAATAAGACAGAGCATGCGCTGTTGCAATCTGGGTTTGCTCCTTCACCCAGTCCTTGCGCGCACCATCCCATTCAACATCTTTGTTAATGTTCTCGGAACCCGGCTTAGCCTTAGACTGAGCCTTTTTCTTTTCCGGTTCTATTTTTCCAATTGGTTCAGCCATGTTTAAATATCCGTATTCTCGGCTTGCGAGCCATATTGTTTGGCTTGTAATTTGCCAATCACTTCGTCTTTCGGTCCGAATGCCACGATGCGGCCACGATCAATCAGAACCAGTTTATCAACCAATCCCAACATCGAACCTTTATGGGTGATCACAATGGTTGTTTTGCCCTGGCATACATCTTCTAGACGTTTTTTAAGACGGTTTTCGGAAGCCGGGTCCATAGAAGCGGTCGGCTCGTCCAGTATCATGATCGGTGGATCATAGAGTAGCGAGCGTGCAATCGCGACAGCCTGACGTTGCCCACCAGACAGGGCTTCACCGCGCTCACCCACTTGTGTGTCCAGCCCGGCAGAAGAATCTTTCAAAAACTCCAAAACGCCTGAAAGCTCGGCCGCACGTAACACTGCACGGTCCGGTGCCGTTTCATGGCCCATCGTGATGTTGTGGCGGACGGAGCCGTAAAAAAGCTGCGGGCTTTGTTGCACGGCGCCAACATTGCGGCGCAAATCACCGGGATCAATCTGGCGCACATCGGTGCCGTCAATCTGCACTGAACCGCTTTCAGGTTCATAAAGATTGATGAGCAAACGCTCGATTGTTGTCTTGCCGGAACCAACCGCGCCAATAACACCAACTTTTTCGCCAGGCTCGATTACAAAGCTTACATGGTTCAAAGCTGGCACGCTCTGTTCCGGGTAATGAAAGACAACATCACGAAATTCAACGCGACCTTCAATATGCGGCAGGGAAATAAAGTTCTTGCCAGTAGGCCGTTCAACCGGCTTTTTCATCAGCTCATCAAGCTGATCCAGTGCCTGCCGTGACTGGTTAAGCCGCACCAGCAACCCGGCGACCTGCGCCAACGGCCCCATCGCGCGACCGGACAGGATTACACAGGCAATCAAGCCACCCATCGACAACTCACCTTCGGCAATCAGATAAACACCGACGATCACAATCACAACGCTGACCATTTGCTGCACAAACATTGCCCAATGCTGCGCGAAAGCAGAAAGACGGCGAGACTTAACAGCCGTGCGGGAGGATTTTTCGCTAAGCTCTTCCCAGTTACGCTGCGTGTTGCCTTCGGCGGCCTGTACCTTGATCGTTTCCAAACCAATAATGGTTTCAAAAAGCAGCGCGTTTTTGAGCGCGCTTTCGAACAATGAATCCTTGATGACTTTTTGCAATGGTTTTTGCAAAAGCCAACCAACGCCGATAATCAGCGGAACGGCCGCCAGCGGTACAAAGGCTACAGGGCCGCCAATCACGGCGATAATAACAATAAAGAGAAACACAAACGGCAGATCAATAAGCGCCGTCATGGTGGCAGAGGTAAAGAAATCACGCAGAGAATAAAAATCACGCATATTGGCCGCCAGAACGCCGGCACTGGCCGGGCGGGCGGTCATGGTCATACCCATCATCTGTTCAAACAGCATCGCCGAGATTTTGACGTCGGCTTTGCGCCCCGCATAATCGAGAAAATGCGCCCTCAAGTTTCGCAGCAGAAAATCAAAAATGAAAACAATCATCACGCCGGCAGCCAACACCCAGAGCGTCGACAGCGCCGCTTCGCCATTTGGCACCACCCGGTCATAAACATTCATAATAAAAACAGAGCTGGCCAGACCAAAAAGATTGATCATACAAGCCGCAACAACGACTTCGGTATATAGGGTGCGATTCTGCCAGAATGTTGCCCAGAACCAGTTGCGACCCGTATCAATCTCTGCTGGACCGGCGCGATCATCAACGCGGGCAACAGGACGCACAAAGAAAGCATAGCCAACATAAAGTTTTTCCAGCTCCTCCATCGCCATGGATTGTTTTTCTTCCTTGGTATCGGGGAACTGGACCAGGAATTTTGTGGTCGGATGTATTTCTACATCTTTTCCTTTTTGTTTTTTGGGCGGATGTTTTGGCGGATGTTTGATATCCCAGAGGATACAGGCCTGACCATGCTCCAACGTCAAAATACATGGCAGGTTCGGCGCAATGGATAGCGATTCAAGAGAACGTTCAACCAGCTGCGCCTGCATATCGGCACGCTCTGCTGCGCGCACGAATAAAGAGGGTGTAATCCCGCCAGCAGGAATTGGCAAACCAGCGGTTAAAGATGCGGTGCTGGTGCGGCGGCCATAATGACCCGCCAGCAAGCCCAGACAATCGACCAACGCATTGCGAATGGCCATACGATCAGCCTGTAATGGCCAGCCATCAGGAGTTTCTCCTGCGGAAGGCTCCTTAGCTTCTTCTCCAGCTTGAGAGCCGTCCTTCGTGTCCGGGGGGGATGATTTGCCGTCCTGTTTTTTCTGGTTGCTCAATCCTAGAGTCCAAACTTATCCTGTGAAAGATTTAGCGTGCTTTCATTTTTTCTTCTGTTGACCATGTGTCTTCAGAAGCAATAGCACTCTCTCTAGGATACTCCAGGCCCATCACTGGAAGCAAGGCACCTTTCAGAGCCAGCAAGCGGAAGACCGCAAACATTTCCAGAAATTCAGCATTCACAGTGTTGGAGCGGGAAACAAACAATTCATTTTGCGCATCCAACACATCCAAAAGTGTCCGGCGATCCAGTGAGAACTGATCTTTATAAGCCTTTACAACTTCGGTGTTGGCATCAGCCTGTGCAGAGAAATGACGCGCGCGCTCACCGGCAGCAATCATTGACGCCCATGTTTGACGTACATCCGTTTCAACGGCGCGGCCAGCTTCAGCGCGGGCCTCTTTTGTTTGCTGATGACGATGAATGAACTCACGAGAGCGGGCCATATCGGCACCACCGCGATACAAATTCCAGTTCATAACCACCAGAGCCGTTGCACTGCGATCACGACCTTCAGTACCATTAATGTCATGGCCCTGACGACCGCTCAGCTCGAGATCAAGCTGCGGATAGAAGGTTGAACGTGTGCCCTGCGCTTCGGCATAGGCCACTTCGATGTCAGATTCGAAAATATCCAGAGTCGGGCTGTAAGCCAGAGTTTTCTTTACTTCTTCCTCAACATCAGTCGTCAGGGAATCATAAGGAATAACCGGTAATTGCAGCTGACCCGGTGCATCACCAACTTCACGGCGGTACTGTGATTCAGCGTTGCGTAAAGCCTGACGTGTATTGGTTTCGGTTGCGCGGGCAGACGCCAGACGGGCTTTGGCCTGTTCCATATCAGCCTGCGTTGAGCGACCGGCGGTTACACCATCCTGAATTTGTTCCAGAATAGAAATATGATCGGCCACATTG
Organism: Alphaproteobacteria bacterium; assembly: GCA_021775965.1. Classification (GTDB taxonomy): domain Bacteria; phylum Pseudomonadota; class Alphaproteobacteria; order Micavibrionales; family Micavibrionaceae; genus UBA5701. The sequence continues at coordinate 179,117 of JAJFGV010000043.1, forward strand.
TGGCGGGAAATTGCAAGCAGTTGACGCTGGCGCATCACTTCCAGATAAGCTTCAACAATAGCAAGACCAACCAACTCGGCTGTCTCACGGACGCGGTGCGCAGAAGACTGTACGCGTGCTTCCTGACGACGGACTTCATACTGACTTTCCCAACCGTCAAACAACATTTGGGTCAGTGTAACAGCCGCTTCATAGCGCCATAAATTTTCTGTGTCATCATTGTCCAAACCACCGCGTGTTGCCGGGTCATCGCTATGCTCAAAGCCGGTATCGGCGCGCATATCGATAGAAGGCAGGAACAAGGCTTCACCTTGGTTCAGTTCTTCGTCTGTTGCGCGGCGGCTGGAGGCGACAACGCCATATTCAGGGTTTGTCGAAACCCCTGTGGCCACAGCATTTTGCAGCGTAATTGTTGTATTTTCCTGGGAGACAACTGGTCCGGCGCCGAATACGAGCAACGCAGATACGGCAGTTGTAAGGCACAATGTGCGCAAGTTTTTATTCGATGTCACTGAGCTTTCCTCATCTATAAGTTTTTACTAAATACAGTAGTTATCCACAACCTAAACCTTTATTACTTATGCACAATTCCAACACCTTATGCAAGCATCTTACATAATTTTTTAAGGTGCTTTTTTCAAAGTCTTAATATCTTAACCATTAAGGGTTATGAATGTCTTAAGCCCACAAAAAAACCGGAGCGCTCTATTATCAATCCCACAAATATTGAGCGCTTCCGGTTCCTTACAGTTTATCCCGTTAAAGAAATTTGTAAGGACATTATGTCTAATGTTTTTGTCATGTACGCCTTAGACGTACGCAGACGATCGGTTGCCCTTATACTACGACAACCTGACCGTCATTCGTTATGATTTCGAGATCAAGCCCGGTTGCACCTTCGATCAGAGCGATTGCGGTCGCATTGGCAAAATTGCCGCTACCGTTTTCATCAATCGAGATCGTGGTGTTGCCGTCAGCTTCGGTGCCGAAAACAAAATCGTTAATATCTTGCTGAATATCGTTTGGATCATATTGTGACAACAGAGCTGCAATATCCAAAATATCGCCTTCTGTGTGGTCAAAGCCCTTAATCGTGTCGAACCCGTCAGCAAGAGAGTCATACAAGAATGTGTCAGCACTGGATGAACCGTATAATTCCTCAGCGCCCTGCGCACTTTCGATGATATTGTCGACTGTCTTGCCCCACAGAGCCAGTTCAGCCGAACTGCTGTCGCCATCAAAATCAGTCAACGTGTATTCAAACACATCATGTGTTGGCTCCAGATCATCACATTTGTGCCCGGCTGTAACATTGCTCAGAAGAAATGACGCTGTGCCAATATTTGAGTTTTGTACCGAGAACAGATCAACTTGTGTGATTGTCAGATCGGTGCCGAAATCAGCCGCATCAATTGTGAAAGAGGCCATGCCACCAACGACCGTCACTGTACCGATGTCGAACTCACCTTGTACTTGTGATCCGTTAGACAAATAAGCAATCCAGTCTATACCGTCATCCAGATTATTAGACCCCAGTTCAGCAATCGTGAATGCGGCGGTATCAGCGGACTGGTCAAAACTGACCTTCAGACCATCTTGAGCTCCAAAAACCTTTGCATGCGTCGCGCCGACAGGTCTCGTACCGATCCCGGAACCAAGAGCACCGAGGTCTGACCATTCCAGATCATCGCCAAGGAAAGATTCAATAGTAATACCGTTTTTGGTAAACGTATTTTGGAACCCATCCAGATCTGTTGGAACAACATCCAAATAGGTTTGCTCAACACAATCATGCTCGCTCCAAACATTGCTCAGTATAAATGAGGATCTTCCCAAGCTGGAATTATCAACAGAGAACAGATCTACACCTGTAATTCCTACGCTGCCAAAAGTAGACGCATCTAGCGTAAAGGCCCCGATACCATCAACAACCGTAATCGTACCAACATCAAATTCGCCTTCTACGCTTGTTCCGTCGGTAAGGTAAACAATGTAATCAATACCGCTTGTCAAATTATTTTGTAGATCGCCTATATCAAACATGACAGATGTCGCAGGCTGAACAAAGTCAACATGCAGACCGTCACCGGGAACGCCATCCCAAACCTTGTTGCCATCTGTACTGATCCCGGCACCACCGCCTTGGGCTGTAAAGTCCTGCCATGTCAAATCATCACCAAGGAAGGATGAAATCATAATGCCGTTTTTAGTAATACTATTTTGGAACCCATCCAGATCAGCAGGTATTATATCAAGATGATTTTCAACCGTTTGCCCTGGCGTTGTTGGAATACTAAACAATGTGTAGTTATAGCTACCGTCAGAAGAAATTTCGAGCGTACCGAAATCACCATCAATTGAAGTCGTACCAACCATTGGAACAGCTAGACTGTTACCACCGAAGGAAATTTCCGTGATCTTATTCGGCGTATCCTGACTTAGTTTATCAGCCGCACCCGCATGGCCGTTTTCGCCTGTGACAACATTGCCATCAGCGCCGCCATCAGTGACCTTGAACATATTCATGTCATCATTGGCTATCGGAGCAGAATCATGGATATCAATGCCAATCCAGCTATATTTGCTGTCGCCATCGTTATCAACAATTTTCACCTGAAAGCGTAACCAGACCACATCATCAGGATCATTTGCATCCGAATGATCAATAGTTTTGAACTGAGTATAGATATACTCACCGGTGAGGGAATTCACATCAAGTGTAAATACCGGCTGCCCGTTAGCTGTGCCGGTATAACCCGTTGCCGTTGTCGCTACGATGACATCGTGCCCCATGGATTGTATTGTTACATTAGGACCGCCCACTTCTGCTTTAAAGATCGTGCCCCCTGTCGGCGTAATAACGCCCGCTCCATCTTCGCCAAAATCAAAAGCGAGTGTTTTTGAAACTACAATTGGACCAAACTCCAAAGAATCTTCATCAATAGGTGTGTCCGAGTTGTGAATGACAGGGCCATCATCCAAAACATTTACTGTGATAATACCGTCATCTGTATCACCGCTATCGTCTGTCGCTGTAATACCGAATTCCAGAGGAATGTTGTCGTTAGGATCTGTCGCATCCGGGTGATCAAGAACACCTTCCAGTTTGAAGGTGTATTTTCCGGCAGATTCAATCACGAGCGTAAAGATTGTTTCACCACCAACCATTGTTTTACCGGTATATGTGTTTGTCGGTGCGTCAAAAGTGACATCTACTGTGTCTCCATCACTTGTTAATGGAATAGCGCTGAAGAAACCACCATTACCGGAGTAGCTTCCTGGGCCATCATTGCCGAAATTGGCTTCGATCGTGTCCATCACCATTGTCGTCGGTGCCAGATTGGTTTCATCAACCGTTACTTCTTCCGGCTGAACCAGAACAGGATCATCGCCTGGTTTAATATTCAATTCAATTTCACCGAATGCACTGGCGCGATTATCGCTCAGGTCTTTTTCGGTACCATTGGTATTTTGTTCAAAAGCAATCGCCTCAACCTTCAAGGTGAACGACCCCACTGTACCGTTAGGAACGTTAATCTGAAGACCAACAAGCTGCGCTGGTGTTAATGTCCAGACACCTGCATTTTCAACACCGGCCGTTAAAGTCGCGCCTGGTGGCAGGTCGGAAATTTTGATTGCTTCAATCACTTCTGATCCATCCGTGTCATTCACAGAAGATGAAACGTTCAGTGAGATCAGCGATCCTTCCAGACCATTTGCATTGTTTGTGTTCAGGTCAGGAGCATCTGCAACCGCATCGACAATCACATCAAATGTGTCCATCGCATTGGCGCTCAATCCTGTATCAGGATCCGTCGCAACAGCCGTTGCAACCATACCCGTCAGATCAATGTCACTGTCAGAATTTGGCGTGAACGTGAACATTGTGTTCAGGTTAGCTCCCGGCGCCAATGTAATGCTCCAGATTTGTGTACCAGGATTATAGCTGCCGATTGGTGCAGAGAATGTGCCCCATGATGGGTCGATGCCTGTAACCGTAACGGTCAGGAATTCGTTTACAGCCGGGTTCGCACCCAAAACAGCCGTAATAGGAACATCAACTGTACCGTCTTCTTTGACACATACATCATGGACGCCGTTATTGACTTCAATTTTTGGATTGTGAATATCTGGTCTCCAGCTCAATGTGAACGGGTCGGACGCCATATTGTCATTGTCAGTCAAATCAAATTCGTTGTCAGAAACAGGGTTCTCAGTTGTAAAGACTTTTGCCACCAGATCTAACGTTCCGGAGAAGTTGGAATCTGCCGGGGTTAATGTCAGACCGACAAGTTCAGCCGCTGTGAATGTCCATACGCCGCCGCCCTGGTCTGTACCTTGGTTAAAGCTAAAGCCATTCAGCGGAAGACCGGAAATTTGATATCCTGTGATGCTTTCAGAGCCATCAACATTATCAACGCCCAGCATGCCGGCGACATTAACTGCAATCGGCTGGCCTTCATTAATGCTGCCGTTATCGGCATCAATTGATGGGTCATCAGCCACCGCATCAACGGTAATATCAAAGCCGTCAGAAACTGTATCGTTATCACCTGCATCAGGACCGCTTACGGTGGCCGTGACAGACAGAGCATTCAGATCAATATCGCTCTGCGCAGGTGGTGTGAAATTGAAACTGCCAACATAGTTTTGCTGACCAACAGGAAGAACCAGCTCATACTGACCAGGATTACCCGTAGGGGTCCATCCGGCAGAAACAAAACCCCAGGAAGGATCAACGCCATCCAGCGTCAAAGTCAGATGCTCGTTACCATTGCCGCCAGAAAAACCGGCTGTTAATGGAACATCAACTGTACCGTCTTCTTTTACCTGAACATCATCAACGCCGTTATTCACTTCAATTCTGGCGTTCACTGGCGGGAAAGAACCTTTCAAATCAAGCAAGGCAACATCGGTATCAAAGTCACCGTCTTGCAACACGTATTCGAACTGATCATGAATGCACTCAGGACCAGCATGTGTTACCTCAACATCATGCAGAGCGAATGATGCTCTTGGAAGGTTTGAATTATTAACAGAGAACAAGTCAACGCCTGTAATTTCGAGGCCGGGACCAAAATCAACGCCGTTCAATGTGAAGGAAGCCATGCCGTTCACAACAGTTACCGCACCGATATCAAATTCGCCCTGAACTGTAGAACCATCAGAAAGATGAACCAAATAGTCGATACCGCTATTGACGTTATTGGCGCCGATCTCGGCAATTGTAATTTTTACTGAAGTTGCAGGCTGAGCCAAATCTATTTCAAGACCGTCACTATCACCAAAAACTTTTTGGCCTGGGCCACCGGTACCAATTCCAGTACCGAAAGGACCAGCATCAACCCATGACAGATCATTACCCTGAAAGGATGATACGGTGATACCGTTTTTGGTAATGCTCGCTGCATTGCCAGCTGTATCGGCCTCAACAGGATCCAAAGAGGTCGCTGTCGCACCGGTTGGAACAGGATTAAACAGAGTATATGTGTAAGTTCCATCAGAGAACATCTCGAGTTCACCGAAATCACCGTTAATGGTATTGGAACCGGCATCAGGAATAACAACTGTGTTGCCGTTAAAAGAAACTTCGATCACAGTGTTATTAACATCTTCACTAAGATCATCATCGGCACCGGGGCCGCCATTCAAGCCGGTAATGACGTCACCACTAGCACCGCCATCAGCAACATTATATGCGTTAAAGTCATCATTGGCTGTGACCGCATCATCGGCAACATTGATTGTGATCGTGCCGTTGGCGCTATCGCCATCGCTATCTGTAACCTGAACACCGAATTGAAGTGTAATAACATCATTCGGGTTATCTGGATCGTTGTGATCAAGTTGCTCCAGCAGGCTAAAATTATACGCGCCTGTATTTGGATTAATTGTCAGTTCAAAAACCTTGATGCCGCCTGCAAAGCCTTCATAGCCATTGGCTGTCTGACTTACGATAATGGCAACACCATTATGTGTCAGATTGCCACCGAGTAATGAGCCGCCTTCAACAAAATTATCGGTTGGTGTGATCGAGCCGGGAACGTCAGAACCGAAATCAACATTCAGTACGCCGCCAACATTGATCGGGCCAAGATTTGTTTCATCGATGCTTTCAACACCGGAACCAATATCAGGCTGACCAACAAAGGTCGGAACATCGTCAATGATGTTTACAGTGATCGTTGTTTCAGTTGAATCCTGGTCATAGTCTTTTACCAGCACACCAAAATCGATTGTAATTGTGTCGCCCGGGGCTGAATGATCCAGAGGCTCATTCAATGTAAAAGTGTAATCGCCGTTCGTGGAATTAATGTCCAATGTAAAGACAGTTAAGCCGCCAGCCTTACCTTCGTAACCGGTCGCTGTCTGGCTAATGATAACCTGAACACCGCCGGAAGAAAGAACGCCGCCCGCCAGATCACCGCTGGAATTTGAAGTGCCGTCCGGCTCTACTGTACCGGGAACGTCATTACCAAAATCTATAGTCAGTGTGTCGGAAACGGCAACCGGACCAAGATTGGCTTCATCAATTGTTTCTGTTTTCGGTGGAACATCCAAAGGTGCATCATCAACGACGCTGATTGTAATTGTTGTTTCTGCCTTATCGCCACTATTGTCTTCAGCGACAACACCAAATTCCAGCGTGATAACATCATTCGGGTTACTGGCATCCATATGATCAAGAGGCTCAAGCAATTGAAAAGTGTAATCACCAGTTTGAGGATCAATCACAAGCGTAAAGACATCAACGCCACCCGCCTGTCCAACATAACCATCAACTGTCGGGGTAACAATCACAGGAACGCCACCAGACGTCAGATTGTTACCAAGCAATGAGCCGCCTTCGAGAAAAGAACCATTGGGCTCAATTGTACCAGGGCCGTCATTGCCGAAATCAGCCATAATCTGGCCTGTGCGGTCAAGAGGACCAAGATTTGTTTCATCTACGGCATGAGACAACGGGCCAACAAGAATTGGGTTATCATCAGGAGGTGTGCCTGGAATTTCTTCATTCGGGAAAAGGTCATCATTCACGAACTCAACGCCATATTGCAGCAGTGTCGGCTGAACAGGTCCAACAGCATTGATAGGATCGATAGGGCCAGCAGCAAAACTGCTTCCAAAACCAAAACCTGAATTTGTAGCGCTGCCGCCTTCATCACCGGCGGCTGTTTCAATCTGCGCTAACTTTTGCGCAATGTCTTCATCGCCAGCAGCAGGTTCAATTTTTGCGACCTGTTGTGCATCACCTTCACCTTGATTGCCATCAGTTTCGTCTTCTACTTCAGAAGTACGAATTTCAGCCTGAGGCTCTTCCAGTTCATCTTCAGCCGGTACATTTTCAACAACTGTAAGAGTGCTGATTAAATCCGTAGCAGAAACAATTGTGCCATCAGCCAACGTTAAAGCCGGTGGGAATTGCTCGCTAAAAGCACCTTCAAAATCTTGCAAAGTAATAGAGGAGTTGTTTGTAAATTTTACAATAAGGTCGCCGTCTTGCTGATAGGCAGACTGCACAACACTTGGATCAAAATCAAAAATATAAGTTTGACCGGGACCGACTGTGATCGCTGACATATCAGTGTTGTCACCGGGCTGTGTAATGATAATTGGCTCTGCTGTGTAAACACACGGCGCTGCATTGGCTTGCGCGGCATCACTATTATTTGTGTCCACATTTTCCTGGGTAGCGTTATCTACATTCTGTTCATCAGCCATAAGAGGCACTCCTTACTTTGCAAAACTGGGTCTTTTGACCCCTTATTAATCATTTCTTAACGGAATATTCAATTAGTATTAATCATTTCTTAACGCCTGTCAACTGTTATGTTAATAAAAAGCAAAGATGCTTTATATTTATTATGAAAAACAATAGGTTGCGCCATTAAAAACTTTCTTACTTTGTCTGTATAAAAAGTGCCGAATCGTATGATTCGCCACCGAATATCTCTTGACGAATCGACCCCATATTAATACAAAGCCCTGCTTACCGGAAGAATCAAGAAAACCCCCATTAGAATCGATGAGGAATCTCCTGCAGGAATCCTAAAAAATTGATTCGGAACCGACTCTGATTCGTAAAAAGAGAGCAAAAAAAGAATCGATTCCGGGTTAGTTTATTGAGATTCTGGAAAAAATAGACCTTCTTTTATCAAAATCACAATTTTTTTTTGCTTGTGGGAAAACTGTGGACAATCTTGTTTGCAATCCAGATTCATAATGGAATCAGAGGGCTTTAAATAGAGCAATAAAGTTTCAACAAACAACCCCGAAGCGAACGAAACGAACAAAAAATGAAAAAAAGGACTCGACTCCGGAATTCCGAGCGATTAAATCTAAAACTGTCTTCAGGGCATAGCTTCTTAGCTGAAGCAACTCGGTGACCTTCGTGAGGAGAGAGAGTTTGTCCAGACAGGATGCAGTAGTCAGCATCCGGGTTTTTGGAACTACAAGGCCCCAATTTTTTGAGACGCCGGTCTTTATCAAATTGGGATTTTGCCAGAGGCTTAAAGGGAGCGTAAAGTATCACGCGCCGTTGTGCTAAAAGAGATAGACTTGTGGTCGCGCACACAAAAACGTGAGATAGCACGACAGGTAAGGATACGTTTGGAATATGCTCCTGAAACGATGGCTTTTTGCAAAAGGTCATACGAGTGGTTGATCGCCACGATAATAATTACGGATGAGGGGTTCATCCGTAGGGACGGGGAAATAAAACGGCTAGCTACCGATGTTCCCCAGACCTGATCCGAGTATTCCTACGGGCTTTAACTGTTCTGCAGATAAAGTACTCCATAGGAACATGCTTCCCAAAAAGGCCCCGGTGCCTGTTTCTGGATCTGATCTTCGGATTGTATTTAGAGCATGGGTGCCGGGGTTCTTTTATGGGTAAACAAAAAATTGCATCAAAAATCATGTTAATCCCCTATCTTCCTGTTATAATCATTAAAGTTTGCCGTTTATTGGCTACCTCGGGATGTAGATTGCGAAAGACTACGAAAAAATTATGAGTTTTAAGTTTGAAAGACTAACTGTTTTAGTGGTCGAAGATACGGTCCCTATGCGCAAACTGATTTGTTCGGTGCTTGAAACTTTGGGCGTTGGCACGATTCATACAGCAGAAGAAGGACAGGAAGGCTATATAAAGTTCTGCAAGGAAAATCCTGACATTGTGGTTACAGACTGGCATATGATTCCTGTTAGCGGTTTGGATCTTGTTAAAAAAATACGAACCGATAAGAAATCCCCCAATAAAACAGTGCCCATCGTTATGATGACCGGCTATAGCGCCATGCCCCGCGTGTCAAAAGCGCGCGATGAGGGCACAACTGAATTTCTTGTCAAACCCTTTTCAGCCAATGACCTGGCAAAACGTATTGCCTATGTTATTAATAAGCCAAGAGACTTTATTCAGGCAGATGATTTTTTTGGTCCTGATCGCCGTCGCCGCGTCATGGATAATTATAAAGGCCCGCTCAAACGAGGGACCGATTAAAATCCAATGAACAACAAAGCTGAGCCAGTATAATATTATGTAGATAATGCGTATTTTGGGAATAATAAATGTCTATTGAAATGAGAGACGCCGCAAAAGCAAAAGTTATTAAGGCAGATTATGCCCTGCAATCCAAAATCGGCTCTGGTCCCCTGGATGAGCGGATTGTTGAAAAATGCCAAAAAGTTTTAGAAAACAATGACGTTGATTTTTCTCCGCTCGCCAAAGAATTTCTAGAGAAGCTGGATAGTGCTATTAAAGAAGCAAAAGAAGGCAAACTATCGATGAATGAAGCTGTAGAAGCCATGACTGAGCCTGTTATGCAGTTAAAAGCCAATGCTGCCACATTCCGCTATGAGCTGATCGGTAATCTGGCCAATGTCATGCTGAGCTTTCTTGAGGCGATCAAGGAGATGGATGCTACTGTTCTCGATATTGTTGATGCCCATCATAAAACCCTGAGCGCTATTGTTATTAAAAAAATGAGCGGTGATGGCGGCGCGCCCGGCAAGCAGCTGGAAGACGAATTAAAAGGCGCTTGTAAACGCTACTTCTCGAAGAAATAGAACAGCCAAAACCCCTATATCAAAAGCTCAACCGCTTAACACTTTGGATTTGCGGCAGGTTTGAAACCTCTGCAAACAAATCATCCGACATTGGCGCATCGAGCGACACAATACACACGGCCTCTCCTGTATCCTTTCGACCCAAACGAAAATCAGCGATATTCTGCCCGGCATTGCCGAGAATTGTACCTATTCCACCAATCAGACCCGGCTCGTCTTTGTTACGAATAAACAACATATGCGGCGATAAGGCCGCCTCAATTGGCACACCCTCGACATTGACAATGCGCGGCTCCTTGCCGGTAAAGAGCGTACCCATAAGGCTACGTTCACGCTCTTCCGTTTCAACGCTCACCGTAATCACGCTGCGCCAGTCTTTGGACGAACCACTTTGCGTTTCGGACACTTTAATGCCGCGCGCCTCGGTCACTGTCACCGCGTTCACCATATTGATCGTGTCGAGCTGGGGCTTGAGCAAACTCGCGACCAGCATCGCTGTCAAAGGTTTGGTGTTGAGCTCAGCAACTGTGCCCTGATATTCAACATTGATGGCCTTGATCGCATGTTCGGTAATTTGCCCGGCGAAACTTCCCAATTGCTCGACCAGTTTCATATAGGGCTTCAGACGCGGCGCATCTTCTGCCGAAATCGACGGCGTATTCAGCGCATTGGTCACCGCGCCATTCACCAGGTAATCCGCCATCTGTTCGGCGACCTGTATCGCGACATTCACCTGCGCCTCTGTCGTCGACGCGCCCAGATGCGGCGTGCAGATAACATTTTCATGACCGAAAAGCACATTCTCTTTCGCCGGTTCTTCCTCGAAAACATCCAGCGCGGCGCCAGCAACATGGCCGCTATCCAGTGCGTCTTTCAAATCGCTTTCAACAATCAAACCACCGCGCGCGCAGTTGATAATCCGTACGCCTTCTTTCATTTTAGCAAGCGCGTCCTTGTTGATCATATTTTTGGTGTGATCATTTTTTGGCACATGCAACGTGATAAAATCGGCGCGGCTGTAAAGCTCATCCAGTTCAACCTTTTCAACACCAATCTCGACCGCGCGCTCATCGGTCAGAAACGGATCATAAGCCAGCACATGCATCTTCAGCCCCAGCGCCCGGTCAGCCACGATAGAGCCGATATTGCCGCAGCCGATCAGGCCCAAATTCTTGCCGTAAAGCTCCTTGCCCATGAATTTTGATTTTTCCCATTTGCCCTGATGCGTTGATTCGTTGGCTTGTGGAATTTGGCGCGACAGCGAGAACATCATCGCAATGGCATGTTCGGCGGTGGTGATTGAATTGCCAAATGGCGTGTTCATGACAACGATACCGGCCTCGGTTGCGCATGCAATATCGACATTATCAACACCAATTCCGGCACGGCCAACCACTTTGAGATTTTTTGCGGCGGCAATCATTTCCGGCGTGACTTTTGTCGCGCTGCGGATCGCAAGGCCGTCATAATCGCCAATGATTTTGAGTTGTTCCTCGGGGGACAGGCCGGGTTTGAAATCAACCTCGCAGCCATTTTTTTCGAAAATTTCAACAGCCAGATTGTCCAGCTTGTCGCTGATGAGAACTTTAGGAGCCATAATTTACCTCACGATTTTGTCTTGTTCATGAAAACAGGCGTCCAGATGTAGCAGGTACGAGGGGGAAAGCAAGCGCGATTTTGGGGAAGTGTAACGCTTTGATTTTTTTATTAAAAACACCTTCCTTCTTTTCGTTCGCCATTTTTAGGCGGAGGGGGCGGGGGATCATTATTATGTCATGTTTAACAGTCTGTTCCACGAAAAATGGGTTTTCATATTCGAATAAACCACGAATGGACACAGACCGTCATTGCGAGGAACGAAGTGACGAAGCAATCCAACCTTTATGATTGTAGCTTTGGATTGCTTCGGCCCAAGGGCCTCGCAATGACGATTTTGGTAATTTTGTGTGTTGTAAATTTTTGCCGTGAAAACCATGCCCGAATATACAGCATGATGACTTTTTAGTCAAGGAATATATTCCTTTATTCTACTTCCCCTATCATGGCTAAAGAAGATGCTGGAATCCGGCCCGAAACCCCATAAAAAACAAGAACACGAAAAGAACATGTCTGTGGATAACGGTAGAAAAGACAAAGATAACAAGGATTAATAAAGCAACATGAAAACAACATTAAAGCAACATGAAACTGGACAAGTTGCGAACAAGGTGTCAACTTAGTTAACGGAGCTACTGAAAAAAAATTACATATATAGATTTACAAAAAAGAAGACAGGCCACCCCGTGCTAACGAAAGTGACCTGTCTGCGGGCGTAGAACCCCGCTCCATTCCCTCGCTTGAGGAAACTGTAAATCTTAAGTTGATCTGGTGGAGCCGTGGGGGATTGGACCCCAGTGACACGAGTGGGAATTCCGAGCACGTCTCCAGACCGGCCCCTCCAGAATCGACCTAGTTTACTCCTGTCGCAGGGACTCTCAGAGTCCACCGCGCGGGTTTTTATGGATTGTCCACAGATTCGGTATTTATGAGGTTTGTTGCTCTTTCGTGGTGGCGAAGGCGTATTCGAGCCAGGGCAGGAGGGCTTCGACGTCCGAAGGCTCCACCGTTGCGCCGCACCAGATGCGCAGGCCTGGCGGGGCGTCACGATAACCCTTGATATCAAACGCCGCATTTTCTTTGTCGAGCGTTTTGCACATTTCACCGATAAACGATGTTTGGTTTTCGCTATCCTGATCCGCAAACCACGGGTCGGAAATTTTTAAACAGACAGATGTAGTTGAACGTGTTGCCGGATCAACACCAAGAAAATCAATCCAGTCCGTTTTGCCCACCCAGTTTTCAATCGCGTTAAAACTGGCCGCCGATCTGGCAATAGTTTTATCAAGGCCACCAATGCTTTCGACCCAGTTCAGCGCATCAAGGCAATCTTCCACCGCCAGCATCGATGGCGTGTTAATCGTTTCACCGACGAAAATTCCATCGATCAATTTGCCCTTTTTCGTCAGGCGGAAAATTTTTGGCAGTGGCCATGGCGGCGTGTAACTCTCGAGCCGCTCTACCGCGCGCGGTGATAATACAATCATCCCATGCGCGCCTTCACTGCCCAAAACTTTTTGCCAGCTCCATGTCGTGACATCCAATTTGTCCCACGGCATATCATAAGCAAACACCGCAGAGGTCGCATCGCAAAGTGTCAAACCGGCGCGCCCGGAATCAATCCAGTCACCATCGGGCACACGCACGCCCGAGGTCGTACCATTCCACACAAACACCACGTCGTTTTCAAAATTCACCTTCGACAGGTCCGGTAAAACGCCGTAATCTGCCTCATGGAGTGCCACATTATCGGGCTTTAGCTGCCCTGTGATGTCGCTTTGCCAGCCGCTGGAAAAGCTCTCCCACGCCAATACATCAACGCCACGGGCGCCCAGAAGCGACCACAGCGCCATTTCAAAGGCGCCGGTGTCTGAAGCCGGCACAATGCCGATTTTGTAATTTTCGGGAATTCCAAGGATTTTTCTTTGTTTTTCAATGGCTTCCTTGAGTTTAGCTTTGGCGGGGCCCGCCCGATGCGAGCGGCCCGTTATCGCCCCGCTCAGCGCTTCGAGGCTCCAGCCGGGGCGTTTGGCGCAGGGGCCGGATGAAAAACAGGGATTTTGTGGTTTTTGGCTTGGTTTTTGTGGAGGTTTTTCCATGATTTGTTAACTACCTTTAAGTATTTAGCGTGGCATCCTGTAAGTAACAGAAAGTATTTTTAACACAGAGATCACAGCTTGTCCGCCGAAGTTTTAACGAAGGCGGAAGATCACGGAGTTTTTTATTATTATTGTGTATTGTCTGTGTCCTCCTCGTCCTCCATGTTAAAATTTGAAAAGTTCAAACTAAAATAGCAAAATCATGACACATGTAATTACGCTCGTTGCCTCTGAAGGCAACCCAGATATTTCCAAAGCTCATATCAAAGAGATGGAAAAGATCCTTGGGTTTTACAATTTTAAATGGGAAGGCAAACCGGAGTGGCTTGCCAAAGGACGCGCGGTTGATCTTGGTTTGGCGGAACGACCACAAAGTGCCTTGATGTCACATCTACGGGAATTTTGTACAGACGATAAAATTGATGTCTTTGCCAACCCATCAGAAAACCGTCAGAAAAAATTACTGCTCGCGGATATGGACAGCACCATCATCGAAGAAGAAACACTGGATGAGTTGGCCGCCTATGCGGGGCTAAAAGATGAGATCGCCGCCATTACTACGGAAGCAATGGAAGGAAGGCTGGACTTCGCTGAGGCGCTACATAAACGTGTTGGTTTGCTCAAAGATCTAGACGCCGAAAAGCTTCAGGAGACATTGGATCAAATGGTCTTAAGTTCCGGCGCGGAAACTTTGGTTAAGACAATGAACAAAGAAAATGCGACTTGCGTTTTGGTTTCGGGCGGCTTCACATTTTTTACCAGCGCCATTGCTGAACGTGTCGGCTTTGATCATCACCATGGTAACAATCTTGAAATGAATGACGGTAAATTAACCGGCATAGTTCACGAGCCCATCCTCGATAAATTTTCCAAGGTTGAGTTCCTCAAACAATATACGGCGGATCTCGGCCTCACCGAAAATGACAGCATCGCCATCGGTGACGGCGCCAATGATATCCCGATGCTCAAAATGGCCAGCATGGGTATTGGTTATCATCCCAAACCAGCTGTCGCCAATGAAGTTCACAACGCCATTATCCATGGCGACCTCACCGCCGCGCTTTACGCTCAGGGCTATACCAAAAAAGATATTATTACGTAAATCAAAGAAACGAAGTCTTAACACTCTCCCGCTAGGATAATGGGGCGAGTAATCTGAATACAATCATGTTAAACTGAACAAACACGGCGATATTGAGGACAACACATGTCAGAACAATGGAGTTATCTGGTCACAAACGATGAGCTCGAAGAGCTTTTTCGTACATATTGCACGGATTTTACTGATCTGGCGCGCCAAGGCCGCTTTGGCCCGATTGAAGGCCGCGACCGGGAAGTTGATGAAACCATTCTGATTCTTATGCAGAAGGGGCGGAAAAACGCCGTACTGCTCGCACCAGCGGGTGTTGGTAAAACCGCCATGGTTGTCGCGCTGGCACAACAAATTGTGGCCGAAGATGTACCTGACTATCTGGTTGATGCCCGGGTGCTGGAAATTGATCTCGCACGTATGGCGGCGGGTACCAATGGCCCGGCTGATTTCCAGGAACGCTTTATCCCTATATGTAAGGGCGTGGCCGAGCGCTACCACAATCCAGAGAACCCTCGTATTATCCTGTTTCTTGATGAAGTTCACCAGATCATGCCCAATTGTGAGGGCAGCGCTTACAAAGGTTTATCCGATGTGATGAAACCTTATTTGACCGCTGGAGATCTCATGGTCATCGGCGCGACGACGCTCGATGAATTTCGTATGTATGTGGCGACTGACCCGGCGCTTGACCGACGTTTTCAAAAAGTCTTTTTAAGCGTTCCAAACACAATTGAAACTTATAATATTTTGAAGTCCCTACGGCCGGGCTTTGAAAAGCACCATCAAACGAAAATCTCAAATGTCTCGTTGATGTTGATTGTGCATTTGACCAATGAACATATGCGCAAACGAAATCAACCTGATAAATCAATCATTACAATGGATTCGTCTATGGCTCATTTTGTAAAAGAAAACGGCACCGGCGGCGAAGTTACGCTTGAATCGATTTATTACATGGTTGGCCGGGAAACCGGGCTCAACAAACAAGCTCTGCACGATGAAAAGAAACTACAACGCGTTATAGAACAAGTTACAGAAATGGAAGAAAACGCTATTTTGTACTACGTGTAACCTCTCCTTTTATTTTGTTGCGACGTAGACTTTAAAACCTTTCTTTTCATGTTTTTTGCTGCAATTTCCAAACTCTGATTTCAGTATCTCTTCATAAGGCAATCCGGTATTGGCAACCATCCAGAGTGTACCGCCGGGCCTTAAGCTCTGTGATGCTGTTTTGATGAACGCCTGCCCAATATAAATATCACTGGCCTTTCCCTCATGAAAAGGCGGGTTCATCACAATCCAGTCGATATCCCTTAGGCCCAAAGCCGGCCGCGTCAGGTCTTCCCAGAAATAACGCATCTGCGCCTTATGACCCAGACGCTCGAGATTTTGGCGGCAGAATTCGACCGCCCTGAAATCCGCATCGACGCATGTCAGGTTTTCAATTGCCGGGTTATGTCGCAGCACATGATCAGATAAATAACCGTAGCCGCAGCCAAAATCCGCACCATTCCCGCTCAAATCAACGGGCAGGCTTTGCACCAGAATCTCAGAGCCTTTATCGATTTTATTCCAGCCGAATATCCCCGGGACGGAATGAAACTGCCCGTCTAAAATGTTCTGCGGTGCGCCCGCTTCGATCCATTCTTCGATCTTATTGTTATCAATTTTTGGAGAGTTTTTACCCCAGACAACCCGCCCCTTGTGTTTGGATTCCTGGCCGGTATTTTCAACACTGAGATCTTCAAAAAACCCGGCGAGGCGATTGCCGCCGGCATCATTGGAGGCAGCACACACAAGCACCCCCCCATCGCTTAGCATTTTTAGCCCTTTGGCCAAAAGATATTGCGTTTCGATTTTATTTTTCGGCGTTGCCACAAAAATATAATCGAATGTTTCCTCACTTTTCGGAATTTCAGATAGAACGCTATAGCCTTGTTCCTGCAAAGCAGACGCACGAGGTTTAAAATATTGCTGTAGGGTCAGCTCCGCAGACTTTATTAAATTAAGCCCGTCACAAAGCGCTGCATTGATGAACAAAACAGAGTGATCTTGTCCCGGGGGCTGAAGACTTCCGGTATTCAAAGGATAAAAAAGAGTATCGTAAGCTTTGCTCATAGGAGAAACTTTAGCAGACCCATAAAGAAACCGCGAGAATTCATGAAGAGCCTCGCCATTTAAATTCTGTCGACATTCAAAGAGAAATACGGCGAAAGCCAAACGTTTCGAGAACCGGAAGCGTAAATGTACATTCTGGTACATGCGACCCGGAAGCGCAGAAACGTTTGGCTTGCAGCCTATTTATCGAAGAATGTCGACAGAATTTAAAGCACGACACTTGTATCAACAACAACATTGCCGTCATTGATCAAATCATTCAAACCAACGACCAGTGCGACATCTTCCAACAACGCCACAGTTGTAAAGGCACCGCCGATATCACCATCGGAATTGACCTGTACTTCCGTATCAGAGCCATTGGTAATCAGGTGTATAAAGTTATTGATATCATCAACACCGTCATCATAGCCGCTTAGAATATCGGTTAAATTGATAGCGTCATTGCCAACACCAATTTCAAAATCTGTGATTGTATCGGTAAGGCCATCCAATTGTTTGTAGATAAATTGATCGGAACCAACACCACCCGACATGATGTCTATACCGGCACCACCACTGAGAATATCGTCACCGTCTTCGCCGTAAAGCATATCATCGCCGGTGCCGCCAAGCAGTTTGTCATTGCCGGTGCCGTTAATGCCCGGTATAATCACAGGCGTAATATCGAGGTCAAAAAGAACGTCTTCGAAATCTGCATCACCCAGATTGGGCAAGTCTTCAAAGCCAATACGCAACGCATTATCATTGCCTTCTGAAACCAGGCCCGACACAGCATGGGTCACGCCATCCGGGTTCAAATCAGGAGAACCGCCACGATCCGTTGTGTGATAGACAGGGCCGTTTAGAACTGCTTGCGTAACACCATCATCATAAACCAGAGAGATAAAATTGCCATCATCAAAAACCGTTGCAGCGCGCTCACCAACACCACCAAGGTCAAACACAAAGCTCAAAACACCATCGCCTGTGATATCAAGGCCTGTATAACCGTTATTAACGCGATCACCATTGGCAATAATGAAAAACCCGAAATCGCCGCCATTGCTACCCAGCGGCATATCAATGACGTGCGTGGTATCAATACCGGCATCTTTAACATTACCCCAAAAGACTGTTGTTGAAATCATCGTGCCGTCTGCCGCCACTTCATACGCACCAAGCGTATTGTTATAGCCCGCAAACCCGTCACGGAATGTCAGCTCAACAGTGGTATCAAAATCAATCGAGAGATTGCCCTGAACGATACCCAGATTGGGCGTTCCGGGCGGCACAAGGTTGACGATATTAACGCCTTCCTGCAGATCCGGAAAAATCAGTGAATCGCTAAATTGTTTATCAAGAATATGTTGCAGAACACCATGGCCGCCGTAAAGGATATCATTGCCGGAGCCGCCTTCAACGGTGTCATCGCCGAGGCCGCCACCAACTTTGTCGTTATCGCCTCCACCATCAATAGTATCGTTGCCCGGACCACCATCGACAATATCATCGCCTGATGCCGCCAAAATTGTATCATTGCCAACATTGCCCCAAAGGATATCATCCCCGGCACCGCCCAGAATAATAACGTCGCCTAGTATGCTGGTGCTGCTTGAAAGATCGATGACATCACCGCCACTGCCGGCAATAATGATCTCGATATTGTTAAAGACCTGCATGCCAACACCGTTATCGACTGCAAGATAATCACCAAAATTCGTCATAAACATTGTGTCTATACCACCAAGCCCGTCATAAGCGGTGTTATTGACGTTAAACGTTTCATCAAAAATTTCGATGATGTCGCCGCTATAGGCATTGACCAGCGTTGTTGTGAGTTGCCCTAAAGTGCCTGAAAAGATCAGACTATCATCATTATTTGTTGGTATCATTTTGTGTGCCCCGCGTTTTATTTTTTTTATTTATTTTTTATTGGGAAATTTACGCCTTTAAACCCAAGCTGCTAAACTCCCCATACCATAGTATTATGTTAAATTAAGAAGGTTAACATTTTATGTAATTTAAATGTAAACTTTATGTCTTTTTAATGCCTTGATTTTATTGTGTTTTTTAGGTGAGTGGATGCAGCTTAAAAGCGTGACTTTTGCTGAAAATCGGTTAGGGTCGTTATCCTTGCGTTAGGAACAGACATCCTCAAAACAACAAATTGACAATTATGGGCAATAAAAAAACCCTGCCATACGCGAATAAAGGTGACCTGACAACAGGGCCAGTAAAACAGCACCTAATCCGTCTCACCGTGCCGATGATATGGGGGCTGTTTGCAATTATCAGCTTTCAGCTGGTTGATACCTATTTCATTGCCCAACTGCCGGACACAGAACCACTCGCAGCCATCAGTTTTACCTTCCCGCTCACTTACCTGATTTTCAGTCTGATTATGGGCTTTGGTATCGCCATGTCTTCCGTAGCCTCCCGCCTGGTCGGTGAGGGCGACATGAAAACGGTCCGATGTGTCACCACACATGGCCTGATTTTTGTATTTGGACTGGGTATTGTCCTGGCTTTAATCGGCATTGCTCTGCATGACCCGATTTTCCGCCTGATGGGCGCTGATGAACAGATGATACCGCTCATCCGTGACTATATGATCATCTGGTTTGCCGGCAGTGTTTTTGTGACAACGCCCCTTGTTGGTAATGCAGCGATAAGAGCCACAGGTGATACGGTTCTTCCCGCTCTTATTATGATGACGGTAGCAGTTGTGAACATCATCCTCGACCCTTTGTTGATTTTTGGGCTTTGGGGATTCCCGCGGCTGGAGCTGCAGGGCGCGGCCATTGCAACCGTTTTTGCCAATGGCATTGCCGCTATTGCCGGTGTGTACGTGTTGTACGTTCATAAAAAACTGCTGTGCTTTGGCAAAGCTTTGCGCCATGAATCTTTTTGGAATTCTATCAAACGTCTTTTATTCATTGGCATTCCCGCTGGTTTGACCAATGCCGTACATCCTTTTGTAAATGCCATTATTCTGACGCTGCTGGCCTCACATAATATAGAAGCTGTTGCGGCATTTGGTGTCGTCACAAGAATCGAAGCGTTTGCCTTTATTATTCTGATGGCACTTTCGATCGGCATGGCCCCCATCATCGGCCAGAACTGGGGCGCCGGGAAATTTGACCGTGTTCATGAGGCCCTGAAACTGTCGATAGGCTTTAATGTTGCCTGGTCACTATTAATTGCGGTTGTTCTCGGACTGCTGGCCAAGCCGATTGCCGGGCTGTTTTCTGATGATCCAATCGTGATCGGTTACGCCGCCTTATTTTTCTGGATTGTGCCGTTTTCCTACGCCTTTAGTAATTTGCTGATCGGCTGGGCTTCAGCCTTTAATGCCATGGGCCTGCCGCAAAGATCCTTTTTTATGATTGTTATCAAGATGCTGGTGCTCATGATTCCGGCGGTTTATGTCGGCAATATGCTCTACGATGTGAAAGGTATATTTTTTGCCATCGCTCTTGTCAGCACAATCGCCGGAACAGTTTTTCATGTTTTGAACTGGCGCAGCTGTCTGGCCAGAGAGAAAAAGCTACAGGAACAACCTGC
The DNA here is from genome assembly GCA_021775965.1 of Alphaproteobacteria bacterium. Classification (GTDB taxonomy): domain Bacteria; phylum Pseudomonadota; class Alphaproteobacteria; order Micavibrionales; family Micavibrionaceae; genus UBA5701. The sequence goes on from JAJFGV010000043.1 coordinate 199,634, forward strand.
TTAATCACCAAAAAGACTTTTCTTCAGGTCACCAATATCTTTTGAGAAATTCTCTTTGAAACCCTTGATTTGACCAACACCGATATCTTCAAGCGCATCAGGTGAAATTCCTTGATAAAACCCGGCGCTGTTGGCGCTTTTACTGACCTCACCGGAAATACTTTGCCAGATCTGACCGATTGCCTCGCGTGCTAACACGCCGTTTTCTTTTGTACCAATATTGTTCAGGCGAATGGTCGGCAGAGTAATCGGCGCCAGATCGCCCAGACCCGCCAAAAGAACACTGGGATGAACACGCATTTTTTCAATCTTCATCTGTTCGATAATGACCTTGATTTGCTGCGCCGCTTTATCACCTTTAGCCGCTTTTGAATTTACCGTCTTTTTAATATCCGTCAGATTGGTGCCGCTTTCTTTCACTTCCAGATAGACCTCTGAACCACTGACACTGATGTCATTAAATTTCAAAAGCACCTGCGAAAGTGTGTCGGCCTTTAGATAAACTGTTTGAATTGTTGCGGCATGGCGGCCCTTATAACCTTTCGGGTTGCCGACTTTAATATTTGAAACCGTAACAGTCTTGTCCTGCAAAGCGACATCAACTGTACCAATCGAAACAGAAACCCCCAATGTTTCACTGGCAATTTTTTCTGCCATATTTTTGGCGATATCGCCCAAATTCATCAGGATAAAAACACCGCCGCCGAACAACAAAGCGAGGGCCAGAGAAGAAACGGTAAAAACTGTTTTTGTAGCGCTCATAATGGGGTTCCGATCTATTGGGTTTTGTTTTTGTAACATCCTCTATAGGCTTACGAACCTATTGGTAGTGGATTTTGAGGCAAAAGTAAAAATGAAAGCAATTTTACCCCATATTCGGCGCTGGCTGCCGCTTGTTATACTGGCCTGCTTGATTGGGCTGGCGTATAGCAATGATTGGCACAAATTGCTGAGCCTTGAGAGCCTGCAAGAGCAAAAGGCAAGGTTTCAGGGCTATACAGACGCAAATCCGGTGTTATCAGCGCTCGGCTTTCTCGGGATTTATGCCGGGGCGGTGTCTTTGTCTCTGCCGATTGCCACGCTTTTGACTTTGCTGGGTGGTTTTTTATTTGGCAAGTGGGTTGGCACGTTGCTGGTGGTCAGCGGCGCAACAATCGGTGCGTGCGTTATTTTTACCATCGCCAAAACATCTCTTGGCACAACCCTGCGCGAAAAGGCAGGGAGCCTTTACAACAAGATAGCGCATAATATGAAAGAAAACGCCGTCGGTTATCTCTTGTTCATGCGGCTGGTGCCGCTTTTTCCTTTTGTGCTCGTGAATATCGTTCCGGCATTGTTTAACGTGCCCTTACGAATTTTTGCCCTGACCACATTTTTTGGTATCCTGCCCGGCACGTTCGTTTTTGTAAATGTTGGCGAAACACTGGGCGAAATTGAATCATTAAAGGATCTGGTCTCTACACAAACATTATTGGCGTTTGGATTACTCGGCGTTTTTGCGCTGATCCCGACGCTGTATAAACAATGGAAGAACAAAAAGTCATGAGCAAAAATTTACATGTCGATATTTGCGTCATCGGTGCAGGATCAGGCGGTCTGTCTGTCGCTGCCGGGGCGGCGCAACTTGGGCTTGATGTCGCGCTTATAGAGAAAGGCGAGATGGGCGGCGATTGCCTGAATACCGGCTGTGTACCGTCGAAAGCCTTGCTGGCAGCTGCCAAAGCCGCACAAAATTTCCGCAAGTCCGAAAAATTTGGCATCGCGCCACAAGAGCCCAGCATCAATTTTTCAGACGTCAAAGATCATGTCTTTAATGTCATCGGAAAAATTGAGCCACATGATTCACAGGAGCGCTTTGAAGGTCTTGGCGTGAAAGTTTTCCGCGAACACGGTGAATTTATCGACAGTAAAACTTTAAAGGCAGGCAATCAGAAAATCACCGCAAGATATTTTGTGATTGCTACAGGTTCGCGTGCGTCCGTTCCACCGATTGAGGGGCTGGAGCCAGATAAAGTTCTTACCAACGAAAATATTTTTGCGCTGCGCGCAAAACCGTCTCATCTCATCATTATCGGCGGCGGGCCGATTGGCGTTGAAATGGCACAGGCCCACAGGCGACTTGGTTCTGACGTTACCGTGCTTGATATGGGATCTATTTTGGCCAATGACGACCCTGAACTGGTTGATGTCGTGCGCCGCTCTCTTCAAAATGAAGGCGTACAGTTCATCGAAAATGTGAAAGTTGAAAAAGTGCAGCATAAAGGCACTGAGAATATCGATGTTGTGATTGATAAAAACGGTAAAAAAGAAGTAATAAACGGGACACATCTTTTGGTCGCCGCTGGACGTAAAGTTAATACTGACGGGCTAGGTCTTGAACAGGCGGGTGTTGAATATGACCGTAGAGGGATCAAAACCGATAAACGCCTGCGAACATCACAAAAACATATCTTCGCAGCCGGTGATGTTGCCAGCGGACCACAATTCACCCATGTCGCCGGTTATCACGCCGGGATTATCATCAGGAACACTATCTTTAAAGTCCCGGCCAAAGTCGATTTTAAGGCTCTGCCCTGGGTGACTTATAGCGACCCGGAGCTTGCCAATGTCGGCATGACAGAGGAGATGGCCCGTAAGGCACACGGCGATAAAATCAAAGTTACCAAATGGACATTTAAAGAAAACGATCGTGCCCTGGCCGAAAACCGTACCGAAGGGATGATCAAAGTAATAACAAATCACAAAGGTAAAATTCTCGGTGCCGGTATTGTCGGTGCGCATGCGGGTGAGCTGATTAGCACATGGGGTTTGGCGATTTCGCAGGGGCTGAAGATTGGCGCGTTGACCAGTACAATCGTTGCGTATCCGACTTTGAGTGAAATCAGCAAGCGTGCCGCCGGGGCTTACTATACACCAAGCCTCTTTAGTGACCGGACACGAAAAATTGTTGCTATTCTCCGGAAGCTTCCTTTTTAACTGACTCTTCCTCGCTATCATTGCTAAGCGGAGGCCAACCAGCCAAAAGATATAATGGAGAGGAACTCATACGCATTTTGAAACTCATTTTGATAGTAAACTCTAAGAGAAGGTTGACGCGTTTTTTTAATCTTGTCAAATTAACGGCTATATAAGTGGATATTTTACAACCCCTAGCCTTTAATTAGGCTACCCTTACAACCTAAAGAGGTTAAAAATGGCGACAAAAATTTATTATAACGGGAAATGCGGAACATGCAGGAACACGTTGGCGATTCTAAACGAAGCCGGGCATGAGCCAGAACTGATCAACTATCTCAAGGACACCCCAACAAAAGAAGAGCTTATCAAACTGCTTGATCAAATAGGGGTGGAGCCGCGCGAAGCGATGCGGGCAAAGGAATCTATTTACAAAGATTTGAGCCTTGATAACCCGGACTTAAGCCGCGACAAGCTAATCGAAGCCATGGTCGCCCACCCAATCCTCATCCAGCGCCCCATAGTGGTCACCGATAAAGGCGCCGCCATCTGCCGCCCGGCGGAGGCTGTGAAGGCATTGCTTTAGGCCTAATCAAGATAGGCGGGCGCTTTCGGCATCGAAGCAAAATCCGCAGGATCGTGCTGAATAATAAAACGTGCGCCAGTATCGACCAGTCGTTTCTTCATGCTCTCAAACGCAGCCAGTGTTTCTTCGCGGTTCCAGTTAAAGTCCGGCATCCGACCATGCTCATAATTGTCTTTGAAGTGATACAAATCGCCACTTAAAATCACCGGGCCGGCGTTTTTCAAATTCACCTGTAATGATTGGTGGCCTTGCGTATGACCCGGCATGGAAAGAATAACCACAGAGCCATCACCGAACACATCATGATCGCTGCTCAGTTTTGTCACATTCTCACCATCGCTCCATTCATCGATGAAAGCCGGATGCAGCCCTTCGGCAGGCTCCGCCGCAAACAGCGCATCGAAATCCGCGGCACCGATTAAAAGTTTGGCATCTTTAAAAACATTCGCCTGACCAATATGATCGAAATGATTGTGGCTGATCCCGATTTTGCTTATGTCGGAAATTTGAAGACCAATCTCAGCGATTGATTCCGCAATCGTCTTTTCAATTTTCGGCTGGAACATATCGGTGTCTTTAACGCCCGCAATCGCCTCGGGATTAAAACCCGCATCCCAGAGCATATAATCTTCACCGTGCTGGATGAGGTAACAGGACGCCACCAAATTAAGCGATCCGGTATAGGAATCCGTATCGTCCATGATATTGGCATCAAGCACTTTGACCTTGCCGCAATCCAATGTGTAGAGACGCAAAACATTTTCCTCAGCTTGCACCTGCGGCACAGAAACAAGAAAAACAGCGATAATAAAAGCCAGAACAGCACGAAACATTGTTTTCTCCTTAGTGGTTTAGAGGCCATATAAAATGGCGGTGTCGGTGGGATTCGAACCCACGATACGCTATAAACGTATACACGCTTTCCAAGCGTGCGCCTTCAGCCACTCGGCCACGACACCTTGAAGTGACGTGGCCTCGCTCAAAAAGCTTGTTTGCTTACGCAAACGGGGCCACAACACCCACAAAGGCCCATCTGGGCCAATAGAGGCTGAACCCTAGCTTTAGACACCGTAAAATTCAAGTATTTGAATGCTTTTCGCCGGGACCATTCATTGCTACACTGCTCTTTAGGATTTAATAACAAAGCCGGAGTGTGCTCTATGCGTATTTTCATGTTTATCGTTCTCCTGCCTGCCATTGCGGCGCTGGGCCATGATATTTATCTTTTTGTCATAAATGATGGAATTGAAACACGCCCATCCCTGATGACAGGCGACCCGGACGATAAGGGGATTTTCTCTTATTTTGCCAGTTTGGGCTTTATCTGGACGCAATATCATCCAGAAAGCTATAAATGGGTTGTTCAAGCTGTCGATCAGGATGTCTGGGGCAAAATCAATTTTCTTTTGGCGCAGAAGGCTGTTGTTGTCGGACTGATTTTTGCCGGCATCATTTCCGTCATTACCTTTGTTATAAAATCCTTTGCCGGTAATGGCGAAAAAACGCCCAAGCATATGCGCGGCAAAAAAGGAAGCAAAGACCTCTCCTTTGAATCCAGGAACAAGAAAAATACTTTTAAATATAAAAGGAAGTAATAATTTACGGTCCGGATATTCCTGAAAGCTTGCGGATTTCTTTGTCAATCAGCACAAGATCATCTGGCCGCGACAGGCTGTGATCACCATCATCAATAAAACTGATATTAACGTCTGAAGCCTTAAACATTTCCTTGATCTTAAGCGCCGTTTCGCAGGGAACCTGCACGTCCTGCTTGCCCTGCACCAAATGCATGGGAATGCTGATTTCATGCTCTCTATCCAGCAAACACTGTGCTTTTCCATCCTCAATCAGTGCGCGCGTAATGATGTATGGCGCATCGTAATCACTGGGCAATTCGGTGTGACCTTTTTCCTGAATTTCCTGCTTTTGTTCATCGGTTAAATATTCATGGTACATGCCTTGCGTGAAATCAGGCGCAGCGGCAATGCCAATCAACCCCTGCACGCTATCTGCTCTTTCCAGCGCGAGATGGAGCGCAATCCAGCCGCCCATCGACGAACCAACCAGAACCACCGGACCCTTCACCATATGATCAAACATAGCCAGCGCGTCTTCTTTCCAGCTACCGATTGTGCCATCGATAAATTCTCCTTCCGAAAGACCGTGACCGGAATAATCAAAACGCAGGAAGCCTTGTCCGCGCGCTTTGCATTGCTGCTCCAAATGGGTTGCCTTGGTGCCGTTCATATCCGACATAAACCCGCCAAAAAACATGACAAGCGGATCATTTTCGCGCCCCTTTGCCGCAGGCGAATGAATATAAGCCAGTTTCGGCCTGTTTTCACGGATAAGATATTGTGTCTCAGACGCGCTGATCTCTGGATTTTTTACGTTCATAGCTATATATAGTAACGATGAATTCTGTGCCTGTACAACCCGTGATTATGCAGATTATCCCTGAGCTTGGCCCCGGCGGGGCGGAGCAGGGCTGCATTGATATGGCAGCAGCACTAACCACAGCCGGGGCACAGGCTATTATTGTCTCGCATGGCGGTTCGCGCATTCATGAATTGGCGCGCATCGGTGCAGTTCATATTGATCTGCCGGTTCACAGCAAAAACCCGCTCGTGATGTGGCAAAACATCCAAAAGCTGCGCACATTGATTAAGCGCTATAATGTCAGCATTGTTCATGCCCGCAGCCGCGCCCCGGCCTGGAGCGCCTGGCGCGCTTGTAAAAACACCGATGCACATTTTATCACCACATGTCACGCGCCCTATAATATCGCCAATGAGGCCAAGCGCATGTATAACGGCGCGGTTGCCTATGGTGAAATTGTCATCGCCATTTCGCATTATGTAGCGATTTACCTCAAAGAAAATTATCGCATCAGTGAAGCGCGAATCCGCATCATCCCGCGCGGCATTGCGCTGGAAAAATTCCACCCGACGGCCGTAACGCCCGAGCGCCTGATCACCCTATCGAAAAAATGGCGCATCCCCGATGGTGCCAATATTATTATGATGCCGGGACGCATTACACGCTGGAAAGGCCATCATGTTTTAATCGATGCGATCGCCCGTTTGCACCGCACCGATGTTTTTTGCGTTCTGATCGGCTCAGACCAGGGACGCAACGCCTACCGTCAAGAACTTGAGGAAGCCATAAGCTCCAAAAATCTCGGAAGCAGAATACGAATTGTCGATCACTGTAATGATATGCCGGCGGCTTATATGCTGGCCGGTGTGGTGGTCTCGGCCTCCACCGACCCCGAAGGATTTGGCCGCGTACCCGTCGAAGCGCAAGCCATGGGCAGACCAATCATTGCCAGCGATCACGGCGGAGCGCAGGAAACCATTGTCCGTGGCGAAACCGGCTGGCTGGTACCGCCGTCAGACCCTGACGCTTTGGCCCAGGCGATTGAAGAGGCTTTGTCTTTAACAGCAAACCAGCGTGCCATTTTGGCCACCCGCGCCATGGCGCACATTGCCCAACACTTTACACGTGAACAGATGTGTGATGCGACGCTCGATGTTTATGCAGAAATTCTGCAGAAAAAAATCGGGAAAGCCGCTGGCGGTCAACAACCATTTCATACACAAAGAAAATCACCTGACATCAAAACCGCCGCGGAATAACTATGGCCGATCACAAAAAGATACTGGTGATTAAACTCGGCGCGCTCGGTGATTTTATTCAGGCGCTGGGGCCGATGGCGGCCATCCGCAAGCACCACCCAGACGCCGAAATAACATTGATGACAACGGCGCCTTACAAAGAATTCGCGGAAGGTTGCGGTTATTTCAATCATATCTGGATCGATAAAAAGCCGGGAAAGCTCAATATTTCGGGCTGGATGAGTTTGCGCAAAAAGCTTACTCAGGGCAGATTTACAAGGGTTTATGATCTACAAAACAATGACCGCACATCGTTATATCTGAAACTCCTTTCCGGCTCCCAAAAGCCCGAATGGGTTGGTGCCGCCAAAGGCGCATCACACAGAAATGACTCGCCCGAGAGGAGTGCGGGTCATGCCTATGACGGTCATGTACAAACGCTTGCTCTTGCCGGCATAAAAGATATTTCTATTGATAATCTTTCCTGGATGAAAGCGAATATCACTAACTTTAATGTAGAAGACCCTTACGTCTTATTCGTACCGGGATCGGCACCAGAGCATCCACAAAAACGCTGGCCTACAGAATATTATAGCGACCTCGCAAAAACAATTGCCTCTCAAGGCTATCAAATCGTTCTTCTCGGCACAGAAAATGAATCGGATGTGACCGGCGCTATTTCAAAATCCTATCCGGCATGTCTCGATCTAACAAGCCAAACCTCGCTCTTACAAATCGCTGTGCTCGCCAGAAATGCTACTGCTACCATTGGCAATGATACCGGCCCGATGCATTTGATCGCCGCCACCGGCTGTCCTTGTTTGGCCTTGTATTCAGGCTATAGCAACCCCATTAAACACGGCTTGCAAGGTGAAAATGTTCGGATACTTCAAAAAGAAAATTTGGAAGATTTAAAACCGAAAGAGGTTTTGGAGAAATTCATACCGAGAAATCCTGACACCGGTCAGGCCACCACGTAAAGTTAATCATCATAAATTTTATTGATGCTTTTAAGAATCTGCTCGGCCTTTGTGCACTTGATTGAATAATAAATCGTTTGCGCGCTACGCCTTGTTTTGACAATGCCGTCATGGCGTAGTCTGGCTAAATGTTGCGAAAGGGCAGACTGACTAAGATTGACAATTTTTTGAAGCTGGCCGACACTTTTTTCACTTTTGGCTAAAGCGCAAACAATAACCAAACGTCTGTTGTTGGATATTGATTTTAAAAGCGTGGAAACCGCTTCTAAATTGTCCTCAACCTTTTTTACATTCGTAGCCATTATGTTTCTGCCGTACGCGGCCCAAAAAACCGCAGGTTAAAACGCAGATACCACACACACTATAAGAACCGAGGACTTGAATCACCCGCATTTCAATCCTTATCCATGGGCTTGTCAAGACGAAGATAGAACATATTGATACATAAGAAACTTTTGCTTTATTCTTGCGTAGATTTTGCCGGTGTTGCTCTCAGAATGCGCTGCGCGAGTCCATCCGGCAAGGCAGCAATTAACCAAGTGATAATATAAGCTCTTAATGGAAAACAAATCCTTCCTTTGTTTTTTTCCAGTCCTTTGGCAATGATTTTAGCTGCACGTTCCGCGCTCATAAAAAACGGCATGGGAAAATCATTCACCGCCGTAATGCCCGACTCAACAAAGCCCGGGCAAACAACACTGACGCCGACACCCGTATCAGCCCCAGCCGCTAAAGAACCGCGCAATGATTCCCCATAAACTTTTACCGCCGCCTTGGAGGCACAATAAGCCGGCGCCCCCGGCCAGCCACGAAACCCGGCCAGTGAACTCATCAGGGCAATCTGGCCCTGACCACGCTGCATCATTTTCGACAAAATCGGTTCAATGGTATTGAGAACACCCGTTAAGTTTACATCAAAGATTTTACGCACCTGATCCGCAGGCTCACCATGCAGCACACCACCGGTCCCTGCTGATATCCCAGCATTGGCAATCAGCAAATCAATCGGCTTTCTTTGATCACTTTCCAGCAAAAACCCGGCCAAAGCCTCCCTATCTGTCACATCAATAAGCGCGGAATAAACCTTCGCGCCCGCCTTTTCGCATAAAGCCGTCACTGCCTGTAGCCTCTCCTCATTGCGCCCAATCAGCGATAAAACCTTACCTTCTCCGGCGTAAAACTGTGCCAAAGCCGCGCCGATCCCACTGGACGCGCCGGTAATCACAATATGTTCAAATGACTTATTTTTAAATATCTTGGCCATTGGCCGTACATATTCTATCTTTATGATGGAAAAAGCAATTTGGAGAAAAATTTGAGTACTCTTCAGCGCCGCGGCCTTATGTATGTCCTGTCTTCGCCCTCTGGCGCCGGCAAAACCACAATTGCGCGCGCGCTTTTGAAAAACGATAATAATAACGTCACGATTTCAATTTCAACCACCACCAGACCGCGCCGCGCCGGTGAGGTCCAGGGTCAGGATTATTACTTCGTGGGTAAGGATGAATTCCGCGACATGGTGGATAATGGCGAAATGCTGGAGCACGCCAAAGTGTTTGATCATTATTATGGCACGCCGCGCCAACCCGTTGAACAATCACTGGCCGAGGGAAAAGACGTCCTCTTTGATATTGACTGGCAGGGCACGCAGCAGCTTTCGGAAATGTCGCCCGATGATCTTGTCACCGTTTTTGTTCTGCCCCCTTCGCGCGCCGAGCTGGAAAAACGCCTACGCAATCGCTCCCGTGATACCAAAGAAACCGAGGAGCAAATCCGCGGCCGCATGGCCAAAGCCGCCGATGAAATGTCGCATTATTCCGAATATGATTACGTGATTATCAACAATGATATCGACGAAGCCATCGCCAAAGCCCAGCTTATCCTCAATGCCGAACGCATCAAGAGACGCCGGGCGGTTGGCCTATCTGATTTTGTTCGGGGGTTGAAGGAAGGGCTTTAAAGCGCCGCCAGCTGAATATATTGCTCTATGCTTAGCTCTTCCGCACGTATGGTCTCGTCTATCCCCAGAGCTTCAAAACCCGCTTTATAATCCTTCAGCGACGAACGGATCATTTTACGGCGCTGGCCAAACGCAGCAGCCGTTATTTTTTCAACGGCCTCAAAAGACGGCGCATCATCGGGTAAAGTTTTGGGAATAAACTGTACAACGCTCGACGTGACTTTTGGCGGCGGAGTAAAAGCAGACGCAGGCAAATCAAACGCCATGTTTATATCACAGAGCCATCCGGCAATCACCGACAGCCGGCCATAGGTTTTGTTTCCCGGCGCTGCTGCTAAACGCTGCGCCACTTCTTTTTGAAACATCAAACTCATGCTTTGATAACTTGTCGGATCGCTCCTAATTTTCCTAAGCCAATTTATCAAAAGCGGCGTTGCAATATTGTAAGGAAGATTGGCAACAATCATACGCGGCCCCGGCGCAAGCCCCATCAGGTCAATCTCCAGCGCATCGCCATGAATGATTTCGAGACGTTTCCCGGCGGCTTCCTGCAAACCCTGTAAAGCCTGCACGGCCCGTTCATCATATTCTACAGCGATAACCTTCTCGGCCCCGGCCTTGAGCAAGCTTCGCGTTAATCCACCAGGTCCCGGACCAATTTCGAAAACAGTGACACCGGAAAGATCACCCGAAATATCACTGGCATGCCGCACAATTTTATCGGTCATATTGAGATCGAGAAGAAAGTTTTGCCCCAGCGATTTTTGCGCCCGCAGATTATGTTCTGCAATCACCTCCCTTAGAGGTGGTAAGGTGTCAAAATCCAAATTCATTGTCATGATTTAAGCTCCGGACACCCTTAACAAAGGAAGAGAAATGCGGCGAAAATTCTGAATTTCGAGAACCGCATCGCAGAATACTTTTGCGTATTTGAGAAGCGGAAGCGCAGAAATTCTGGATTTACAGGCCATTTATCGCACTTTGTTAAGGGTGTCTAAGATCCGGCACGGTTTTCGATGAAGGCTGTCGCTTTAAGATCAAGCAAAAGACGACGTTGCAGACGCTCCAGCCGTTCCGTCCCCAGCCTGCTCACAATTTCATCGCGTGAGGGAATGGTTTCGTCACTGATAAGCCTGTCATCCCGCAGGAACAAAATATGATACCCAGACACAGAGCGAATAATATTGCTGGTTTGGTTTTTTTCTATCGTCAAAAGCGCCTGATCCAGCTCTTCCGGCAGCTGCCCTTGCTGGACCCAGCCTATATCACCGCCCTGCGCCGAACCGGCGGACTTTGAAAATTGCTGCGCCAGTTTGTAAAACGGCGCTTTGCCGCTTTTAATCTGACTGATAAGTTTACCCGCGAGCTGCTTCACATTATTCTCTTCCTTCGGACTTTCAACCGGCAGGAAAATCTCGGCGACCAGATATTCTTTCTTACCTTTGCTCGCTTGTAATCTTTCGACAAAATTATCAATATCGGCATCACTGACAAGCACTTGTGGACGTAGCAATTGCTGGACAACTTTCGACCAGATAATCTGCGATTCAAGCTGCTTTTTCATTGTGCCCGGATTGATGCCGCCCTGACGCAGCATGGCCGCAAATTTATCGGCCGGAATTTTATTCTGGGCAGCAATAGATTCAAAAGCCTTATTTATCTCTTCCTGTTCAACAATGATATCAAGCCTGCGCGCTTCCTGAAATTTAAGCTGCTCTTCAATCAAAGCGCTCATCACCTGCGGCTTTAATTTTTCGCGAATTTCACTGGAATTGGGCAGGCCTGCAGACCCTATAATGAGCCGCAAGCGATCATTCACATCCGAAACCGTGATGGCGTCTTCGTTAACAACGGCGGCAATACGCTCGGTTCCGGCGCTTCCATTTTGAGGAAGAACAACCGTAAAAGCTGCGATCAGAGCCAAATTCAGTAAAAATATACGTATCATTGAAAATTCATTTCCCTAACTTTAATGGCTTTTATATACCGACCAGACCTTAAGAGCAACTAGGCATGCTTTGCGGCGGAAAAGTGCCCGCCCGCGCGATAATGTCCCAAATAGCGCGGCAAGATCATCCCCATTGCTTGAGGTTGAACGTCCAGATCATCAAAACCCTGCGCTTTTTTTGATACGACGCAATCAGTTCTCAGTAACTCCACCTGGTCTCTGGTCAAAAGCGGGTTTGGTAAAAGCTCCAAAAATACTGCATCTATTTTCGCCAACCACCATGGCAGAGAAATCAGTTTCCGTGTCCGGCCAGTGTATTCAAAAAGTCTTTGATAGATTTCTTTGAATGTAACAATCTCCGGCCCTCCCAATTCAAAGATTTTACCTTGCGGATTTTTTTCACCCCTCGCAGGCAACATCAACGCCGCCATCACCGCATCGGCGACATCAGCAACATAAACCGGTTGAAACTTTGTGCGTCCGCCGCCAATCAGCGGCAACACAGGTGAAAACCGCGCCAGCTCCGCAAACTTGTTAAAGAAATTATCGTCCTCGCCAAAAATTACGCTGGGGCGCAGGATGGTTGCTGGTTTAAAAGCCTTGGAAACCACGCTCTCCCCAGCCAGCTTGGTTTTCGCGTATTTTGATTTCGAGCCTTCAATACCGAGCGCCGAGATATGAACGAAACGCTCCACGTTTTCTTTCTTACAGGCCTTGGCAATCATTTCGGGCAGATCAGAATGCGCAAACCAAAACCGTTTTCCGCGGCGCCGCTCAAATAAAATGCCAATACAATTCACCACATATGTCGAACCGGCCACAGCTTCTTTGATGCTGTTTTCATCTTTATAATTGCAAGTAAACGGCACAATCTGTCCAACCACGCCATGGGGTTTTAGAAAATAAGCACTCTCGGGCACGCGCGTTGCCACCTTCACCGTAAAACCACGCTGCGCCAATTCACGCACCACCTGCCGACCGACAAAACCGGTGCCACCGAAGACTGTGGCTATTTTGTTGTTTGTGTTCATATTCCTTACGGCTCCAATCATTCTTCAGCTAATATAGAATGAAACCTTATAGTCGCAAACACCGAATATCTTTATATGTTACATAAAAGCCTAATAGCTGCCTTATTCATTACAATATGCGGGCTTTACCCCCAAAATCTGTATGCACAGGAAACGCCTGTTGTGGTGGAATTGTTTACCTCACAAAGCTGCTCTTCCTGCCCCGCTGCCGATAAATTCCTCAGTGAGCTGGTGCAAGAGAATAAAAACATTATCGCTCTCAGCTGTCATGTCACCTACTGGAACCATTTGCGCTGGAAAGACACACTTTCAAAACCCGAATGTTCACGGCGTCAACGTGAATACGGCGTTGCCCTGGGAAGGGGCAGCCGCGTCTATACACCGCAGATGATCGTCAACGGCAGTGACGAATTTGTCGGCTCTCACCGCAAGAAGGCAAAGAAAGCCATCGCCAATGCGGGTCCGGTAACGCCAATCTCTTTATCGCGCCAGGACGATAAAACCCTGATGGCGGATTTACCGACGCTACCGGCAAAGATGTATAAGCTGGTGACGTTCGGTTACAAAAACCATCACAGCGAAAATGTCAAAAGCGGTGAAAATGGCGGCAAAACTTTACGCTCCACCAATGCGGTTGTTTATGCGCCACCAACAGAGTCCTGGGACGGCAGTGCCAAAATGAAAGGCATTACGATTCCGAATAACAGCGATATCGATGGTGTCATTGTTTTGGTTCAATCCGCACAGACAGGAGCTGTTGTCAGTGCCGGTAAGATAAAATTCTAATCAGGTTTCTCCACGAAACTATCCATGACACGTTTGGTACCGCTTTTTTCAAACGCAATATCCAGCTTGTGTCCATCAATATTGATAATTTTTCCGTAACCGAATTTATCGTGAAACACACGATCACCGCGCGATAGAACAACGCCATCTTCTGTTTGAACTTTGCGTTCATGAATCTGTTTTTTCGGTGCAGGCTTTATACCCGATGAATCCCAATGTGCTGAACGACCCGCCTGAATGCCGGTTTCTGAACTGACCTCAACATGCGCGGGCGGCAACTCATCAACAAAACGTGACGGGATAGAGTTTACCCAGTTGCCGTACATACGCCGATTGGCGGCAAAGGAAATATAAACCCGCTTCCGCGCGCGTGTAATCCCGACATAGGCCAGCCGCCGTTCTTCTTCCAAACCTTTTAACCCATGTTCATCCATCGAACGTTGCGAAGGAAACAAACCGTCTTCCCAACCTGGCAAAAACACCGCATCAAATTCCAATCCTTTGGCGCCGTGTAATGTCATGATCGTGGCAAAATCTCCGCCTGCGCCTTGCTGGTTTTCCAGCACCAGCGCCACGTGCTCTAAAAATTCCTGCAGGGAATCATATTCCTGCATCCCCGATACAAGTTCCTTTAAATTCTCCAGCCGTCCTGGTGCTTCGGGGGTTTTATCGGCCTGCCACATCGCCATATAGCCCGATTCATCAAGGATTTGCGCGGTGAGCGCCGCATGATGTGTTGTGCTGGTCAAAGACCTCCAGCGCGCAAAATCATCCATTAATTTCATCAAAGTGGCTTTTACTTTGGGCCGCAATTCATCGGTCTGGGTTAAGTCCAGTATCGCATCATGCAGGCTGATCCCCTTGCTGCGCCCATGTGCATAAAGTGTTTGCACCGTCGCATCACCAAGTCCGCGCTTGGGCGTATTTATAATCCGCTCCAGCGCCAGATCATCCGCCGATTGTGACGTCACGCGCAAATAAGCCAGCGCATCACGAATTTCCATGCGCTCGTAAAAACGTGGACCACCAATCACACGGTAGGGTAATCCCAACTGGATAAACCGTTCTTCAAACTCACGCGTCTGAAAACCCGCACGAATCAGCACGGCGATCTGATTTAAATTCCACTTCTTACGCTGCAGCTGTTCAATCTCTTCGCCAATCCAGCGCGCTTCCGCCTGACCATCATACAACCCGTGGACAACAACCTTTTCACCCTCTCCAGCCTCTGACCACAACGTCTTTCCCAGCCGCCCGTCATTGTTGGAAATGACGCCTGCTGCGGCGTTCAGAATATTATTGGTCGAGCGGTAATTTTGCTCAAGCCGTACAATTTTGGCGCCAGGAAAATCTTTCTCAAACTTCAAGATGTTTCCCACTTCCGCGCCACGCCAACCATAAATCGATTGATCATCATCACCGACGCAGCAAATATTGTTCGAGCCTTGTGCCAATAATCGTAGCCACAAATACTGCGCGACATTGGTGTCCTGATATTCATCAACCAGTAAATATTTAAACCGCCGGTGATAATCAGCCAGAACATTGGCATGATCCGGATTTCTAAAAATCGTAATCATGTGCAGCAAGAGATCGCCAAAATCACAAGCGTTAACGGCTCGAAGACGCGCTTGATATAGCTTATACAGAATTGGTAATTTACCGTCGGCCACGTCTCCCGCATCATCCAGCGTAATCTGATCTGGTGTTAACCCACGATCCTTCCAACGATCAATGTAATGGATCATGGCTTTCGGCGCCCATTTTTTGACATCGATATTTTCAATTTCCATGATTTGTTTGAGCAAACGCACTTGATCATCCGGGTCTAAAATCGTGAAATTACTCGATAGCCCCACCAGATCAGCATGAGAGCGCAGCATTCGCGCCGCCAATGAATGAAACGTACCAAGCCACCACCCTTCCACTGGCTGCCCACCAAGCAAATTACTCACCCGCTGCTTCATTTCCTGCGCCGCTTTGTTGGTAAAGGTGACAGAAAGAATCTGCCCCGGATAAGCCTTGCCCGTATGAAGAAGATGTGAAAGCCTCGTGGTTAAAACCCGCGTCTTGCCCGTCCCGGCACCAGCCAGCACCAGAACAGGGCCATCCAGCGCCTCCACCGCCTCACGCTGCGGCGAATTCAGGGAGCCAAAATAATCCGGCTCTGTCGGTTGTATGGGGGATAAACTATCCTGCATATATTATTGATAGGCGTTTTGGCAGGCAGAACGCAAGTATAGCGGGCAAATTAACCGGCCTGTTTTTTGGAACCCGGCCCAGCCGCAGCGGCAATCTGATTACGCCCGGCATGTTTGGCCTGATAAAGTGCAGCATCGGCCCGGCCAATAAGATCATCGACTGATTCACCCTCTGTGTGCTGCGCAACACCACCGGACAACGTAATACGGCCCAGCTTGTCACCCGTCGCCCTGTTGATGACATCTTTTCCAGCCACAGCCTGACGCAGAGAATCTCCAACTTTAACGCCGCCTTGCAAACCGGTATCCGGCAAAATAATTGCAAATTCTTCACCACCATAACGGGCAGCAATATCCTTACCTTTCACGCCGTCAATCAACGTGCGCGCCACCAGTTTTAAAACCTGATCGCCGACCTGGTGGCCGTAATTATCATTGAAACTTTTGAAATGATCGATATCCATCATGATAAGCGTAAAATCTACCCCTTCTTCAGCAGATTCAAGCGCTATTCTCTGAATCTCGGAATCAAAAGATTTGCGGTTGGCCAGCATAGTCAGCCCATCCGTCATCGCTTCCTTGCGAACGGTATCAAGATCTTGTTGTAGCTCTTGCATAGACTCGGAAGATTTTTTCAGCTCTTCTTCCAGCTTTTGGTTCTGCTCTTCCATATCTTTTGTACTTGAAAGAACGCCTTCGACAACTTTCTTAACTGCTTCCTGATCCAGATCTCCATCAAGCTGACCCTTCATGCCGGACAGTGTCACGCCGTATTCAGACGTCGCTGCTTTCACGTCATCAACAATGGTACTAACTTCTTTGATGGTTGCCTGAATTTCGGAGCCCGCCTGACGAACGCGATCATTTTCCTTACCCTCACTCAAAAACCGCTGATGCAATTCCTGACACTGCGCATCGGTGATGTCATCACTATTGGCAACAAGAATATCAATGGCGCGGGTGACTTCCGGATTTAGCGAAGCATAATAGACATACCACAGCTCGTAATTCTCCGGCGTCGGCGCAAGCTTTTCCTTATGCATACGCTCAATAGCGTCGCTGGCGAATTCATTGGCTTTTTCTATGGTATCCGAATATGGCACGATCCAAGGCCTTACATATTTTTTTCAAACTCTAACAGGGTTGTCTTTGTACAAAAAGACAATTCCAGATGCGTCCATTATGAACGATCAAAGCTTAATTCTATTATAATACATTATTGAAACTGTTCTGTCTAAAGCCCCGGATTTGCTGGATTAAACTGATAGTCCTCACCGCTCCAATAAAGGGTCAGAGGCTCACATTGATTATCGCGGATTTCAAGGGCGACATGGCAGTTCTCTATCCCGGAATTGGAATCCGCCACCAAAGGATGTTCGACCAACGCCATCTCCACGTCAGGATTGCAAACACTGTCCTGGCCCTCTGTGGGCAGACGAAATAAACTTGTTTGCGGTTTACCGGTAACGGGGTTCTCGGCCACGGCCAAAATAACATCGGACCTATAGCTCGCCTTTCCGGTTTCGGTATTGATCTTGTCATTACCGGTCACATCAACCCCGACCATAATTTGCTCATCCTGACCATCACAATCAAGATCGGCCTGGATATGTTCGCCATAGCGCCAATAGACATCCGGGCTATCTTGCGCCAGGACATTCATCCAGCGCGGATAGGCACTGAATTTATGCTGCGCGCCTTTTTCATCAAGGCCCGAAGCCAAAACATCAGCCCGACTTTCAGTTAAATCTGTCAGGCAGGATAATTCAGTAAGACGCCCCACGGCTTTGGTTTCCACCTGCGACGCTTCCCATCCACATTGCAAATCGCGATAGACCAGCCAGGAGCGCTGCGCTATTTTTAAGCCCTCTGCCGTTTTATCTTTTTTGTCTTCAAGAATTTTTCCAAAAACTATATTAAGCCGCTCCTGCGCATCTTCGTAATGGCGATTGACGCAATCCATCATGTCGGTGGTGTTTTTTACGTTTTTGCAATGGCCGGATTGCGCCTGTCCCGCCGAAGACGAACCGAGCAGAATGAAAAGCGTTAATAAGATAAATGAAAAGCGCATAAAAGGAATTTTCAATTTTGAAGTATTAGAAAAAGAACCCTGTTTTTGATTGTAGCTGAATTACAGGGAAGTTAATAGGTCTGGAAGAAAGCTATCCTTGGTAATTTGATGGTTAAACCATAACCGGCTGATCGGGTTGCGGCGGATTAAACTCCCTGTCATATACGTTCTTTGCAATACTTTCAGCTTGTGCAATCAGTGCGGCTTCATTTGTCAGACGAACCATATCTTTTACATCCGGTGCCAAAGCATTATCAGGAGAATAAGCTGCTTTCATGGCCATTATTCCTGCAAGACTTTGTCCCGCCAAACCGATATTTCCGGCATCCGCCTTCTGCGCGTCACGCGTATCAACATTGGTTGGTCCCTCCATGGGTTTGGCTTCTTCTACAACACGCGTAAGGTTATCTTCTACTTTAGCAGCACTACCTTTTGCTATCATAAACTGGTCAACTTCAGGAATGATCTTGGGATTGGGTTTATCGGGGTCAAGCGCCAATATGTCTTGGAATCTATGACCATCTGCAACAATCTGCGCCAAATTTGTTTCATATTTGGGGGCAGGTAAAGGTGCCGAACTCGTAAGAGCACCAATATCAGCAAGAGAATCTGGTTGTGAATCGGCCTGCATCCTGACCGTATCTTCGACTTCTGCCAATATTTGTTCTATTTTTTTTGAGCCCTTACTTGTCAAATCCTCAAAAAGTGAATTCGCATTAACGCCCGCCTTAGCGGTTGTGAACGCCTTTGAAGCCATACTGCCCAGACCTGCCCCTACCAATGAGGTGCCGGGACTAGCGCCAACCAGTAATCCAAGTTTACCGCCTTCTGCCATTGTGTTCTGCATTAAATCACCCGGATCATGTCCGTTGGATTTTATGGCGTTACATACATCGCCCTGTATCTTTCGAATACCATCAGCGCATGCACTCATTCCTCTATCTGCCTGCTCTTGCACACTCGCTACCGGTGCCTGGTTTTGTTTAGCCTGGGCTCCAACATTACCTGAACCCTGAAGGCTTACATTCTGTTGAGTAACTGACGACGTGCTGATTGGGGCAATTTTGATACCAGCGGATTGAAACAATGTGCTTGATGGTGTTTTTGATGATTGTGATGGTTCTGTAGTGGTGCCTGAGGATCCTCCAAATGCCTTTAGAGCCCTATCTAATATATCTCCGCTGCTTATATGCTCGGTCACTATTCACACCACTCTCAAATTACGTTTTTTTATTTCTTATATTTTTTTTGCTATTCACTTATTTTACCGTAAATACAGTGCTTTTTACAAATTTGAGCACCCCTATAGGGTGACAAACAGCCGCCCACTGCATTGTGCAGTGCAAAATTTATGATTAAGTCATTGATTTTATGAAGATATAATGAAGGACGTGGCAGGCTAGAATAATCAATCGGGGTTAGGGGCAACACCTGCTAACCCATGGATCTCCAAGTGGGGAACCCTACCTTCCGATGTCAGGAACAAGAAATTTGTTGACATAATAAAAAATTTCTCTTATACAATTGCAATTAACTTTATTTAAAGGAGTAAGCTATGACTACAAAAGGCGTTGTAATTAACTGTTCAGGTGATGAGGTCGTCCGTCTAACCAAAAATTGGAACGGAATTAAAGGAAGGCTTCATGAGCAAGGGATTGAATGTGAGCTTACTGAGGGTTCACTTAATTCAACGTGCTGTATCTTGAATTCAGACAGTATAACCTTTGAACAGTTGTCTAATGCTGCTGATGCGATTGCATTCGGTTTGAGTCAGTAAATTTGTTTTTATTTCTGGCATCAACTAAAGCCTACGAAACTCTAATTTAGTGACACCCGCCTGTAACTTAAGGCCTCGGCGATATGGGTTTTGGTCAAAACAGCCGGTGCCCCATCAAGGTCGGCAATGGTTCTTGCCACACGCAAAATCCGAAAATAGGCCCGGGCGGACAGCTTTGCGCTCTCCATAGATCTATTCAGCAATGTTTTCGCGTCATCTTCCAGCGGTGCAATCTCCTCAAGCATCTTACCATCAGCATGCGCATTCACATGAACGCCGAACCCTGTATCGCCTTCTTTTTTGTGCTGCGCAAAACGTGCCTCCTGCAGATCACGCGCACGACCAACGCGCGCCGATACCACCGCAGAGGATTCACCACTCGCACTATCCAGGTCACTCACCTTCACGGCGGGCACATCGACCTGCATATCGATGCGGTCCATCATTGGACCGGAAATCTTCGCCTGATAATCAGCGGCGCAGCGCGGCACTTTCGTGCATTCCAAATCAGGATCACCAAGATGACCGCAGCGGCAAGGGTTCATCGCCGCAATCAACTGAAACCGCGCCGGATACTTAACATGCGCGTTCACCCGCGCGACCAGCGCATCACCGGTTTCCATCGGCTGGCGCAGCGATTCCAAAGTGCTGCGCGCAAATTCAGGAAGTTCATCCAAAAACAAAACACCGTTATGCGCCAGCGAAATTTCCCCCGGCTTCACTTTATGCCCGCCACCAATCAACGAAGGCAGCGACGCGGAATTATGCGGATCACGAAACGGGCGGCGTTTTAAAAGTCCCCCTTCGGGCAGTGTTCCGGCTAGCGAATGGATCATCGAAACCTCCAGCGCTTCACGCGGGGACAGCGGCGGTAAAATTCCCGGCAAACACGATGCCAACATCGACTTGCCCGAACCGGGCGGGCCAATCATCAACAAATTATGCCCGCCAGCCGCCGCAATCTCGAGCGCGCGCTTGGCGGTTTCCTGTCCCTTGACTTCGGCCAGATCCGGCACACGCATCGGCCCTTCTTTACCCAACGTCGCAACGGGCCGCGACATGACCTGCGTGCCTTTGATGTGATTGATGAGCTGCAGCAAATCACGCGGCGCGAGGATATCGATATCTCCCGCCCAGGCCGCTTCGCCGCCGCAGGCTTCGGGACAAATTAATTTGTTATCATTCGCACCGGCATGCATCGCCGCCGGTAAAATTCCGGTGACTGAACGAATGCTGGCATCAAGTGCCAGTTCACCCAGCACGACATATTCTTCGAGTTCTTCTTTGGGAATAACATCCATCGCCGCCAGTAATCCCAGCGCGATGGGGAGATCGTAATGCGAGCCTTCTTTCGCCACATCGGCGGGGGCAAGATTAACAGTGAGACGTTTCGCGGGAAGCGACAGCCCCAGCGCATGCAGCGCCGCGCGCACGCGTTCCTTGCTTTCGGCCACTGCCTTGTCCGGCAAGCCAACAATGTTAAACGCCACCATACCATTGGCGATCTGCACCTGCACATCGACAGGCTTCACATCAATGCCCTGAAAGGCGACGGTGTTAACGCGCGCTACCACAACGAAACTTCTCCACAATTATCAAAAATCGCCGAAAACACCGGGATTTCCCAGCTTTATCGCACAGCCCCATAAAAAAGGAAAGCGCGTTAAGAACTTGTTCATCTTTAGGGTTTAAGAGAGAGGATAGATGTTCGTTTTAGATGAAGGGTAAGAGAGATGTTAAACAAAAAAGATTCCGCGCTTTTAAGAAGCAAATTATATGTGCCGATTGTCATCCGCGACATACTCGATGCATCCGGTCCACTGGCCGATGATGAACAATATGCATTGCATGAAACCATCAGCGATCTGCAACCTGACTCGGCGCTGCTGTGCATTGCACTAGCCGCCAAACAACTTGCCAATTGCGCGCCATACCCTTCGGCAACATTAAAAGTGCTGGATATCGAATGTGATCGTATCATTGATGATTATGCGCCGCTCTGGTTGGAAAATACACGCAACCAACATATGGATGAAACACTGGTTTTTGACACGCTGGCCAATATTCCCGAAGACCTCGAAAGTCTTTCTGAATTGCTGGAAGTCAACGCCGCGTTCTTTAGCAATCATGACCCAAAGGCCGCCGAAATTTGTAACATTCTTTTTATTCAAGCTGGCGCTCACGCGTTAATCGCTGAAGAATTTATTGGTGTGATTGATGAAGAAGCCGACGAGCCGGTTGATTTTACGCCCATACCGGAAACACAAAATGCAGTGACCGATAACGTTATCGCGTTTCCTTTTGGCGGAAAAACCTAGATTAAAACCTAAACCGCTTTACTGATCATCGGCCCCAACGCCGCGCCGCCGAGAATATGCACGTGGAAATGCGGCACTTCCTGTCCGCCATTTAATCCCGTATTGGCGATGGTACGAAAGCCATCACCGGCCAGTTCCTTTTCCGCCACAATATTCGCCACCGCTTTATAAAACCCGGCCACTTCTTCGGCGGGCGCATTGACCCCGAAATCATCGATTGAAATGTAAGACCCCTTGGGAATAACCAGAATATGCACCGGAGCCTGCGGGTTGATATCGTTAAACGCCAGCGCGTAATCGTCCTCATAAACCTTGTCACACGGGATCTCCCCACGCAGGATTTTGGCAAATATATTGTTGTCCTCGTATGTGCTCATGGCGGCTTCCCCTTGACTTAGGCTCTGATTATAGCCAGATTACACACGAATATTACAGGGACGTAAAGGGCCGCCATTTATGCTGTTAAATATGCTTAAAACAAAGATCCACCGGGCCAAAGTGACGGAATCGGATTTGAACTATGAGGGATCAATATCAATTGATCGCGACCTGATGGACCGCAGCAATATTTTGCCCTACGAGCAAGTCGATATTCTCAACATCAATAATGGCCATCGTTTTACGACCTATGCGATTGAGGCCGAACGTGGTTCAGGAAAAATCGGCATTAACGGTGCCGCAGCGCGGCTGGCGCAAAAAGATGATCTGGTGATTATTTGTGCCTATGGCCAGGTCGAAAAAGAAAAAGCCCGCAACTACAAACCGACCGTCATTTTGATGAACGAAGACAACACGGTCAAATCAGAATATTAGCGCGTGAGCGTCGCTTGTGCCGACAAAGCATCTTCCGTTGCAACAGTCTGAAGATAAATCTGCGGTATATATTTCTCAGCAAGTTGCTCCCGTGACAAACCCGTAAGACTGGCCACCGGAAGTTCAATTTCATGGCCCTTCATAAATATTTTACACATATCACCACTTTGTAGCGGCGCTCCCGAAGCATCATCGCAAAAAGGCAATTCCGGCTTTATATTTTCCACCGCCGAAACTATCGACTCGACTGCTGGCGGCGCAATACTCGCCGTTTGGATATTTTCTATCTCAGAAACTTCTAATGGCGGAATAATTTCCTTCAGCAACTCCTGAGTGCCTTCACCGTTCCATATACGCCCTGTCTCTCTTATGGTCTTAAGGGCGGCTTCCTGATCGACCGGATAACCATGCATACCTGTATATTGCAGATAGGCTTGCTGGATGCGTATATCCTCATCGTGAACGGCAGCCATATCAACCAGCTTTATGGCGACTTCAGAGTCCGTTTCCAACAGACCCAGACCCACATCACCCATTGCCTGCGTATCGCCAGCAACGACCTTCTCCACAAGCTCTTTATCAAGATTTTCTAGCCCGGCAACATAACTTCTTAGCTCTTGAAGTGCCGGCTCTGACGGAAGAAGTTGTTGTTCAACAACGACGGAGTTTTCCGCCACCGTAGAGCTAAAATCTGCTCCTAAACTTGAAGGCTTATCAAGAACCTGATGGTCATGCATGGGGAACTGCTGCTCGGCAACAGTGGGCTTAGGGGTTGATACCGTTCCGAATGAAAAACCTGACATTTTCCACTTCGTTGCTTTTTCTTTTATGTTTTCCGACCACGGTGAGAAAGATTCTTTAAAACTGCCCAACAACCCGCTCGCATAATTTTTAATTGGGGCGGCCAATTTCGAATCCAGAGCAACATCAATGCCGGAGGCTGCGGCAAAAGCCGCACAAGCACCCACCCCACCTTTCAAAATATAGCGCTTAGCATTTTTCCATTCCGCCAAAGACTTTGCCAGAGCTTTCCTGGCTTCTTTATTTGTCAGACCTTTTTCCTGCAAGTCCTTATAGTCTTTATAAGCCTCATACCAAAGTGCAGAGACTCCACCAGCTGTCGCAGCCACGCCAGAATACCCCATGTAATTCGCACTCACCTTAAAAGCCGTTGTTAAAGCCGGTACAGTGGCTAGGCCACCAACCATCCCAACAAACGCACTCTTTGCGTAACCCTTCAATTTTTCGAGTTTTTGTGGAGACTGGTAATTATTGCCGCTATAATTTTCCGAGATATCAACGCCGGGATTTAAAACATCCGGGTGCATCCTTGCGACTTTAAATGGATGTATATCGTTCGCCAGTCTGGGTTGCAACTCGCCATCCTGCCCCTGGGGCGGCAGCTGTTCTATTGCATAGGCTGTTCTTTTGAGAGACTCTCCATGTTCGCTCTGAAAATCATAAGGTTCGAGAGGTGCAGGAAGCGCAAGAAGAGCTGCAGGAGTCCCACGGTCTTCTTCCACGTAATGGTAACGGGCATCAAGCACCATACTACCGTTGGACTGCGCGAGAAGTTGCTTCACACCTGCATTACCGAGCGCCAAAGCAGACGAGTCCGGAAAATTTATAACGGTTCTTGGACGATCCTCTAAAAACCATCCTATAGTTTTTCCGTTGTTTTTATGAGACGATGCATCCGGCACAATGAGAGGTGGGACCAGATCACGGGGAGGACTCTCTTTAGCAGGTAAAGCGGCCTGCCTTTCCAACGCATCCACTTCCTGTTGAAAGACTTCATACGTGCTGGGATTCAACCAGTCAGGAATCAGACTTTTTAACCAGCCAAAGAACCCAGATCTTTCATCATATTCTAAAATATCTCTTACCAAAGAGGGTTTTCTACCATTTTCCGACACAGAGGAAACATGGTCACTTGTCGCCACATGGCTTTTCTCCGGCGCCGGGGGGTTGAAAAGTTTTCCTCCAAGGCCCCCAAACTCCTGGGTATGCCTGCGCACAGGCTCCTGCGGTAGGGTTATCGTGTCCTTTATCGTTGTCGAGTTTGACATTTTTACTCCCAATCCAACATTCATTATTGGGCATAGGCACAATATAAGCACTGCTGAAGAATTCCGTTAGGACTGCTTCATACACAAGAATTACGTTTTATGCAAATAAAATCCTGTTTCGTGCCTTTACGACTTTGCGAAATTTCTTGACATAAGGGCTAAAATTATGGAATAGAGGGCCATAATTCTTATTTTTAAGCGCCCAAAAGGCGGGATTGGATGATGAAAATGTCTATTACCCAACAATTCTTTCGCTATGCTGGCCCTCTCACTATGGCAGGTGTCACATTCGTTGCCGCCATCGGTCCTTCACTTGCTTTTGCAAGCAAAGGCCCCACCTCCATCGCTGACATTCATACTGTTGATATCGATAAAAGCAAAACAATATTAAAAAGCGATGTTGATATAAGAAATGGAGCAAAGAGCAACAGCAGCAATATCTTTGACCAGCAAATTAATGGTGGTTCACCAAAACTGACAACCGGCCCAACATCACAGAAAGCGGATCAAACAGCCAACCCAACACAAATTAATGACGGTGACACTTTTGACACAAGGGTTTCCATTGCACCGCAAACCGTAACCAGTAGTAGTGCTGTGATTTACGGCTCCACCGGTTGTAATGCGGTCATTAATAGAGCCCTAACGGTGAATGGTGGTTGGCTTTTGTCTTTCCTGGGATTATCAGGATCGGAAGGCCGCCAATATACAAAAGCGTTAAGTTGTGTGCTTAACGATTACATCCTCGAGCAAAACGCAAAAAATAATGATCTACGACGCCTGTCAGCTGAACAAAAAATGGAGCTTTTTATGAAGCTTGCGCTGAAAGCTTACGATCAAATGCTCGAACAGGAAGCAAGTGCAAGCGCACAATTCCATGAACATGCCAGCCGCTATAAAGATTCACACCCTATGCACAAAAGATCGATTGGCGCGCACAGACTAACGGCCCCGGATGTTAAGCATTGGGATATTGCCGAAATGCTGGCGAAAAAAATACTTAAAAAGAAGGGTGTTAAAAGCCCCAAAGAAGCCCAAATCTACGAAGTTGTTTTAATAGGTATTCCTGAAGATAAAATTCCTCCAACAGACATCGAAGCCAAAAGAATGGTTGATGAAGCTGCCATGGCAAGCTTGGAAACAAGAGTAAAAATGGCTTTTGCTATTATGCAGGAACAATTTATTCCTGCTTTTGATGAAGCTGTAAAGCAGGCCATAAGAGAGCAAGAAGATCTGACACTGCCTTCTGCACAAAGCGCTAAAAATCTTGTTGGTCTGAATAATTTCATCGATCTGCAAAGGGAAGACCCGGAAATTGACACAGGATTGGCGGGGCTAAGCCGCGAACAAGTGCTAGAGCAAAAAGAGGAATGGGAACGCCGCTTTGATCTGATGCAATTAAGTGATGAAGAATTAACACAGAAAATTACTGACAAGAAAACAGGCATGAGCGAAGCCGCCTTGAAAGGATTTACTGACGGGCAAAAAGATGATTTGCGGAGATTGCTTGGAGAAGACATTGCCGAGCTTCAGGAACTAAAAGCATTGAGCCCTGAGAAGCGCGCTCTAAGAGCAAAGTTATTGGAGATAGACATAAAAGAATCTGAAAGCCTTCTCACAAAAAATCCTAGAGATGGATATGACTGGAGCGAAAGCGGTCAAGACGAAACCCTATATGAAGGAAGTCTAATGACTGGCCCGTAACGATAGGGTTATTCGCAATAAGGACCGCCCCATGATTATGCCGTTACGCCCAATTTTTAAACGTAATACGATACCCGGTTATGTGTGTAATATCATAGGCGTGGGAGCCTTAGGCGTAATTCTAAGCGGGTGCTCAGTTACAAACCATGAATTCTCTACTCAGTCGACATCTAAAGTAATGGCTGCACCTCTTCCGCCACCACCGCCGCCGCCAATAATTCTTCACATATCAGGCAATGATCCTTGCTCAATTCGAGATCCAGAAAATAAAGGCGCTCTAGAACGAGCGCATATGCAATTTGATAACACCGAAGATCTTTATAGTGCCGTTTTTGAAATGAAAGACAAATGCGAGGCAGAAAAAGCCATGACAGACCTCGTTAAATTGGCTTATGAAGAAATTAAAAGCGGCAAATCAGGAAAACATGCCAAAACAGTGCATGGCGCGTTCACAATGGGTAACGAAACTATAAAACACATTGTGCTCGCTGAAATTTTACAACAAGGCGGAAAAAGCGAAGATTTTATGACTGCTGAAGATAAAAAACTAGAAATACCAACCTGCATCCGCATAAAACAAGGCCATTGGGACTGCGAATTGGCTACCCCTTAGAACGCCCCGCTTTTTCTTCGTGACCGCTGGTTCCGAAACGCCCTTCCAGAACCTCAAACACCTCATCCGGTGTCACCTCGTGATAGGCGAGCATCACCATTAGATGAAACAGCAAATCCGCCGCTTCGTTTTTGAGCGCGTCACGAATTTGCACGTCATTCGGGCTTTTTTCCAGACGCAGCGATTCTGCATTGGTTTCCTCTGCCTCTTCCGTAACTTTACTTGTGATTTCTGCCGCGCCTTTATCATACAGGCTGGCCACATAGGATTCCCCTGCGTCCGCGCCTTTGCGCGTTAACAAAACCTGATACAAGGAATTTAAAATATGTTCACTCATGTTCTTACTGCCAATCCGGCTTCATCCATCGCTTGTCTCGCCTGCGCAATTGTATACTCACCAAAATGAAAAATCGAGGCCGCGAGTACCGCCGAAGCATGCCCCTCTTTCACACCATCAACCAGATGATCCAGCGTCCCAACCCCGCCCGAGGCAATCACCGGCACAGATACGCTATCGGCGACTTTCCTCGTTAACTCAAGGTCAAAGCCCTTTTTCGTGCCATCACGATCCATAGAGGTCAGCAGTATTTCCCCTGCGCCATATTCCGCCATGCGCTGCGCCCATTCCACCACATCAATACCGGAGCCTTCGCGCCCGCCATGGGTAAATACTTCCCAACTATCGCCACTACGCTTCGCGTCAATCGCAACGACAATACATTGATTTCCACATTTATTCGCCGCCTCTTTCACGAACTCAGGATTTTTGACCGCCGCCGAATTGATCGCAATTTTATCAGCGCCAGCGTTTAAAAGATTTCGAATATCGTCAACACCCCGCACGCCACCGCCAACTGTCAGCGGCATAAAAACTTCTTCGGCCGTACGACTGACAACATCCAAAATCGTATCGCGGTTATCGCTTGTCGCGGTGATGTCAAGAAAGCACAGCTCGTCCGCGCCCTGATCATTGTAAACTTTCGCCTGCTCGACCGGATCACCAGCGTCAACCAGATCAACAAAATTCACGCCCTTTACAACGCGGCCTTCACTCACGTCTAGACAAGGAATGATGCGGGTTTTAAGCATCTAGGCCCCGCCCGCAACTTTGAGCGCTTCTTCCGCTGTGATCGTTTCATCATACAGCGCCCGCCCGACAACAACGCCATTCACGCCATACTCCGCCGCATCACGCACCAGTTTAATATCCTCCAGCGAATGCACGCCGCCCGATGCAATCACCGGAATATTGGTGCTTTGCGCCAACGAAATCGTCGAAACCACATTGACACCTTTTCCCGTTCCATCGCGTTCGATGTCTGTGTAAATTATGCACGCCACGCCAGCATCTTCGAAATGTTTGGCCAGTTCCGTTGCCTGAATATTCGTCCCATCGACCCAACCATCGACCATGACCTCACCACCCAGCGCATCAATGCCAACAGCAATCTGTCCAGGGAATTCATTACACGCCTGCTTAACCAAATCAGGATCACGCACCGCTGCCGTGCCCAGTATCACCCGACTGATCCCTTCGGAAATCCAGTGCTCGATTTGTGCATGGGTGCGAATACCGCCGCCAAGCTGGATCGGAATATCGGCGGCTTTGATAATATCGCGCACGGCGTGCTGGTTTTCGGGCACGCCATGCACAGCGCCATCAAGGTCAACAATATGCAACCAGTTAAACCCCGCCCGCGCCCATTCCAGAGCCTGCGCCGACGGATCATCATTATAGACGGTATCACGCGTCATATCGCCCTGCACCAAGCGCACGCATTTACCGTCTTTCAAATCTATGGCCGGATAAATAATCATAGGAAAGGTATAAAGGAGCGCTTAAGGCGACTCAAGGCCCCTATCTAGTAATCGAAGGGATGTATTGCTTTTTATCTGTGAAATGCAACGGAAGAACTAATTGGTTCCCAGCTGCAATATCTAAACTCCGCTCAAGCATATTAATATATTCTGGTCGGTCTTTACAACATTCTTCAGCCATCGCTAAAAAATCTAGAGATAAATCTGTTTCTGGAACATGTCTATCAATTATACTCCCCATTCTTGCAATTCTAGCTTGCGATCTTCCATGTAATTTTGAACAGACACCTAATTTCCCTTTCTGTGTAAATTCACCTTTCAAGGAACTTAAAAAAAGGTCAAACGCACGACGAATATGGGCGTTATTTGCGTATAGATCTTTAAGCGTCACCTGGGCTATCTGCATCTCTTCTGCCATAGTAGTACTCCTTGTTTGATAGACATTCTTTCCATATCAAACATTACAGGGCCTGTCACTCTTTTTGTGACGACACATCAAAAAACGTTATATTTTAGGGAATATAGGAGCTAAACCTCTTGTTCAACCGCTTTGGGGTCGATGACCTTGTAATAGTAATAGCCCTTTACCACCTCGTCATGCACGCGTGCATAATACGGATGCTCGCCGATACGAATAAAGCCGAGGCTTTCATAGAGCTTGATCGCGCTTTCCATGGTTTCGCGGACATCGAGATTGATCACCGAAAAACCCTCCTCCAGCGCCGTCTTCTCCACCGCCTCTACCAACGCCCGTGCCAGACCATGCCCGCGCGCCCAGGGCGCAACAAAACTTGTGGTCAGCTGCACAGCATGGGCCTGCGCCTCATTGTTCACTGGTGGCTGAATAAGCTGGCAGGTTCCGCAAATCACACCGTCCAGACGAGCGACAAATAAAAACCGCGTCGGCATAGCGACAACGCCCTGCCAAAAACGCTCAAGAATATCGCGTGAGGGCAAATCAACCCAGCCAAAACCGCCGCCACTGTGAATCGCAGCATCAGCCGCATCACACAGATCATTGAGATCAGCGGTGCTGAGCTCCGTAATCCGTTCTACGGTTGGAACAGCGTCAATCGGTTTGGTGCTTTGATCGTTCATAAAAATTCCCTCGCTTTACGGTTTCCCCGTCTTATGGTTTCCACTGCATAAACTCAGCAATTAAACGCAAACCCGTCTTCTGGCTCTTTTCGGGATGAAACTGCATCCCAATCATATTATCACGGCCAACAATTGCGGGTATTAATCCGCCGTAATCCGTCATACCCAGAATGTGAAAGCTATCTTTACATTCAAACACAAAAGAGTGAACAAAGTAGTAATCTTGTGAAGAATCTACATTGCGCAGCACAAAATGTCGGTTATCCTGCGGCTCTGTAAGTGGCTGGTGAAGCGCATTCCAGCCCATATGAGGAATTTTAAGTTCTTTGTTTTCAGGCCTTAAGGGCACCACTTCGCCCGGAATCCAGTTAAGACCGGCGGTAAGCCCGTGCTCCAGCCCCCTTGTCGCCATGAGTTGCATACCGATGCATATGCCAAGGAACGGCCGCGCTTTTTCGATCACCGATTCTTCCAGCGCATCGATCATGCCGTCAATACCGGACAGCCCCTTCATGCAATCGGCAAACGCCCCCTGACCCGGCAGGATGATCCGGTCTGCCTTTAAAACGTCCTCAGGCTTACTAGACACCAACACGTCAACATCAAGCCCCTCATCAGCACTCACGCGCTCAAACGCCTTGGCCGCGGAACGTAAGTTTCCGGAGCCGTAATCGATAATAACAATGGATTCCTTTGCCATAGGCAGCAGTTTTAGTGTATGTCCTTGCTTTATCAAAGACTAAAGATTGGCAAAACAATGAATATTGCTGTTTATCGCTGGAAAGACACGGATGAGGCCGTAAAGGCGCGCATTATGCGCCGCTCTCAGGCCGATATCGACGATGTCATCAAAACCGTCACGCCGATCATTGCGGATGTGAAGGCCCGTGGCGATGCGGCGCTGATTGATTGTGCCAAAAAATTCGAAAAGGCCGATATAACATCCATCAAAGCAACCGAAGAAGAATTCGAGGAGGCCTCCAAAACTTTAGGCCCTGACGTCAAAGCTGCCATCGAAAAATGCGCAGGCAATGTCCACAAATTCCACGAAGAACAAATGAAGCGCGTCGAGCAAAGCTGGATGGTCGAGATTGAACCCGGCGTGCAGGCGGGCGAACAAGTAAGCGCGATTGAATCGGTCGGGCTTTACGTGCCACGCGGCAAGGGCGCATTTCCATCGGCGCTTTACATGCTGGCCATCCCGGCCGTGATTGCCGGTGTTGAAAACATCGCCATCGTCACCCCGCCAACGTCTGACGGCAAAGTTGATGATGCGTCACTGTTCACCGCGCAATTATGCGGCGTTAAAAATGTTTATAAATGCGGCGGCGCGCAAGCCATTGCGGCGCTGGCATACGGGACAGAAACCGTACCAAAAGTGCGCAAAGTTCTCGGCCCCGGCAGCCCTTATGTCGCAGCTGCCAAGCGTGTGCTGTCCGATACAATAAACCCCGGCATGCCCGCAGGGCCAAGCGAATCCATCGTGCTTGCCGATGAGACAGCCGACCAGCACAACACAATTCTCGACATCCTCAATGAAGCCGAGCACGGTGAAGACAGCGCCGCGTTACTCGTGACACACGATCAAAAGCTTCTCGACTACGTGCGCGAGAATATGCTAGCCGTAATTAATGCACTACCCGAACCGCATAAATCCATCTGCGCGAAAGTCATGAGCCCGGATGGTTACGGCGGATTAATCCTCACCGAAAACCTGGAGAAATCCATCGCGCTGGCAAATGAATACGCACCCGAGCATCTCCACCTCAAAGTCAAAGACGGTGAAAAAATCGCAACCAAAATCAAACATGCCGGAGAAATTCTCATCGGCGAGCACACACCATCGAGCCTTGGCAATTACGGCATTGGCGTCAATCACGTCCTGCCCACCGGCGGCTGGGCGCATAGCTATTCCTGTACGTCAGTGTGGGATTTCCTCAAGCGCACATCAATTTCTATGTGTGATGCGCAGGGCTTTGAGAGCCTCAAAGGCCCGGTAACCACGCTCACCGACTACGAAAACTTCCCAGCCCATGGTGGTGTTCTTAGAAAGCGAAACGATAGCCCATCGTAAAGCTGTAATCCCTCTCAAGCTGCGGACCGTTTAAGTCCTGATAAACCGGAACCAAAATTTCGGCGCCAAATTCATGGCCCCGCAAAGCACCATCACCTGGAGAGAAATTAATGCCCAGCCCAATTTCAACACGTTCACCGCCGTAATTATCAGGGTCCGCCGTTTGCACAGGGCCGATAATCTGCGGATCAATGCCATCAATTGAATCCTCGGTTTCCGCCGCAACACGCGCAGAACTACTAAAACCCCCGCCCCAAAGATAAGCCAGCCAGGCATTCACAGCATGCTTGTCGCCGCGCGTATAATCCTCGCCGTTTTCACCGAGATGAATACGCCCGTTATACTGCGCGCCCCAGCCCCAATCGCCCTGATGACCGGTATAGGTCAGGCCCGGCTCGATATCATACGTGCCCGTACCCAGCTGCATCGCATAGGGAAGACGAATTCTTACATTCGCCCCCATCGGGTTTAGGATCGTGCCGGTTTCATCAATCGATCCGGTCGGCAGGCTCCCGCCAATCTTACCAACCACCTGATGATTACCGGCCTCATACAGCCCAAACAGCGTCGCCAGTTTCGTATCACCAATGCCATTGCTTTCCGTCGTAAATCGGCCGATCTCCAGCGCCGGATTGCCACCAGCGAAAGTAATATGATCCATCTCCATATCCAGATAATTGCCCATGACCATCAACGTCACCCAATCCGTTGGCGCATACATCGCGCCGATCATATGCATGTCCATGGTCATTTCCGTTGGCACGATCCGCAATGTCGCTGGCTGCCCCGCCATACCCGAAAAGCGATTGGCGACGACACCGGAAATATCCTGCGGCCCAAGATCACTGGTACCGTTGCGATTGCCCTCCATTTCCATCCGCATAAAGCGGTAAGAGAGCATCCATTCGCCCTCATCATGAAGATGGTCGCCCATAACACTGACCGGGGAAGCCGGACCTTCATGGATATGTCCTTGATGATTGGCATGCATACCATGTTCATCGCCCGTTACTTTTAGTTCCTGCGCCTGAGATATAGAAGCGCCGACACATAACACCATACCGGCCAAAAGACCGGCGAAGGATAGAGTTTTCATTGGTAAAATTCCTATTTGCTTAAAAGTTAAATGTAAAAGTTTTAAACAAGCAGGGTTGGAGGTCCACGCGGCGCGGAAAGACTATACTTCTCCCCTTTTATAAAGGGGTTCGAGCGATACAAAACATCTATGACGTTGGTTTGGGTGAGCTTCTTGGCTTCCGCAGCTTCTGCCCTGGCAAGTTTCAGATTGCTCTGTGCAAAGCAAAAACCACAATCCTGTTCCAGCTCCTGATGCTCTTGCTCCGGTTCGTAATCCGGCAGATAAGCCAGCAAGGCTTCATCAATAAGCGCAACAGGTTTATCGTCACCAAAGCTGCAAATCTCGAACAGGCTCTTGCCGGAGATAAACTGACATGCCGGAGAAATCCCCGCCATCACAAGAGAAACAACAATCAGTATCGAGAGAAAATTCCGCATGTCCCAACCAAATCAAAAGCTAAAAAAATACGCAGCGATGATTCCCACCATTGCTATTTTAACATCACTTTTCAAGGATGATTTTTACTGCATACACGGATTTTAAAAGGCAGGGGCAGAACCACCAGGTTTGGGGGCGCTAGGCTGCAAACTGTGTTGCAGCTCAAACTCTGCTGCTGCTTTTTGAACCATAGATATAGCCTCATCATTTGTTGCTCTTGATTCACCCTGCACAACGAAACCTTTAATCCGACCTTTTTCTATCATTTCCTTAAGATCTTCTCCCTCCAGTTCTTCCATTATTCCGGTAGTAGGGTGATGTTTTAAGGAAGAGCCTAAAATTGGTACCACATAAAAGTCATCTTTCAAACCATCATAAAGATCTGGAACATGAGCAGCACCGAATGAGCCAGTTTGCGGTTCTTGTGTTTTATGAAGTTCTTCAAGCATTCCCTCTTCTCTCTTTTTATTCAGTTCATTTATACGAATTTTCTTTTCGTCTCTTGTAAGCGAGGAATCCTCTGCAACTTCAAGCATACGGCCAAATAAGGCATTATAAGGATCGCCAGCAGTTACAGGCCTTCCCAATTGCTTAATGTATTCAATATATTGAATATGACTGATTGGATCGGTCAGAATAATATCATGCGTTTGATCATGGTCCAAAAACTTCATAATAATATCAATATCTTGTTGATTTGATTCAATAAGAAAATTGCGTACGCCTAACTTGTGAGAAATATCGGTAACACACAAAGCAACAAGTACCGCATCATTATCAGCCACCTCCACAACACGGCCATCATTCATTTTTCTATAAGCTAAGTGATAATCGGCAATAATAAACTTCACCGGTTTCCCTGACGCTTCCGCGTTTGCCATTTCCGTCTTCATATAGGGATAAATTTCAGCGTAGATATTATTCACATTTTCCTGCTCGGTCAGGAATGATGTATTACCCATCTCTGTCGCATCCAAAAAACGCCCCTTAATATTCTTATCTTCTTTATCCGCCATAAACCCAACACCCATGTAAAAAGCTTTTCTACATAGTGCCAAATTTCTTTTAAAATATGGTTAAATGGCTAGAAACGGCCCTTAAAGGCTACCCTTCGTACTCGGCAGCTCATCAGGCACGCGAGCATCAACTTCCACCGCCATACGCAGCGCTTTCGCGCAGGCTTTAAACACGCTCTCGATGATATGGTGGTTGTTTTCACCGTAAAGATTTTCACAATGCAGCGTTAAACCAGCCGATTGTGACATCGCCTGGAAAAATTCCTGAAACACTTCAGTTTCCAAATCACCCAGCTTCGGCGTCGTCATGTTCACCTTCCAGATCAAATAAGGCCGCCCGGAAAAATCGAGTGCGACAGAACTTTTGACTTCATCCATCACCAGATCAAAATGCCCGTAACGGCGAATGCCTTTTTTATCACCGATCGCTTCTTTCAGCGCCGCGCCCAGTGCCCAGCCGCAATCCTCGACCGTGTGATGCGCATCAATATGCAGATCGCCATCGCACTTTACCTTCATATCAATCAGCGAATGTTTGGAGAGCTGATCCAGCATATGATCGAAAAACCCGATCCCGGTCGCCATATCGCTCTGGCCGGTGCCATCGAGATTAATCGACACCGCAATATCGGTCTCTTTCGTTTTGCGATTGATCACCGCAAGACGCTCGTTTCCATTATCCTTGGGCATAGCTCTTTTCTCACCTTCATTAATCAACTACAGTTGTAGTCAGATAATATCTTAACACAGGGTGCCATGCGGTTTCACTTCAATAATACGTTACTGATTGTTACAGCGCTTTTGGCGGGGTTTTTGGTCTCCTGCGTTAATGTTCAGGAGGCTGAATATGCGACCCCGCTGGAGGCGGCAGAAGACGCTCACCCCGCCCCGATGATGTTTAGCAAGCTCAAGGTCCAGCTCCCCACCGGCACAGAAATCGGCTCTTTAAGTGATGGTTGCCTCTGGCCCACTCCGGCTGGTAGAAACGCTCTGCGTGGCGCTATAAAACAGCGTGATCTTGATGACGTCTTTGAAGAAGTCCTCGAAGGCCAGGGCTATGACGTTGCAGGCAGCCTATCTCTGTTTTTCCCCGAGGAAATTGATGATGAACTCATACGCAGCGAATACCGGATCGGTGGCAAAATTATTTACGCTGAAATGGATGCTTGCCGTGAAAAGAAACCGCTTATTTTTGGTGTGCCCGGCGGACGCTCCGGCATTAAGGGTGAGATGTTCCTGGAAATTGAATGGGGTATTTATGACGCCCTGCGCCGGAGCACCGTTTATAAAACCACAACCAAAGGCTATACCGAACAACGTCAGCTTAATAACGAGGGACTGGCCTTGATGGTCAATGGCGCTTTTGAGATGGCGGCACATAATCTCGGTGCTGATCCAGTCTTTCATGATCTGATGTTTAACGGTATCAAACCGGCCGACTGGAGGAAAAAGAAAAAACACGAAGACCGACCGCTGGAGTTTGAAGCACAGGAAGAGGTAGGCATCAACAATCCGCCGCTTTCACAAGAGCCTTTTACGGCACAAATTGAACAGATCGGACAAATTGCCGTATTGGTCCAAAGCGGCGCGGGACACGGCTCCGGCTTCTTTATTACCCCGCAAGGCCACATCATCACCAATTCGCACGTCGTCGGAGATGCCCAGCGTGTGCGGATTGTCACCAAGGGCAAAAAGAAAAAACTGATCGCACAGGTTCTGCGTGTGAACCGCGCACGGGATGTGGCGCTGCTTAAACTGGAAGAGATACCTGAAAAACTCAAAATCATAACCCGCCCTATCCGTACAGACTGGCCGGCGGTAAGTGAAGATATTTATGTTATAGGCACACCGCTGGTCGCACGCATGCAAGATACAGTGACCAAAGGTATCGTTAGTGCCCACAGAAAACAAATGCGCTTTATCGGCACGCGGCAGGATTTCATACAAGGTGATGTTCTAACCCATGGCGGCAATAGCGGCGGACCGATGCTGGACGGATACGGCAATATTGCTGGCCTGACAGTTGGCGGTGTTGTTGCACCACCAGGTGCAGATTCAGGTCTCAATTATTTCATCCCGATCGGTGATGCGCTGGAAAAACTTGATATCACGCTCGGAAATAATTCTGGCGCACCCACTAGCTTCGATACCTCCACCATGGCACCAAGCAAATCCCTGAACGTTGGGCCGCCCGTTAAAATCACACCGTAAAAAAACCACGCTACCCTTGACTTTATAGGGTCTTTGCCCCCATATCCTTAGCCATGAATGAAGACTACGCAAAAACGCAGAACTGGCGCGGGACAACGATTATATCGGTCCGCAAAGGCAAGGATGTTGTTGTTGCCGGCGATGGTCAGGTATCGATGGGCCATACGGTTTTAAAATCCAATGCGCGCAAAGTACGCCGCCTCGGCAAAGACGATAATATTATCGCAGGGTTCGCAGGTGCAACCGCCGATGCCTTTACCCTATTTGAACGGCTCGAAGCAAAGTTAGAGGCCCATCCCGGTCAACTTACCCGCGCCTGTGTTGAACTGGCGAAAGACTGGCGCACTGACAAATACCTCCGCCGCCTCGAAGCTCTCATGGCTGTTTGCGACAAAGACACTTCACTTATCCTCACCGGTACCGGCGATGTCGTTGAGCCCGAAGACGGCATTATCGGCATTGGCTCCGGCGGGAACTACGCGCTGGCCGCGGCACGCGCGCTGGAAGACCAAAAACTCTCAGCCGAAGAAATCGCCCGCAAAGCGATGAAAATCGCCGCTGATATTTGTGTCTACACCAACGACAACGTGATCGTAGAAAAGCTTTAAACAAAATGACAGCTCCAGAAAAAGCCAAAACAGAAGTTTCTGAATTTTCCCCGCGTGAAATTGTATCCGAGCTCGACCGTTTTATCATCGGCCAGTCGGACGCAAAAAAATCCGTGGCCATCGCCATGCGCAATCGCTGGCGCCGCATGCAACTTGATCCAGACATGCGCGAAGAGGTGTACCCAAAAAACATCCTGATGATCGGCCCGACAGGCGTCGGAAAGACAGAGATAGCGCGGCGTTTGGCCAAACTCGCCAATGCACCTTTTATTAAAATCGAGGCCACAAAATTCACAGAAGTCGGTTATGTCGGCAAGGATGTCGAAGCGATTATTCGCGACCTCACCGAATCCGCCATTCACATGACGCGCGAAAAATTACGCAAGACTGTGATGGCGCAAGCCGAAGTTTACGCCGAAGAACGCGTGCTTGATGCGCTGGTCGGTGACACAGCTGGCGAAGGCACACGCAAAAATTTCCGCGAAAAACTCCGCGCTGGTGAACTGAATGATCGTGAGATCGAGATCGAAGTGATTGATAACTCCGGCGGTATGCCAAGCATGGATATTCCCGGCATGCCGGGCGCGTCAATGAGCATGATCAATATGAACGATATGTTCGGCAAAGCCTTTGGTGAGCGTACGAAAAAGCGCAAAATGAAAGTCGAAGAAAGCCACGAAGTTCTGATGGCTGAAGAGGCAGACAAGCTTCTGGATGAGGACAAAATTATTGCCGCAGCGCTGGATCTGGTACAGCAAAACGGCATCGTCTTTCTCGATGAGATTGACAAGATTGCCGCGCGCCAGGATGCCCGCGGTGGTGATGTCTCCCGCGAAGGTGTGCAGCGCGATTTACTGCCGCTGATTGAAGGCACAACAGTAACAACCAAATACGGCGCGGTAAAAACCGACCACATACTATTTATTGCCTCCGGTGCGTTTCACTACGCCAAGCCATCTGATTTGCTGGCTGAGCTACAAGGCCGCCTGCCGATCCGTGTTGAATTGCGTGCGCTGACGCAGGAGGATTTTAAACGCATCCTCACCGAGACCGAGGCCAGCCTGATCAAACAATATGTCGCCCTGATCGGCACAGAAGACGTCACATTAAAATTCGAGGACGAAGCGATTGACGAGATCGCCCGCCTGGCATTTGAAGTAAACGAGAATGTCGAAAATATCGGAGCGCGCCGTTTGCTCACCGTCATGGAAAAATTACTCGAGCAAATTTCCTTCACCGCCTCCGACCGCAGCGGCGAAGAGATCGCCATCACCGCCGATTACGTCCGTGAAAATGTCGAGGAACTGGTGAAATCTGCGGATCTCAGCAAGTTTATTCTTTAAGGGAACAGGGACAATTGAGTGCTTCCTGGCTCTACTTTTTCTAGGACTTTCTTTGAGACATCTATTTTTTTCTTTGCCCAAAGTATATCCCCTTCCTTGAAAAGTCTTTTGAATTTTTGACTAGTGTAGGTATAGCCATCGTAGAAAATTTTTATATCCTCTTGAGTAACACCGACATCTTTTTCTCTTTTTAAAAAATCATAAACTTCGTTCACACTATCAATAGGGATAATTATAATGTCTTTCCTATTGCGGGCTTTGAACCAATTTTTCTTTTTATGCCAGCGATCATTGGTGCGCCAAGGATCATTTGGATCACGAAGATGCAGTAATATTTCTCTATTTTTTAATTTCTCAGGGTAAATAATCGGAGCTTGCCCATGAGCAGATCCAAATGACGGAACCGCTGTTTGTAATTTTAATGCGCTCATAGAAAACTCCAAGTTGAGATGCTTTGTTTTACAAAGTT
Organism: Alphaproteobacteria bacterium; assembly: GCA_021775965.1. Lineage (GTDB taxonomy): Bacteria > Pseudomonadota > Alphaproteobacteria > Micavibrionales > Micavibrionaceae > UBA5701. The sequence continues at coordinate 239,216 of JAJFGV010000043.1, forward strand.
TTTTCTATTATGTCAAAGAAAATCCCTGCTGGCTTTTTTGCCTGCTTTCTTGCTTATATAAAGCCTATGTTTAAAGCATTTTTAACAATATTACTTCTTCTGGCCTTTCTGGCACCGAATCCTGCAAAAGCGGGGGAATCGCCGCAATTTATCTTCCCGGTGGCCTGCACGCTCGGCGAAGATTGCTGGACGATTCATTATGTCGATACCGACCCGTCCGAGGGCGCAGCAAAGGATTTCAAATGCGGGCCGCGTAGTAATGATGACCTTAAGGGCACAGCTTTTGCCGTACGCTCTTTCGCTGAAATACATGAGGGCATCAATGTGCTCGCCGCAAAAAAAGGTAAAGTTGCACGTTTGCGAGATGGTGAAGCTGATATAACCAAGACACAAGCCGACCTCGAGGCCGTCACAGCGCAGCAGAGAGAATGCGGCAATGCTGTCCTGCTCGATCACGGCAGTGGCCTTCAAACACTTTACTGCCATCTCAAAAAAGACAGCCTGACCGTCAAGCGTGGCGACACCGTAAACGCCGGACAAAAAATCGGACAGATCGGGCTTTCCGGCCTTACCGAATTTCCGCACCTTCATTTTGGCGTCGTCTGGGAAGGTGGCGTGGTTGATCCCTATACCGGCATGCTCAACACCGATGGCTGCGGCCAAATGAAACAAAGCCTGTGGGCGATCGGGCAACCGATGCATTACGAGCCTGTTGCTTTTTTTGACATTGGCTTTCTGGATAAGGTTCCGGATTATGAAGCCCTAATCAATGGAAAAGCCGCGGCAGAAACTCTTAGTACAGATAGCCCGTCTTTTGTTTTCTGGATTGGTTTATACGGGGTTGTCGAAGGTGACGATATAAAACTAGAAGTTCATGACCCGAAGGGAAATATTTTTCTTCGCCGCCACATCAAACAGGACAAAACCAACATACGACAATTTTATTATACCGGCCGCAAGCTGGACAACCGCGCCCTCGCCCCCGGCACCTATACCGCCACCGCAACTCTTAAACGCGAAGGCCTGGAAAACATTTCAACCGAAAAAACAATCACGGTGAATTAGGATCTATGCCGCCGCAGCAACACATAAAGCGCCCCGTCCCCGCCATGATGGCGCTGCGCCTGATGGGTCTGCACAATCAGTGGCCGCAGCGTATCCCCCGCCAGCCACTCCGGCACTTGTTGTTTTAAAACCCCCTTCTGCGGCATAAACCATTCTTCCTCTTCGCCTTGTGATTTGCCTTTGCCCTTCCCGGTAATCACAAGCACGCAACGTTTGCCACTTTCATGTGCACCAATAATAAAATCCGTCAACGCCACCCGCGCCTCGTCCTGATTGAGCCCATGCAAATCCAGCCGCGCGTCAATATCCATTTTACCGCGGCGCAGCCGTTCATCCGTGCGCTTATCAATTCCCACACCCGGCTCTTTTGTCTTTTTGGCCTTGGCCTTGTCAGGTTCATTCGTATATGTCACCCGCGCCGATGATTTATCGTATTTTTTGCCAGCTCCGCCGCCTTGCTCCTCTTCAGAGGCATCAACGCTCTTGCCCGGCAAAGGCTTAACGTCACTGGTGGCCTGTTGCCACAAACCCTGATCTTCCACGTTTTTTGAAGACGGCCCGTTTTTTTGGTCTTTATCGCTCATATGGGGTATAATAAACCTGTTTGATGCTTATGGAGTATAACCTATTGAAAAAATTTCTGATCCTTAGCACTTTGGCCCTGAGTATTCTCTGTATTCCGCTTCAGACAACGGTTTCCGCGCAGGCTCTTAAAAAAACTGAGATTTCAGAGGCGGAAAAAGCTGCTTTTGCCTTTTTAAAGCTGAACAATACCAAACCGAATTACTCAAGCTGGATCAAAGGCTCAAAACCATATAAAAACGCCAGCAATGAAGAAAAAGGTGAGGTCGAAAGACTTGAAACCCACCGTCTTAAATGGGGCTTTCAGGAATTCAATTTCGAAGACAACTTTCTCAAAATAAAAACCAATGTCCAGCTTCAGGTGACGGAAAAAAATGAAAAGGGCACAGCGATGCTGATTTTTCATTTCCCCCATAAGGACAAGGATTATATCCCTTATTTCCCCTATGATTACGGCGGATTGTGGATTGCTCTTTTGGTTCAGGATTTGCCACAATTTGCCAGACTGAAACTAACAGAAGAACAATACACCCATATCAAAAAATATATGCCACAGGCAAACCAGGTTTATGACGGCAAAATAACCATGCGTGTGCGGCCAGTGAGTGCCGACAACAAGACACCATTTAAACTTGATGGCGTCGACCAGTGGCTCATGATGGGCGATGTGGCTTTCCTAAAATGCAGCATAAAAGACGATCAAACAGAGCAGGAAAATGACCTGTGGGAATATTATGCCCCCTGGTATTTAACCGAAACAGAAAACTTTCTGCTTGACGAGCTTGAAAGCAAGTAATAAAAATCCAATTATATCAATATATTAAAAGAAAATTTTCAAATTTGGCAGATGGCTTGCATATCTGTTAGAATAGGATATTAACCAATTATTAAGGAAGTTTTGACGAATGTTCTCAAATGTGGGCAGCATTTTTACAACGAAACCACGCGAAGCCGAAAGCACAGACACGCGGCTTGGCATCCGTCGGCACGACCCTGACCAGGAGCAACCGAAGAAAAAAAAGAAAGACGATGAAGAAACCGCTTTCTTTAACGAAGGTGACGAGGCAACGGTATCGATAGAAGCCTTGCAGATTTTCCTGGAAAACTTTCTGCGCTCACTGCTTGAAACCGCTGGCATGCCCGCTGCGCCGGCTGGCGACCAAGCAAAGCAGGCAACAAGTACAAAGCCAACACATCAGCAGACAATGAAATCTCACGACGGCGAAGCGGCCCATGCTGCCAATGCCTATCAATCAACATCCTTCGCCGTAAACAAGGCAACACATTTTGATTCCGCGCCAATTCAAAATGCAGATCTTGGCCTTGAATCACATGAGGTTAGAATGATCTATGATTTGCTTGCGGATCTGAAAATCCTGGCGGAGAAAAATGTGCAAACCCTGCATATCGAACGCGGCAACACGTTCTTACAAAGCCTCGCGGCGGCTGTTAAAAAAAGCAAAGCACAAAACAGCTAGATCTTACCCAATTTATACCCACTCTCATCCGTTAATAAAATCTCCGGCGTCGCCGCATCTTTTTCAATCTTCTGACGCAAGCGATAGATATGGGTCTCTAACGTGTGGGTTTCCACGCCCTCGGCATAACCCCAGACGCTATCCAGCAATTCCTGACGGCTCATGCTGCGTCCTTTTCGGGCGTGAAGAAGTTCAAGGATTGCTGTTTCCTTTTCGGTCAGGCGGATCGTGCCCAGCAAATTATTATCGGCATCAAGATCATACGGACCGATTTTAATTAAAACATTCCGTGCTTCACTGCTTTGGTTTCGACGGTGGCGACGAATACGATCAAGCAAGCGACCCAAACGCAATGGCTTTACAAAAACATCGCTGTCGGAAAGTTTAAGATCATCCGGCGGCGTCATCCCCGGCGCACATAAATAAATCTGCACGTCTTCAGAGTCATCATCAGAAAAACGAACCGCCTCCAGCTCTTCAGCTTGCACGGCCTCACTAATAACCCGGCGGCTGGTTTCATCACGTTCAAAGATAACAATCTCGGATACAGTTTTGCTCATGAAACCCAGTATAGAGGGGCAATATTCGCCCCGCCAGCAAAACAACATGGCGCCCTAACTCATTGATTTTATTATCTTTCTATATGGCACAAAGCTTGCAACTCTTTGATATGTAAGGAAAAGCATAAATAAATGATTGATATCGCTTCTGCTGAAAATCTAAGTAACAATCCCGAGGCCACGCAGCAGCGCAGCCGCAAAGTTTTGCGCATGGTCAGAAATGAGCGCACGGCAGGCTCCATTCCTGTCTGGGAAAATGCCTCCACCGGCAAACAAAAAATAGAGGAAAATCTAAGCCGCGCCGCCACCGGTGGAACGCGAACAGAATTTCAAAACACGCTGGCGTATCAGGATGCGCGCGGCGATATTAACGCCGCTCAAAATAAAGAATTTGGTTTTGGTGATCTTGTCGACATGGTCAACCCGCTGCATCACATTCCAGTTGTCGGGCATCTTTATCGTCACTTCACCGGCGATGAAATAAGGCCAATCGGAAGCATTATTGGCGGCGCAGTTTACGGCGGCCCCATCGGCGCAGCCAGTGGATTGATCAACACAATTTCACAGGAAGAAACCGGCAAGGATCTGGCCGGGAATGCATTGGCTTTTGTTTTCGATGGCGAAACACCTATCCTGAAAAGCACAGCCAGCAAGCCCGAGGCGCAACTCACCGCCAGTATCGAAAGAATTGAAAGCGGCGAAATTTCTGCGCTGCCGGGCTCTGTTTTGTCCTTCGCCGATCTCGGTGGTGGACGGCGCATAGTGTCAGAAAAGATGCCGGTTGCCAGCGGACGCACAGCCGGTACCATGATGATGAAACACATCGAAGTCATGCAACAAAGCGCAAGCGCACCACCCATAGATTTAATCGCACCTGATGTTTTTGCCGCACGCAAAGAAGAAAACAAAAACCTGGCTTAAGATCGCTCGCCAAAAATTCCAGTGCCGACGCGCACATAGGTTGCGCCGAGTGGAATGGCTTTTTCGAAATCGCTGCTCATCCCCATACTAAGACCCGTCACATCATTTTCCTGCGCTAATTTAGCCAGAAAAGCAAAATGCAGAGCAGGCGGTTCGTCAATTGGCGGGATGCACATAAGGCCACGAATATCCAATCCGCACTCCCCCCGGCAAAATGTCAGAAAATCCGGCAGATCAGCCGGAATAATCCCGGCTTTCTGCGCCTCTTCGCCGGTATTGACCTGAACGAAGCAAGGCAGGATTTTACCCTGTTTTTCCATTTCCTTTGCCAACGCCCTCGCCAGTTTCTCCCGGTCCAGCGACTCTATAACGTCAAATAGCGCCACCGCTTCCTTAACCTTGTTGGTTTGCAGCGGACCGATCAAATGAAGCCTCAAATCAGGGTAATTAGGCTTGATAGTGCTCCAATGCTCCTGTGCTTCCTGCACACGGTTTTCACCAAAGCAGCGATGCCCGGCATCCAGCGCCGCCTGTATCTTTTCCATGGGTTGTTTTTTGCTTACGGCGACAAGATGTACGGCGGACGTATCACGGTCCACGTTTTGCGCGGCCTTTTCTATTCGCTCGTAAACATGAACAAGATTATCTGCAATCGACATGGCTTTATTTATAGACGTCATCCTGAACGAAGTGAAGGATCTCATGAATTAAGGAGATTCTTCAGGCCAAGGCCTTCAGAATGACAATTGGCTGGATAATGAAAAGGGCGCCCGTTAAGGCGCCCTTCCCGAAATCTTTAACTACCAATCAAATGATTAGAAGTTGATCTGTGTACCTACAGTAACAGTCGTTGCATCGAACTCATCGTCCGCAGCACCAAGTACACGACCAGAAACATTGTCATGCTGGATATGGTTGATCGAACCACGGAACGTCATGCCAGGACCGTATGAGTATACGACACCACCGCTGTAACGCTGTGTGTCAATACCATCTGTACCTGTCAGACCGACAATATTGTTCGTGCCTTCCTGATCCATGTAAGATGCACCAAGCTTGAAAGGCCCGGTTGTGTAGTCAACACCAACAACAATAGTTTTTTCTTCGTCTCTTGTTGAGATCACACCGGCTACAATTGGCGTCTGACTTGTATCACCGAAGTCATCTTCCATGTAGGCAACGCCAACACCGAACGGACCGATATCAAGGTCGATACCAGCATTCCAGGCTGTACGGTCATCTGAGATTGTGCCAGGAGTCGCCAGAAGTGTTGCAGTAGTTGCAGAAGCTTCTTCCTCAACATGAGTGTAACCACCACCGATGATCACGCCAACATTGTTGAACTGACCTTCGTAACGGGCACCCAACTCGTATGACTCACCCAAACCGCCGGGGACATCATCCGTGCTCAGGGAATCTTCCGATGAACCGCTGCCCATGTCAGGTGTATAGGTTACACCAAGCTGGAAACCGTTAAAGACAGGTGACAGGTAAGTCAGCTTGTCTGAAGTACGGGTTACATCCTGATCATAGTCAACACCATCGGCAGCAATACCTGCAACAGCCAAGCCAGTAAGAAGGCCACCTGGAGCAGGAGCAGCACCACCAACACCGCCTTGTGCAGTGAAGTAGTTTACAGGGTTCACATGCTGACGAATACCGTCAATGTTGGAATCAGCGGAAGGCGCAGCAACCTGCAACAGGTAAGCCGCACCATCTTCAGAACCACCATTGATACGTCCCCAGTCGCCTGAGAAGTACAGATAGCTTTCTTCAACATTAAAACTGTCAGAACCACCAAAACCTGTGCTTCCGTCTGTTTCTGCTTCTATATGAACACCAACCGTCAGGCCATTGTCCAATGTGGTTTCACCGCTCATGTGAACTTCCGTGTTACGAATAATATCGAACTCACGGTCTTCACCAAGAGTAGGGCCAAGGTCGTCATCCTGGTCGGCATAAGTAACATAGCCTTTAAAATACCCGCCAAGATCCAGCGATACTTGTGCGTTAGCTGAGGCCGGAACCAAAGCCAATGCACCAATCGCTGCACTGCTAAGTAGTAGTTTTTTCATTTTATTTCCTCCAATCAATCTTCGTTAAAAGCTTGATCTATTAGGTTGAACAAGAAAGACTCAGATACCCCGAGCCATAAAGATAGTCCAGCGTTTCCGCCGAACTACAGCCAGTAAGCCTATCTTTTTCACATTGGTCAACGCGGATTTTTACAAATATGTCACATTTTTTTGAGATCGTGACAATTTTGCAACACTGATTTTCGCCTCCATTCCTACCATTTGCTTCAAAACTGGGCTTGAGAGGCAAGACAGGGCGTGCTAATGAGGTTTCTGGAATTATTATTTTATAGGCAATCAGGGGCTTAAAAGCATGTTCAATAACCGCTCAATAAAGGGATTTTCTTTGGTTTCATTCGTTTTGGCCAGTATTCTGGCTCTAAGCGCCTGTGGATCCGACATCGAATCAGAAGCCAAATACCCCAGCGGCCTGGAGCGCACAACAACTGGTGAAGACATTTACGGTGAAAGAGAGAGCATTTTTGGCGATGACGGCCTTAATATCTTTGGCGAGAAGAAAGAAACAGACGGCTCCTCCGGTATTGGCGTTAACAGCTTCCTGTGGCGTGCCTCCCTCGACACAGTCTCCTTTATGCCGCTGTCCAGCGCTGACCCCTTTGGCGGCGTAATTCTGACCGACTGGTACACACCACCGGAAAATCAAAGTGAGCGCTTTAAAGTCAATGTTTTCATCCTGGGTCGCCAATTGCGCTCTGACGGCATCCGTGTGCGCGTCTTCCGCCAAACCTTTAGTGGTGGTACCTGGCGCGATTCGGACGTTTCCGGTGATATGGGCACACAGTTAGAGGATACAATCCTCACCCGCGCCCGCCAGCTCCGCGTCGCCCAAATCGGCGAGAGTGAATAATGCGCCATGTCCTCGCGATATAATATCAAAGAAACCGAAGACAAATGGCGTAAAATCTGGGAAGACCGTGAGAGCTTCAAGGTCACGGAAAACTCGGACAAGCCCAAATATTACGTCCTCGAAATGTTCCCCTACCCTTCAGGGAGTATCCATGTCGGTCATGCCCGCAATTATATTATGGGCGATATCGTTGCCCGCTACCGCAAAGCCAAGGGTTTTAACGTCCTTCATCCGATGGGCTGGGATGCCTTTGGCCTGCCGGCGGAAAACGCAGCGATAGAACGCAGCGAGCATCCCGATAAATGGACTCATGAAAATATTGATGTCATGCGTGACCAGCTTAAATCGATGGGGCTGTCGATTGACTGGAGCCGCGAATTTGCCACCTGCGATGCCGAATATTACCGCCACGAACAAAAGATGTTTCTCGACTTTTATAAAAAGGGCATCGCCTATCGTAAAGAATCCGTCGTCAACTGGGACCCCGTCGATCACACCGTGCTTGCCAATGAACAAGTCATAGATGGCAAGGGCTGGCGCACCGGCGCGCCGGTCGAACGGCGTAAACTCAATCAATGGTTTCTTAGAATCACTGACTATGCCGATGAGCTTTTGGAATGCCTGCAAAAATTAGACGGCTGGCCGGAAAAAGTTCGCATCATGCAGGAAAACTGGATCGGCAAATCCAAGGGTCTGCAGTTTAACTGGAACATCAAAGACCATGAAGACCAGATCGAAGTTTTTACCACGCGGCCCGACACATTATTCGGCGCCTCGTTTCTGGCGCTTGCACCTGATCACCCGATGGCCGAAAAGCTTTGCGAAGGCATCGAGGGCTTTGAAGATTTCGTCCAGCAATGCCAGTCGGTCGGCACGTCCGAAGAAGCCATCGCCCAGGCTGAAAAGCTTGGCTTTGATACTGGCCATAAAGCTACGCACCCACTACTACCCGGTAAGGAATATCCGATCTATGTTGCCAATTTTATTCTGATGGATTACGGCACCGGCGCTGTTTTTGGCGTGCCCGCCCATGACCAGCGCGACCTTGATTTCGCGCGCAAATATGATCTTGGTGTTATTCCTGTGATCTTGCCACCCGACGAAGACGCCGAAACATATGCGATCGAAAACGAGGCCTATACTGATGACGGCATAGCCTATAACTCGGAATTTCTAGACGGACTGAATAAGCAAAACGCTATTCATGCCGCTATCAAAAAATGTGAAGAGATTGAAAACGGCACAGGCAAAACACAATTCCGCCTGCGCGATTGGGGCGTGTCCCGCCAACGCTATTGGGGTTGTCCCATTCCGTTTGTTCATTGCGAGGCTTGCGGCACCGTGCCGGTTCCCGAAGACCAGCTCCCGGTCACCCTGCCGCCAGATGTAAACTTTGATACACCCGGCAACCCGCTGGAGCGCCACCCGACATGGAAAAATGTTGAATGCCCCAAATGCGGCAAAGACGCAACACGCGAAACCGACACCTTCGATACGTTCTTCGAGTCGAGCTGGTACCAGTTCCGTTATTGTGATCCGCATAACGAAAACCTTCCTGTTGGCAAAGACAAAGCGAAATACTGGATGCCAAAGGGCGGTGGCGTCGATCAGTATATCGGCGGTGTCGAACATGCCGTGCTCCATCTGCTCTATGCGCGCTTTTTTACCAAGGCGATGCGCGATTGCGGTTATGTTGATTGTGACGAGCCGTTCACAGGACTGTTCACCCAAGGCATGGTCACCCACCAGACCTATCAGGGGCATAACGGCCAGTGGCTTTTTCCGGAGGAGTACCAGGAGATAACGGATAAAAGTACCGTTAAAGTCGGCTCGCCAATCAAGATGTCAAAATCGAAAAGGAATGTCGTTGCGCCGGAAGAAATTTCAGAGACTTACGGTATTGATGCTGCGCGATTGTTTATGGTGTCGGACTCACCGCCTGAGCGCGATGTAGAATGGACCGAAGGCGGCATCGAAGGTGCATGGCGCTTTGTCAACAAGCTCCACAGACTTGTCGATGAGGCTACGCTTCCTGCTGCCAATGAAAACGAACCCAAAGATTTCAGCGAAGAAGCCCTCACTTTACGCCGCGCCATCCATAAAGCCATTCAGGGCGTGGCCCAGGACATTGAAAACTTCCATATGAACAAAGCCGTAGCCAGAATTCGCGCGCTATCCAACGCTGTTTCTGATTACAAGGAAGGCGGCTGGGCCTTGCGCGAAGCAATTGAAGTTCTCACCAGGATCATCAATCCATTCATGCCGCATCTGGCCGAAGAGCTCTGGAACATGCTCGGCCATGACACGCTTCTCGTTGATGAGCCCTGGCCGGAACTCCGTAAAGAGCTACTTGTAGAAGACAGTGTCACCATCGGCGTGCAGGTCAACGGCAAGGTCCGCGCCTCGATCACACTCCCCGCTGATGCCGATAACAAAGCCTTCGAAGACGAAGCCCTCGCCCAGGACAACGTCAAAAAAGCCATTGAGGGCAAACAGGTCCGCAAAATTATTGTCGTCCCCGGCAAAATCGTTAATGTGGTGGTGGGATGAAAAAGTTAGAAGTTAGAGGTTACAAGTTACAAATCTTTGCAAAATTTCTAATTTTGCAGCTATTAACTATTAACTTCTTACTCTTAACGTCCTGCGGCTTCGAGCCCGTCTACGGCGATCTCGGCAGCAAAACGGACGCCACGGCCGTCGAAGCCACGCTCTCCCAAATCGCCATCGGCAACATTCCCAATCGCGAGGGGCAGTACTTACGCAACGCCCTGATTGATCGTTTTTACCGCCATGCCCGTCCGGCAAACGCCGCTTACGGCCTGACAGTCGGCAGGATCGAAGAGCGACTAACCGATCTTGATATCACCAAAAGCTCGGACGCCACGCGCGGTCAGCTCCGCCTTTCAACAACAATGACATTGAACGATCGTAAAACTGGCAAAGAAGTCCTAACCCACAAGCTGCGCTCCATCACCAGCTACAACATTCTGGGCAGTGAATTTACCAACCGCGTGTCCGAAGAAAATGCCCGCCAAAACGCTCTTGATGATCTGGCACGGCAAATCGAATTGCAACTCAGCCTGTATTTCCAGCGTTAAACTCCAACTTTCCTCCGATTTTACTTTCGGGGAAATATCCCTATATTACTGCAGACGACAAAAGAAACAGGGAAAACAAGCATGTCCGAGGTTAACGCCCGCGATTCAAGGATCATCGAAAGCGAAGACGATGTTTTCGACCTCTATCTCGGTGCAGGCGATCAGGCCAAAACCGGATTGGAAGTTGAGCTCGCCTTTTTCGACCCGAATACCATGAAACCCATGAGTCTGGCCCAGAACAAGCTCCTTAAAAACGCGGCGCAAGCACGCCATGAGGGGGATTGGGTCCATACCGAACCGACAGCGGATATTCTCGAGATTGTTTCGATTGCCGGCACGCCGGATGAGCGAAAAAACATCCTGAGTGACATCAACAACAAAATGAAAATCCTCACCGACAAAGCCACTGAGCTAGGATTAAAACGTTCTTACTTTCAGGAACTCCCCGATCAAACCGGAAAAGAATTGCTCGAACATATTGTCGAAGCAGAGCGCTACCAGATCATGTACTGGCCCCACCGCGAGGACATGACCGACATTGTCACCTATTTCGCCGTGTGCAAATCCAATCAGATTTCGGTCAGCCATAAAGACCCCGATCATCTGCTGGATAATATGCGCAGACTCTATTTTCTTGCGCCGTTTCTCTTTCTGCTCACCGATAATTCCTCTGGTTTCAACCAGGGACAGCCCTTTTCCGGCCATCAGGGCATGATGCACCGCGCATCACTCGGGGCACGCGGCGGCATTTTGCCTTATATCTTTACCGCGCAAAACGGCGAGGATTTTATTCGCAAACATATCGATTACGTCATGAACAACAAGCTGTTCATGTTCTACAATGAAAGCGGCACGCTGACGCGCATTCCGTCCGGCACATGGGGCAGCTTTGAAAAACTACGGCGCGAAGGTTTAAATACCGCCAGCAATTATTACCTTGCCCAAAGCATCCTCTGGCCGGATATAAAAATTGCGACACTGAAAAACAGCGATGGTGACGTCACCGGACACCGCTATGAGCCGCGCATGTTCGGTGTCGGCATACACCAGCACCAAAGCGCGTTTCTTGTCACCTCCGAGCTGGCGTTTAACGAAAATTTTGCTGCAGATGTCGATGCACTGCTTGCTTCTTACGGTTTTAATACGACCGACGTGCCAACAACAAAACAAAATTTGGAGGCCGCCTACAAAAACGCCGAAAACCACAACGGAAAGTTTTTTGATATCGCTTATGGCGCGGGCTTAATGAAATATTTCGCCAAAAACTTCGCCGATTTGATTGAAAAAGCCTTTATCGGCAAAGGCTTCGATGATGAATTGGAGCCACTGCTCTCCATCTGCCGCAGCAGTTGCACAGACGGCAAAGTCAACCGCGTCCTATTTCCAACGCTGGAATCATCGATAGAATTTCAAAAGAGCCACGACCCGGCGATCTTTAACAACCCCAACACCTGCGCTCATCTACTATTTGAAAAAGATATAAAACAAAAATCACCAACTGCTTGCACGCAGGCCAGCACCTGATTATTTTTTTACGATTTTCTTCTCAAGCACATCCCACAACATGCTTTCAAATTTTTTGTTATAGATTTTATTCAGCCGCACCAGAGAGCCTACACTGCCGACATTCACTTCGGTCAAATAAGACCCGATAAAATCAACACCGGCGAAATGTATACCGCGCTCTTTCATCACCGCGCCGATCTCTTCACACAAAATACGCTCTTGCTCCGTGGGCTCATAAGCCTCATCGACACTATCGCGATAAACCCGAAACTCTCCATCCGGCGGGATGGTATTCAACGCACCGACAATTCCACCGCCAAACAAAACAACGCGCTTATTGCCATCTTTGACTTCTTCTAAAAACGGCTGAAACATGAGGGGTTCCCCGTATTTTTCAAGCTCTTTTCCTGCCGCATCAGGGGAAGAGCTGCGTGTAATGCCATGACCGTGAAAGCTATAAAGCGGCTTAATCACCACATCCTTATGCACTGCAAAAAACTTTTCGATAGCGTTCATATCACTGCTCACCAATGTCGGCGGCATGTGTTTTTCAAAATCAAAAATGAAAAGCTTGTCCGGTGTGTTGCGAATCCAGAACGGATCATTGGTCACCAGCACGCCCTGATTTTTGAGCCGCTCCAAAATATAAGTCGTGGTTACAAAGCCCATGTCAAAAGGCGGGTCCTGACGAAAAAGAACAATATCAAACCCCAACAAATCAACCGAAGCAAATCCCCGAGCGTGTAATATTGATCCTTTGATAAATCAATATGAGCCGGCGCGGCATAAGCTATAACGCCAGCCTTATGATCCAAACTCAAATTCTCAGGCAGAAAGTGAAAAACCTCATACCCGCGCGCGCAGGCCTCCTGCATTAACAGCAAAGATGCGCTTAACTCCCGGTCCGAATCCGCCGGAGATTCCATCTGAAAGGCAATTTTCATGCTGGCTAACTACCACTTCTTTGTTTTACCATCAAGGAATCATGAAACTTACCTGGAAACAAATCGAACCGTTCGTCAAAGCCCCCGACCCCAAAGCACGGGTGGTGCTGGTTTATGGCCCGGATAACGGCCTCATGCGTGAGCGCGCCAGGACCATCGGCCTGTCCGTGACCCCGGACCACACCGATCCGTTCAACGTCGCAACCCTAAGCGCCGAGCAGCTCGCCGACGACCCGGCGCTTCTATCCGATGAAGCCCACGCCATTTCGATGATGGGTGGTGGCCGCCTGATCCGCGTTGAAAATGCCGGCGACAAGCTGACCATGCTGATCAAGGGGTATCTCGAAGCGCCGTCAGAGCAAAATCTCGTCATTTTAGAGGCTGGCGAGCTCGGCCCGCGCTCCAGTCTTCGCAAAGCCTGCGAGTCGGCCAAAAACGCCGCGGCGTTGCCCTGCTATGCCGAAGATGAGCGCGATCTCTCCCGCCTGATCCGTGAAAGCGTCCAGGCCGAAAACCTGTCCATCGATTCTGATGCCGTGCAATGGCTCGCCGGGAATATCACCGGAAACCGCGGCAGAGCGCGCAGTGAGATTATGAAACTTATTACTTACAAAGGGGATTCAGCCGCCTCCATCAGTCTCGAAGACGTCCAAAACGCCTGTGGTGAAGCCGGGGCGGGTTCGCTCGACACGCTGGTCTACAGCGCCGGTGGCGGCAATGCGAAAGAAGCGCTCCGGGCCTATGACCGCCTGCTTGCCGAGGGTGTGCCATTTATGGCCGTGCTACGCAGTCTACAAAATCATTTCCGTAAGCTACATCTTACAAAATCAAGAGTGGAATCCGGCGAGCCCCTGGAAATCGCCATGAAAAAGCTCACCCCGCCGATTTTCTTTAAACAAGAGTCGGCCTTTAAAGCCCAACTCCATAAATGGTCGCTGCCCGTCCTTGAACAAATCGCTGCCAAATTGATGAATTTAGAGGCCCAATGCAAAAAAACCGGCGCCATGCCTGAAACGTTATGTTCGCAGGCCCTTTTATCGATCAGCAAATCAGCGCGGTAATCAAACCTTGACACCGCCCCTTTATTAAATTATGACAATTTTATTGACCATTAAGGAGTAACTATGAGCATACCCGTTAATTCCTGTTTTATACGACCGCCAAAGGCGGATGTTATATTTTCCAATTGGCAAAAAGGGAAAAAAGATGTCCCTGACAATATAGGCGTGCTTGCCACGAGCACTGAATTTAAGAATTCTGCCACCAAATATATTTATGCCTACGCCAGAGAAACAAATGATGCCGAAGCCATTAATTTGGCCTTTGAAGTGCATGATAAAATGCCATCCGGTTTTGAAATACGCAGTACATTACTCAGCTCCATTCTAGATATCGCTAAAAAAATTAAAGATCGTCAAGGGGCACTCATTCATGCTGCAAATAAGGCGGTTATAAATGTTTATATAAGGGCGCCGCATGAAAGTAGAAATGAAATGATAGCAATGCTTATGGCGCCTACGGGTGGAGAACATGGTGAAGCGTATAGAATGGCGCGGTCTTTAAAATACCCTAGTGAATCCCAAAAAGTTCCTGCTTTACCCGCACCGACATAACTACCCCCCCAAACGGCTCCCCGGAAAGTGTGACAAACGGTGCAGCACCTCATCCAGCTGGTCCAGCGACTTAAACTGAATCTTCAGCGTGCCGCTTTGGCCGCTGCCGTCAATGCTCACATTCATGCCCAGCGCGTTGGACACTTCTTTTTCAAGCGCCAGCGTATCAACATCTTTGCCCGGCTGACTTCTTGCCCGCGGTCCCGAAGATTTTTTTGGCCCAAAAGGACTGCCGTCCGCCGCCAGTCTTTCGGTCTGGCGAACACTTAAGCCCCCCGAAACAATCTTTTTAACCAACTCATCCGGGTGCTTTGTTTTCAGCAAAGCGCGCGCATGGCCAATGCTAATCGTGCCATCACTTAAATGCGCCTGCACCAAAGTTGTCAGCCCGGTAAGACGCACCATATTGGCGATATGAGAGCGGCTTTTGCCAATTTTCTTTGCCAACTGGTCCTGGGTGTATTTGTATTCCTCCAGCATTTTCTGGTAGCCGACAGCCTCATCCATCGGGTTTAAATCTTCGCGCTGCAGGTTTTCAATCAGCGCAATTTCATAGGCCTGCGCATCATCCAGATCGAGAATGATCACCGGCACGTCATGAAGCTGTGCCCGTTGTGAAGCGCGCCATCTGCGCTCTCCGGCGATGATTTCGTAATAGCCTTCATTATTTGGCGAGCGACGAACCAACAAGGGCTGTAAAACCCCATGTTCTTTTATGGACGCGCTCAGCTCTTCAATCGCCGCCATATCCAGAACGCGGCGCGGCTGGTGTGGATTGGGCTGGACTTTATCAATGCTAATTACTTTACGAGCTTGGGCAGAGTCAGAATTTTCTTCATCCGCCGGATCAGCAGCAGGCGCAACAGTTTTAACCGGCGCGGCTGGGCTTTCGTCATCATCAAACAACGCGTTCAACCCACGGCCAAGGCCACGTTTTTTTGGGTTTAAATCTTTGCTTTCTTCCCGGGTTTTTTCTTCGGTAATCATTTAGGCCACCTGCCCTTTCTGCATCATTTGTTCTTCTTTCAAAATGTCACGCTCGCGCCTTATCACTTCGCTGGCCAGATGGATATAGGCCTGCGCGCCTGGGCATTTCATATCATAGACAATTGCCGGCAAACCATAGGACGGTGCCTCGGATAATCTTACATTACGGGGGATCACAGTTTTATAAACCTTGTCGCCAAAATGCTTGCGTACATCGGCTGCCACCGCGCCCGACAGGTTATTGCGCTGGTCATACATCGTCAGAACAACGCCATGAATATCAAGATCAGGATTGAAACTTCTTTGGACTCGCTCAATCGTTTTTACCAGATGACTAAGCCCTTCCAGCGCAAAAAATTCACATTGCAGCGGCACGATAATTGAATCGACAGCGACAAAAGCATTCAGCGTCAACAGACTCAAAGATGGTGGGCAATCAATAATCACATAGTCATATGGCAGCGGTTTGCGCAGGGCTTTTTTCAATTTGTATTCACGCTCATCGGCGGTGACCAGCTCAATTTCCGCGCCAGCCAGATGCAGTGAACTTGGCACAACAGACAGACGCGGCACCTTGGTTTTGACCGCAACATCTTCGACATTGGCCTCATCAAACAAAACATCATAAGTGCTTTTTTGAATTTCCGAGCGACGCACGCCCAGCCCGGTTGAGGCGTTGCCCTGCGAATCCAGATCGAGCAGCAAAACCTTTTGACCGACCGCGCATAATGCCGTCGCCAGATTAACCGCTGTAGTCGTTTTGCCGACCCCGCCTTTTTGATTGGCAACCGCCAGAAGTCTTGGAATTTTTTTGTCTGTGGGATTGGAGCGCGCTTGCATCATATCAATCTGCCTTTATCAAAAGGGTTTATCTTAAACGGGTGTGAGAGCGCGATCATGCCGGGTTTTACTCCCCAAGTCAAACTTTCAAGTCAACTTTACCTACTACAATGACTGTAGATTTTTGAGCCTTAATATTGCGCCAGCCTCATCGGTTTGACTGGGAAATTGCTCCAGATCAAATCTAAATTTTTGCTGCGCCTCCTCAATTTCGGCGCTGGCTTTTTCACCCTTCATAAATAGCATCTCCAGGGCCGGATTCTCCTGCGCAAATGGCAGACAATATCCGCATAATTTCTCGAGATTCGCCAGCGCCCGGGCCATAATCATATCGGGTTTGATCTGCCCATCCATATCCTCGATTCGCGCATTGTGGATAGAAACAGGAGTATTTGTTTCACGTGAAACGGTGCGCAGGAATTCACATTTTCTGGCGTCCGATTCGATTAAATGAACGTCCAGCTCTGGCTTCAAAATCGCCAGCACCAGTCCTGGAAACCCGGCACCGCTCCCAAAATCGGCAAGAATTCCGGCACTTTCAGGGATATGAGATTCGAGTTGTATCGAATCGTTAAAATGCCGCTCCCAAGATTCATTCAAAGAACCAGCACTAACCAGATTGATCGCCTTCTGCCATTTCAGCAACAGCGCATGATAAGCCTCCAGCTTTTCCCGTGTTTCACGTGAAACATCCCCAGAGTTTTCCCCATCCTGATTTTGCTTAGGAGACATCTGATTTCGGCTCTTTTTTCATGTAAAACCCACCGCCATGCTCTGCCTCATCGCCCAGAATAAAACCCAGGCGCTCATAAAGAACCCTGGCCCGATAATTGGTTTTGAGCACATGCAACCGTATTGGCAACCCCTTTGTTTCTGCTTGTTTTATGGTTTCCTCGGTAATGGCCGTGCCAATTTCTCTTCCTTGAAAATCCTTTGAAATCCAGAGCTGGGAGAGACGAAATTCATCTTGTTTTTCTTCTATTTGCACAACCCCAATATCCTGGCCATCCACCTGAATTACGCTGATACCGGATTCCGCAAATTCTTCCTCTGCAATTTTATCCTGCTGCGCCTCGTCCCACCCCCAGATCGCCGTGACATGTTCTTTAAACAAATCATGGTGCAGATATTTGTAAAAATCAAAATCTGCATCAGTTCCGGGCCTTAATGTATATTTAGGCGGCATGGGATTTTTTCTCTTTTTTTGGGCCTTTTTTGACATGACGCAGTAACGCAATCACCGCCGCCGGGGTCACACCGGGAATGCGGGATGCCGCACCCAAAGTCACAGGCCGGACCTGCTCCAGTTTTTGCCGCACTTCATTGGATAAACTGCCGACTTCGCTATAATCAAGACTGGCCGGCAGTTTCAGCGCCTCATCTTTGCGAAACGCCCGGATATCCGCCTCGTGCCGCTCCATATAGCCGGCATATAACGCGTCGATTTCAATTTGCTCACGAATTTCGCCCTCAACATCGCCAAGCTCCGGCCAGACGGTCTGAAGCTGTTCCCAGTCTATATCCGGATACGCTAGCAAATCCGCCACATTGCGGCGGGTGCCGTCTTTGTTGACGCCGATCCCATGAGCCTCAAGTTCATTCGGGGTGGCCTGCAGAGATTTCGTCAAATCCCTTGCCTGCTCTAGCTTTTGGGACTTTTCGACCCAGACTTTTTCTCTTTTTGAGCCCACACAACCGATTTCCAAACCCCTGCCCGTCAATCGCTGGTCGGCATTATCGGCGCGGAGTCTTAATCGATATTCCGCCCGGCTGGTAAACATCCGATATGGCTCCGGTGCGCCGCGGGTGGTGAGATCATCGATCAAAACGCCGATATAGGCCTCGGCCCGGTCCAAGGTAAAAGTCTCATTAGAACCTTGGCCTGTTTCACGTGAAACATTCGATACGGACTGTCCCGATTCGGGTCTAGATCCGTCCTGTTCGGGTCCGCATTTTAGGGCCGCATTAATTCCGGCCATCAAACCCTGCGCCGCGGCTTCTTCATAACCGGTGGTGCCGTTAATCTGGCCGGCTAAGAAAAGGCCCGGAATTCTACGAGATTCGAGGGTGTTTTTAAGATCACGGGGGTCAACATAGTCGTATTCGATGGCATAGCCCCACTCCAAAACCTCAACGTTTTCAAGGCCTTGTATAGAATGAAGATAAGCATCCTGCACTTCTATGGGCAGCGAGGTCGAAATCCCATTGGGATAGACGGTATCATCATCTAAACCCTCCGGTTCGAGGAAAATCTGATGTCGGGATTTATCAGCGAAACGCGAGATTTTATCCTCAATTGAGGGACAATAACGCGGCCCGGTGCCGGTAATATTGCCGGAATACATAGCCGAGCGATGAATGTTGTCAGCAATGATTTTATGTGTTTTTTCATTGGTATAGGTGATGTGGCACGAGATCTGCGGCACCGTAATTTTGCTATTCATATAGGAAAATGGGACCTGTGGGTCATCGCCCGGCTGTTCATCCAGAACGTCCCAATTGATGGTTTTGCCATTCAGGCGTGGCGGCGTGCCGGTTTTGAGCCTGCCCAGCGGAAACTCAAGTCTTTCAAGGGTTTGCGCCAATCCAATGGTTGGCTCTTCCCCGACGCGGCCAGCCGGAATTTGTTCTTCGCCGCGGTGAATCATCCCGCGCAAAAATGTGCCGGTGGTCAGTACGACAGCGCTACATTTCAATTCCCTGCCGTCTATTGTCCTCAATCCTTGTATCTCCGTTTGTGTTTCCCTAGATATTTCCATAATGTTTTGGCTGGTGGGGGGTGGAGTGCTCTTTGTAGATTGTAGGGGCTGTGGGGACTGCGCTGATTGAGTTGGCTCGCCCTGCTGACATGACGGCGAGAGAATAAGGTCATCGGCCGCACCCTCTATAAGGGTCAAATTGGGGTAATCAGATAGCTCCGCCTGCATGGCTTCGCGGTATAATTTGCGGTCGGCCTGCGCCCGTGGCCCGCGCACAGCCGGGCCTTTCGAGGCATTGAGCATACGAAACTGAATACCGGACTTATCTATCACCCGGCCCATCAGACCGTCCAGCGCGTCGATTTCGCGTACCAGATGGCCCTTGCCGAGCCCGCCAATCGCCGGATTGCAGCTCATCGCGCCAATAGTGTCGAGTTTGTGGGTGAGCAGCGCCGTTTTGGCGCCCATGCGCGCGGATGCGGCGGCGGCTTCACAGCCCGCATGACCCCCGCCGACAACAATGACGTCAAAGCTTTGCGTGTTTTTTGTCATGGTGGGGGTTATATACTGAAAACGCCTGAATTTGCCATTGTTTTTTACCGCGGGGGCGCGGAGACGCGGAGTTAAGGCCATCAACAAATTTATCTTGCAATATTTTTCATATTATTATATTCTCTGGCTACTTTTACCAAAGGAGAACAATATGATCCTTTCTACGAATGCAGATGAGCCAACCGAAACACTAGATAATTCTAGAACTTTCGCAGTTTTGGGCTATGACTTCGAATTACCAAAACATTTAAGCAGATTGAATGAGTGGATCCATATTGGTCAAACAACCGAGGGAAAGCCATTATTACTAGAGCCTACAACAAGCGCTTTCAAAGAAATTGAGAGTTATATTGATTCCACAACGACGAATGCAGCAAGTGCTCATAAAGCTCGAAAACATATAGAAACCTTAAAACTAGCCAGTCATGGAAACGCTCGCCTTCCAACAGAAGAGGAGGCGCTTTCTATCAT
The DNA here is from genome assembly GCA_021775965.1 of Alphaproteobacteria bacterium. Lineage (GTDB taxonomy): Bacteria > Pseudomonadota > Alphaproteobacteria > Micavibrionales > Micavibrionaceae > UBA5701. Next base: position 259,475 of record JAJFGV010000043.1, read on the forward strand.
TTTTCCTCAAATGGGAACGATGGCTCCACTAACGGAAGTAACAATATATTCTGATGAAAACAGGTGCCTGGCGGCAAAAGGAACCGGAAAAAATCATTTCATGGAAGTAACCGGATTAAAATGGAGCGATATTTGGGTTGAACCCGGTCAAGAAACACTGAAAGAAATTAAGCGTTTTTCAAAAGCAAATCGCTATACTGATGGTCATTTGGTGAATGATGGCCTTGCAGAGTTTTCTTTGCAATCAGGCAAAACTGATAGACTTGTCCCGCTTACCCATGCAAGCAAAGCCCCGTTCCGAGCCGTTCAAGAGGCCTCTGAAGAAATCGTACATCTTTTAGAAGAACTTAACTTATAACTGATTTTCTAAGCTCGCTATGCTCGTAAATGCATGAGATCCTGCGTCGCCTTTCAGGCTCCTCAGGATGACGGATTGCTAAATTCGCGCTAACGCGCTTATTAAGAAATCCGTCACTTTCCAATACAGAAATCCTTGAAGATCACGTCAAGCAGGTCTTCGACGTCGACGCGGCCCGTTATGTGGCCCAGTGCGCGGATCGCCAGGCGCATGTCTTCGGCCATGAGCTCGGGCAGTTTGGCATCTAAAGCACGGGTGAGGGAGGCGTGGCATTCCTCGAGCGCTTTTCTGTGGCGTTGGCGGGTGAGGGCGGGGGCTTCGCTTTTGCCGATCAGGGTTTTGGTTTTTTCGATCAGCGCGTCAATTAGCATGCCTAAATTTTTGCCCGTGGTTGCGGATATTTTTACGATGTCATCCTGAGCGAAAGCGAAGGATCTCCCTGATGCCAGGAGATCCTTCAGTCGCTCCGCTCCTTCAGGATGACAATCGAATTTGTTAACGACGACAATTGAATTTTCATTGATGAGATTTAAAGTGTGTTCATCGGGTTCTTCTGTGCCGTCAAAAAGTAATAGGCGAATGTCAGCGTCCTCGGCGCGTTTGAGGGCGCGGCGAATGCCTTCGGATTCAATGGAATCCTGGCCTTCCTGCCCAATCTGATCCGGGCGCAAACCCGCGGTGTCAGCCAAAATCACCGGATATCCGCCGAGATCGAGATGGGCCTCAATAATGTCGCGCGTGGTGCCGGCTAATTCGGAAACGATCGCGACATCGCGTTGCGCCAGAGCATTCACCAGCGATGACTTGCCGGCATTGGGCGCGCCGATCACGGCGACGTGCAAACCATTGCGCAGAATTTCACCGCGGCGATTGTCGTTTAAATGCGCGTCCAATTCACCAATCATTTTTTCGATGACAGGCTGCATTTTTGAAACTGTATTGTCCGGCAAATCTTCATCGGGGAATTCGATATCGGCTTCGGTATGGGCGAGGGCATCGGTCAGCGTTTCGCGCCAATGATCGTAAAGCCGCGAGAGCGATCCTTCCATTTGAGACAGGGCCTGGGATTTTTGGATTTGCGTTTCGGCATTGATGAGGTCGGCGATGGCTTCGGCCTCAGTCAGATCCATTTTGCCGTTTTCAAAAGCGCGGCGGGTGAACTCGCCGGGCTGGGCAAGGCGGTGGCCGGGCTGCCCAGAGAGCTCTTCCAGCAATTCCTGAATGACCGCCGGGCCGCCATGGATGTGGTATTCGACCACGTCTTCGCCGGTATAGCTGGCGGGGGCTTTAAAGGAGACAACCATGCCTTCATCGATAAGAGTGCCGGTGGCCGTTTCAATGCAGCGCAGATCCAGCCTATTGGGCGCGGGCGCTTCTTCACCGGTGAGGGTCTGCAGACTTTCCAGCGCTACCGGGCCGGAAACACGGACAATCGCAATCCCGCCGCGTCCGGGCGCCGTGGCGAGGGCATATATGGTGTCGTTGTGGTCTTTATTCGTCATGGAAGGGTTTTACACGGCTTGCGAGCGTTTTTCCAGCCGGACGAACCAGTTATCGATTTTTCTGGACGGGCGCGATCGTTTTCAGAGATACTTTAAGTATGGCGTCACTTATTCCCATTGATTTTGTTCCGAACGAAATGCTGATTGCCATGCGGAGCAGGCAGTATCCCGATCTTGCGGACGCATTAAAAGAGATTTGTTTTTCTCCTGAGTTAACACCGATAGAAGTGCAGGAAAAAATTCGCCAGACCGTTCAGCTTTATGAAGTGCGGGTACATAGTGGTGTTATCAAGCCCGGTGAAAAACATTCCTGATTATATAGGACTTATGTCTTCGCTTTTTTCGGCGCTTCGCCTTCTTCGCCCGGCGATGCCCCAGGTGATGTAAGCCCCATCTGCGCCCAGAACGTTTTCTGCATGTCGCTCCAACCCTGAATGGACGGGGTCATCCAGGTTTTCATCATGGTTTCGGGGTCGAGGCCTTTGACGTTGTCCATCATCTGTTTTTGCATTTGCTGCATCATGGCCTCTTGCATTGGGGCGACATCGGGCAGGCCAATAAACTGGCGGGCTTCTTCCGGCGTACATTCTACATCAACTTTGAATTTCATTTTTGCTGTTCCTAGAACCTTATTGTGCCGCGAACGGTGCCGCTCGCACCATTGGCGCCCTTAAATTTCAACTCGGAAGGGCTGGAGCCGAGCCGCTGAACCACAGGTAGGTTTTCGCGTCTTTCAACTTCGCCGCCGACAGACACGCTGAACGGTCCATCCGGGTTAAAAGTAACACCGGCGCCGAAGCGAAAATTATTGGTGTTTTCATCTTCACTGAGGTCGACGCTTTGGCGATCAAACGCGCCGCCACTCACGACCAGATTGTCCGTACCATCGGCGTCATTGATGTTGTACGCATAGCGGGCCGAGCCGAAGAACTCCAATTGCGTGCCCGCAACACTGGCCCAAGATGGACGGTGCGCCGCTTCTACACCGATAAACGGACTGAACACATGGTTCTCGACCAGCGTGTTATATTCAAAGCTGGTGGCAAAACCGGCAATGGTTCCGTTAAAGGTTTCGGAAGAATTCAAACGCGAATATTCCAGCCCAGCGAATGGCCTTATGCTGGTATTGCCACGAATAACGGTTTTACCCAGGCCCAGTTCACCAGCAGTCTCTCTGTGCTCGGCCCTATAAGTCGCCGAAGTCAGCGTATTCAAGCCACCGGCGAAAGGCAGGAAGAAACCGCTAGGGCTTACTGCGGTCGGATCGCCTGTACCGGTAATCAGAAAAGTGCCGCCGCCGGTACCGATGCCGGCAAAGCTGTCATCATAATCTGTGGTGGTGCGGGACAATTCCGTGAAGACATCAAAGCCGCCGCCACTGAACCAGCCGCCATTATTGCCGGAGCCTCTTCCAGTAGATCCAAAGCCGTACGGAGCGGCCGGAGCCTTTTCCTTGGTGAAAGGGCCGGGATAGGCAACGGGCTGAGCTCCCACGTTAACACGGGCTTTTATGCCTTTTGTCGAAGTGCTTCCTTTTTTGTCTGATCTGATTTTGTTTGTGTTGTCGCCAAAGCCACTATTGACGCCCGTATGGCCGGACGTAACGGCGTCGATAAAACCGGCTTTTGCAAACATTTCAACAAAGAATATACTAAGCTGGGCCCTGTCAGGATATTCGCTGACATCTCCTTCATATCCTTTGCCGACCAAATCCGGCTCCTCGCCGGTTATACCGGTCGTGGTCACCTCATCTATAATGCTGGTCTTTTCACAAGGCTGTCTTGCCGCCCAGCGCGCTGCCAAAAATTCTTTTACTTGACCTATAGTATGTAAATCAGCAGCATCTTGATCTACAAACATTCCCAAAGAAAGATATTCATTCACGCCTTCATGGCCGGACACGTTGTCAGGATCATTTACGTTATCAAACAATTGATCAATTTCATTCTTCGCTTGTTCATATTCCTTTTCATCACACCTCCCTATAGCAGCAAGAGCATTGCGCGTGGATGTGCTTAAACGCTCTGCGCTGACCCCGTTAAACATCGCTGAATCTGTTCCGGTAATGGCATGCTGGGGAACGTTGCCGGTTGGAGCTTCTGCGCCAATCCCGCTTGCGGCATATACCTGCGCGGTTGTTACAATCAAAAATCCCAAAAGGGCAAAAGCAATTAAAAAGCAGCGGGCCATCAAAAATCTCCTGCAAATGTTCTGTAAATACAGCAATGTTCTCTAGTATTCTGGGCTCACCATGTCGTTTTTTTCATTATATGTCAACGGGGTAGTGGGGTTTTGTGAAGCTTTAACGGGTGGGTGCGGTAAAAATATCACAATCCAGAGGGCGGGCCAAAAGTGCAGGCCAGATGTCAGCCCAGCCGTCTTCATGGGTGGTATCCGGCACGATGCTCGAGCGGATGCAATTTGTCTTACCGGAATGCTTTATAAAATTCTCGGCTATGGCAGACGGAATGGTTTCATCCTCTGCGCCGATGAAATGATGTTGTGGAATGTGGTTGATTTTGCGTGCGACATCAATCGGATTGAGTGAGCCGGATAACGGCGAGTCATTGTGAAATTCGGTGAAGCGTTCATGATCGAGATTGCCAGCGACCGAACGCAAGCTCACAATATCGTCACGTTTTGCTGCCAGTAAAACTGCAATCGCCGCGCCACCTGAAAAACCAACCAGATTAAATTCTGTGATGTTGTGGCGGGTTTTTATGTCGTTCAAAGCCGCGTTCATGGATGTCATCACCTCGGGTGCAAAGCGGCTGTCAGTCCAGTATTGCGGCGAACATGCGGCGATTTGTCCGTACTGGCAGGGGCGCGCCAGATAGATCACATTGGCGCTATTGTCCGCTGCCGCCAGTCGCAATGCCACCGGGTTTGTCGGCGTTGGATCCGGTGACATTGTATAGCGATTAATCCACGCCAATCCATCGCCTTCGATATAAATTGTGGCCGGTTTGTTTTGGTGCTTTACGCGTTCATAAGCGGTGAGGGTGAAAGGCGTTGTCTGAATTTTCCTCTCAACCAAAAAAGATGGCGCGGCGATTTGCTGCGCTTCTTCATATCTCGTCGCACAAGACACAAGCAAAAACGCTGAAAGAATGACATAGCAAAGGACATCAATTTTGAATTTCATTGTTTCCAGGTCCTTCTTTCACTAGGCTTGCCTATAAGACAATGTAAAGGAAGCTGGCCATGCCGGAAAGCGAAATGCCTGATTCTATTGATTATAAGGAAAAGGCGCTTGAAAAAATCCGTCAGGCGGTCAAGGGCAATCGCTTTGATCCTGCAAAAATAACCATCGATAATTTTGATGGCGGCATTGTCAAATTTACGGCGAAAACGCAGCTCGAGATCCGTACGAAAATCAGTGAGAAAACGGTGCCGGGCCGTCAGGGTGGAGCGCAAGTGGTCGATAGCGGCGTTGCGCTTAAGGCTGCGGTTGATCAGGACATACAAAATCTAATGAGCAGCAACGATACGGCGCAGAAAATAAAGGCGCTGGTTTTGGGCCGGGACGATAAGGGATTTGCGCTGGATGGTGTCGACATCCCGATTGATTTCTGGAAGAAAGATTTCGTTTATTACGAGGGCTGCGGCACATGCAAAACGCAAGGACGTTTGCAGTGCCAACGCTGTCATGGTCTTGGTCATGAATCCTGCCCGCAATGTCACAAAAAGGGAGTGATCCCGTGTACACAATGCCGCGGTTCGCAAGAAATTCAGGGGCCAAACGGTCAACAACAATGCCCGCAATGCCAGGGTCAGGGCGACATTTCATGTTCCTTGTGTCAGCAGCGCGGCGAGGTTCAATGCCGCATTTGCAAGACGAAAGGCGAGACCACCTGCACAGCTTGCAACGGCGCGGGCTGGAACTCTCATATTACGATGGCCGAGATAGAGGTGCACACAAATTTTGATTATGAACGCGGCGCGGTGCCGGATAAAGCCGCAAAGCTGATTGAAAAGCTCGGGCCAAAATTAAGCGGGCATGCCGGGATTGAAGTTTTGGAGCAAGCGCAAGAAGCGCAAGAAAAAGAGATCGCCATTCACTATCAAGTCGCCTTGCCGTGCGGCCCCATCAGTTTTCTGGTCGGTGATGAAAAAGCGGAAGGCTTTTTGTTTGGCAACCAGATGAAGTTAACGTCCGTCTCGCCGTTTCTTGAGCCCATTCTTGCGAAGGGCATGCAGAAATTGCAGGACGCGGCGAACGGGCGCGGCTCTGTTGCCGGGAATTTGCAGGCGGCGGCAAAGTACAGGACGCTGCGCCAGGCGATACTCGCGGCGGCGCGCTATAAGCTGAACAAGGCGGCAAAAGCGCTGCAATCCGGCTCTCCTGTGGGGTTATCGAAGGCGAAAATAAACGAGCTGGTCCAAAATGCGGATAAAGCGCTCAAGAATATCACCGCGAAGCCGCGTCAGCAGGGTTTGATCGGCGGGCTGGGGCTGAGCGCTTTAATTTACGGTGCCTGGTTTTTCGCGCTGCGTGCGTCCATATTGGCATCGGTGGCGAATGAGGCGGCGCATATGGCGGTGGATCTGATGGTTTTTGCAGCTGGCGCGGGGCTGGTCATTTTCGTGATCCAGCTGGTGAGCGCCAAAGCCCTGCGCACCGCGTTAAAGGGCATCGTACCGCCGGGCAAAGAAAAAGCCTTCACACCGAAAACGGGAAAGACCGGGCTGTACGCCAGTATTGGTGCGTTTGTAATTTTTGCCGCGCTGTGGGCTTTGACGATTTTGGGGGGTTAGTATATTGGAGTGATAAGTGCCATGTGGAACCCCAAACGTGATGGTCGTCCTACGATCCGTGTGGGGATCATAGAACGACCAGCGACGCGAGGGACACTTTTACTGTAGCAGCTCTATCGTTTCCAACGAAAATCGGAAAGAGCCTCTAATGCCTTTTCTTTCTGGCAGGCACGATAATCCGAAACCGCGAGAGCATGACGGTTGTTATCGGCGATCGAACCACTTGTTTGCCAGAGGTCAAGACGGGCTTTTCCGCGTCGGGGTTTGGCAATTTCCTTGGGGCCGAGGGCAAAACGAACACCAAAGACGACGCCGAGAGCCGCCGCTTTTCCAGCCGAGCGCTGGTTTCTGTCCATGGCAGAGACTGAGTTTGTTTGATGGATGGATTTGAGCAGGGGAAGGCACGAATCCGCCATGGTCGAGGAGGGAGAGTCCGAGAGCAGAGCAGAGCGCTCTGCGTTCTCAACTGATGACGCGGGATCCTGGGCCTCAAAGGCCTGAACGGATCCTGCGGTAAACGTAAGTACAATCGCAAATGCGAGTAACTTTTTAACTGGAAATTTTTTAAAAGCGGAGCGCATATCTTTTTCTTCTTGCTGCTTCACACCTGTCTCAATCTCGATACCCATTTTCTTATTCCCACCTGGCCTGTGCGCCTGTTTTCCTTTTTATTTTTCCGGAGACCTTCAAACCTATCCTTCGGGTTAGTGATCTCTCTATACTTCATTTTGAACACAAAACGATCCTTATGGCAAATACTATCGTTTCGATTTTAGGGTGTTCTTCTGGCAAAAGTTTTGAATATTTAGTTCGAATTTTAGGGGTATTACTGTATGGTTTTTGTGTTTATGATAAGTGAAAATGCCTTAAACCTTTTTAATTCCATGTCTTTCAGAAATTTAAAATATATCTTGCCGCTTTTACCCCTCTTCCCTTCACTGGCATTTGCTGGTGAGGAGTTGAAAGCACGGGCGGAGATTAACTGGCGTTATGGTTCGGAGCGCTCGATTTTGATGAGTGAGTTCTGGGTGCCGGTGGCGCAGGATGCCGATAGCGTGTTTTACGGCGATCTGCGGATGATGGGCGATGACCAGAGCAATCGCGAGGGTAATCTGGGGGTTGGCTATCGGAAGATTACGCAGGCGCCAGTGCTGGGCAAAGGGGTTATTGGCGGGAATGCCTGGATCGACCGGCGGTTAACGGCGCTGGGCTCAACCCTGCATCAGACCACGATTGGCGGCGAATGGTTCGGCGATGAATACGACATTCGCATCAACGGTTACATCCCGCTTTCGAATGAAGAATTTCATGTTGTGCCCAACCCCGATGCCGGACCTGCGCGTCTGGTCGGCTCGCAGATTATTGTTGATACGAATGGTATTGCGCGCGAAGAACCACAGGCCGGGTTTGATATGGAGCTTGGATGGAGCGTGCCGTTTTTGCAAGAGCATACAGATAGCTTTCGCGTTTACGCCGGCGGGTTTCATTTTGCCGGTGATCAATCCGAAGATGTGACCGGCTGGCGCGTGCGTGCGTTGGCGGATGTGACGAGTGATGTTCAGATTGGCGGGCGGTTCCAAAGTGATGATGAGCGCGGATCACAAGGGTTTTTGGAAGCGACCGTGCGTTTTCCGCTGGGGCACAAGAAGAGTTACAGGAAAGAAGGTCTGCGCGCGCGGCTCGATGAAAGTCCCGAGCGCGATATTGATATCGTGACCGGAACGGCCACCGTCGATAGCGGGCAGAGTAAAGTTGTGCTGAATGCAGCGACCGGTACGCCGCAGGAAATTCTTCATGTCGACAACACCGCAGCAGGTGGTGGTGACGGCAGCGTTGAGACGCCGTTTGATACGCTTGCAAATGCCGCGGCCGCGTCTTCGGCGCAAGGGATCATTTACGTTCACACCGGCGATGGTGCCAACACCAATCAGGATCAGGGCATAACCTTAAACAAAGCCGGGCAGCAGCTTATCGGCGCCGGTTCCAATTTTGTGTATGATGCTGGACGCTTTACCACGGATATCGGACAGGATGCTACCAACACTCTGATCATCGCAGCCAGCGCAGCGCCCGTGATTACGAATGTGAACGCAACCAGTGACGGCATTACCGTCAATGCCAATAATATTATAGTTGCAGGCGTGACCATTGATGGCGCAACACGGGACGGTATTTTGATCGAAGCCGATGGCGGCGCGGCCAGTGCGCAAAACATCACTATCAGCAATGTCACCGCGATCAATAACCGCCACGGGATTTACATCCATGGTGCCAATGGCGGTGCGATCAGCACGATGGTACAAGGCGCGGTGACCATGACAAATTCACAACACGGCATCGCGGTTTATGATGACACCAGCGGCACGTTCAACGCCGATCTTGGTGGCGGCGCTATGGGATCGACCGGCGGCAATGTGCTGGCCGGGAACACGCTGGAGGATCTGGCCGTTGAGCTCGATGGCGGCACGCTGCAGGCCCAAAATAACTGGTGGGGACAGGCCGCAGGCCCCGATCAGGATAACCCCGGCATCGGCATCCGCCCGCAAATCTATTACGGCGCACCCATCAATGACGGCCTCGCCGGGCACTGGACGTTCGATAGTGAGTGGACCGATAATACCACAGCCTATGACCGGTCAGGCAATACAAATGATGGGGCTCTTAACGGCGGTCTCGCTCTCGCTGATCAGGTGACAGGGCAGGTCGGGGAAGCGCTGGATTTTGATGGGGTTGGGGATTTTGTGGAAGTGCCGGATTCTGCAACCTTACGGCCAGGCGCAGGTTCGAGCTGGACTATAGTTGCCTGGGCAAGGCCACCTAATGTTAATCAACGAACAACAATCCTTTCAAAACGACAAGATGGGGGAGATTTTGAGCAATATGGGATGACTATTGCAGACGATGCTTCCAGTGGCGTTTTAGGCAAACGTTTAACTGCTGTATACCGCACAAATATTGGTACAGATCGTTTATACGATACGACAACAAATGTTGCAGATGATAGCTGGCATCATTTGATCGCCGTTGCCGATCAACCGGCCAGTATTATACGCCTTTATTCCGATACCGTAGAATTGGCTACTGATTCCACCAACAGCAGTGGCGGTTGGCCAACCGTCAATAATCCTGACCCGCTTCGCATAGGTAGTCATAATGGGCTCGGTAACTTTTTCCAAAATGAAATTGATGATGTCCGTGTTTACAACCGTGCGCTTTCCGCCCCTGAAATCGCCGAACTCTACCGCATGGATGCGTCCAGTACGGTGAATACCTCCGGTTTTCTAGGAGTCGCTCCATAAAAGCTCGATTTTGCATACAAACATCTAACCTCTTGCAAAAACACTCGATTCAGGCAAACATAGAGCCTTGTTTTCGCCCTTAATAAAGGAGGCTTGGCTATGCGTATTGTTGATATGCCTGAGTTCAAAGACAAGAGTCAGGTTCTGAGCTTTGATCAGAACACGGCCGTGTGTGATGCTGTTGATTCCATGGCCCAGAAAAATTACGGGGCCATTATCGTTACAAAAAGCGGCAAGCTGGCCGGGGTTTTTACCGAGCGTGACCTGCTCCGCCGCGTGGCCGCCGGGCGGATGGATCTTAAAAAGACCAAGCTCAAAGACGTGATGTCCACCGATATCAAAACCGCGAAAGAGGGCGATAAAATTGCCGATTCTTTGCGCCGTATGAACCAGGGACGATTCCGCCATTTGCCGGTGCTTGATGACAAAGGCAATGTGACGGGCATGCTCAGCCAGGGGGATTTTGTGGCGCTCACGCTCACCGATGCGCTGCATCTCACGGGTATCACGGCGCGCGCCGAGGTCGAAAAAGGCAATTCAACGCCGTTTTCTATGATCTTTGCGATTGTGATTTATACGCTGGGATTGTTGTTTGTGGTTTCCGCGCTGGGATTTTGGGGCACCGGCGGGCCTTAAAGACTTCGTACTTTGCTTTAAATCAAAAATAAAATTTGGTGGAATTTACTGATTCATACCCGTGAAGAACTCATCATTGGTCTTCGTGTCTTTCATCTTGCCCAGCAGGAACTCAACCGCATCGACGGTGCCCATTGGGTTAAGAATACGGCGCAGCACCCACATTTTCTGTAGTGTTGCCTGATCGACCAGAAGCTCTTCTTTCCGTGTACCGGATTTTTGAATATCGATGGCCGGGAAGACGCGTTTGTCGGCCAGTTTACGGTCTAGAACAATTTCAGAGTTACCCGTGCCTTTAAATTCTTCGAAGATGACTTCATCCATACGGCTACCGGTATCAATCAGCGCGGTGGCGATAATGGTGAGTGACCCGCCTTGTTCAATATTCCGCGCCGCGCCGAAGAAACGTTTCGGGCGCTGGAGCGCGTTGGCATCAACGCCACCGGTTAGAACCTTACCAGAGCTTGGCACCACGGTGTTGTACGCACGGGCCAGACGGGTAATAGAATCGAGTAAGATAATCACATCGCGTTTGTGTTCGGTCAGGCGCTTGGCCTTTTCCATGACCATTTCGGCGACCTGTACGTGTCTTGAGGCCGGCTCATCAAAGGTCGAGGAAATCACCTCACCCTTTACGGAGCGGGCCATATCGGTCACCTCTTCGGGGCGCTCATCGATCAAAAGAACGATCAAGTACGCCTCTGGATGGTTTGCGGCGATGGAATGCGCAATTTCCTGCAGCATCACAGTTTTACCCGTACGTGGCGGCGCGACAATCAGCGCGCGCTGGCCAAATCCGATCGGCGAAGTCAGTTCAATCACACGCTGAACCGTGCCTTTTTTGGTCGGGTCGTCGAATTCGAGGTTGATTTTGCGGTCCGGGTAAAGCGGCGTCAGATTGTCGAAATTAATGCGGTGGCGGAGTTTATCGGGCGACTCGTTATTAATAGCGCCAACACGGAGAAGCGCGAAATAACGCTCTGAATCCTTGGGGGCGCGGATCTCGCCTTCGACGATATCGCCTGTACGCAGGCCGAAACGGCGAACCTGGCTGGGGGAGACATAAATATCATCCGGGCCGGGCAGGTAGTTTTCCTCGGGACTGCGCAGGAAGCCAAAGCCATCCTGCAGCACTTCGAGGACACCAACGCCGGAAATCGGAACATTTTGCTGGGCCAGCTGCTTGAGGATGGCAAACATCATATCCTGCTTGCGCATCGAATTGCAGTTTTCGATCTCAAGCTCTTCAGCGAAAGCCAATAGCTCTGCGGGAGAGCGCGTTTTTAATTCTGTTAGATTCATGAAATTTTCTTCATTGTCTTGTTCGAGCCGGGCAAAAGCCTTGAATTACAAGCTTTTCCAAACCCCAAGTCTAATCCTAAAGCCGGACCTCCCGGCAAAAATTAAATACCCAAATTTTCATGGATTTCTTTATAAGACAGGCCCTTTATACCCACAGGGCCATGGTGTGTCAAGCACTTATACCATCATATTATATCTATGATTGAAGCGCCATATATTTTTCATAATTATGCAGAGGCTAGAACGGTTCGGCCACGGCCATCACAACAATCACCACCATAATCGCAGCCGGGATTTCGTTCATGATGCGGTAGAATTTGGCTTCTCGTACGTTCTCATCGGCGGCAAAGACTTTGACCCATTTGGCGAACGCCATGTGCAGGCCGGTCATGAGGACAACGCCCAGCAGCTTCACATGCATCCAGCCACCATCAAACAGCGCCGGGTTGGCAATGATCATCAAAATGCCAAACAGCCACACCGCCATCATCGCCGGGTTCATGATGATTTTCAGCAGGCGTTTTTCCATGATTTTAAAGGTTGCGGACTTGTTAGAGCCGTTTTCAGCCTCGGTGTGATAGACAAACAGCCGCGGCAGATACAGCATCCCCGCCATCCAGGCGATAATGCTGATGATGTGGAGCGCGCGGAGCCAATCATAGTTTTGGGAGAGAATTTCCTGCATGGGATTGTTTTACCGCGCGAAGTCCTGCGGAGTCCATAGGGCGAAGCAGGAAAGATCCGAAGGGACTTTATTGTTGACATAAACTTATTTAACATGATTAATTCAACAGCCCTACGGAGAATAAAATGCAAACAGCAGATACTGCATACATATTATTTCTAACCCTCTTTCTAGGGTGGTTCGGCAATCAAACATATGCCGTACAAGCTAGCGACCCCTCCACTATTGGTATGCTTGGCGCTACATTGGTCCCTGCTTTCGCTGGAGCCGTGCTTGGATTTGGTGTATCCGAATCACATCAAAACCCTCAAAACAACACTAGATCAAACGGAAGTAACCAAAACGGTGATGTTACGGAAGATGCTGCCTTGGCCACAGCAATTGCGTACGATGACGATGATTCAAATGACTTTGATATTTAAGCCTGTTGGCAGCACTGTTTGAAATTTCCTGGACACAAATTATCGTTTTCGGCGTGAATGCCCTCTTTATCTAAATTCTGCCGTACCAATTCAGCGAGCCCATCGATAAAATCCTCATGCGTGCCGACTGTTTGCGCGCGGTAATAGCCCGATATTCCTAGCTTTGCGGCCATGTGTTTGTATTCGATGTCGAGCTCGACCAGCGTTTCGACATGTTCCTGGGTGAAGGCGTGGGGGTAGATGATGACGGCTTTGTTATCGTGTGCGGCTTTTTCCAGCGCCTCGTCCAGTGACGGGGTGATCCATTTCAAACGACCGACGCGGGACTGGTAACAAATTTGCCAGTCAATCTCTTTGTTGTCATTCTGAGGCGAAGCCGAAGAATCTCCCGGCTTCGTGGCATGAGATCCTTCACTATCGTTCAGGATGACATTAAGGGCCGCTACAATTTTCTCCGCCGCCTGTTCGCATTGCCATTGATAGGGATCGCCATCACGGATAATTTTTTCCGGCAGGCCGTGCGCGGAAAATAAAATGCGCGGATTATTGTGGCCGTCATTTTGTGCCTGACTATAAACCGTTTTGATGTTCTCGGCAGACGCTTTTATGAAGCCATTGTTGAGCGGATAGCAGCAAAGACCGCTGGTTGGAACATCAAGGTCAGCAAGGCTTGTAGCTTTATCCCAGGCCTCAAATGAAGAGCGTGTTGTGGTGGTTGAAAACTGCGGGTAAAGCGGTAGTAAAATGATCTTTTCCGGCGCATATTTTTTAACATCTTGCACAACTTTTTCTGCCATCGGATGCCAGTACCGCATGCAGGTAAAAACTTTATAATTCCCTCCTAGTTTTTTTTCTAGTGCCTCTGCTTGTGCGTTTGTGTTTTCAAGAAGTGGTGATTTGAAACCTAATTCCTTGTAGCTATCATTCGCTTCACCGCGCGAGCGTGACGTACTTATTTTTTTTGCCAGCAGATATCGAAAGGGCAGCGGCAGACGCACGATGTTTTTATCCATGAAGAAATTAAATAGGAACGGCTCGATCGATTCTTTTGCGTCCGGCCCCCCGAGATTAAACAAAATAACAGCGGTTTTGGTCATGATCTGAGCAGCCCGATCAGCTCTTCGACATGCTCAACCGGTGTGTCCTTGTGGATGCCGTGGCCGAGATTGAAGACAAATTGGCCATCTGATAAATCTCCTAAAACCCTTTCCACAGCCAGTTTTAACGCATCACCACCAGCCAGCAGCGCCATGGGATCAAGATTGCCCTGGACCGGCATGAGGGGCTGCAGAGCCTGCGCCGCCCATTTGGTGGGCACCTGACTATCGAGACCGAGCGCTGTAACACCTGTGCCTTCTGCGTAGGCTATGTAGTTATATCCAGCGCCTTTGGGAAAGCCGATGATGGGGATATCGGGGTGGGAAGTTTTGACCAGATCAACGATTTTCTTTGTCGGTTCAATCGCCCATTTTTGAAACTCATCGCTATCCAATGCACCGGCCCAACTATCAAAAATTTGTAGCGTTTCCGCACCGGCTTCAATTTGTTTTATCAAATAATGCGCGGTGGATTCGACAAGTAAATCTATCATCGTTGAAAATAATTCAGGTTGGCCATAGGCCATTTTTTTAACGTTGGAAAAATCTTTGCTACCACCACCTTCGACCATGTAGGTTGCTACCGTCCACGGCGCGCCGGCAAAACCGATCAGTGCGGTTTTGTCATCAAGCTCTCCAGAGACTTTCGAAAGGGCCTCATAAACAGGGGTGAGCCTGGATTCCAGCTGATCAGTATTCAACTTTGCTAATGCTGATCCATCACGAATTGGGTCTAGTTTCGGCCCTTCACCAGCAACAAAATCCAGGCTTTGACCCAGAGCGTGAGGGATCACGAGAATATCAGAAAAAATTATGGCCGCATCCATACCAAAACGATGGATCGGTTGCAGCGTAATTTCGCACGCGGCATCCGGATTAAACGCCATGTCGAGAAAACCGTTTTTTCTGGTGCGTAATTCTCGGTACTCGGGCAAGTACCTTCCAGCTTGGCGCATAAACCAAAACGGAATATGATTGGATTGGTTTCCATTCAAAACTTCCAGAAATGGTTTTGACGGCGCTATTGTTTTTCTTGCTGGCTGATTCATTTTATTTATCCTTTTTTGGCCTTTCGAAAATGACCATACGGCCTTCTTACAAATATAAATATATATTTAAAAAGAGGTTGTAGATAGTAGTAGGGCCTGTGTGGAACGGGGATAGATTTTATGCGGAGATTCGTACACAGATGTATGAGATTACGAATGAAAGCATAGCTCACGATTCGCATAGATTCGTCCCAAGATGCAGAAAAAGGCTCTGGAGATTTTTGCTGGCGTGAATAAGGCCCCTTAAGAAAAATTACGTATCTGGGGGTATTTTCATCCCTTATTTAATACCGAATGCATTCATGATTCTTTCACAGAGCTATCACATGTGATAATTATGAAGGGTTGAGTCATTGAGAGGTTACAAAAGAATCACATATGTTTGCTGAAGCCTTTACAAAGCTGGAACTTGCTGACGCCGCGACGGTGTTGGATCAGGTGAATCCGCTGCTCGAGGGCACGCCGTTTGACCCGGTCGAAACCACTGTCATGAGTCATGATATCCCGTTTTATCCGGGCTATCAGTTTTTGGATATTGGTGATCATTCGGTCAGCCCGCCAATGCGGCGCTTTGTGATTTATAAGCCGGGTGACATCGTGGTACTGGATTGGACCAATGAGCCGATTTATGCACTCAACAAAAAACTGCCTATTACTGTCACCGATGAAAACGTTGCTGATTATGTGCGGTTTTTCTTTGCCTATATAAGAGGTCGTCACGGGCGCTTTATTGTGACCGAAAATGTCGATGACATTAACTGGAAGGAAGATCCGCCGCCGGCCGCGCGCAAAGCGATTGGTAAAATGCTGGGGCCGGTTGCGGTAAAGCAAAAGGCGGAAAACGGCGTGTATTGCCTCGGCGCGCAGGTGATGTTCAAGGATTCGTTGTTCAAGACCGATATCTATGTGAAGCCGGACGGTACGGTCACGCTGACGGACGAAGAATTGTTGATTGAGGACATGCCGGTGCTGGATGACGTGTTTGGTCAGTAGAGCTTCCTCCACCTAGACCGTAGATATTGTTATCCTTTCGCTTTCGTCAGGGCTATGGCGAACAAGTCGGTCTGATTGCATAAATTCCCCCAAAGGTTAACGAAACCTCACCAAACACCCCTCATATGTTAAAGCACTGTTAAAAAACGTCATTTGTTTTCTATAAAGCCCGCTTTTTCTGTGTTTTAGCAAGAAAGCGTTAATACCTTGCCCCGCATAATGAACACATACCGTCATTCAAAAGATTCGGTATGTCCGAAAAGAATAAGGGATTTTTTCGGGAGCGTTATTTGGGGCACATAAAAAGAGATTAGGGTTCATGAGCGATATATTTGAAAAAACACTAGGGATAACCGAAGCCAACCGGCCAGCATGCCGCGTTGCTTATACGTTGAATAATTCCCAGCCGGTGGCTTGTACGATTATCGGTGATCAGCCGCTTTTCTATATGGATTTCGAACATAGCTATGAAGATGAAGAAGATTTCTTTGAAGCCTCCGATCTTGGCATTCTTGAAAGTGAGTTGCGCACGCTTGAAGAAGAAATTGCCGCCTATGATAAATTTTCGCTTGGCGCCGGTCCTTCGACGGAAGAGCGCGTTTCAGAATTCTTTTCAAATATTGATTCAATTACGGGTCAGTCAGAAGAGAAGCCAAAAGATCTGCTCGGGCAGCTCACAGGAATTCTTTCACAAAGCCGTATGATCCAGGCGCACATGGATGTTGCCGCCGAGCATAATGTCAAAATTACACTATGCGCGCAGGTCGAAAAAGCGTTTTACGATCGCCGTGCCGGCCTCATTCAAATCAATCCGAATATCGATCTGTCGGAAATGACTCTTTTATGTACGCGTGAGTTGCGTCGTCACTGGCAACATCGTCAGGGCGCATTAATTCATCCGCTGACATTCCAGCCGGATAATGCTGTGCTGGTGAACCGTGCGCAAATTGCCGATCTTACCGTTGCGATGGTGCGTGGTGCGTGGGAGTTACAACTTTCCGGCTACAAAGATTCCTGGGATCGTGTTGAGAATTCACCAATGGGTGATGTTGCGCGCTCATTTGCCAGAGAAGCCTTTCTTGATTTCCGTACGATTAATAATGGTCAGGCCAGCGCCGCGGCATTTGAGTCATGGTTCCTGTCCGAGCGTTGCCGCCAACAGGATAAAACGCTGATCCAGCAGATGCTGGCTGATTATAAAGGCTATGTTTTCGATATGGAAACAGATGTACAGACAATTACGCCGAACCTTATTTCTGCGCTGGGCGCTATGCCTTACGGCAAAAATTACCTGTCCAGTCATGTCGATATCATTATGAATGATCCTATTTTTACCGATGTCCGCGACCGTTCGAACGCCAATTTCCTTTGGTTTATTAAGTTTGAGCGCTCTTTCAAGGAAACGGAACAGGAGTTGCAAACTGAAGGCGATCCTACCGGCCATGATTTTCTTCGTGGCTCCAACCCCCACCAGGATCAAAATCATGAACAACAACAAAGCGCAGAAATTATCACGTTATTCGAGAACCAACCAGAAAGCGGTCAGCCTCATAAAGGAAAGCGTTCCAAACATAAGGGCGGAAAGTCCAGTGCTGACATCGTTTATCTACGCCGATTCCCCGGCGACCTATAACAATGACAATAGAGCAGAGACGGTGAAAATCGAGAGGGTCCATAGCAGAGCTACGCCCAAAGAATCTTTTGGGTTTGAGCAAGAGAGATATTGCGAAACACCGCAAGTCGCTCTTACGGGTGATGGCGAAAGCCGTTATCTGGCCGATCTGTATGATGCGTGCATTGAACAGTTTGAGCATTACGATTTTGTGATGGCGCAGAGCCTGAATATTATTGCGGATAGTCCGAGCGGTCGGCTTTTGTTGAAAGAAGCGATGGCGCAGGATTGGCAAGTTGGTTTTGACGAATTTTCCGGTGATTTATCCGGCGAAGATTTTTATATCGATGTGCCTAATAAGCAGATTTTTCTCGATAACAATGCATTGGCGCCAGAGGCGCTGGCTGACTCGCCGTATTTTTCTAACGCGGTTGTGCTGTGTTTGACCCGTGCGTTGCGCCAGGTGTGGCAGGAAAAACGTCATAGTGGTTTTGATGAGGAATACGGCCCCGAATCTATTTTAATGCTCGAGCGCGTGCGCGCTGCTGATTGTCATGTGCTGGCGGTGCTGGTGGCGTGGGAGTTGCGCGGTGAAGGCCATAATGGTTTGTGGCGTCATCTGATTGGCTCGGAATCTGGCGATATGGCGATGGCATTTTCAAAACATCTTGAGCGCGATCCGGCATCGTTGTTTGGTGGTGGCGCATTGGCGGCCTCGTTTTATCAGTGGTATTTGTGTGAAGAACGCATCAATGAATGTGATCATAATACGCTGGAATATCTTGATGCTGTGATGGCGGAAACATCCGAGCAAAATCCGTTCGGTGATAGAAATGCGCGGCGGCTTGATGTTGAAATTTTGTCTTGCTTGCCGGATAAAACGGCGTATTTGCAGGGTCAGGGTGATAATATCCTGCGTGATCCGCGCCATGCGGGGCTAAGCGATCCGATCAATCAAACACATCTGTTTCATATTATGCGTGATCTGGAGACTGTGATTGTCGGTGGCGTGCCGTTTCGGGACGCTGGTTTGGCCGCGAAGATGTTTCCGGGTGATGAATCTATCATAGATGCTTGACATGTTTGCATAAATCTATTAACTCATTCCATAATGCAACATTTTGTGAAGATGAGTTAGAAGATAATGGATACTGAAGATAAAGAACCTGTAACAGTCATATCGAAAATACCTGCAATATTTACTAAAAAGGATTTTGCTGACCTTTTTAAGCAAGCGCGTTTTCTTAAAACTAAGACTGAAGGAAAAAGAATAATACAAGCAGATGTTGCTAAATATCTTAGTGTAGAACCGGAATATATATGCAAGATAGAAGGCGGCACTTCTATTCCTGCAAATGAAAAACTTGAAAAGTTCGCAGAATTTTTTGGGTCTTATATACTGTCCGCAGAATCTCTTATTTATATGGCTATGTGCTTAAGAAAGCCAGATCACATGGCTAATTTGGTCAGGCCTGATGGCAAGGTAATAAAAGGACACTATGAACACTTGCCAAATATAAGATCACTTGTAGCTCTTATGGAAGATTTTGAAGGTGCTGTAGAAAAAGAAAACATAACCCCGCAGATAGCCGAAGAATTAGCCAATAATTTACTAGGCCAATTCCGTACTTGTGTACAAATTTTAAAAAAATCAAAGAATAGTGCTCCGACTTGTGACGTGACGGACCCTTAATTAGTTGCTAGGATAAAGCCTTAATTAATGGGCTTTAAACCATGACCAACACACCAAAACAGCAACCGAAAAAATTCTATCTGCATCTGATATCCGATGCTACCGGCACAACGTTGCTGGGGTTGGCGCGGGCGTGTATTGCGCAGTTCGAGGGGATCGAGCCGGTGCAAAAATTCTGGCCGCTGATCCGCACGCAAAAACAGCTTGAGCGCGTCATCGCGCGCATTGAAACCAATCCCGGTCCGGTAATCATGACGCTGGTTGATAAGGACATGCGGGAGCGTTTGAGCGAGCGTTGCGAGCAGCTCGGTGTGCCGTGTGTGGCGGTGCTGGACCCGATTATCAGGGGGTTGTCGTCTTATCTCGGGGTGCATGCGCAAGGCGTGCCGGGTTTACAACACACGATGGATGACGCTTATTTCCAGCGGATATCGGCGCTTGATTTTGCCATGCGTCATGATGACGGGCAAAATTATCAGGGTCTTGAAGATGCCGATGTTATTTTGGTTGGTGTGTCGCGGACATCGAAAACGCCGACCTCGATTTATCTGGCGCGGCGCGGGGTTAAAACTGCGAATATTCCGTTGGTGCCCAATGTCGTCACTTCTGATTCGGTGTTTGAGCATGAAAAGCCGCTTTATGTTGGCCTGACGGAATCAGCGCAGCGTTTGCTGCAAATCCGCCGTAATCGCCTGAAAGCGGGGGATGATGAGGGTCAAGCACGTCGCCACATTCCCGACAATGAATATCTCGATGAGGATAAAATCGAGGAAGAAGTACGCAAGGCACGTCGGCTTTTTTCCAAACATTGCTGGCCGGTGATTGATGTGACGAAACGCTCGGTTGAGGAAACCGCCGCCGAGGTCATGTCTTTGCTGCAAAGTCATAGAGAGAGAATAAATGGCAGCCGATAAAAAAATTATTTTGGCGTCACGTTCTTTGGCACGGCAGAAAATGCTCGAAGAGGCAGGGCTGGAATTTGATTGTGTGCCTGCCGATCTTGATGAAGAAAATATGATAGAGGAAATGTTGCAACAGGGAACAGATGTAAAAGAAATTGCAGGTCATTTGGCGCGTGCAAAGGCGCTTCATATTGCAAAAAGTAATTCTGATGGCCTTGTTATTGGTGCAGATCAGACGCTTGATCTGGGAGGGGAGATGCTCTCAAAAGCTTACTCAGAGCAGGATGCGAAGGATAAGCTGAAACTTTTGCGGGGGAAAACACATCGCCTCATTTCTGCCGCTTGCGTCGTATGTGGTAATAAAATCTTGTGGGAAGGTAGTGATAGCGCCGCGCTTACTATGAAAGATTTCGATGATGACGAGCTGGAAGATTATATTAAAGTTGCAGGTGAGGCGTTGACCCGCAGTGTCGGTGCTTATGAAATTGAAAGCGAAGGACGAGAGCTTTTTTCCAACATCAAAGGTGATACGCACACCATACTGGGACTGCCGCTGACACAGCTTTTGGCTTATTTGGAGGGGCAGCATGATTAAAACTTGCGTTATTGGGCATCCTATCCTGCATAGTAAGTCACCGCTCATTCATAATTACTGGATCAAGGAGCATGGCTTGGATGGAAGCTATAAAGCCGTCGACGTGGCGTGTGAAAATCTCGAAAGTGGTATTCGTGACTTGGTTGAAAAAAATTATCGCGGTTTTAATGTTACCATTCCGCACAAAGAATCCGTGATGAATTTATGTGATGACGTCGACGAAACCGCGCAGCAAATTGGTGCGGTGAACACGGTGGTGATTGAAGGTGGTAGGCTGAAAGGCAGCAATACCGACGCTTTCGGCTTTATTGAGAACATCCGAAGCCACGCGCCAGAGTTTAGTTTTGCAGCCGGGTCCGTTGTTGTTTTGGGTAGCGGCGGTGCGGCCAAAGCGGTGGTGCATGGCTTGTTAGAGCATGGCGCGCCGGAAATTTTTTTGGTTAACCGTACAAAAGAAAAAGCATTGATTCTTGCTGAGTCATGTCTTGCACCGGACAAGGTAAGTATTATTGATTGGGATGAGCGTAGTAAAATTCTCGAAGGGGCCGCGATGCTGGTCAACACGACCTCTCTGGGTATGGATGGGCAAGCCGCTCTCAGTATCGATTTGGCGCTGTTGCCACGCGATGCGCTGGTCACGGATATTGTTTATGCGCCGCTGCATACGGAGCTGCTTAAGGTTGCAAAAAATAACGGCCACAAAATTATCACGGGCATTGGTATGTTGTTGCATCAAGCACGCCCGGCGTTTAACGCGTGGTATGGCGTCATGCCGGAGGTAAGCGCGGAGCTGGAAAAAATGGTGCAATCATGATTGTTATTGGCCTCACCGGTTCTATCGGTATGGGCAAAACGACTGCGGCAACCATGCTGCAACAGCTCGGCGTTCCGGTGCATGATGCTGATCAGGAAGCTCACGATTTGCAACAACCTGGTAGCGCGGCGATTTTGGCTATAGGTGCGGCTTTCCCCTATTACGAACATCCGGAACTTTACGGCAAAAAAGTTGAAGGTGTCCGGCATATACAACGCAAAGAGATGGTCAAAATCGTATTGGCAGATATGGAGAAACTCGCTACGCTTGAAGGAATTTTGCATCCGCTGGTGCGTGAGGCGCAGAATAAATTTATTTTAAAATCAAAAAAAATGGGACAGGAGATTGTGGCGCTTGATGTGCCGCTTTTGTTTGAAACGGGCGGCGATGAATTTGTTGATGTGACGATTGTTGTGTCTGCGCCATTTCATATACAGGAAAAGCGCGTGATGGAGCGGCCCGGTATGGATGAAGAAAAATTTAATGCAATTTTAGAGCGTCAAATGCCGGACAGTGAGAAGTGCGAACGTGCTGATTATGTGCTGCAAACCGGCCTGGGCCGGGCGGAAACGATGAATGAACTGAAGAAAATACTAACGGAGATAAAAGATAATGCGTGAAATTGTTCTTGATACTGAAACCACAGGTATGGACCCGGAGGACGGGCACAAAATTATTGAGATTGGCTGTGTTGAACTCGACAATCATTTGCCGTCGGGCAAAACGCTGCAGCTTTATATCAACCCGGAGCGCGATATTCCACCTGAGGCCACCGCCGTGCACGGGATTACCGATGAATTTATCAAGGACAAGCCGGTGTTTTCGGAGGTGTTTGATCAGTTTCTCGAATTTATCGGTGACGGCAAGCTGGTTATTCACAATGCCGAGTTCGATATGAAATTCATCAATTCTGAGCTGGGCAAAGTCGGGCATCAGCCGATTCCCTGGACGCAAGTCAAAGATACGCTCACCATGGCGCGGCAAAAATTCCCCGGCTCTCCGGCTAATCTGGATGCGTTGTGTCGGCGTTTTGGCATTGATAATACGGAGCGCACTTATCACGGCGCGTTGCTGGATTCGGAGTTGTTATCGGAAGTATATCTGGAACTTTTGGGCGGGCGGCAGCATGGTCTGGTTTTGGCCGAAGAAAAAACTGCGGACGAAAAGGCTGAGGCGCAAAAGGCGCAGCGTAAATTTCGTGAACCGCGGGAGCATAAAGTGAGTGCGGAGGAATTGGCGACGCACACAGAGATGGTTGAAAAACTTGATGATGCGCTTTGGAAGAAACATAAAAAGACGGGGACACAGTAACACTGCATCCCCGTTCCCACACTTTCGTAACTTGTAATTAGGCTTGCTGCTTATCTTTGTTCGCCAGGTCGTTTTTGAATCTCTCAACATAAAGCTGCTGGAAATTCACCGGGCTAAGAAGCAGCGGTGGATAACCGCCCTGCACAGCCATTTCGCTTAAAATCTGGCGCGCGAATGGGAAGGCCAGACGTGGCACTTCGATCAGCAACAGCGGATGAATTTGTTCCTGCGCAACGCCTTTGCCGACGGAAACGGTCGTGCCGTATTGCACTTCGGCGATGAAGACCGGCTTGTCGTCACGCGTGGCTTCGACGCTGATGCTGAGCATAACTTCAAACATGTTCTCAAGACCTTCTTCGGTCAATGTGCGGGCATCGAGGCCGAAATTGACATTCATTTTCGGAGCTGGCTGGCCGGCGCGCAAAGCTTGCGGAGCGCTGGGGTTTTCAAAAGACGCATCACGCACATATTGACCGTGAATGATCAGCGGCAAATTGTCGATTTGCTGTTGTTGTGGCGCTTGTTGTTGGGCGGCTTGTGGCTGAGTTTCAGCTTCAGCTTTTTTCGGTGCATCTTGCTTGGCAGCAGTTTTGGCCGGCTTGGCTTTTTTGTCCTTTTTCGGGGCCTTTTTCTCGGGCGTTTTCGCCTTGGCTGTTGTTCTCTTTACAGGCTTTTTGGCCGTCGGTTTCCCTTGGGCTTTTGCCTTTGTATCTTTGGTTTTTCTTTTCAACATAATATCCTCTCAATTTAAAATATGGGTTGTCATAACATACATATTTACGCAACGCAAGCTTTTCGGCCGTTTTTATTCCTGCTGATCAGTGGGATCATCAATTTTCTCATACTCAATATCGATCACATTAGGATCATTTGAAGGGGTATTTTGTGCGCGGCCTCCATTGGGTCCCATGGCCATATGAATCTCTGTACGCTTTTTGATGACATCACGTAAAACGGCACGTACAGGCGGAATCAGCAACAAAAACCCAATAGAATCAGTAACAAAGCCAGGTGTAATCAAGGTCGCGCCGGCGGCAATCAGGCAAACGCCGTCAAAAATCTCATTCACCGGCATGCGGCCCTGGCCGGAGGCGCTTTGCATGGCGGCAATCGTATGAAGTCCTTGATATTTAATGATATAGCCACCCAGCACCGCGGTAAAAAACGCCAGAAACAGCGTTTTCCACAGTCCCACCCATTCGCCGACACTCATGAAAACCATGATTTCGACTAATGGTATGATCACAAATATAATAAAAAACGGCATCTCTAGTCATCCATCTATTCATCTGGACTGCGTTATTCGTTCCTAGCGTATGTCGTATACGCGTCGGTCACTCATGCCTTGTCCAGATGAAGATATGAATGACTATATTTATTGGCTTGTATCCTGTTATCTGCGGGGTTTAGTCTATATATTGATAGCTGTAAAGAAAAACGGCGTTAAAGCCCAATATATGGTAAAATGAGATATCACCTCCAAACGGGAAGGGTCATCACGTGCCTGCAGATTTAATCGTTTATGCCCTTGTGGCTGCCGGCCTGGTTTTCTGGTTGCGTAGTATTCTCGGTACGCGCCATGGTGATGAGCAGGAGCGCCCCAACCCTTATGTGCAGACCGAGCAGAGCGCGGATTCCAGTGCGGACAATCTCTATCTGGCTGACGAAAAACCGATCACGCCCGAGGATAGCATTCTGGCGTTGGCTGAAAACAAAACCGGCAATCTTTCGGTTGAAAATAAAACCGCTGAAAACGGTTTACTGGATATTTCAAAAGCCGACAAGAAATTTGATATCAATGTTTTCCTGATGGGCGCGCAGGATGCCTTTGCGTTTATTGTTGAGGCGTTTGGCGAAGGCGATAAGGAGACGCTGAAAAATCTTTTGACCGAAGGCGTTTATAGCGCGTTCGAAGGTGCGATTGATGAACGTGATAAGCGCGGCGAAAATATGGTCACCGAAATTCACGCGATTAAAAAAGCGGAAGTGACCGGCGCGCGGATCGAAGACAAAAAGGCGTTTATCACCGTGCGCTTTACCGCCGATGAGACCAGCGTTGTAAAAGATGAGGACGGTGAGATTATCGAAGGCCATCCCGATAAGATCACGCAAATGCGTGATGTCTGGACGTTCGGGCGTGATGTGAATGCGAAAGACCCGCGCTGGCTGGTGTACGAGACGCGCGACGATCTCGAGGACGACAATACCACCATTCCGAATAAGGGAATGGATTAGGTTTTAGTCCCACCTTCTAATTTTCAATTTTTTTTGGGAGGTCAATATGATGAACAGGGGAATTTCACGCCTGTTATTGCTTCCGAGGGTGAAAAAGTTCTGGTCGGGCCGATTTTAAGCAGACTGTTCCCCGAATACAATTCCAGCTATACGCCTGTTGCCGTTAATGAGAATCTGCAGCCTAAAAGTTATTAGATAATACTATTCTCTGTGCTATAAAAATCTTATGCGTTCTTTTTTACTTATATTTGTTTTATTGCTTTCGGCTTGTGCGGGGACGGGTCCGAAGTCGGATGAAAAACCGTCATTGGTTTTGAAGCAGGCGCGGTTTGCTGATTTGCCGGGCTGGCAGAATGACAATATGGGCACGGCGATGGCAGCGCTGCAAAAATCCTGCGCGCGGATTAAAAAATCTTCTCCTGATAAATCTTTTGGGTCATTGGCCGAGGCTGGCAAGACGGTGCATTGGCAGGGCATGTGTATTGATCTGTTGGCGTTGAATGTCGGCGATAGCAATGCTGTGCGTGGTTTTATGGAGCGGCATTTCACGCCGTATGAAGCACGGGCCGGGCATGAGCGCAATGGCTTGTTTACGGGGTATTATGAGGCCTCTCTCAAAGGCTCCCGCACGCGTCACGGACCGTATCAGGTGCCGCTTTACACGCGCCCGAATGATCTGGTGATGGTGCAGCTGGGTGAGTTTCGCGAAGAGCTGAAGGGTCAGCGTATTGCGGGGCGGGTGATTGATGGCAAGCTCAAACCTTATGAAGACCGCCCGGCGATTGTCAGCGGCGCATGGCCACATAATGACAAAGTTCTGGTCTGGGTCGACAGTCCGGTTGATGCGTTCTTTGTGCAGATTCAGGGCTCGGGTGTGGTTGAGATGGCAGGCGGTGGTCCTCCTATGCGCATTGGCTATGCCGGGCAGAACGGTCATGTCTATTATGCGATCGGGCGCGAGCTGATTGCGCGAGGGTATTTGACCAAAGACAATGTATCGATGCAGGCGATCCGTGAATGGCTTGAGGCCAATCCGGTTGAAGGTGCCGAGGTGATGAACACCAACAAGTCCTATGTGTTTTTTCAGGCGCTCGAAGGTGAAGGGCCGATTGGCGGCGAAGGCGTGGCGCTCACGCCCGGTCGTTCGCTGGCGGTGGATCGTTCGCTGATTTCCTATGGCGTGCCGATCTGGGTGGATATCGAAGAGCCGTTGCCTGGGGCAGGCAAGCTACAGCGTCTTATGATCGCGCAGGATACCGGCGGCGCCATTCGTGGTCCGGTGCGCGGTGATGTTTTCTGGGGCTATGGCGCACGAGCGGAAGAGTTGGCCGGGCCGATGAAATCACAAGGACGATATTGGTTGTTATTGCCGAAGGCCAGTCAATAAAAGTACGTATCATGAAAACCCATTTAAAAAATAGGTGTTCTGAAGCGTTCGAAATCAAGCTGGATATCTTTGAGGCTATCGGGAATGGGCATAGGCAGCGTTAGGTCTGGTGGGTTTGCAACAATGCCGGGGATTGCAGTGTTAAATTGATCGACCGTTTCCTGGTTAATTTCGCGCCGTCTGATCGTTACTTTTTCAAGAATAAAATTGGAATTCCCGTATTTTACGACGTCCTCTTCAGTTGCTGCTCTGTAAAAACATTGCATGGGCTCGAGCCTGTATTCTCCAAAAGAGTCAACTTGTGTAAACCATACACGAACAGAAGCGCCGAAATCATCAACGGTGCTAATGCGCAAAGACTGCGGATATTGCAGATAGGATTCAAGAAAGACTTTGCAAACGCCATATGTAATGCCGCCTTTATATGGGAGCAGCAAATACCATATCCCACCTGATAAAAATGCAACTGTCCCGCTGATAAGTGCCCATTTGCGGATTTTTTTCTTTTTAAGCGCCTGTTGTTCTTTCAGAGCCTCAACTGTGCTGGGCTTTTTACCAGGTGCCGGTTTTTTCTTTTTTTCTTTCTTTTTAAACATGTTTGTAAATTCTGTCTTTTGCTGCCGTCAATATTCTACACGGCCAATTTTGCGCGGGCAGGCGTTTCTTCTTTTTGGGCTAGTTTACTGAATTCTACAAGTTCGTCGACGATCTCTTCGATAACAGCACTGATCATAGCCTGGCGCGAATCTCCTGTATCAGATTTGGCCAAGACGCGTCGTCTGATTTCACCACGGGCGCTACCGCCCGGGTAATGGAAGGCCAGCATTTGTCGCCCACGTCCGGCGCCAAGGCGTGCATACAGCCTGTTCCTGATGCCAACATCTTCGGCTGATGTTGACAGAGCCCATAATTCGATCGGACCAAGCGTGTTATACAAATGTTGCTCGTAGCGGCCGTCAGTTGTTCCTAAAACAAGAAGGCATGGCGCGCCGATGGATTTTGGACCCGTCAATTTATAACGAATAACCTGGCGGGCTGTTGTCGATAGTCCGAAACGTTCCTGCACATCATCGACAGCCTTGTCGGAAATAGCCGTACCCAATACCCAGACGCCAGTGGCAAGATCAACCATATCATCATCAAAGTCATGTAAAAGCTGCGATGTCAGAACAATCTGCACGCCACGTTTCCGGCCCTCCCGAACGTCCCGGATTACCTGCGACCTAACCGAGTTGGATTTACTGGTTCTGTGGAACTCATCGTAGCAGAGCCTTTTGGGCGTTTCGCCGATTTCCTGTAGTCTCATTTCATGATATTCCCGGAATTTTTCCGGCACGTACTGGATTGTATCGAGGCTCATCCACCAGTTTCTGACCAGGGCATGACGTGCCAGCATATACATGATGGCAGTCTGCCGATCTGCGGTTTCGTCACCTTGTGGCGCAACATCCATAAGATCGAGAGAGCAAATTCGTGCATCTGCAATTTCGAACTGTGTCACAGAAGAAAGAATAGGATATTCGCGAATAGCAGATGTAACCATGCGCTCAAAAGCGCTAATAACAGTTTCAGTACTAAACCCTACAGATGTTTCTTCGAGCAATGTTCTAATTTGCGGGCGCCTAGATGCTGTAATAGAGTCGTTTAATGTTGGCGCAGCATGACGTTGGGCGATATGAGCAACATGGTTTTGCTCAAGCTCAAACATCTTGTCAACCACATCCCACCAGTAAGGATCTGTCGGTAAATGAACATTAAATTTTTGTATAGCTTCATCCACTTCGGATTCCAGGCGCGGTAAATAAGGCCGCGCTTCGGCATTGGCAGATTTATCATCACGCCAGCGGAACATCTCATCAACCACAAGGCCGCAAAGTTGTTGCATTCCGTCATAGGGCTTATCATAGCCCGGTGGCGTACACAGAAGGGTCATAAGCTCAACAAGGTAGCTGCGTTCATCAGGCAACGGATAGCGGCAACCTAGTTGCGTATCAAACGGATTGATTGCGTATTGGTGAGACATCTGGAGGCGGTAATAGGCGGCCTCATGTTGCTGTTTTAAAGGAAGGGCTTCTTTAATCAGAGAAATTAATCCGGAAGAAGAAGGCCCAATATCAACAATAGCAACGTAAGGGAGCCTGCTTAAACCTGGCGACAATATCGTGGCCAGGTTTAATGTATTGAGAAGCACAGATTTACCGGCGCCAGGCTGAGCAAAGATTAAATCAAACCATGTCGTTGTAAGATTGGTACCGGTCTGGTACGGCCAGATTTTACCATCCGGCGTTCTAAACAGCATGGATCCTTGTTCGAAAGGACTGGACGGCCTTTGCCAGGGAAGCAGGCGCATCATTTCAGTCATGGGAGCAACGCCAGTGGGTGCAGATCCAGCGCAGTGAATGCCCATGGCGGAGGACATCACACAATCAAGAGGATCGCCGGAAAACTCGCTAACCTGGGCATACCCCCAGCTTTCAACGGCCTGAAGCAGAACAGAGAGCCGATCATTAATGACAGCTTGTTCATCGATCGTGCACCAGGTCGCAAAAGAAATCCGCATGCGCACAACAGGCTCGCTTCTTGCCATGGTCGCCAGTCCTTCCAGGGCGTATTTTATTTGCTTGTTGGCGGCGTTGGTTGGCCCCATCATTGTTGCCAAAAAGGCGCGCATTGCTGTGGCGTAGGTGCCGCCACCCTCAAGCAAAAAAGAAATCCTGAAAGGGATATCAGCTTCAACGAGACGATTAAGCAACACAGGAAAAGGGGTTGAGTCCATCGGGCCAAGGGTCATGTCGGCTCCAGCCCATACCATGTTTCCAATGCGAACGACAGATGGCCCCATCGTTTTGGCATCAGCGGCTGTAATCTGGTTGGGCAATGTCGGCCAAAGCAGGTCGGACATATCAACCTGACTCATAGGGGCTCTTGGCGGTATAGGGTCGCCAGGCAGGCAGGCCCGCCAATTTTCATTGGCCCGGTCCGGGAATAAATTTGCACGCACTGCTACCAAAGCATCATGGACTTCGAGCAGTTCGCCCCTTATGGCCAACTCATCCATGGCTGATACGATCGCTGATACGAAACTTTTGTGTCGCGTTCTCAGGGGCTCAAGTCCGGCAAAGGGGTATTGCGCATTGCCGGCAGGGCCCCATTCTTTCGATTGTTCTTTTGCGTCTTTTGCGGTGCGCTGATATTCGTTTTTCGTTAGAATGCCGGGCCGCGTCCATAAAACAAAATAAGCTTCTTCATGCGACAAAAACCGCTCTAGATGTTTGACGCGTTCATCAAACAGGTCCTCAAGTTCAAGGCCCATATTTTCAGCTGTTTTACGACTGGGACGGACATATCTTTCCAGCTCCTTTTTAACTCTTGCCGGGTCCCGGGAAAAAAAGACCTGCATGGCATGGCCCTGACGGTCAAAACGCGCACCAATTTTAATTGTTGAGGACTCGACAATGTGCTCGTACTCTTCGTCGCCGATAATCTGGCGACTGCCTTCGACTTTGATGTATGAAACCAGGGAGCCGTCTGCAGCGGCAAGTGTAAATTTACTGTCTGATGTTTCAAGCCTGATAAAAGAAGCAACAGATTGCCTGAAAGCTTTTTGGAAAGGCGCTATTAATCTCTCTAGCAGGTCCATAGAAACTATATATTCCGTTTTATTATAGCAATTAAGCAGGCATTATTTTTAAATATACAAAACTTGCCGTTCTCGTCATAGAGAGCATAACGAAAAACCATCTTTTTATAAGGAAAAAAATGTTTGTGTGTTCTTATTTAAGATGCCTTTGCCATATCCTGATAAAGCGATAGCCATGTGGGGGGCGCTTTTCCGCCGAAGGGGCCGTCTTTAGAGCGCCAATAGGCTAAAATTTGAGGGAATTGGTTAAATTCCAGATCGGCTTCCTTTATGATTCTTCGGTCCAGCGGGAAAAGCCTTACGCCTTCCAGCTTTTTATCACGGTAATGATAATGTTTATGTCCGAGATAATCGCGCATAACCATAGCCAGGATGTAAGGATCGTCTGTTCCTATTCGCCTTTTGACTTCTTCGCGTCGCTCCATCAGAGCATCCAGGGAACGTCTTGCGGCGTCAGCAACCGGTCCTTGTGAGATGCGGGCAACATAGATGGCGCGGGCTATATGGTGTAATTGTGCCTGTGAAATTTCCGGGAGCCAGATCAGGACGCCCGAGCGCATGACGCTAACCTGCTCCATGCTAAAGCATTGATGGCAAAAAATGCAGGTGGTCGCCAAATTTTGGGAATGTGTATCGTTTACGTCATGGTTGAGAAAATGAACTTCCTGATATTTTTGTGATTTAAAGCCACAGAATTTACAAATGTTATCATCACGTTTTAAAATTTTCTGTTTAATTTCGGGTGCCAGACCACCCTTGGCAGATGCAGAATTTGCTTTTCTACCGGAGTTTTGCGTAGCAGCGCCCGCCCCTTTTTTTGGTAAGGGACGGGCGATACCTAATATAATGGATGAACCACTCATATGTTTATTTAACGGCGAACTGCACCTTATTCAACTGAGCCGCTACGGTGTTACCACCTGCACCAGCATCAATGGTATTGAACATTGAATCGAACAGGATCGGCAGCGCAAAAAGCGCACCACCCGCGGCCAGACGAATAGCGCCGTCTTTTAGCGGTGTCTGTGTCGGGTTCTCAACGTGGTCCTTGATTTTCATCACACCAAGAACACCCAGCAAAATACCAAACAGATACGACATACCGGTTAAAAGACCCGGAATGGATTCTGTGGATGTTGTGATGTTTTCAGCGATTGTACTAAACGTACTACCGGCACCGGCATGTGCATCACCGGCGGAGCCGATGATCATACCTGCGGTTACCGCAGCACTTAGTTTGTAACATGTTTTATTAAGCATAGTTTTTCTCCTTCTACCAAAAGTTAGTTTGCTCACTATATTACATTAAATAATACCCCAAAACCCGTAATGCCTAAAGTCGCTTGTACGGCATTGAGCAAGGGGCCTAAGTTCACAGCTAGTGACCCGCCAATCATATGCGTGACGCCAGCCATGACCGAAGCTTGTTGTTTGCCTTCGGCAACATCTCTGATGATAAATATTCCCCTGATAAAGCTAATAAGACCAAGGATTATCATAAACTTTAAAATGGCACTAATAACGATATGAGCATGAAGAACCTCATCGGCGCTCATGCCGTCTGTGTACTGTAGAGCAGCTCTAGACGCTGTAAGCGGATTATTGAAAAATGACGTTGAAAAAGCTGTCATAAGTGTATTAAACGAAATAAGGGCACCACCCGTAATAAATGTCATGATGGTTCCTATGCCGCCCGGGCCACGCGCGCCCTCCTGCGAGGATTTAATAAGGCGCATAATGGCAATCATAATTAAGACCGTGCCGGCAATATGGCCAAACCAGTTCAGTAAAATAGCGGCTGGCCCGAGTAAAACATTCATAAAATTCTGAAGCGAGGCGCTTAAGCCGACAGCGCCACCGCCAGCGCCACCGCCGAGTCCAATCAATCCAAGCAATCCGCCGACCAAACCGGGAGCGTTACCATCTCCGGTGAAACCAGCAGTGGCAAAAGGTATAAGTGCCCCGGGTGTGGCCGTGCTGCGGGCGACTTCTATCATAATCGGTAGCGCAAAAAACATGCCGCCTGCGATCAACCGTGAGATACCTTCGGATAATTTTGTTTGTCCAGGGTTCTCCACATGGTCTCTAAGCTTTACCAGAGCCCAGAGGCCGAGAACCAGCCCTATGACATAGGAAACTGCCGTTAAAAAGGCAGGGGCTAAAGCTGTATGAATGATCGAGGCGCAAAGTACGTCTCCCAAATTGGCGCCGGCGCCAATGCCCAGAGTACAGGTGGCAGGGTTTGCAAGTCCGGTTACAGGGGTAGAGATAAACCCAGCTATTGCCAGGGCTTGTCTCGCGACGCTGGCGCCTGCGAGGCCGTCATCAATAATTGTGGTATACATGGCTTGATAAATCGATGGTATGGCGAATAAGGCACCGCCAATTATCAAACGGATAACACCGTCTTTAAGCGGCACCTGATCAGGATTTTCAACATGGTTTTTAATTTTTAGAATTCCAAGAACGCCAAGAAGAAGGCCGAATAGATAGGCAACGGCAGATATAAGCGCCGGAGCCCTTTCAATGGAGTCTATCATATTCTCCATAATGCTATTGACGTCTTGAAGAGGAACAAAGCCGGCCAATGCGCCGATTACGTTGGATATTGTTTCAAGGGGCGTTCCTTCAAAATCAATTCCAACCTTGTTTTCACCGCCGTCAATGGTGGTGTACATGGCTTCATATACGGTCGGCAAAGCGAGCAAAGCACCACCTGCCAGAAGCTGCATGATTGGTTTTCTTAAGGCGACGCCGTTTGGCCCGCCTCCCAGTTCTACATGTTGTTTGATATTCAAAATACCCAGGACGCCGAAAAGAAGGGCCACTAGATAGGACATAGCGGAAATCATGGCCGGAAGGCGCTCGACCGAATTGGTCATGTTTCTCATGACGTCGTTGGCTTCTTCAACGTCAACAGCATAGGCTGCGGTGCTGGCAAAAACAGTAAACAGAAGAGACAGGAAAGCAAAAACAGCCAGACGGGGAGCCCATACTGACATTACGAATGATTTATAAAACTTTTCTTTATTCATTACGACTTTCACACCTAATTACTACCTAATATTAATTAGAACACATTTTAGACAAATTTGGCAAACTTTTTACAGAACGTTTTTTCATAAAAATATTTAAGCTTTGAGCAGCTCGATGGGTTAAGTC
This sequence comes from Alphaproteobacteria bacterium, assembly GCA_021775965.1. Taxonomy (GTDB): domain Bacteria; phylum Pseudomonadota; class Alphaproteobacteria; order Micavibrionales; family Micavibrionaceae; genus UBA5701. The sequence continues at coordinate 292,927 of JAJFGV010000043.1, forward strand.
ATGAAGACAGTATAGCCCCAAGCGTTTCAAAATAATCTTAAGATAGAAAATATCTATTAATATGAGGGCGTTAAGGGGCGTTTTATTGAGATATTCGGCCTTTTGTGCCGGTGATAACCCATTTGTTGTTTTCAAGACCAATGGAAACAATACGGCCTATGCCGCGCAGAGTGTCTCCAACTTTAACAGTCCTGAAATCATTCGAGTCTTTTGCTGAAACCAAAGCTTTTCCAGGCTGGGCAGAGCGCAGTTGCCATGTGTTGGATGTATCAACGCTGCTTTTCGCTGGGCTAACAGTTTTGTTAGGTTTTACAGTGGGTTGCACTGTTTTTGCAGGTGGTGAAGGCTTTTTTTCTGCTGCTGGTTTTGCGGCTGGCTTGTTAAGCTCCGCTATACGGGCTTCTAATTTGGATATAGTATCATTTAAGTTGCTGATTTTATTGTTTTTTTCGGATATTTTGACAGCCATATTTTCATTGGTTTCGGCTAGCTCTTTTTCCAGATGCTCCATTTTTTTATGGACCTCCTGAAATTCTTCTTCACTTACGGAATTTGCGGGCGTATCCAGTACAGGCAGTACCGGCTTATCCTGGATAACAGCTTCGGGCTCTATTTCGGGCTCTACGGGTGGTGCGGGCGGTTGCGATGTGTCTTTTACCACCATCTCCGCCTCTTGTTCCGGCGCTGGTTCAGGTTCTTTTGCCGGCTCTTCTTCCAGCGGCTCGCTTAAAGAGGCCAACTGGTTTTGCTCCGACAGGGAGGCCATTCCTGGCATAGGGGTCAGAACTTCAGCCTGAGACGAAACAGGTGGAGATTTTTGTGGTGTCTGGCTCATAGGCGATGGCATGGGTGGCGCTTCTTTGATGTCGACAGAAAGAGTTTCTTTTTGTTGCTCTCTTGCCTCCGCAGCCAGTTCCTCAGGTCCCTTAAAAATATCTTCTGCAACCTGTCCATTATTGCTTTCGACTTTGGGCAAAGCTGTTTGTTCAGCGGGCAACCCGTTTGTCATATCCGTTTCTATTGTCGGCGCTGGCGCTTCGGTAGATGAGCCTCCCATTTGTGCTAAAAATAGTCCGCCACCACCGAGAACAGCAATGGCTATAACGATAACGTTGAAATTTTTTGAGACAAAAGATTTCCCTTTTGCTTTTTTTGGGGCCGGCGCAGAATCATCTTTTTCTTCGCTCTTTGATGGTTCATTGTTTTCTTGGATTTCAGCGTCGGGAATGTCATCGAAGTCATCCCAAGAGTCATCGCCAAAATCATCGTCATCAAGATCGCCTGTATTGCCAGCGTCATCTTCGATGTCATCAAAGTCAAAGTCGTCGTCTCCATCAAGGAAATCGTCGTCAAGATCGTCGGGGGTTTTCTCTTCGTCCTGCATGATTTATCTATATAGGTTATCTCGACAAAATCAATAGGCCCTGAGCTCTGGGATCAGGATCCTAGCTATCTCCGTCACCTTCGGTAACGGCCTCAACGAATAATATACCGATAGGTGTTCCGGATTCTATAACCACGGTGACCTCAATTTCATCAACGGCTTCGTCAATAATTTGTGATAATTCCTGACCGGCTTCCTGGATACCAGAAGCAATTTCCTCACCCGTATCGGCATCGGCTGTTGTCTCAACAGCGGACCCGCCTTCAACCGTAACACTGGTAAGACCTGAATTGGCGATCGCTGCGGCGGCCCCTTCAATAAAGGCGGCGGCCGTCGGCAAGACAACACGTGCAAAATAATGATGGTCAACATCTGTGGCCAGAGCCGGTAAAGTTGTGCCCGGGTCCAGAGCAATTGCATCGATGCTGTGGCTGACTCCGTCAATAACAATGGTGTCAAAGTTCAAAGTCAGAAGTTCTTTTGTTTCTTCAAAACTGCCCAGAAGCCGGCTGCCTGAAAGAGGTCCAGAGGCTATCATTGCCAGAACGGGTCCGGGCGCATCAGTGTTGGCCTCAATAAGAAGTTGGCCGTATTCAATGGTGCCGGCAGGAATAATGATTTCCTCAATGTCATCTTCTTCAAATTCTCCATCATCGTCATTTATGGAGGCTTCTTCAGCTTCGGCTTCTTGCTCTATGGCAAGCTGCGCGAGGAAATCCGGACTTGTTATTTGCACGGTTGCTAATTTGGTTTCGCCTTGTGTCTCCAGAATAGACTGCATTTGCTGAGACATCAGATCAGATAACGCCTGAATAGCCTCAGTTTGCGCTGTATTATCTACTGCTGCTTCCGCTGGGTCGATTGTTTCCCGTTGTCCAATCTCGCGTTGTAGGCGCTCCTCTTGTAGTCGCCTCCAGCGCTGCAAAGGATCTTCCTCTTCCTCTTCCTCTTCCGGAAGATTAATGCGACCGCGCGGCGGGTCGATTGGAACCGGTAATGCGCTTCCACCAGTGGCATAGGCTTCTTCAACCTCAGATTCATTGAATTCTTCGATAGCGTTTACATACTTGGGTGATGCATCATCAGTGCCCGGTATTGCTGTTATAGCTGATCCGCCGGAAACGTATGAAACAGTAGGAATCTCTTTTTCACCGCCAAATAATATAATGGTTCCAAAAATGGCAGCGCCAGCGGCAAAGATAATGCCAACCTTAACCAAAGGATTGTTACGCCACAAATCGCCAAGCGTATTTTGCTGCTCATCAAAATCGTCAAAACTGGCGTCTTCTCCGCCTAAATTTTCATCAAAATTTTCATCGTCATCATTCATTTATAATATCCTCACGATCTGATAGCCGGGCACGTACCGTGCGCCCACTATCAGATAAAATAAGAACAGGGGCGTCTTCCATGGCGTAAACATGCATGCCATCGGCAGATGCCATTGAGGCATTCCAACCTGGAGACAACAATGTAAGAGGCGTTCTGACATAAGTTAGGCCATTGAATTTGTAGGCACTTGTTCGCCCGTCCACACCAGATACAGACAGCTTTTGGGCCCCGGTGGGCATGATGCCCTCAAGCACGGATGTAAGCTCCTCATTGCTCGCGTTTAGTCCAGAGCCCCCCTGGTTGCTCATAAGGGACACTCTGGCAAAAGGACCATTTTCAGGGATAATGGCATCAAATCGGTAATGAACAGTATCGCGGCTGGTCTCCAAGGTCATAATGATCGGTGTTCGAAGACTGGTCATCATAATCGACATGTTTCCGTAGGCAAATTCCGATTCGGGTGAAATTCTTAAAATATTTGAGTATTTGACGTCACCCGTACCCGTACCCTCTGTTTCAACGACTTCAAAATTTCCAGCCCATGTTATATTTTCAACAGGCCAGGGCGCGCCGGTTGTATCAACAAAGTTAATGGTTGTAACGTGTCCGTGTGCGACTTTAACGGTTAGGGGTTTTGTCCCAGGATCAAGAGAGACTGTTTGAACCGTTACTTCGGGTTTTGGGTAAGGATGGACAGGCACTTCCACAGATTCCTGCGTTCGGTCAAAATGTTCGAGAAGTTCCCGAATTTCACCAGGCTTTAAGGGCAAAAGACCCTGCAATGCCGCATCAAAAGCAGTTTTACGTGTTTCCGCCTCTATTTCTTCGGGAGATTGTTCAAATACCAATGCCTCATCCGCAGCGTTGTCGTTTGTTTCGAAGAGATCGTCGTTACTTGGCAGCGAAAAAGCAGAATCACCATCTGAAGCATTATTATCATTGTTTTCCTCCAGCTCTTCCGGTGGCGGAAGGTCAGGAAGCTGGAAACCAGGGATTCCACCTTCGGAATCCTGGGCCTGGACCATTGGGTTAAATATAAAAATGAGCGCGGCAAAAAAAACCGCACCAACGGATCTTTTTGTAAAATACAGGAAAGAAGAGAGCTTAGGCCCGGGCTCCATTGGTTTCATCCATTCTGTGTGGTTTAACTATCCGCGCTTTTGAGCATTACTTACCCAATGTTATCAAAAAGAATATATCGGATCATTGTGACTGTCACCCTTCAATCGCGGAAAAGCGTAAATAACTAACAAGGTAAGAAAGTGGATAAAATGTTTTATTCGGGGGCGTTATCTAGGAACGGCAATCCATTGCTCGATACCAACACCGTTCGGGCTTTCCAGGCGCGGGACACGAACAACGACAACGGTTACCAGCAGGCTGTCGCTTCTGGTTTTGGCGCCGGACTGGTACGTTACGATCAAAGGCAATTCAACAATCCATTGATAGCGACCGGCAATCTCAGTTTCCGATACCAAAATAGGTGCGCCCTGCGGCGCAGCGGTCACAACCTGTTGGTTGGTCTCGACCATTTCAATAATCCGTGATTTTTGCAAAGCGGCTGTAAAACTGTCCCATCCTTTGCGGGTAAAGTTACGCGATGCTTCCTGCAGGCGGCGGCGATAGTCATTAAATCCAAAGGTCATAACTTCGGTGCAGGCTTGTGCGACCCATGACATAAGGGCTGGCGTACTCAAATTTGGCTGATTAAGCGATACCATGGGAATCAGGCGGCCATCCTCGGTTGTTGCGAAATATCTGTTTTCCGGCTGGTGAACGTGAATCACAAAGTATAATGATCCCAACAGTGCCAGAATGATAATACCCTGCAAAACAGCCAGACGCAGCAAGCTGCGGTAACCATCACGATAGAACTCATTACGGACAACAACCGTCCCTAATCCGCCGGCATCTTGATTGGCGGCTTTTTTGACATCGTCCTTTTTTTCGGCGTTTTCTGCCACGTTTTTATTCTTTTTTGCTATGATTTACGAGTTTAATTTGTCTTAGGATTGGTACAGTATTTCCTATTCTGTAATAAAAAAACGCGATTAACAAGTACTATGAAACGTGCCATTTTGGTAAATGTTGTGGTAGAATTAAGATTGCGTTTGAATAAAATTTTAGGAATAGGCTTAAACATCGTGTTTAGCTCAGGGTGTACGTATAGTGAGTGATAAGCTGATAATAAGTAACAAGTCTTTGTTTCCGAATATAAAAGCTGCACTGCGAATGTCGGTTTTTATAGTGTCTTTCCTTGTTTTTTCTCTAGCAATATCCCCTCGCCAGATTTATGCGGCTTCTTGTTCGGGCTGTACTGAAGGCGATGCAGAGGCTGCTGTCGTCCTTATCGAATTGTTTCATCAGCTTGGTGAAAAGCTAATGAGAGCCCACATTTCCGATCAGTTTGAGGAGCACCGGGACTGGCTGGTCGAGGATTTTTTTCTAGACAATCTTTTGCGTGCCATGATGATGTTTACAGAGCAGATGTCTGCGGTGGCCGTACATCAGGTGGCGGTTATCGGGACCTTTCTTGATGCCAAACATCAACTCGAAACGCAGCAGTTGTTTCAACAGTTACAGCTTCAGGCCCATAAGGATTATCATCCCAGTGAAGATTTTTGCTGGTTCGGAACGAATGTTAGGAGCCTGGCCTTTTCAGAGGCAAGGTCACGATATACTGCGAGAGCAATGTCATCGCGGGCTTTATCAAGGCATTTGGGCAATGCAAATGCAAGTTCTGCGCGGAATCGTGATCAGGATAAGGAAGGTCGTTGGCGTCAATTCACCAGTGTGTATTGCGATCCTAAAGACAATAACTGGGATTCCGATGCCACAGGAAGCGGATTGGTTCTAGCCTGTCAAAGGGCAGATGGCACGACAGGCGGCGCAGATAAGGATCGCAGGAATCGTGATATTGATTACGGGCGTCTGGTTGACGAACCGCGGAACATGAATTTTAGTCATTTCTGGAGTGTTCTGGGCTCTGAAGAAGAAGATATGATCGCTTTGGCTAGTAATCTTTACGGTCATAACGTTTTGACGCGTAATATTAATGAAGAAAATTTAAAAAACAAACAAGCTCAGCATCTTTATCTTACATTGCGTTCGGTTGCAGCAAAACGCAGCGTGGCAGAAAATTCTTTTAACGCCATTGTTGGTTTGAAATCAGACGGTTCAACACCCGATGAGGAAACCGTCCCTCCGGCCGAGACAGAAAAATACCTGGGGGCCATATTGAAAGAGCTGGGGATGTCGGACGGGGCTGTTACAAAAATGATGGGCTTTCGTCCCAGTTACTACCTGCAGCTTGAGGTCCTGGCCAAAAGGATTTATCAGAACCCGGACTTTTACGCCAATCTTTACGATAAACCTGCCAATGTCGCGCGGAAGAAAGTGGCGCTGCAGGCTATAGAGCTCATGCTGGACCGCGCTATTTATGAAAGTCAGATCCGGCAGGAAATGGTTATGTCTGTTCTTCTTTCCAGCAAACTCAGGGAAGATTTCCGGGACGTGAATAAAGATATGGTCGACATGACCAAGGCAGGGAATTAGCAAGGCAGTTGGATGATCAAAAAGATTAGAAAATTTGTACTTTTTTTATCGGTGGTGTTGGCTTTTATTGTCGCTCCTTTTTCTTACGTGCCAAAAGGGGCGTATGCTTGCTCGTCCTGTTTGGGTGAAATTACCCCTACCGAGACCAAGGAATGGCTTTTGCTAACTCTTGGTGGTCTTAGTAATGGTGGCACCATTCCTGTGATTAACGATCATGTGACCGAGGAATTTGAAGAGCACAGAACGTGGTTTGTTAGTATTTTCTTTGAGGACAATCTCCTGCCGGCCATGATGTTGATGGCTGAACAGTTGACGGCTGTTGCTATGCAGCAGGCTCAGATGATAGGCGCTTTGCTTGATGCCAAACACCAGCTTGAAACACAGCGGCTATTGCAGCAATTACAGGCCAGAGCCCATAAGGACTATCAGCCCAGTGTTGGCATGTGCGAATTTGGGAGCGCTGTAAAAAGTCTTGCTGCTTCTGAACGCAAGTCGGAATATAGTGCTGTTCTGATGGGTCAAAGGTCAATGGATCGTCAACTTGGCAATGCCAATAGCAGCGCAACGTATGGCAATGATCTTGATAAGGAAACCCGTCTTACTCAGTTTAAAGCAAAGTTTTGCGATCCCAAAGATAACAATAACGGTCTGGGTCTGATGTGTACGACTCCCGGTGCAAAGAAGGATCGCTACAACAAAGATATAGATTATACGCGGACCATCGATTTCCCCTACACTTTGGATGTTGATTTTACCAATGGGGGAGCGGCAACAGACCATGAGGAAGAGGTTATGGCGCTGGCCAGTAACCTTTATGCCCATGATGTTTTTGCCCGGCCCAACGCAAAACTTCTTCAAACGGATCCGGATGGAACGCCCACCAATATGCAGAAAAAATATCTTGATATGCGTTCAATTGTGGCCAAGCGTAATGTTGCTGAAAATTCCTATAACGCTATTGTTGGCATGAAGTCTGCGGGAGAACCTGAATCAAAAGATTTCCTGATTGCCATGCTTGATGGATTGGGGGTTGAGGGCGTAGACGCCATTACGCTTATTGGCGAAAACCCCAGCTATTACGCGCAGATGGAAATGCTGACCAAGAAGATTTATCAAAACCCTGAGTTTTATACAAATCTTTACGATAAACCGGCAAATGTGGAGAGGAAGGGCGTTTCCTTGCAAGCTATCGGGCTGATGCAGAAATTCGATATGTTTAAAAGCTATCTGCGCAGCGAAGCCTCTTTATCTATCCTTCTTGAATTGGCAGTGATGGATCTCCAGGAGGAAATTGAAAACGAAATTAATCCGCTAAGCGGAGAGGGCGAGCCTGCGCGATAGTGGCAGCCTAACCTTTGATGAGTTTGGACCCTAATATAATGAAAGTAACGGCGACAGGAAAAATATTGCTATCAATTATAGCTCTGGCGTTATGTCTGGGCGGTTTTTCTTTTGTCTATTCTGTGCAATCTGCTTTGGCTTCGCCATCCGAAGAAGAGTTTAAAACACAAGAAAGAAAAACTTCCTTTAGGGCAAGCAGACTTCCCCCCGGTACACAGATAATATATCGAATTATTTCTTCCGATGGGACTTCCAGGACAGAAAAAGTGGGTCTTGACGATGAGGGAATTATTCTGCTGCCTGTAATGGATTTATCAGATCCTGGGCTATCTTATAATTTATTCATTGAGAATGAAGAACAGAATATACAGCCTTTAAATCTTAGGCTGCGCCTTAATTTGTTGACAGGCAAGGTTTCGGTTTCAGGTTCCGGCTTTGATGATTTTGCCGGTGTTGCTTTTGAAAAAGAAACCGGTGTGCGGACTCTTAAGGCAGACTGGGCCGGCTCATTTGATGAAAGAAATTTTCTAAGTGCAGAAGATTTAATAAGCTCCGGTCGTTTGAATATTTCTTTTCTGAGTCATAGCCTAAGCGATGAGGGGAAACTGGGTCAGTCTTATATTATTGAGATACAAGCTAGCAATCCACAAGAGGAAATTGCAAGGCAAACGTTTAACTTGATACTGAAGACTTGGGTTAAAACAAAAGCAAACTTAAAAACGCTTGGTTTTGATGAGGATGGCGGCGGTTGTGGTGGTAGCAGCCTGGATAAAGACGATATCAAAGATGACGAGTCTCTTGAAGATAGCCAAGACGAAGCCGATACCGGTGGTAGTGGCAGTGGCAGCGGTGGTGGTGCTGGCGGCGGCGGTGCTAGTACTAGTACTCGTTTTAATGGTGGTGGCAGCGGTGCAACGAGGCGATTTGTAATGTTGGGCGGCACCGATACGTTTTCGACAGTCATAAACCAGGGCTTGGTCACAAGAAATCTGCTAACAAAAGCTACTTTTCTAAATAAAAATCAATCCAATGGTCTAGCACCAGTCGATCCTAGACTTTTGCTTGCTGGAGCTGTCATAGATAACGCCACAGACGCGGCTACAGACGCGGCCACAGATGCCATAGATAGCGCCACAGACGCGGCCACAGATGCCATAGATAACGTCACAGATATAGCGCAAGATGCATATGAAGACGTTTTGGACACTGCTCAGGAAGCTTTGGATGAAGAGATAGAAGCGTTGCAAGAAATTCTGGCTGAAGAGTTGGCGGGGGTAACAGAGAATTTAAGTGCTCTTACTGGATTAGATTCAGCGGTAGTTGATCGAGCTTTGGCGGGTGATTTCAGGGGTTTGGCGGATGACCAGATAGCAGAATTTAGAGAAATTTATGATGAAGAGTTGGCGGCGGTAAAAGAGAATGTGAGTGCGCTGACTGGACTAGACCCAGCGGTACTTGATCGAGCTTTGGCGGGTGATTTCAGAGGTTTGGCTGAGGAACAGCTAGAAGTGTTTGAAGACTTTCTGCTGGAAAGGTTAGATACTGCCAAAAATGCTTTAAGTGAGGCTTTTGGACTAGATCCAGCGTTAGTTGATAAAGTTTTGGCGGGTGATTTGAGTGGCCTGACTGAGGAGGCTAAGATCAGAGTAGCTGAATATCTTGGCGTAGATCCAGCACTTTTAACGACCGATCCTGACGCAGCTATTGAAGCTATTCAACAAGCTGCTCAACAAGCTGCTGAAGAGGCTCTTGAACAAGCTGCTGCTGCAGCTCTTGCACAGTATAGCGGTGCCGGTGGTTTTGGCGGTTTAGGCGGTGGCCTCGGTTTTGGCGGTTCTGGCTCCCGTTATGGCCGTGGTATTGAGGGTGCTGATCTTGGCCCTCTCGGTATCGGCTTGATAGCTTTTGGCGGCGGCGGCCCAACAAGTGCCGGCGTGAATAGGTTTATTGCTGCTTCAAATTCGCTACTCAGCACAAGCGATAAAACATCAATAAATTGTACGATCGATAAAATGGTTGAAAATTATGTAACAGCTCTCATGCTTATGACTGAGCAGCTGTCGGCGGTGATGATTCAGCAGGTTGTGGCTATTGGCATGTTTTTTGATGCGAAACATCAGCTCGAAAGCCAGCGTATTTTACAATCACTTGAGGCTGAAGCGCATAAAGATTATCAGCCCAGCGAACAGATGTGTCGTTTTGGAACGTTTGTAAGAAGTGTTGGCACCAGTGAAACAAACGGGAAGGAAAATCAGGTACAGCTGAGTGAAATTTTAATGACGCGCTATCGCAACGCAGAAAATTCCAGTTCGGCAGAAGGACTTTCCATGGATACCGAGGCGCGTTTGAAGCAATTCAAGGAAGTATATTGCGATCCCAAAGATAACAATAACGGTCTGAGCCTGATGTGTACGACTCCCGGTGCAAAGAAGGATCGCTACAACAAAGATATAGATTATACGCGGACCATCGATTTCCCCCACACTTTGGATGTAGATTTTGCCAGCGGCACGAAAACCAATGACACAGAAGATGTGATTGCTTTGGGTAAGTATCTTTACTGGCCGCGTGCTGTCGCGTCAGCCCCCGATAAAGCGCTGCTTGAACATTACCATCCATATCAAAAGCTTCGCAGCACGATTGCTGCCCAAGGTGTGGCGCATAACAGCTATGCCAGTATTGTCGGGATGAAAAGCAGTGCTGAAAACAATGCAGGCGAAAATAGTGGTTGGGTTTTTATGAAATCGATGCTGCGTGAATTTAACTTTGAATTAACGGATTTTAGTATTAATGAACGTATGGGCGACAACCCAAGCTATTATGCGCAGATGGATATATTAACCAAAACGATGTATCAGCACCCTGAGTTTTATACAAATCTCTATGATAAGCCGGCCAATGTGAAGCGGACAGGCGTTTCGATGCAAGCCATTGGTTTAATGCAAAGCAGAGATCATTATGAGTCGTTGCTCCGCCGTGAAATGCTTATTTCACTTATGGTAGAACAGGAACTTAAGAAACATTCCGAAGAGGTTAATGTTCGTCTTTTCAGCGGTATCAAAGCAAAACAGCCTAGATAATTGATGGTACGCCCTATGTACTTGGGATTTGCTCTATTTTTGGCACTTTCCTTGCATAGTCCTCCCTTGTGAATAAAAAAACAGGCAATTATTGCTAGGACATACCTTAATTGACGGTATGTCCTGAATATAAGGGACAAGACAAATGGGCTTAGCCGGATTGGATGCTGCGCTTTCTGGACTGCGGGTTTCGCAGCAGCAGATCAGTGTCATATCCAATAATATTGCAAATGTGAGTACGCCAGGCTATACGCGGAAGATTTTACCGCAATCCTCTCAGGCTATTGAGGGGGTTACGGTTGGTGTTATTGGCGAAACCATCATTCGTCAGGTTGATTTGAACCTTCAACGCGATTTATGGACACAGATCAGCGGTGTCGGTGAGCTTGACGTTCAGCAGGCTTATCTCAGCCGTGTAGAGCAGTTTCATGGTCCACCAGACCGGGAATTATCGATTGCGGCAGAAATTTCCCGCCTTCAGGACAGTTTTGTAGCGTTAGCCGATAGCCCGGAAGATAGTTTCTTGCTGGCTGCAACGGTTAATGAGGCAACGGATACAGCGGATAAGTTTAATGACCTATCTAATCTGATTACAACGTTGCGCAATGACGCCCAGGGAGATATTCAAAGTACAATCAACCGCGTTAACAGCCTGCTTGAGCAAATTGCTGATCTGAATAAACAGGTGCAGGTTAATACCAATATCGGACGCACAACGGCCGTTCTTGAAGACAAGCGGGATGAAGGTATTAAAGAGCTGGCCGGGCTGATTGATATTAGCTTTTTCAAACGTGGGGACGGGGTTCTGGTCGTTCAGACCAATCTGGGCGTACAGCTTGCAGATCAGATAGCGGAACAACTGACATTCGATCCTACGCCTGTGTCTGCAGCTAGTTATTATCCGGATTCTGTTGCTGGTATTTTTGTCGGTGATCCGTTGACCAATCCGGCGGCTGTTGATATCACGACGCGCTTTCCTGGCGGTCGTCTGGGCGGTCTGATCGAATTACGCGATAGCATTTTCCCCAAGCAGCAGGCGCAGCTTGATGAACTTGCACATAAAATGGCTTTGCGGTTTGAAGCGCAGGGCCTTCTTCTTTTCACTGATGCTTCGGGCAACGTTCCTGCCGATACGCCGCCGGATCCATCAGCAGGCCCGCCGCCTACGGCGGTTACCTATGTTGGTTTTTCTGCGACGATGCAGGTTAACGACGCAATTGTTGCGGACAATACTATTTTGCAGCGGGGAACCGTGCCAACTGACGCGCCGATACAACCGGGCTCCAGCGAGGTTATCAGCCGGGTTCTTGAATTTACCTTTGGTGCTGTTGATTTTCAGCAGGCCGTTGGTTCGATTGATCTGCGTGGTTCACTTGCCGGTGGTGGGCCTTTTGCTCTGCAGGACTGGCTGGGTGTCTTTTCAGAAAATACGGTCACAAGCACAAGGGATATTGCCTCGATTGGGCCGGATCTTATTACGACCCTTGGTGGGCCCTTTGCTGTGCCGGGCGCCGATACATTTTCTATTACAATTGATCCTGGTACTGAAGGGCCGGGGCCGATCGGACCTTTCTTGGTTGATATGAACGCCATTCCGCCGGCCGGGAATGCAACGGCTGCGGATCTGGCAACATTCATCGATGGTTTGGACCCCGGTATCAGCGCAACATTAAATAGTTTTGGCCAGCTGGAGATTACCAGCCGTTGGGATATCAATATCGCCGACGTTAATATGGGTCAGACAGGCTTCGATTTTCTGGGTTTGCCGCAAGGTACTTTGGACGCAACCGATCCGTATTTTGATGTTCAGGTTGGTAACGATGCGCCGGTCCGTATCACGATACTGCCGGGCGATGATGAGACAGACCTGATTAACAAGCTGATTTTAAATGCTGCTGGAGATACCTTTAATCCGATCGGTGATACCGTTGGTGTCCCAGGTTTGGCCTTTGATGAAGCAACTTTCATAGCGACTGGTGAGTTGATTTTGCGTCCCGGTGATGATTTTGCCAATCCCGTTTTTGGTGGTGATATTAAAATCACATCAGGGCCATTTAATGTCGATGCGGTAAATTCTCAGCTCAATATAGCTGTGCCAGGAACACTGGATAATGGCGTTTCATTTGTTTCTTCTTTGTTTGGGAGCTTTACAAGCGGTCCGCCAATTCAGGATGTATCTCCGGTTTCCAGCGCGTCATATGAATCACAAATTTCTGTTGCAAACACAAATCTGCTTTCTTTTCGGCAGGAATTTCTTGGGCCGGGCGCTGATATTTCTACCAATCTTATCGGGTCAAACCGTTTGATCGATTACGCCCAAAAGATGGTGAACGAACATTCTCAGCAGATATTACTGAATGAAAGCCGCCTGGCTGATGAAGACACGCTCCGAAGTGTTTTGGAGACCCAGCTGCTAAATGATTCCGGTGTCAATCTGGATGAAGAGCTTGCAAATCTAATTGTTTTTCAAACTGCTTTTGCTGCCTCTGCGCGGGTTGTGAGTGCGGTTGATGAGTTATTTCGCGAATTGCTGGATGCTGTTCGCTAGAAAATTAAGGAAGGAATAAAAAAATGACAGGTGTTTCAACGTTAGGGCAGGCTCTGGCGCAAATCGAAAGGTTCAAGGACGTTCAGTTCCGATTTGCAACATTAAGTACGCAGCTTGCGACGGGTAAAAAAACCCAGAAATTTACTGGTCTTGGCAGTGACATCCTGACATCACAGCGCGCCCGTGCTGATTTTAAATCTCTCGATGTATATACGAATAATATTACTCATGCTGATCGTAGAATTAAAACCACATTGAATACGATTGAAGAATTTAAAGCGCAGGCTGAAAATTTTGCGGCTGCCCTTGTCGGGTTTACGCAAGAGAGCACACATCAGGAAGGCGATATCGTATTTTTTGATGATCCGGTAACGCCAAATATCACTGAGAATATTCAGATCGGTCATACATCGGCGACACCGGATATTGATTTTCAAACATTGCAGGATCTTGCGAGTAACTTATTTGATTTCATGGTTAACCTTCTTAACCAACAAGATGGCGATCGCTTTGTTTTGTCCGGGGCGGAAACAACAACGCAGCCTCTGGTTGATGGCGGGACGCTGGATACGGCTGTAAGCTCTTTGCTGACCGGCTGGAAAACCGCGGGCATCACAACGTCAGAGCTGATTAGCGGCTTGCGTAGCAGCGATGCCAGTTCGAACCCGAACGCTGTGACCGATAGCATTATCGGTTATTCAGCGCCGCTTAGTTCGGGTGCGGTAAAGGATATTTTTGTTCGTGTTGATGATAATACAGAGCTGGATTACACCGCACTGGCCAATGATCCGGCCTTTAGAGATATTCTTGTGGCCATGGCGTATTTCAAGAATGAAAATCTACCGCCGATTGCCGATGAAATAGATCCTGTGACGATGGCAGTCACCACAAACGGGGCACCCGGAACAACGCTTGATGAAATGAAGGATAACTTTTATCAGGTGTTTAATGATCTGACCGGTCTGGTCAATGGCGCCATTGATCGTATAGACCAGGTGCGATTCAAGTTGGAAACTGTCCGCGCGCGTATCGACGAGATCAAGCAAAGCCATCAGGAGGAAAAAAACCTTCTTGTTAGCACGATTGATAATATTGAGAATGTTGATATCAACGAAGTTGCCGTTGAGATTAACTCATTACAGATTCAACTCGATGCTTCTTTCCGCGTTACGGCAAGGTTGCAGGAGTTAAGCTTGGTTAACTTTATCTAGAATAGGGTTCAGGATTTATCTTGAATAGTAAGCGTCGCTTTTTCTTCCGCGCCGGCTTCGTTATTTATTTTGTGTGTAGGCCCGGATTCTGAACTTACGGCGCTAGCAAAAAGAATTTTAACGGCGCTGCCGAAAGTACCATTGGTCATGACATTTGAATCCAATGTATAATCATGTGAAGCGTTCCAAATAAGCTCTGCGCCAGCTTTCTTGCTCCATCCACTCAGTATTGTTTTCAGGCTGTCGCCTTGCTTGGCTTCCCATGTTTTTAACGATCCACTTTCGGGCATCGTTGTTTCTTCTTTCATAGCGGCTTTTTCGCTTGTGGCCGGGTCTTCCATTTTAAACCCACCAAAATTTTGGTCGCCCGGTGTTTCGCCGGGATCTGTAATATTGCTTCTGCGAATTTCCCCTGCTTGTGGTTTATGATCTTGTGGAGCCAATGCAGACATATTATCGCCGGATTTTTTGATGCTCACAATTTTGCTGTGAATTTGAGCGGATAAATTCAATGGCGAAACCATATCATTGAGCACTTCATTCCACGGACGACCACCATTCCAGGAAACACGATATCCTGGATTGACACCATCAGCGAAACTAAAAGAATACTGAGCTGGTACGACCTGACGAAGAGCCAGAGCCAGAGGCAAATCTGTGCCGAAACCAACAATTTCCGGATATGTTTGTGCTATCGCCTGTTGCGGTTGTTTTTGAGGTGCTGGCGTTGCAACAACGACAGGCATCGTCTTTTCGGCAGAGCCCATATTTTGGGGAAACGGGTTAATAGAGACCCGGCCCTTTGGCTGAGGCTTTTCATGAACACTCACAGCAGGCACTCTTTGTGTTTTGACCCTGGGCATCGTATGCATTTCAGGCATAGGCTCCGAGGGGTAGAGCGTTTTGGTTTTCATGGTCTGTTTCGGATCAGATTCCAGTTTTTCGATTTGCAGTGTTTGCATTTCAGATGGGAGCGGGGCTGTTTCAACGGGAACTGTTTTAAGCATCCCTGGATGAGCAGGAGATGGCGTAATAACAGGTGGCGATTCAGTTCTCGGCGGTGATGGCGCCCACTCAAAGCCAGCATGAGCATTTTTGGGCGTACCAACCATAAGAGCACTGACAACGACAAATGCAAAAAACGGATAATATATTTCACGTATTGTTTTAGACAATATTATATTCCTGTTTGTTTAAATTGGAGCAATGGTCCTTTTGCTGCGCTTTTTAATATTGGTAATGATGCGCCAGATAAATCCTTAAAGTTGAACATAAAGCGCTGTTTTGCAAAATACAAGGCTATAGCGGCGGCCTAGCTTACCCATAATCCTGAAATTTCTTTTTCTCAACCGAAATCCAGCCGGGGCGCTCGACGCCAACGATCCAGCACCGTAAACTACGCATGGCGGCCGGAAATGTCAGGCCTTTGTTCTCAAAATAGCGGAATAAAAGAAGAACGATAATTGAGAGCATAATTGTTGATGTACGTGCATAGACCAACAATATAGGCAAAGGCATGGCGGCGCGGGCATCAAAACCGATAAAACGGATCGTGCGCATGGTATTGCGCCAGTGCCAGTTTATCTTCTCCTGAATATTCTCGATTTCTTTGGTCATTTTTCTCTCTTCTTGTGTGCGCTCTAATGTAAGAAATTCTAAGCGAACAGCGCTTAAAATCTGACTTTTAGAGGCTAGACTTGCTTAGGACCCTGTACTTGATGATAACAGAAGATAGTGGCGCCTGTCGATAAGTCCGGCTTCGAAAATAATTTCAGCTGATTTTTCCATTGTCTGGCCGTAATCAACAATCATGCGCTGTAATTCATTGGGCCATCTGGTAAAAGGCATATCCATTAACTTTTCACGCACTTCATCAGGAAATTTCATCCATTCCCGGCAACCCATCCGGCCACCGCCAACCCGTGGTACCAGGACCTGAGTGACAATCAGGCGCAGTGTTTCCATGATAGCGATAGCGCGCTCTTCCCGTTCTTCCATGTCATAGGTCGAAAGCATTCTTTGTACGGTGCTGGCCACGCCCGTTGTATGTGTCGTCGTATAAACCGCGTGGCCGGTCTGGGCGGCTTCAATAGAAGCATTAATTGTTTCGCGGTCACGGGATTCTCCAACAAGAATGATTTCCGGTTTGCGGCGCAGAGCATTGCGGACGCCATGGGCAAAATCCGGCAAGTGACGGGGGATTTCACTTTGGGATACCAGCGAGCGCGGACTTTCAATTGTGTCATAGGTATATTCGATCGGTGCTTCATAGGTTAGCATTTTCCCGCAACCATGTGGGCGCTCCAAAAGCATACGATTTCCGGCGGCCAGCAATGTTGTTTTACCCGAACCGGTTGGGCCGGTGATAATCACAATGCCCTGGCGGGGCGCCCAGGCGTCGATGATTTCTTCTTCGATCTTGAGATCTTTCATCGTGGGTGGCTCGCTCGGAAGGACGCGCATTGTAATTTGGGCTGCGTCACGTCCGCGCGACAAAATAGCGGTGATGTTTACACGAAAACGTATACGTGTGTAACGGTCCGGCCTGATCTCGTAAGACACATCCAGATCTCGCCCTGAAGCAAGGCGTGCCTGTGCTTCAGGGCCATAAAGTTTTGTCAGGAAGATGGCCATATCGGCGGCATCAATATTGCGATACGTGCCTGGATAAAGTGTGCCATGAATCTCGTTATAGACAGGGCGGTCACTTTGTATGGTGATATCAGAGGAATTTTTTTTGACGCACCAAAGAAAGAAAGGATCAATCAAGTCTTCGGTAAAGCGATCCGGTTCTTCAGACCAGGTCTCGGCAATATTATCTTCGCCTTTAAGAAGGCTTACCGGTTTGCGGGTTGCCATTGCTCATATCCAGTTGCGAGTTCGGGGACACCTGTAATCTGGACGGCACGGTCGCCGATGCGCATGACGTTGCCGTCACCTGTAACGCCGCGATCAACCTGCAGAGCCGAAGGCGGCGAAATCATTCCTTGCGTTAAAAGAACGCGGTAGCGGACCATGCCCTGAAAGTCCGCTGTTAATTTGTTAAGATCTTCTCCAAAAATATCATTGGCCTGTTCATATCCTATCTCCCATCCCCTGGCGACTTGCGCGTTCCAGACTTCGCGCTCTTCATCATTTTCAGGTCTCAGGATATCGGGCGGTTCTTCAATATCGCCCCATTGACGCTCCAGATAAGTGCGCCAGGTGCGGGGTGAGGATGTAATTTTTGCATTTTTAACAATGTTGTAAATGCGATCCGAGGTGGCGGCTTCCTGGCCACCGGTTTCAATCAACATGGCGTTAATGGATTCAGAAATAATCGGCGGCTCGATTAAAAATCCGGATGGAGCCGGAATAAGCAACTGGCGGAAGTTAAAAACCCGGTCTAGGTAAGTGGCGCGTTGGTCGAGTTCCTTGCGTATTTCATAGGTGCGCATGGCCAGGCCACCGCGGACCCCAAAAGACAGCGCTGCCTCTTTTATAGCATCCTGGCGGATATCGAAAGGGAGGCCACCTTCATCGTTATCATCATCGTCATTAACGGGATTCTCTTTTTCAAGGTTCTGAAGGTCTTTCAAAGAAGGAGGCTGGATATCTTCTTCAGAAGCATTGGCGGTGCCAAAAGAGAGGAAGGTCAAAAAAATACAAAGCGTCAGAAAAAGAAATAAGAAAATATCAGCTTTCTGAAAGTGTTTTGTATGAGCTATGCGCATGACGAATAACTCCTATCCACCAGCGCCGGTATTCGGTGCGTAATGCACCTCCACCTGACGGGCGGCGCCATCGACCCTGACATCGGCCCGCAGACCGAGTTGTAATCCGATATCACGCAAAACATCTATAACCGGCTGATTGGCGGCATCAACAGAAACCACAACGGCGGTTGGCGGCGGGTTGCCAACGGTCATGAAGCTATAACCGGCCCTGTCGGCCAGCATTTTAACAACGGGCTCAGCCGGGCCAACCCAGTTTAATGTAATGGCGCGCCGCAGCTCTGGTGGTGCATTATGTATAGGCGCGATGGCGACGCCTGAAGAGCGCGCATATTCAACAGATGCAAGGGTTTCCAGGGATGTGGCCGCGCGGTCTGCCGCATTGGCGAGCAGAGATGAAACTTTGTCTGGCTCGGCGACAAGTTGTGGGCTGCCGTCACTAAAAACATTATGGGCAGTATCGCATGCCGAAACACCCATAACGACCAGAGACAATGGTATAAGCAAAGAAAAGCGAGACATAGGTGTTTGAACCCTGATTAAAAACATAGCGCCATGCGCTTTTAGGCAAAAGCCGCACGAATCAAGATTAGCCCGGCAAATTCATGATCGCAAGCGAGCAATGGTGATATGCCAAGACTATCTTCAGCTTTCTTTTCGGAAATGCCTCAGGGGCTTAATTAACGGCTTGTTTTGATGAGTCCGCTATCTTTCATAATGGAAATAACGCGGCTTTTATATCTTTTGTTGTGATGTGGCGTGCGGGAATGATAATTGCCGATAGCCTGGGACAGGCTGTCCGTTTCGTCCAGATGGCCACGTAAAATCCAGGCAGCCACCCCGACATTGGTGCAGGCATCATCGCGCACCCATTTTTTGGCGGTTTTTTCATTAACGCCCCATCTTTCGGCCAGATCAGGCATCCAGATGGTGTTGATCTGCATCGGCCCGAGATCATAGCTGCCGTTTGTGTTGCGAACCTCCTGACCTATAGCGCCGCCCTCGGCCTTGTATATCCCAACCAGCACGGCCGGTGGGACGGAATAGGTGTGTGAAGCGAGCATGAGGCAGGCGGCTAAGATTTTACTGGCAGCCATAAGTGTCGTTACTTTCTTTTACTCTTGTCGTGCGTTAGGCAAAATATCGTTTTATTTGCTTCTTTAAGATGCGAACAAAGCTACGCTTTGCTTCGCGAGTTACTCCTTAGTCTATGTAAGTAATATACAACATTTTTAAAAAAAAGTAGTCTTTATGTTATTTCTTCTCGGAGTTATCGCCGGATTTAAAAAATGACATCGGACCGCCACCTTGCTGTTGCTCTTGTTGTTCTGGCGGTGGTGGGGCGGCTTGTGTGGGAGGTGGTTCCGCAGGAGGAGGGGCTGGCGGTTGTGCCGGGGGTTCTGGTGGTGTCTCCACAGGTGGGGGCGCGGTGGGAGTAGGTGGAGAGTCTTCTTTGGGTTTGGCAAACATGGACAATGGATTGCTGCCGGCTTCAGCTGGCGGTTGTGTCGGTGGCTCTGGTGGCGGTGGGTCCGAAACAGGCGGCGGCTCTACTTTTTCAGCCGGTGCTTGCGGGGCTTTGTTGCCTGTGCCTGATGCGGCATTTTGCGGCGCAAGACTGGCACCCAGTGTTTCCAGCATGGCGGCCCGCACATCAAAGGCTGCCCAGACCGGTGTCAGTGACGCAGCGCCTGCTTCGGGTGGTTGTGCGCCTGCTTGTGCGAGCTTGCCGGTTTCCGCGCGGTGGCATTCGCTGTAAATCGAAACGAGGCTGCGCAATAATGCCAGCTCTATACGTTTTTGATCGTCCGGGGAAAGAGAGGTTGTAAAAATAGCCTCTCTTAGCACCATTGCTTTTTGTGTGAGGCGGTCTGCGACTTCCTGCACCAGTTTTTGTTCCGGCTCACCAAAGGAAAAATCACCAATGGCATTTACCGCCGGGATAAAAGCCTGAATATATTGAATATCGGTTTGCCGCCCATCAACGGGTTGTCCTTGCGCTTTGATTTGCTTAAGACGCTCGGTATTTTCTTCGGATGGAACAAAATTCTCTGAAAATGTCATGACGGCCTGCAAGGCAGAGGTAATACGATTAAGGCTCTGATCGTCCGGTACCTGGCTGCTATGTTTGTATTGCTCGGCGACGATGCTGCCAGCCAGCGCTGCCAGTGCGACACGAACGGATTCGCCCTGATCTTCCTGCGTACTCAAATCCATATTCTTGCCGATATCGATACTGACCTGGATGGTTTTGGCCAGAAGCTCAGCAATTTTTCTTGCATCATTGCCAGTCGCATTTTCAGCCTCTCCCTGTGGCTGCCGCGCCGATACATCGGCGATGGCTTCCATCAGGGGAGCGCCGATTTTTTCAAGAAGCTGGATAAGATATTCTGAACGCTGGTCCATGGATCCCGGATTTTATCCTTTAAGTTCTGCTGCCGATATCAGCAATCAGGCTACCGATATCCTTTGGTCTTCCTCTGACAATTTTAACGCTGCCGTCTTTGCCCCGGTAAACAATCATCGGTGTGACATTGAATTTCCATGATTGCATAATGGCCAGATTTTTTTGTACGCCCTGGCTGTTAATTTCACTGCGGGCCGGCAAGGCGCTCTTATCGCCATCCATATGTCTGAACCATTTTTCCTGCGGGTTTGGTGTGGCCAGAAGATAAGCCGCCTGTGATTTGGTTTCTTCCCTGAAACCAATAGGGATCATACGCAACTGGACCCGGCCCTTTTTAAGAAGCTCGTCGTCTCTTAGGTCATTGATAAAAGCGTGGCAATGCGGGCATTGCGGATCTATGAAGCTGTATAATACGGGCGTTCCTGGCTGACCAAGCGGCACCCAGTTGCTGTTTTCAATATCAAAAAATAATTGTTCGGATGGTGATTTGAATTCAAAGGCCTCATTTTTTTGTGCGGTCGGGTTCGCATCTGCCGTCAGGCTGTCGAGAACAGGATCACCCTTTTCGCGCAGACGCCGGACCTGGTCAACGGTGATGACTTTGCCTTTGTTATCAAACATGACACCCATCAGAAACGCTTCGCCGCCGGGTAGCACGTAGAAATATTGTTCTTTGCCGTTTTTGATGGTGAGCCATGAATCAAGGCCATGTTCCTTACCCAGATAACGTATCTGTGCGCCTTCATCGACCAGTGTTTGTACGGGCGGCGGCAATTGCGGCAAACCCTCTTGCGCGGTGGCAGGAAAGGTCCCAGCCACACAGAGAGTGAGCAGGGCTGCTATAAGTCGTATGGAACGTTTTGTATTTTTCATTTTATAACTCCTGAAGCTATATTCTCATAGCGATTCGAAAGGTTCTTTTCCCATTGTAGGTGAGGTGACGAAAAGTTTCAAAGAAACAGTGTTAAAATCCCCGTATAGTTATACAAACGGCTGCCGGCGGTTTCGCCACTGGCATAAAACCCGGCCAGCGGAATATCGCCGATAATGTCCTGTATTAGCTTCATCTCTCCCAATTTCTTTTCGCCTTGGTCGGAAAAGGCGCGGGCGACGCAGGATACATAAAGCGCTCCTTTTGGTTCGAAAGAACCAGTTTCTTTTTGAACGCGCTCCCTGAGGCCAATCAGCATGGCACATAAATCTTTTTCCAGCGTTTTCTCATTGCGGTGAACGAACATGATGCTTTCTCCCGAGGAAACATTTTGGGAAACGGAAATCGATCCTTCATGCGGGTCGAGACCGACTATGCTACGGACCAGGTAATCTTTTTGATCGGATTGGGAGACGGGAAAAGCGATATGAACCTCGCCTTTGAAGAGATGTTTGAATTCCTCCGGTACGGCGTCTTTGCTTTCCAGGGTATCTGCATCGATGACAATCTGGTCAGGGTCCTGATCGATTTTCTTGATGGCCATGGCGCGTAAATCGTTTTCAAAAACCGTGACGGCTTTTTCTTCATTCAATTCCCGGATGACGTTTTCAGCGCCACGCGTAATCGTGTGAACGGCGCCAAGTGGCGTACAGCCTTGCGAAAGAGCTGTGGCGACTTTGATGTCTTGTGAGAAAATAACGCCTGTGACGCCGCCATCGCATACATCATTGGCATATTGAACATGTTTGGTTCTGGCCGAAGATAGCCCGCCGGTCACATAGCCGCCGACGGTGTTGTCCAGCTCACGCAAGGTTAGCGCCGGATCGGTTTCCGCCATCGGATCCGCGTGGACGTAAACCAGCATGGAATCGTTGTGCTCCAGCCATGATTTTATATGTTCGCCAGTGAGGGAAATATCTGCGCCGGCAAGGGGAAAAATACAAAAATCCGATTCATCAAAAGATCCGATCATCGCGGATATGGCAGGCTGATCGATATATTCCTCTCCGCCGCCGCAAATGCCGATGCCTGTCGACCCCACCCAGTTTTCAACACCCAGGACCGAACGAAACAGATTGAGAATGCTGGATGCGTCATCGGCCAAATAATCGGATATATAGAGAAAACCGAAATTAAAGCGATCGCCGGATGTGCGCACGCTTTCGAGTTGCTCCAAAACAGCCTTTGAGGTGTCGCGCCAGTCGGTGCCCGAGGCGGAAGCGGAGGCAAATTGTGATGATGTGAACAAAGGCATGCATTGCGGCCTGTTTGATTAATCGTTCTTCAGGGTATAAACCTTTGGCTATATTATCAATCTTTACAATTTATGGCGATACGCCCTAATATGGGCGGTGTTTCATGTAAAAAGGAGAAAAGAAATGGATTTATGGGTCATTCTTGCTGTTTTGGCGGCAATTGCCGGGTTTTTGGTCCTTCTTTACAATCGGTTGGTGGCATTGCGTCAGAGCCGCAACAATGCCTTTTCCGATATCGATGTGCAGCTGAAGCAGCGCTATAATCTGGTGCCACAGCTGGTTGAAACAGTCAAAGGCTATGCCGGGCATGAAAAGGAAATCTTTGAAAATGTTACCGAAGCGCGTGCCAGAGTTGGGCAAGCGGGCGGCGGTGCCGGGGAAGGCCGTATGAAAGCCGAAGGCTTGCTCGGTGGGGCAATGATGGGATTGTTGGCGGTGGCGGAAAACTATCCGGACCTTAAGGCCGACCAGAATTTCCAGCGTTTGATGGCTGAGCTGTCCGATATTGAAAACAAGATCGCGGCGGCGCGTAGGTTCTTTAACAATGCGACCAATGAATACAATACAGCCGTGCAGCAATTCCCGGCCAATCTGATCGCCGGACAGTTTGGCTTTGGCACGGAAGCGTTCTTTGAGCTGAGCGATGCTGAACAGGAAGCAGTACAAAAAGCCCCGGAAGTTAATTTCGGATCATAGGCCAGAGGCATAAATAATGGCAGCCGCAGGCACCGGTCTCAACACGCATATCTGGAACAATAACATACGCTCCGTCATGTTATTGATTGCGTATCCGTTTCTGATCATGGCAATGGCGTGGGCGGTGGCCTATGTGATTGGGTTGACGCAATTTGGCGGTGGCGAGAGGGTTCTTGTTACTGGCGGCACGACCAATGCACAAAGCTTTGCAGCGAATATCATCGCTGAATTTTGGCCAGCGATATTAAGCGCCGTAGCGATTTGGTTTATGATCGCCTGGCTGTTTCATACAAAACTGGTGCGGCGTCTTTCGCATTCCCATCCGGTGACGCGCAATGATGAACCGGAGCTTTATAACCTTCTTGAAAATCTCTGTATCGCCAAAGGCATGCCCATGCCGCGGCTGGAAATTATCGAGACTCATGCGCGCAATGCTTTTGCCAGCGGCATTGACGAGAAAAGTTTTTCGGTGACGGTGACGCGGGGGCTTTTGAACTCCCTGCAAAAGGATGAGGTCGAGGCGGTGCTGGCGCATGAGCTCACTCATATTGAAAACCGTGATGTGCGACTTTTGATTGTCTGCATCATTTTTACCGGCATGATCGGGTTTGCGGCGCAGCTCGCCTGGAGCAATGCGCGCTACTCAATGTTTATGCCGCGCAATAGCAATAATCGCTCCAATGGTGGGGCCTTGTTGCTGATGACGAGCGTGGCGCTGATTTTATGGATTGGTTATATGGCGACGCTGTTTATGCGTTTTGCGCTTTCGCGGCGGCGTGAATATATGGCCGATGCCGGCGCGGTGGACAAGACCAAAAATCCGGATGCCATGATGCGGGCTTTGCTTCGTATTGCCGGGCGCGAGCGTATTCCCGGCACCACCGATGATATTGCGATGATGTGCATTGAAAATTCAAAGCCGTTTTTTGGGCTATTTGCCACGCACCCGCCGATTGATGAGCGGATTAAGGCGATTTCACAAGTCACCGGAACGCCGATTCCAGAGATCAAAGGCGTGCCGGTGGGAGAGGAGCGAAGCTTCAAAGACCCGCAAGCAAAGAAAAACCCCTGGCTCATCAGGGAGCGGGGCATGCGGAAACATACGCCCTAAAAACACCCTAAAAAGGCTGGAGCATTAGGTTGTTAGCGTTTATTTCCCTATATTCTTTGAAATCTGGTAAAATAGGGACTATATAGATAGGAAGTTATTTTTAACTCAATTTGGAGATTTTTAGCGATGCAAACTGATCGTTCTTTAGACAAAGCCGGAAGCAAGACCGTATATGATGCGGGTCTGCACAAACATCTGCAGCGTATTTACAACCGGATGACAATAGGTGTGATGGTGACAGCCATCACGGCCTGGCTGGTTTCTACGTCGCCGATGCTTTTAAATCTGTTTCTCGGTGGGCCGCAGATGTATATCGTTATTTTTGCGCCGTTGGCGATTATATGGTTCGGTTTTAATCCGGCTCGTATGAAGGCTTCGCAGTTGAAGATAGCCTTTTTTGCCCTGAGTGTTGTTTACGGTATTAGCTTTTCAGCGATTGCCGCGATGGCTACCTCTGATCCCACTTTTGGTGTTGCTGTGGCAAAATCTTTCCTGATGGCCACGGCCATGTTTGCTGGCCTTAGCGTCTATGGTTATACAACCAAAAGAGATGTGAGCGGCATGCAGACCTTTATCGTCATGGGTATTTGGGGGCTTATTGCGGCTTCGGTCATGAATATGTTTTTCCAGAGCCCGATGATGCATAATGTTATTGCTGGCGTTGGTATTGTGCTGTTTTCCGGCGTTACGGTTTGGCAGACACAGGCGATGAAAAATATGTACAGCTCTAACCAATCGGAAGAAATAAATAGCCGTATGGGATGGTCAGCTGCGCTGAGCCTTTATATCAGCTTTATCGCGCTGTTTCAGTACATCCTGCATTTTATGAGCCAGCGTTAAACGACGCTCTTAATAAGGTTTAAGAAGCCCTGTTTTTTAACGGGGCTTTTTTTCGTTTGCATTTTGCACTGTTGATTGTATAGAATTATAAACAACAACTAAAAGTTGAGTTGGACAATCAGGTTATAAAACGATTTTATGTCTTACAATACATTATCTTTAGAGTCTGGCTATAATCCAGGCAATACGCAGCATAAACAGTTTCGGGGGTTTATCGGAACGTCTGTGGCTATGCAGGCGGCTTATGAGAAAATTGAAAACGCAGCGCATAGTGACGAAACAGTTTTTATCACGGGTGAATCAGGGACAGGCAAGAAAGTTTGTGCCCAAGCAATCCATAGGCTGGGCAATTGTGCTCATAAACCGTTCATTAGTGTTAATTGTGCCACGATGTCTGATTATGAAGGCGCATTGCGTCAGGCTGTCGGCGGTACGCTTTTTCTTGATGAAATCACGGAAATGGATCCGGGTGTACAATGTAAGCTTCTGCAATTTCTTGAGGGTTATTCTTTCCAAAAGGCAGGAAATGGTGAACAGGCAGATATCAGGATTATTTGTGCAACAAATCGCAATCCTCTAGCAGAAATAGCCAAACGACTATTCAGGCAGGATTTATACTATCGCTTACATGTCCTCTCTGTTTATATGCCACCCTTGCGGGAGCGTGGGGAAGATGTTCTTGATATTGCCCTGACCCTGTTGCGCCAATATTCCCATGAGGAAGGTCGGAAGTTTAAGGCCTTTGGAGAGAATGCCGAGTTTCTTCTATCGGCGTATCACTGGCCGGGCAATATTCGTGAGCTTCAGAATATTATTAAAAATATCGTGGTTATGAATGATGAGGACATTGTTACAGACGATATGCTGCCGCAAGTCATCGTTCATGATAAACGCCCTCCTTTTCGCTGTATGGAACCAACAAATTCAGCTCTTTCTGTGGTCGCCGGCGCATCGGCTTCGCCGGCCGCCCAGTTTGTAAAACCGCTTGTTGAAACCGAACGTGAAGCCATTGAATATGCGATTGCGTATTGTAATGGTAATATTCCGAATGCCGCCGCGCTTTTGGAAGTGGCACCATCCACGATTTATCGCAAAAAAAGTGCATGGGATAGTCAAAGCAAGGCTCCAGCCTGAATTGCGTTGACATACCCCCGCAATAAACCTAGCCTCTCTCGATATTATCAATTTGAGAACAGGGGAAGAATTTATGCTGAAGGAATTTAAGGAATTTATTGCCAAAGGTAATGTTATGGATATGGCCGTTGGTATCATTATTGGTGCTGCGTTTACGGCAATTGTGACATCTTTGGTGGGTGATTTGATTATGCCGCTTGTTGGTGTTGCAACCAGTGGCGTTGATTTCTCGGATCTTTATTTTTCCCTGAACGGTGAAGTTTATGAAAGCTTGAAAGCTGCGGAAGAAGCGGGCGCACCGCTGATTAAATATGGTGCGTTTATCAATGCGCTGATTAACTTCCTGATTGTTGCTTTTGTGGTATTCATGCTTGTTAAGGGCGTTAACAGCCTGAAACGTGCGGAAGAAGAAGCGCCAGCCAAACCGGCTGCGCCACCAAAAAGTGAAGTGCTACTCGAGGAAATTCGCGACGCGCTAAAGAAGTAAGCGATTTTATAATTAATTTAAAAAGCGGAGCTTCGTAGCTCCGCTTTTTTCTTGAATAACGGCGGTATTTTCCCTAGGTTCACCGAGTCCACTAAAATGGGTCCTTAGCTCAGCTGGGAGAGCGCCTCGCTGGCAGCGAGGAGGTCAGCGGTTCGATCCCGCTAGGATCCACCATTTTCTGTAACCTTTCATAGGTTAGCCAACGAATACTCCTATAGAATAACCAAGAAATGAGGGGTTTATAGTGATACGCAATATTGTCTTACAAATAGCTTTTATTCTTACATTGGTATTGCCGGGCGTAGTCCAGGCAAGTGAAGTCGCCACAGCAATTTTTGCGGGTGGGTGTTTTTGGTGCATCGAAAAAGACCTTGAGCATGTCGAAGGTGTTAGCGAAGTCGTGTCTGGCTATACAGGTGGCCATGTCGAAAACCCGGCCTATAAACAGGTTTCCCGCGGTGTTACCGGGCATTACGAAGCTGTGCAGGTCAGTTATGATCCTTCTGTGGTTAGTTATAAAGAATTGCTGAAAGCGTTCTGGCCCGGTATCGATCCGCATGATGCGCGCGGCCAGTTTTGTGACAAGGGCGATCAATACCGCGCTGCGATTTTCACAAGCAATGAAGAGGAGCGGAAAGAGGCGCTGGCAAGCAAAGAGGCGCTTCAAAATTCCGGGCAGCTTTTGGAAGATATTGTCACTGAAATTCTGCCAGCCTCTGAATTCTTTCTGGCCGAGGATTATCATCAGGATTATTACAAGAAGAACTCACTGCGCTATAATTTCTACCGTGCCCGCTGTGGCCGTGACAACAGGACCAAAAAAGTCTGGGGTAATGTCGACGTTGAAGGCATTTTGAAATAATTTTGCGCTTTCCCTTTGCAGCCCTTAAGCATTTTTGCTAGATATAGCTCATTCATATTTTAAACAAGATAAAGAGGAGCAGCAATGCGTACTTTTTTGAACATAATGGCCGTGATCGGCCTTTTATTGATGATGGGTGGTTTGAGCGCCTGCAACACGGCTGATGGCTTTGGTCGTGACATGGAAAGTGCCGGAGAATCTATTCAGGACACATTTTAATTATTTGGTTAATTATTTGGCCCAAACGGAGAAGAACATGAGAGCTTTAGCATTAGGGATTTTATGTATTGGTGTTGCGGGCTTTGCCCTGAACGCCAGGGCCGATGAGTTTGGGCCGCGTTTTCAGACAGAGGCACCGGTCGCCCTCGCTGATAATGCTTATGATGTGCAGAGTATTGAACCGGCTGCCGGTGACGATATAGATGCTCTTGAAGGGGAATATCCGGAAGCTGAGAACCGGGTGGAAGACTATGGTCAATATAGGGATTACCAGCCTTTACCAACTGTGATTGAGCAGTAGAGCTTGTTTATCTAGATATAGACACAATTACAGGCATATCTTTTTAAATTCAATCACCCGAAACGGGTTCAAAATCATAAACATAAGCTTTGGGGTTGATGTCGTGAAAATGGGGCTGTAAAAAGCTTCATGAGCAGCTCTGAAGCAACCTTGTCTCCGGTACAATCCGGCAAAGACAATATTTATACGGCCATCTTCACGATGGTTCTGGTTTTTATGCCTGTTGTGGCTTTCTTCTTTCCGCGTCTTATGGCGTATGCCCCCGGTGCAGTGGCGATTATTGCAGCGCTGGTCGGCTTTTTTCTTTTGGCGCGCAAACCTGTACGGCCTGGCGCAGCTTTGTTATGGGTGATTGTCATCACAGGGCTTGCGGGTTTAAGCAGTTTCTGGTCACTGGCACCGGATTTTGCTGTCCAGCGAACGCTTAAAATGGCTCTGGTCCTGTTTCCCGGGATATTGTTGCTGGGCCTTGTTCTCTCTGCGGATAATGAGCGGGTTCGGCGATATCTGTGGCTTTTGCCTGTTTGTGTGGGTTTGGCGGCATGTTTTAATATTATTGAACTGTCTTTTGGTATGTCGTTTCATCGATTTCTACGTGGTCTGAGCATGGGAGATAATGTTAGCCCTGCGGTTGCCAATCGCAGTATTTTTTGTACCGTTGCTGCTTTTTTCGTTTGTATACCGATTATTCTGAATCAGGACATTCAGAAGCGTTTTCGTTATATCGCCCTTGCGGTTTTGGGCGCTCTTATTGTTCTGATGCTGATGCTTTCGGAAAGCCAGTCAAGTCAGCTTTGTTTTGTCGTTGGTCTTTTCTTCTTTTTTGTCTTTCCCTATCGTCTGAAAGCCGCTTGGATATTTATAGCGGTTGTCTCGGTGCTGCTTATTTTAGCGGCTCCTTTCATTGTTCAGATCATGTTTAAGACACTGCCCGAACATATTGGTACGATACAAAGCGGGTCGTGGCTGGCCAACGGATACGCAACAAACCGTATGGAAATATGGGACTTCATCAGTCGCTATATCATGCAGAGCCCGCTTTACGGCTATGGTGTCGAGGCCACACGTCATATTCAGGATTTTGATTCTCAGATGCTTTATCATCCCGATTCCGCCGTCCTGCATCCGCATAATTTTGCTCTTCAGCTCTGGATCGAATTTGGTGTCATCGGTGCTGCCTCTGGCTGTCTTTTTCTGACCCATCTTCTTTACCGGATTTATCAAATGCCGGTAGAGGCGGCGAGGATTGCACTGCCCACTCTTTTTTGCTTTTTCTCGGTAGCGTCGACAGGCTATGGCATGTGGCAGGGTTGGTGGTTGGGTGAATGTATGCTGATGTTGTCTTTATCGACGTTGGTGATCAGAGCGTATTATAAGCCCTGAATAAAAAAGGCCGCCTGCAATGGGCGGCCTTTTAGAATTCTTAAAAGACTTTTTCTAGAACCGGCGGTTCACATTGAAGTAATAGCGTGGATCTCTATCGCCATTGACCTCGATCATGCGGTTTAAGGGGAATGCAACCGCAACACCGGCTTCGGTCTGGTCTGTGATATCAGCGCGAACACCGAAACCTGCAGACGTCACTGACTCACGTTCCAGATCATTGCTGGTTGAATCTTCATCCCAGATGCGGCCGGCATCAAAGAAGCTGTAAAGCTGGTAATCCTGAAGTGCTTCCACCGGATAAGGCTCGTTCCACTGGACTTCTACCTTACCGGCAATGCCTTGCTCTCCCACGATTTCAGAAGGATCAAAGCCCCGACCAAAGTTAACGCCGCCAACACCGAATTCCTCGGAACTCAGAAGCTTATTAGCTGAGTATTGGCCTTTTGCCGCAACAAGTAGGTTAACGTTTGATGTTACACGCTGCAGACGCTGCAGGCCGGCCTCGACCTTGGTAAATTCAGGGTCACCCATTGGACGTGTCAGATTGGCATCACCGTGATCGCTGGAGCCAAATACGTCCACGCCGCGTGACACTTCAATATTTGCTGCGTTTACGCCAACGCCCAGAATGCCCAATATTGTATCGAGGAATTCAAGACGCCCACCGGCACGAATAGCCCGGATATGATCTCTGCGTGTTGGTTCGAGATTGTTCTTACTTTTGACATTCCGTGCATCAAAGCCAAGATGACCGTAAAGATTGGTGCTACGAGAGCGGATAATCGGATGTGTTGCTTTGATACTACCAAATTCCGAATTCCCTTTAACATCAAAGTCGGCCAAAGTATTGCCCGGGTTTGTTGCCGTATGGCCCACTGAAACCTCAACCACGGTTCCCTTATTCCATACAGGTTGCTGATAGCTGGCAGCGAAATAAGCCAGTTCTATGAAGCGTGAATCCACACCAAATTCCGGTGCGAGGACGGCCTGGCCTGTAATGCGTTCGTTATTGCCAAAAAATGAGTTGGCTGACGCTGCGCCTGAAACCTGTAATGGTCCGAGGAAACGGCTTCCGAAGTTATCAAGACCCAGGAAGGCGTCATAAGGGTCGCGTTCTACAATAATGCGCAGATCCGCGGCTCCTGTTTGTGTGCGTGAAGGGCTTAAGATACTTCTGGCCTCAACGCCCGGCAGGTCATTGATCAGAAGCAACCATCTCTCAAGATCGCCAACATTCAAGGCACCTTCGCTTTGGATCTGCTGGGCATATTCCTGAATAAGCTTTGCAGCGCGTGGATTGCTTTCGCCGCCAACAGAAACATTGCCAACAAAACCTTCAACAACCTGAAGCCGGACAGAGCCGCCTTCAATCGTTTGTGGGGGCACAATAACCTGCGTGAGGATGTAGCCGTCATTGCGGTATTTGTTTGTCAGTGCTGCAGCAATTGCATAGACATCGGCCAAGGTTACCGTCTGCCCAAGCTGGTCCTGATAGGCAGGGGCCAGTTGCTCGCCCGAATAGGCGGTTACGCCTTCAAGCTGAATATTCTTGAGTGTCAGATTGATGTTTTCGGCACCTGGCGGCGCTTTTTGAACAATCTGGTCTTTAACCTCAATACGTGGGGATACATCTGGGGTAACTGTTCCTTCGCGGAAGGTGCCTTCGACGCGACCGGGGTCAGCGATGCCTGTTGCATTTTCCACCTGCGCCTGTGCAGGGGAGCCAAAACTAAAAAAAGCTGCTGTGGTGGCCAATGCCAGCCCATAGCGAGCGCTAAAAATCGATCTGCGTTTTATCATTCTCAACCGTGCCTAACTTAAGTTTATACCTAGGTAAAAGTGTGTTTGGGGGTACGCTATAACAGAAATAGAAAAAAAATAAAGAGTGTTTGAACAATACTTATCCACAAGGTGTAATCTATTTTGCTATAATTTTCAACCCGGCAATTGATAAATATAGTCATATTTTTGATATGTGGATAAGCACTCAACTTTTTTTTATGTATTAGAAAAATACGGGAAGTTGCGTCCATAAAGGGATAACAGTAGGTTTCTCTGGTTTTGGAGCAAAAAAACCTTAAGGTTTCCTTAATTATATCTTGAATTTTCTTTTTAAAGATGCCATACCAGCGTTGCAATAGGTTTAACTAGATGACATTAGTGCCTGTTCTAATGAGATTTACGTGCAATGTCGCAGTTAATTTTTGAAAGCGGAAATTTAAAAGAACGAATGACGAATACGCTTCAAATTAACAAACGAAAGATTCAGATTGAGAGAATTAAGTGCTGCGGAGGGTCTAATGGGCTTTCGGAGCTTTGTTAACAAAGGTTGAATTTAATTTTAGAAAGTTCGGGAATACCGGGCCGTTTTTGAGAAGGGAAGAAGAAAATGAGTAACGTGATCACCAAAACAACAAAAAACACTTTCAGCAGACGCCGCAAAGGTTTGCTCTCAACGACAGCTTTGGTTGCTGCCGGAATGATGATCGGGAGCGCTGCGCAAGCGCAGGCGATTGATCCGCACGCAGACTGGGATGATATCAATATCGTCGCAGGTAATGCAGACGTTACAGACACAGGTCTGGGGACGACCCAGATTGACCAACATACAATGCGCGCTGTCGGTGAGGCACAGGAGCTGCATATTGGTACGCTTGGTCGCGTTGATATTAATCAGATAAATTCAAATGCGTTATTTGTTGCGCGGGCAATTGGTGATCATGCTGACCCGACACAAATTTTAGGAACGCTGACTGCGAACGGAACGGTTATGATTCTGGACCGGAACGGGGTGATCTTCGGTCATGGTTCTAACGTGGATGTTGGTGGTATCGCCGTGTCTACTGGTCATTTGGATAACGCCGACATTATGGATGGCGACGATTCCTTTGCCTTTGGTGATTTTGGTGATGGCGCGATTGAATTGCGCGGTACTGTTTCTGTTGCTGATTCAGGTCTGGCAGCATTCGTGTCGCCGACTGTTGTTAATAGCGGCGTGATCAATGCCAAAATGGGCACAGTTGTTATGGCGGCTGGTGAAGTCGTTACGCTTGACCTGCATGGTGATGGTCTGGTTGAGGTTACTGTTGAAGGCGAGCTTGGTGATGCTCTGCTTGAGACCACAGGTGAAATTAATGCTGAAGGCGGTAATGTTGTAATGACCGCTTCTTCTGCCAAAGACGTTGTTGATAATATCATCAATGTTGAAGGCGTTGTGAGCGTTGCGTCTGCAACACAGCAAGGCGGTAAAATCGTTCTTTCCGGTGGTGATCATGGCGTGGTTTCTGTTTCTGGCACACTTGATGCCTCTGGTACTGACGGTGGTGACATCGAAGTAACAGGTGAGGCGGTTGTTGCATTTGCCGGTGCTGAACTTGATGCGTCCGGCACCGATGCCGGTGGTACGATTCATTTCGGTGGCGACTGGCAGGGAGCCGAAGGTACAAAAACCTCTGATTTCGCTTATGTTGATGCAGATGCGACTTTCAAAGCCAATGCCGGTGACGGCGCTGAGGGCGGAGAAGTTGTTGTCTGGTCTGATGTTGCCACATACTTCTACGGTAACATTGAAGCCGCAGGCGGGTCTGTTGAAACATCATCCAAAGGTTATCTCGAAGCGCTGGGTGGCGTAACAGCAAATGAATGGCTGCTCGACCCGAGAAACCTGATGGTTACGAATAGCTTTACCCAGAATGTTGGTGCCTCTGGTGGTGATCCGAATATCATTTCTGCGCTTGGTACAACGGGTGCCGGTGATGGCGACACATCTTTTGTGACTGACAATACGATTGAGGCTTCTCTAAATAGCGGCACAAGCGTGACCTTAAGAACAGGCGCACAAGATGATGACGATGGCGATATTTTTGTTAATGCCGAGATTAACAAAACAGCTGGCGGCGAAGCGACACTGCGCATGGAAGCGCATGACGATATTTTCATCAATGAAGATATTATTTCTACATCCGGTGAGCTGAATGTTGAGCTGATCGCTGAAGCTTTTGGCGGTACGGGCGGCACGCAAGCTGTTGTCATTAACAATGATATTGACACCAATGGCGGCTACTTCATGTCATCTTCCGAGACCTTTGAAATTGATGACGGTATTGGTGGCAGTATCGACACTATCGTAACAGATGGTGGCGATGTGAACATCTCCGTACGCGACGATGTTATTCTTGGTGATGGTGGGATTACGCCTGGAAATACTTTGATCGATGCCGGAACAGGGACAGTTACGTTTGATATTACAGCCGGTGATACTGGTTCATTCAGTCTTGGTGATAACAATGGCGGCATTCATATCAGTCAGGCCGAGTTGGCCGCGATTGATGCGGGCGCGCTTGTGGTTGGTGATTCCGACACCGAAACTATCAATGTTGAAGACGTTAACACGACAACAGCGACTATCGCTGGTCTTGTGACGCTGAACACTGGAAATGTAAACGGTGGCGGTGATGACGATGTCATCTTTGACGGTACCAACGTCTTTAATGCTCTGGAAGTGAACTCAGATGACGACATTATCCTGGCTGATGGTGCCAGCATTGAAACGCTGGACGGTGATGCCACATTTGTTGGTGACAGCAATACCGGCTCTGTTGGTAATTTCGAAATGGGCGTTGGCTCCTCTATCGACACCAATGGCGATAATGTTGATGTTTTCGCTTTGGATGTTCTTCTGAAGGAAGACGCTGTCATCGAATCTGAAGGCGGCGATATATCTATTGAAGCTGATGATCTGTTCGGTGATGGTAATGTTACACTTGAAACCGGCGCTTTGATCGATGCCGATGGCGGTAACATTGTTATCGACAACGACGCGATCTTCTTCAGCGCCGATGCTGATAGTGTCACAACAAATTCCGGTGGTACAATTGATATCAACCAGAATGACGGCGGCGTTATTCAAAACGCAATCGATGCTGTTGAGAATACAGGCTCCGGTCTGAACACCATTCATGTTGGTGCCGGTACTTACGGTGAAACAATCGAAGTTTACGAAGATAACTTCTATATGGAAGGTGCCAATTTTGGCGTGAATCCAAATCTTGGACCACGCGGTCCGGAAAGCCTGATTGAAACCGGCGCTGGCGCTACGGGTGACTTCTTCGGCTTTAAAGTCACGTCGAACAATGTCACGATTGACGGTTTTAAAATTGATGCCGATGGTGCGGGCGTTACGCTTGACGGTGGCGTCGGTGGTACATCCGATCTGACGGTTAAAAATAACATCATCACCACATTCAACATTATTGATGCTGATGATGAAGGCGTTCAGGGCGACAATGTTGACAACGTTCTTGTTGAAAACAACCAGCTCAACACGATTGGAAATACTGCCATCAGATTTGGCGGCTCTTCCAATGTTGATATCCTTGGTAACGTTATTAACAATCCTGATTTCGACGGTATCGTCTTTAATGATGTGATGGGTGGTCAGATTGATGGCAACACCATCAATGACACGAATATCGGTATCAAGATTACAGATTCCGAAGACATTCTTGTTGGTAACAAAGATGGCGATGACGACAACGGTAACACTGTTGACGGCGCAGACACTGGTATTGAAATCAATGGCGGTGATGACATCGAAGTGATCGACAACACGGTTAAAGACGTTGATTTTGGTATTGTTGCAACCGGCGTTGATGTTGCCGGTCTTGATATTGCCGATAACGATATTACAGGTTCCAGCGCGATCGGTATTGATGTCGACAGCTCTGCTTTTGCTGACATCGACAACAACATCGTGACGCATTTCACAACCGGTATTCAGGTGACTGACTCCGACCATGTTGGTATCAGGAAAAACACCGTTACCGACATCACTGCAAACGGTATCGAAGTTGATGGTTCCGAAAGTGCCGACATCCTCGACAATGCGGTTGGTAACAACGCTGTTGTAGGTGATATTGGTGGCGATGGCATCCATGTCACAAACAGCCCGATTACAAAAATTGAAGGCAACATTGTTTCCCAAGCTGTTGGTGATGGTATTGAAATCATCATGTCCGATTCCTCCAATGTTGGTGGCCTCGGCGCTGGCGATGGCAATTTTGTACAAAATGTTGGTGGCCATGGTATCCGCTCAGATCTTGGTATTTCCCCGGATGTGATCAACAACTTCATTGTTAATACTGGCCTTCACGGCATTTCCGTTGAAAACGGCATTTCTGCGATCGTCAACAACAACCATGTTGATTTTGCAGGTATGGACGGCATTAACGTTCTCAATAGTGCGTTCTCAACAATTGACCTTAACTCCGTACATTGGGCTTTGGGTCATGGTATTCAGGCCACAAATGCTGGCGGCGCGGGCTCTTCCGTATCCGGCAATGATGTGTATGGCGATGCTGCTACAACCATCGGTCTGAACGGTATCACCATCAATAATGGCGATGACACAGTCGTTGATAAAAACACAGTCTTCAACACTCTTGGCGACGGTATCGAAGCCAATAACAGCGAAGACATCCAGATCACCAATAATATGATTGGTACGGCTGGCGGCGTTGACAATATTGGCGGCGATGGTATCGACGTAAACAATTCACCAAGTGCCGACATCCTTGACAACACAGTCACGGAAACTGTTGGTCATGGTATTTCTCTTAACCCAAGCCCGGGCAGCGTGATCCAGGGTAGCATCATTAGCAATGCAGGCATGGACGGTATCAATGTTCTGAACAGCGACGATGTTCTGATCGGTGGTCCGAATGTTGGTGATGAGAACACTGTGACGAATTCTTTCGAGGACGGTATTAGCGTTGTCGGTAGTAAAGGCAATACGATTCAGCGCAACATCGTTGATGGCACGTCTATTGCTGAGAACCATAACGGTATCGAAATCTGGGATGCGACTGGCACGAACTTTGTTTTGAAGAACATGGTTTCCAATGCCGGCTGGGATGGCATCAAAGCGTATAACAGCTTAAACCAACAAATCCTGGGCAATGATGTAAACAGTTCCGGTCGCTCCGGTATAGCCTTGGATAATTCAGGTGGTACGTTGGTAGAAGGCAATGATATTGACGGCGCTGCTACGGGCTGGGGTATGTGGATTTTCGGTTCTGGCGATGCTGTTATCAACGACAATGATATCGACACAACTTTTCGTGATGGCATTCGTGTTGCCCAGAGTGATGGCGTTAAGGTTACCAAGAACGATATCGGTACCAATGGCGGTGCGAACAACATCGGTGACGAAGGCGTTTACGTTAGAAGTTCCAATGGCGTATTGGTTCAGCTCAACACAATCCTTAACACGGTTGACAATGGCGTTCTTGTGAACCCATCCAGCAATGTGACTGTTGATCAAAATACAATCAATGTGACCGGCAAAGATGGCGTTCACATCCTGGGCGGCACTGGTAACAAAGTCACAGCCAACAAAATTGGATTGCTTGGTGGTGCGGACAATATCGGTGACGATGGCGTTCATATTAATGGCTCTAACGGTGCGCTGGTTGACGGCAACACCATTCAAAACACGACAAACAGTGGCGTTCATGTGAACCCATCTGATGATGTTGTGGTTTCATGGAACGACATTTCCAATGCCGGTCTGCATGGCATTTTTGTTGAAAATGGTTCAGGTGTCGATATCGTTGAAAACGTTATCGATACTGTCGGTGAAGACGGCATCCGCGTGAACGATCATGACGGTGCTTATATTTACTGGAATCAGGTGCGTAATGCCGTTGAAGACGGTATTCAGCTTGATAACAACACCAATGCTCTTGTCGACATGAATGTTATTGAACATGCTGGCGATGACGGTATCGAAACCAATGGCGGCAGCGCCCTTGATATTGTCAGAAACTTCATCTTCTGGACCGGCGATAACGGTATTGAAGTGAATGGCGGCAATGATGTTGAAATCAAGGAAAACATTGTTGAGCAGGCTATGGGCAGCGCGATTGTTTCCAGCGCGAGCAACGCGGTAATTTCCGATAACTGGATTGTAGCGGCTCTCGGCAATGGTATCGTCGTGAATGGCGGTAACAACATTACGGTCTCTGACAACGATCTTAAATACATTCAGGGCAACGGTATTGATGTTGCCAACGCCAGCAATGTTGTCATTGGTCATAACACGCTCTCTTATATCGGTAATGATGGGATCCATGTCTTTAATGTCCAGGGTAATGCGTTACCGGGCGGCTTTGGATTGATAATCGATGGCGAAAACGACATTAGCTATGTTGGTGATGACGGTATTGATGTTTCCTTTAGCGGCCGGACGAAAATTGACAACAATGATGTCTACTACACCGGAAAAGAAGGCAAGTTTGGCTACATCGTTGAAGGTCATGAAGGCTCTTACGAGAAAGATGGCGAGACCTATTATTATGGCGGTCATGTTTCCAAAGTTGTCGTTGACTTCACTGGTGGCGATTATGGTGGTGCCGACGGCATCCGCGTAACAAACACGGGTGGTTTCATATCAGGCGCTCTCCCAGTTCAAGGCGCAGGCCCTGATGATAAAGGCGGCAGTGGCGGTAGCGGTGGCGCTGGTCATGAATTTAGCCAGGATGACTTCGGCCTTGTGATTACCAACAACTACACCAGCTATACCGGCGATGACGGTATCGAAGTGGTTGGCGGTAAGATCCTGGCGATTGCTCCTGAAACACTTCCATCAGAAGACGGTGCAAAGGATGAATTCCCAATCTTCAGCAACGCGGGTAGTGTTCTCATCCACGAGAACGATGTCTACAATGCCGGTTACGGCAAAGGCGGCCCACTCACAGGTGGCGCTGACGACGGCTACGGCGCTGAC
This sequence comes from Alphaproteobacteria bacterium, assembly GCA_021775965.1. Classification (GTDB taxonomy): domain Bacteria; phylum Pseudomonadota; class Alphaproteobacteria; order Micavibrionales; family Micavibrionaceae; genus UBA5701. The sequence goes on from JAJFGV010000043.1 coordinate 331,506, forward strand.
GGTATCCATGTTCGCGGTATTGGCAACAACAAGCTCTTCCCAGGAACAGACTTCATTGACGGGCTTGACGCGAATGGTAGCCCTTACTTTGTGCCAGCGGTTGTTATCACCAATAATGAAACTGATACGGTCGGTGATGACGGTATCGAGGTTCTGGATAGTGAAAGCACACATATTGGCTACAACTACATCTCTTATGTTGGACTGGACAGCTACACACACAGCTATTCACATGGTGGTGTTTACCTGAACAATGGTGATGGCATCCATGTCGGCAATGTTCGTTTCAATGGCGGCTTCAATACATTGAATGATATTCCTGAAAACGCCGATATCGGTGGCGGTTTTGGTGGCGGTCTGTTTGCTGTTGAAATCGTTGACAACTATATTCACCAGACCGGTGATGACGGTGTTGATGTTGGCTATAGCGGTCGTACGCTGATCGCTGGCAACCACATCATGGATGCCGGTGTTGGCGCTTCGAAAGAAGGACCTTATGCATATGGTTATGGCGATGAATACGGCGCCGATGGCATCTTCGTTCATGGCGTTCGCACAGAAAACCAAAACACAGTTCAGGTTTCTGATATCGACGGTAAAGGCGGCTCCGGCGACAAAGGTGGCAAAGGTCACAAAGGCCACTTTGATGTTAATATCTTCGGTAACGACATCAATGTTGTTGGCGATGACGGTATCGAAGTTGTTCATTCCGGCGCAACGATTGTTGCCGGTAACGACATCGAAAACACCGGCGTTTCCGGTGGTCTGGAAATCATGAAGATCGGTGCTGAGAATGACAGCATTGATGGCTACTACGGTGGTTACTACAGTAATGGTGGCGATCACTACGGCGATGGTGGCGATGGTATCTCTATCCAGAACGTCCATGGCAATGGTGGCGTGATTGTTGCCGGTATTGAAGATAAAGGTGGCTCAGGCGGTAAAGGCGGTTCCGGTGGTAAAGGCTACTTCGAACCATTTGATGTTGTTGTCAAAGGCAACCACATCAACAACGTGAGTGACGACGGTACTGAAGTTGTCGATAGCGGCCGTACGCTGATTAAGTACAACCATATCAGCAACACAGGCCTTGTTGATCACCAGTATGTTTATACTGATGGCAAACATCATGGCGGCGATAAAGCTGACCTTGATTATGATGGTGGCTCCGGTTCCGGTGGTTCCGGCAAAGGTGGCTATCGCAACCTGTATTTCTCAGGTGGTGATGAACAACATGGCGCCGATGGTATCCATGTTCGCTTTAGCGGTCGTAACGATGACAGACCAAATGTAGACGTTGCCAATAACGACCATGAAGGCGGCTCCGGTTCCGGTGGTTCTGGTGAAGGCTTCCGTCAGCGCTTTGATGTCAAGATCCTCGAGAACTACATCGATACGACAGGTGATGATGGCATCGAAGTTGTTGCCGAAAATGATCGGAAAAATGATCGCATTGAGACAGGTTCACAGGACGCAGGTCCTGCGCCTAAACCACGTTACGGCGATCACAGTGTTCTGATTGATTACAACCACATTCAAAATGTTGGTGTTACCAAGGTTGTGGATGAACATCATGAAGGCTACAGCTATCGCACCGGCCCTGATCGTAAATTTGGCGCCGATGCAATCCATGTTCGCGGCATTCAAAATGATGAAGGTCAGCAACAGTGGTTGGTTGGAGAGCTTGGTGGTGAGTATTTCGATCCATATGCTGTCGTGGTTAGCAACAACTACATCAATAATGTCAGCGATGACGGTGTCGAAGTTCTACGCAGCGGCAAGACATTGATTGATTACAACCATATCTACAATGTTGGTCTGAAAGGTTATCAGGAAGTTCATGTTGGCTTCCCTCATGATGATGATGGGGAAAGTGCCAAGATTGATGGTGGTGATGACTATTACGGTGGCTACAGCATCATGGAATTCAATGGCGGTGATCGTCGTGGTCATGGTGCCGATGGCATCCATGTTCGCGGTGTCTCTGTCAATGATCGTCGTTTTGAAACAGTCAATGCCCCTCAAGAAGGTGACGACCCTTACTATGGCGGCTATTACGGTTTCAGTGATGCTGTTACAATCACCAATAACCACATCGACATGACTGGCGATGACGGTATTGAAGTGGTCCGCAGTGGCAACACATTGATCGATTACAACCACATCTATAATGTCGGCGTAAACAGCCTGCATCATGGCAAAAATGGTGGCGGCGTTCCGATCGAAAGCGATGAGTTCAAAGGTGGTTCCGGCTCCGGCGGTTCAGGCGGCAAGCGCCGTCATGACGGCTTTGGTGCCGATGCGATCCATGTTCGTGAAGTTATTGGTAGCGTCCGCAGATATGGCGGTAGCGGTAGTGTCGGTATCACTGACCCAGGCTTTGCGGTTAAAGTAACCAACAACTACATCGATAATACAGCTGATGACGGTGTTCAGGTTGTCTGGAGCGGCAATACGCTGGTCCACAACAATGACATCCAGAATGTTGGTAAAGTTGTTGAAGATTACATTGAAGAGTACGGAGAGTACTATGGTGGTGATGGCTACTACGGTGGTGGTTCCGGCGAAAAAGGTGGCAAGAAGTTCTTTAAAACGCTTAGCCGTCTTCAGGATGACCACGGTGCTGATGGTATCCATGTTCATAGCGGTTACTTCAAAAACGGTCTGCCGGGCGATAAAGATCAGCCTAGCGACATTCGTGACGAGAACTATGGTGGTTCCGGCGAAAAAGGTGACCCGTACTTCCTGAGCACTTATGTTGAAATTACCGAGAATACGATCGGTACGATCGACGAGGAAACAGGCGAAACGTCACAAGGGCCGAGCGATGACGGTATCGAAACTGAAGGCATTACTGATCTTCTGGTTGCTGAAAACGGTGTCTATGATGCTGGTGATGATGGTATCAAGGTCATTGGTTATGCTGGTTTCTTCGCAAACGAGAAGCAAGACTGTATCGATTGTGAAGTTGAAACTGGACCACAGGACAGCATCGACTTCGGTGGTGGCAGCGGTGGCTTTGGCGCTCCTAAGTTCAAGGTTGAGATCGTTGGCAACACGGTTGTTGACTCCGGTACGCCTGCTGAAGAAATGCAAGAGTCGGATGATGAGCCGGACAGCATCAGCTTCGGTGGCAAAAAAGGCAAGTATGGCGATAGCGTTAACTACTTCGGCGAAGCTCATGGTGACGGTATTGAAATCACTGGCTATGACCGTGCTGAAGTTCTGGGCAACAATGTATCCAACAGCGTTAAGAACGGCCTTTATGTCTCTGGTCCGTTTAACGCCAGATTCGACAGCAATGTTCGGGGTGTGTTTGACGAAGACGGCAACAGGATCATCGTTTCCGGTAATGACTTCATCAATAATGATATTGGTGCGCATTTCGAAAGCGGTCTGATTGATCTGACGGGTGAAACCAATAACTTCATTGATGGCCGTGTTGGTCTGCGCTTCTCACCGTTTGACTTCTCTACGATCGAAGGCAAACATCATGGCGATAAAGCCAGACTTGGTGACGACTACGAAGAGCATGACATCCAGAAGATCACGCCACGTCAGTTTGGCGCATGGCAGGGTTACCCTCTGAAAACCTACGTTCCAACGGAAGGTTATGCGGATCTGGCTCTGGTCGATGATGATGGTCCTGGTTCAACACCACATCCTGCTTTCCCAACCAACTTTGGCGGAACCATTGGTGATCAGTTCTTTGATGGGCAGTCAGAGTTCTTTGTTGAGCTTGATAACTATGCCTTCTACGACATGGAAAATGATCGTCCAATCTGGCAGAACGCGCTGAACTCACGCTATGCCGGTGGCCCTGGCGGAACGTTCAGACCGTCTGACACAGATGGGTTGCTGACACAGGCTCAGTTCGACTTCCTGGAAGAGCGGTTCTTCCACTTCCCGGACCGCTTTGATATCGGCATCTTCTTCTTCGGCTTTACACAAGATGGAATCGATCAGGAACGTGTCTTTGATGAGTTCGGTCCGTTTGGTCCAGGCGTTAGTGGTCTGAATGTAACCATTACGGGTCTGCCTCCAATTAATGTTGATCCGAACACTGCTGCAGCTCTGGCTGGTATTAGCCCTGCCGCTGGTGGTGAAGGCGAGCCGACTGCTGAAGAGCTAGCCAATATCGCACCGGAAGCCGGTGAAGACACAGGCTGTGTTAGCGATGCCGTTGGTAAGGCTTCTGCCGGCACACCTGCTACCATCAACTGGGGTGGTTCTATCGAAGAGCTTCTCAGCGATACAGCGGGTTGCGGTTCAGAAACCTTCTAGGTTTCCCGGACTTTAGGAATTAAGGAAAGCCCCGTTTATGCGGGGCTTTTTCTTTGGTGGCTTTATCAAAAACCATTTACAATTAACTACAAAAGTGTTTAATAAACAGGGGCTTGCGCTCGGCTAATTTTGTGTCAAAATGGCACGGTTGACGCGCCCAACGAATTTGAAGGCAGATTTAAGGAATTTTTATGTACCAGGACGATAAATGGAACCCGGTTCAGGGCGAGGAACTCACAGGGTTTTTAGAACAGATTAACCCGATTGACGGCAAATATCGTGTTGCAGCCGAAAGCACGGAAGTGCACTGGCGCATGTTGCCTTTTTATGAATCGATTGCTTTGATCCGTGTGCGCGATCCCAACTGGGTGAATAAAAAGCTGAACATTTACTACCTGACGGATCAGGGAAATCTCTTCCGTCTCAATGGTACATCTCCGCCTATTCATGAGGTTAATGCCAAGGCACCGGTTAAGGTGAACGAAGAAAATGTGCTCGAATATCTACGGTTCTTCTGTTATTTCGTTCGTGGCGAAGAGGGTCCGTTCTATATCGCCGAGAGCATGGAAGACCCGAATATGCCAACCGAAATGGACGATACGACACGCTCCGTTATTGAAGGTACCATCCGTCCGTCTAGCTTTGAGGGCATGAATGATCAGGCGCATTTCCTGTGTGATGCGGTGGTGTTTTATTCAAACGCCTTGTTCATCGCCAATTTCGCGGTGCAGCCAACCGGCATGATCGAAATGATGGATGACGAGCCAATTGCGGCTGATCTGCCCGTGAAGGTTGAATCGCCGATCTCTTAGGCGCCCGAAGACTGTTAACTAAATGGTTTTTGGTGTTTCTAATCCTATTGAAGGAGTAACAGCATCTATATGTTGGTCTAACTCGGGTTTTAAATCCTGAGGTATTTCAATTGCTGTACTTTGACCTTCCTTATCGGTCCATTTACCTGTTGAAATATCCAACGTGTAATTATATTTATCGTCCAACTTGATGTCCGTTATTTCCTCTATCTGCTTTGCAAGAAAAGAGTCTCTATCAAGGGTCTCTTGTATATTATTGGAAATCCGTAAAGTGGCTGTTTTATTTTCTCCTAAAGTTGCATCAATATCACCTTCTAAACGACCAAAATGGGCAAAGCCATAAACGATAACAGCTTTTCCAGGTGCAGATTTAATTCTCTGTGCCACTGTAGGATCAAGTTTGAGACGATCATTTGCCAGTTTAGTCATATTTGCTACATTTAAGTAGGCGGGCAGTAATTTCTCGAGAGCCTCCCCGTCTGGTAATTCAGATGTTGCACCAATAAATTTATCCGCCTCACCAGTGCGGCGTAGAGTTTCAATTATTATTTCCCGCATTTTGTGTAGTTGGTTAGGCGTAGGCTTTTCTGTATCGCTGATACCGGATTCCTTTCGCAATTGATGTACTATATTTTTTACTTTATCAGTAAAATGTATTTGTTGCTCTTCCCATATACTCTCTAGAGCTTTTTTTACACTAGAATGCTCTTTCTCAAACTCTTGTTCCGATACATGTATAAATGATCGTTTTTCCTGAGGTGTAAGATCAGAAAAATTCGGTGAGGCTTCTATTTTTTTGATCATAAATTCTGCATAGGCAGTTTGAATTTCATGAATAGAATTAATTTTATCAGCAGGGATTTTTCCCTCTTCGTAATCAATGACATCAATCTTTATTCCATGTTTTTTTGCCTGAGTCGCAATCTCCGGTATTTGATCCCTTATCAACATCTGGCTTATGCCAGCTGGAATCTTTCCAAACAAATCAGTAAGTGAAGTTTTATCCAGATACACAGCCATCGCGTCATAAGGTATTCTACCTTGCTGATAGGCTTGGATCATTAAGGAATCGTCCTTGTCTATGGCTTCCAGATAAATTGTTTTAACATCACTATCTGCCAAGGCTTGCATAACCTGGGGGCTGGTTAAAAATTGGTATGTTTGAGGAAGCCCATGATTGTCCGCAAGGCATAGGTAATCAATCTTTCCCATAGCAACTTTCAGCTGATCTTCGAGTCTTGGATTGCTTGCTCCTTTAAAGGAGCTGGCTGAAGCTTGTTTGCTTTTTTCCGCCATTACATACTCTCTATTTTTTTATCCATTACACCACTGCTAACATCCTACCTTTCCGCCATTAACAAATAGTTAAGGAAACAGCAGCCTGGTAAAAAAGGGGTTTACACTGGCCTTCTGCGCGTTGCGGCGCTAATCTCGCTTCCATGAGCGAAGACATCTATGACATTGCGATTATTGGTGGCGGGTTGGCCGGGATGAGTCTGGCCAGTTTGCTGGCCAATTCTTCCTTGCGTGTGGCCTGCATTGACCAGGCTGACCCTGAGCAGCAGATTAAGACCGATGGCCGCACAACGGCGGTGTCCTACGGCTCACGCAAAATCTTGGATGAGGCGGGGATTTGGAGTGATCTGGAGGCCGGGGCCTGCCCGATTGATGATATCCGCATTCTCGATGGTGCCAGCCCGCTCCTGCTGAATTTTCTCAGCACAGAAGCAGAAGGAAAGAGCTTCGGCTGGATTGTTGATAACAGCGCCATCCGAAGGGCGTTGCTGGAGCGCATTCAGTCTTCGGAGAATATTGATCACCTTGCCCCTAAAAAAGTGAACGACTTTGCTTTCACCGAGGCTCCGGCAACAAAATCTGACCAGTCCCCCTCCCCAGATTTGAATTATGTAAAATGTCTATTAGGGGAGGGAGTTTCTCCTGTTGGAGTTAGCAAGGAAAATGGTGACGGGGATATAACTCTGGGTGGGCCTAATGATGTGGAAGATCATATCAAAGCGCACCTCATCATCGGTGCCGATGGCCGCGGCTCCTTCACCCGCGAATGGATGGGGGTGAGGACGAGGCTCTGGAATTATCATCAGCGGGCGGTTATTTGTGCGGTCGCGCATGAACATCCACATAACAATGCGGCGGTCGAACATTTCTGGCCTTCGGGTCCGTTCGCGATTTTGCCCATGGCCGATGATAAGAATGGTGCCCATCGCTCCTCCGTCGTTTTCACCGAGCATGGCAAAAAGAAAGACTCGCTGATGACGCTGAACAACACGGAATTCGAGGCTGAGCTGGCGTCTCGTTTCCCAAAAGAATACGGAACTGTGCGTATGATTAATGAGCGGATGTGTTTCCCCTTAAGTCTTATTCACGCCGCCGAATATATCGCCCCGCGTATGGCGCTGGTTGCCGATGCGGCCCATGGGATTCACCCGATTGCCGGGCAGGGGCTTAATCTTGGTTTTCGTGATGTGAAGGCGATGGCTGATCTGGTGCGCAGTGCGCATGAGCGCGGCGAGGATATCGGCTCGGACGAGCTGTTGCAGGCTTACCAGCGCCAGCGCCGTTTCGACAATATGAGCATGGTGGCGGTGACGGACGGGTTGGTGCGGCTGTTTTCCAACAATATTCCACCGGTGCGATTTATCCGGCGTGCGGGTCTTAAAGCCGTTTCAAAATTTCCACCGGCCAAGCGTTTCTTTATGAAACAGGCCATGGGTGATCGATAAGCTGAGACCGATAGGTCGAATTTTCTATTTCTGCGTTTTTTGAGTACTTGATTATTTAAAAAGGAAAAAGATGAGCGCGGCTCCTAAAAATAAAAAGAAAATCAATCTGGCGCTGCAAGGTGGTGGTGCCCATGGCGCCTATACCTGGGGCGTGCTCGATTATTTGATGGAAGATGGGCGGCTGGATATTGAAGGTATTACGGCCACGTCTGCCGGGGCGATGAACGCGGCGGCGCTCGCCCATGGGCGCAGCGAAGGCGGTTATCCCCGTGCCCGCGAGATGCTTGAGAGCTTCTGGAGAGAGGTTTCAAATGCCGGGCTTCTTTACAGCCCGGTCCGCAAAACCCCGTGGTCGGGCTTCGAAGAGATGACCGCTATGTTTAACCCCTTTGCTCAGAACTTCGCCTCTAACTTTGGCGGCGGTCATGCGGCGGCCTTTGCCATGCTCGAGGCGATGAAGAGCAGCATTTCGCCCTATCAGTTCAATCCGCTCGATATCAATCCATTGCGCGATATTCTAGAAAAATCCATCGATTTCGAGGAAATTCATCTTTGCGAATGCACCAAATTGTTTATCAGTGCGACCAATGTTCGCACCGGCACGCAAAAGATTTTCAAAAACAAGGAGGTCAGCATTGATGTGCTGATGGCCTCTGCTGCCTTGCCATTCTTGTTTCAGGCGGTGGAGATTGACGGCGAGGATTATTGGGATGGCGGCTATATGGGCAATCCGGCGCTGTGGCCGCTGTTTTATGAGGCCGAGAGCCGCGATATCCTGATCGTGCACGTCAACCCGATTGAGCGGCCCGAAATACCCAAAGAGGCCTATACAATCGAAAACCGCGTGAATGAGATCACCTTTAATGGCTCACTGATCAAGGAGCTGCGCTCCATCGCCTTTGTGAAGAAGCTGGTCGAGGAAAAAATGCTGAAGGACAAATACCGTAACGATTATAAAAACGTGCTCATCCACGCCATTCGCACTGATGATGTGATGTGCGATCTTTCCATCGCCAGTAAATTTGATACAGATTGGGGTTTTCTATGCGAATTGCGTGATTTGGGGCGGGAACAGGCCCGGCTGTGGCTGGGTAAAAACTACAGTAATATCAATAAGATAGATACAGTCGATATTCATGCCGATTATTTGAACAGCAATAATTGACAGGCACCATAATACTCGCTATAAACAGCGGACTTTAAAGGATAGGAATAACAAAGATGTCTACCAAACGTACATTTCAGCCCAGCAGACTGGTTCGCGCCCGCCGCCATGGTTTTCGCTCACGTATGGCTGATCGTGCTGGTCGCGCTATCTTGAAACGTCGTCGTGCCAAAGGCCGCAAGCGCCTGAGCGCTTAATCTGAAGGGCGCTGCACCATGCAGGCCAATACAGCAAAACCCATAGAAACGATCAAAAAACGGGCTGATTTTGTCAGGATGAATGCGTCTTGCACAAAATGGGTTTCGCATGGGTTGATTCTGCAGGCTGCACCCAATGAGCTGGGGCAATGCCGGATTGGCTATACGGTGAGCAAGCGGGTCGATAAATCCGCCGTCAAGCGCAACCGTATCAAGCGCCGTTTGCGGGCGGTGGCGGCTGATATTTTGCCGCTTCATGCCAAAGAGTCTTGCGATTATGTGCTGATTGGGCGGGTTTTAAGTGCCACCCGGCCCTATGAAACCCTGCAAAAAGATCTAAAGTGGTGCCTGGAAAAAACCGGATATAGTAAGTAAAACCATGAAACGTCTTCTGATAATAATTTTTCAGCTCCCTATACGTGTTTATGTGGCTGTGATTTCACCGCTGCTCGGGCCGCGCTGCCGGTTCTATCCGACCTGCTCGGCCTATGCGCTGGAGGCCTTGGAAACACATGGAATCATCAAAGGTCTTTTCCTAAGCATCCGGCGGATTTTGAAGTGCCATCCCTGGTGCCGGTGCGGGTGGGACGATCCGGTGCCTAAAAGCTTTGATTGGGGGGCGCGCATCGGCTATAAACGCTCCATCCATCAGGACATAAAGAGATAAGGGACGGTATTATGATAGACAAACAGGGTGATATGCACCCGGGCGATATACGCAATCTCTTTATTTTTTGTATTTGCTCGCTCGTGCTTTATTTTCTTTTCGATCATTTTTATGCGCAGCCTACTGCCGAAGCCTTGCGCCAGCAGCAAAAAGCGCAGGCCGAGATTATCGATATCGAAGCGCCGGGCGGCACGAAAGTCACGAAGCTGCGTCCTCGCGAGGACGTTCTGGGTGAAAGCGCGCGCCTGTCTCTAAGCAATGACAAGATTTTTGGCTCACTGACTTTGAAGGGCGGGCGGATCGACGACATCGGTTTTTCCAAACATTTTGAAACGCTGGAAAAGAAAAAGAATGTCGTTTTGCTTTCGCCAAAAGCAACAGAATTCCCGCGCTATGTTGATTATGGCTGGGTGGCCAAGGAAAAGAATGTCAAAGTTCCCGGCCATGATACGCTCTGGCAGGTGCGCGGTAATGATAAGCTAACGCCAAATGCGCCGCTCACACTTGTTTGGGATAACGGCGCTGGTTTGGTTTTTAGCCGCCGGATTGAAATTGACGATAAATATGTTTTTAAAATTACGCAGGATGTTGCCAATAATACTGGCGCGGCTGTCACACTTTACCCCTTTGGTCTGATTACCCAGACAGGCATTCCCAAAGACTTTGAAGGACGCTGGATTTCACATGAAGGGCCGATCGGTTATATCGGCGAGGAACTGCATGAAATTTCATACAAGAAGCTAAAGAAAGAGCCGACTCTAACGCGTCAGACCACAAGTGGTTGGCTTGGCTTTACTGATAAATACTGGCTGACGACGCTGATCCCGCCGCAAGCCGAGAACGTTAAATACCGCTTTAACTATATACCGTCACAAACCGATCCGAAGAAGGGTCGTTATCAGGTTGATTTCCTCGGTGCGCCGATCGAAATCGCGTCCGGAAAAAATGGAAATGTTAGCAGTCATGTTTTTGCCGGTGTCAAAGAGGTTTTCACCCTTGAAGATTATGGTAAAAACCTCGGTATTGCGAATTTTGATCTGGCTGTTGATTTCGGCATGTTTTATTTCATGACAAAATATGTGTTCTTTTATGCGCTGCATTTCTTCGGCACGCTGACGGGCAACATGGGAATTGCTATTATTTTGATGACATTAATTGTTCGTACGGCTGTGTTCCCGCTGACCAATATTTCTTATAAATCTTTTGCCAAAATGAAAAAGGTTTCGCCGCAGATTATGGAGCTGCGTGAAAAGCATGGCGATGACAAGGCCGCGTTGCAAAAAGAATTGATGGAAATGTATGGGCGCGAGGGTGTGAATCCGTTGGCCGGGTGTTTCCCGATCATTGTTCAGATTCCAATTTTCTTCGCCTTTTATAAGGTGCTGTTTGCCACCATCGAAGTGCGTCACGCGCCGTTTTTCGGCTGGATTCAAGATTTGTCCGCGCCCGATCCGACCAGTGTTTTCAATCTGTTTGGTGCGTTGCCCTATGATGTTCCGACCTTTCTGCAAATTGGCGTCTGGCCTTGTATTATGTTGGTGGCGATGATCTTCCAGAAAAAGCTCAACCCGCCGCCGCAGGATCAATTGCAGCGCGATATGATGGCTTATTTCCCGTTTATCATCACCTATGTGCTTTCGCGCTTTGCATCTGGTCTGGTGATTTACTGGACGATCAGCGCCATTCTTTCGATCATTCAGCAAGCGATTATTATGCGCCGCCTCGGCGTGCCGATTTACCTGTTCGATAAGGACGAGATGGATGCGCAAATGAAAGAAGCGGTCGACAAGGGTCCGGATGTACATCCATTGGCCGAGATGGTCGAAGAAGATGTTGAAGAGGCTTTGTTCGGTGAACATGACGACGAGCCAAAGAAAGACATCAAACCGCTCAAGCCCAAAAAGAAGAAGAAAAAGAAATAATCGTCCACTTCTCTTGAGGGCTTAAAATATGGAACAGGAATTTTCACCACAGGATCTGGAGCAAGCCAGAAAATTATTCGCCGGCCCGTGTGATTTTGTCCTGGGTGTGGCCGGGCTTGAACAATTGCCGGCGGCGGACCGGACGGAAGTCGCTTTTGCCGGGCGCTCTAATGTTGGGAAATCGACGCTGGTTAATGCTTTGACCGGGCGTAAGACGCTCGCCAAAACCTCCAACACGCCGGGCCGGACGCAACAGCTCAATTATTTTAATCTGGGTGGTGCGCTTTATCTGGTCGATATGCCGGGCTACGGCTATGCCAAGGTATCCAAAAAACAACGCGATGACTGGAACAAGCTGATCCGTAAATATTTGCGTGGTCGCCCGACTTTGCGCTGTGTTCTCATTTTGATTGACGGGCGGCACGGGTTGAAAGACACCGATATCGAGCTGATGAAAATGCTGGATGAATCGGCTGTGTCGTATCGTATTGTTTTAACCAAAACAGATAAGGTCAAAGATCAGGATCTCGAAAAAACAACGGCGGATGTAAAAGAAACAATTAAAAAACGCGCCGCTGCTTTTCCTGAACTTTCTGTGACCAGTGCCTTAAAAACCGTTGGTATAGAAGAGTTACAGGCGGTGATTGCGGGCTACACCGATCACTGATCTGCTAAAATCGTATAAAATCCATAGGCCGTTTGCGCCTGATTTTCGACACACAGCGTCGTCATATTGTCACAGTCCGGGCAGATATCACCGCCATCCGTCGTGAGGTCGGTATTGGTGCCGGCGCCGTAGCCAACGGTGGCATCATCAATCATGGTTTCCTTGATCGAATCGGTCATGGTCGGGATGGCGGTGGAGCCGTTGATCTTTTCGTTAATTTTCTCGCAGACCTGCTGGTTAATCTGATAAGCGACCAGAATGACTTCTTCCCATGGTGCTTCTGTCAGGCCCGGGCCTGCTGTATTTCCTTGAGCAAGAGCCGTCCACTCCACATTGTTAAACCGCCCGAGATACCACCCTGATGGCGGCGCGGCAACGCCTGTGGTCATGATTGCCGCCGGAATTTTACCCTGCATCAGCCCGCCGCCTTCGGGGTGGTACATTTTGTCGATATGGGGCGGGGTGTTAAAGGCGGCCACGCTCGGCAACACAAAGTCGATATCGTCAATATCCGTATTGGTAAAAATCATCTGATCGACGATCTGTTTGGCCTGCGCGGCGTAGGATATGAGCTGCGTGGCATATAATTCAGCCTTTTCATCACTTATTGTGCCGACCTCGCCGGTATCGGTTTGGCGGCCCAATGTGAAGCTGAGAGCGCCAAACAATGCGATCGCGATCAGCACATAAATCAGGGCGTTTCCAGATTCCGTTTTGTATTTTGTTCTCATAGGGATTAAGCTATCAGACATTATGTTTGAGGCAATAGATTTTCAAAGTATCGGAATTGAATGGATTTACGCCGCTGCCGGCTTTATTGGCGGCGCGCTGATAGCTGCGCTTATTTTTCAAGTCTCGCGGACAAAGCTTGAGCGCCACAATGCGGCGCTTCAGGCGCAGGTGGTGGCCGAGGAAATGGCGCGCAGTCAGCTCGATGGCCAGTTCAAGCTTACAGCACAAGAGGCGGTACAGCAGGCGCATGAAGCATTCTTAAAGCTTGCCGAATCCCGTTTAAAAGATGCGCATAAAGACGGTGCCCATGATCTTGATAAACGCCAGCGTGCGATTGACGATATGGTCAAGCCCGTTCACAAACAACTCGAAGCTATGGCCGGTGCGTTGGAACAGGTCAAAGGCACGGACAAAGCGTTGCGCGAAGATCTGCAGTCTCTTGGCAAGGAAACAGCCAAACTGGTTGGTGCGCTGCGTGATCCATCGGCGCAAGGGGCCTGGGGTGAATTTATTCTCGAAGGATTGCTCGAAAAATCAGGACTGATCAAGGGTGTTCACTATAAAACGCAAGTGTCGATGAACACGGAAAATGGCCGTCAGCAACCCGATGCGGTGATCTGTATGCAGGATGGCTTTAATATCATTGTTGATTCCAAAGCGCCCTTAAATGAATTTGCGCAGCGTCTGGCGGAGGATTTGAGCGAAGACGATAATAAAATCATGATGAAAAATCTGGCGCGGCAGGTGCGCGAACATGTGAAGGCGCTCGGGAAAAAAGGCTACTGGGAAAATATCGAGAGCCCCGATTTCACCGTGCTGTTTCTCCCGTCCGAACATATTTATTCGATTGCCCTGCGTGCCGATCCGGAGATTGTTGATTTCGCCGCATCAAAGAATGTGATCATCGCTTCGCCGACTTTGTTAATGTCGCTGCTGCGTGTGGTTGGGATGAGCTGGCGGCAGGTTGATCTGGCCAAGAATGCGCAGGAAATTTCTGCGCTGGGCACGGATCTGTATAAACGCCTGCTGACCTTTACCGATCACATCGAAAAAGTTGGCAAAGGTTTGCAAAGCGCGATGAAGGGTTATGACTCGGCGGTTGGTTCGCTGGAGCGTCAGGTTTTGCCTGCCGCACGCAAATTCAAAGATTTGCATGGCGGTACGGATAAGGATTTACCGGATATGCGCCCGGTTGAAGAAACGCCGCGCATCTTGGCTCTTACAGGTGAAGACGAAAAAGAGAAAAAGCGCGCCTAGCTTGACCCTTGGCTCAAAACCCATTACCTCATCTCTATGAGCAAATACAACATTATAATTGTTCCCGACCCGATCCTGAAGCAGCAGGCGCAGCCTGTTGCGCGCGTAGATGACGCCATCCGCTTGCAAATGGATGGGATGCTGGAAACGATGTACGAAGCGCCGGGTATTGGTCTGGCCGCCAATCAGGTCAGCATGCTCAACCGTGTGCTGGTCATTGATACCACCCGCCGCGACGAAGAGGCAGAGGAGGAAGGCCCCGGCCCTATCTGTATGGCCAATCCGGAAGTTGTCTGGGAGTCTGATAATATGAGTGTGATGGAAGAGGGCTGTTTATCCATTCCAAAGCAATATGCCGATGTTGAGCGTCCTGCCGTGGTCAAGGTCAAATATCTCGATTACGACGGCAAGGAAGCAGAGATGGAGGCCAACGGTCTGCTCTCCCATTGTGTGCAGCATGAGATCGATCATCTGAACGGCGTGCTGTTTGTTGATTATCTCTCCAGCCTGAAGCGCAACATGATTTTACGCCGGGTGGACAAGCTCAAAAAACAGGAAGTGCTTTAGGCCATGTCGGGTTTGCGCATCGCTTTCATGGGAACGCCGGATTTTGCGGTTCCCGCTCTTGATGCGCTGCGCTCGAGTGGCCACGAAGTCGTGTGTGTTTACACCCAGCCGCCGCGTCCGAAAGGGCGTGGCCAGCAAGTGCAACCTTCCCCCGTTCATATGTACGCCGACGATCATGGCATCCCGGTCTTTACGCCGAAATCTCTGAAGAAAGAAGAAGAGCAAGCAGAGTTCGCGGGCCATAATCTCGATGTCGCTGTGGTCGCCGCGTATGGCCTGATCCTGCCCAAAGCCATTTTGGATGCGCCGAAATATGGATGTCTCAATATTCATGCGTCACTATTGCCGCGTTGGCGTGGCGCGTCACCCATTCAACATGCAATTTGGTCCGGCGATGAAGAAACCGGTATTACCATCATGCAAATGGATGAGGGGCTGGACACTGGTCCTATGCTTTTAAAGCGCGTGGTAAAAATCCGGCCACAAACAACCGCGCAAAGCCTGCATGATGAATTGGCCGGGATGGGATCAGCGGTCATTGAAGAGGTTATCGACAAGCTGGCGGCAGGTGATGGGTTCACGCCGGAAATACAGGACGATGCGCTATCAACTTACGCGCCGCTTTTGACCAAAGAAGACGGGCGGGTGGATTGGAACAAAAGTGCCATCGAGATCGACAGACAAATCCGCGCGCTTAATCCCTGGCCGGGTGTGTGGAGCGAAGTGGATGGAAAGCGTCTGAAAATACACGAAGCGATTGTCACGCCTATTCCCGACTATCCCGAACATATTGGCTCGCTGTGCGGGGAAGGTGATAGTGCCGGAACGATCCTTGATAAAAACGGTATGATTGTATGCGGCGGCCGGACCATTTTACAAATCACGCGGTGCCAGCCTGCCGGGGCCAAAGCGATGGATTTCATCTCGGCAGTGAATGGCGGGTATATTAAGTCGGGCGATAAATTCCTATGACCCGTTATAAACTCACCATCGAATATAAAGGCACGGACTATTCCGGTTGGCAGCGGCAGGATGATGTGCCTACCATTCAACAAGCCGTTGAAAAAGCAATCGCAAGCTTTAGCCAGCAGGACGTAAAGATACACGCCGCCGGGCGCACAGACGCTGGCGTGCATGCAAAGGGGCAGGTTGCCCATGTTGATCTTGATAAATTTTCGCGCGATATGGAGCCTTACGAGGTTGCCAAAGCGATTAACGCTTTCCTGCGGCCACAGCCGATTACAATCGTTAAAGTCGAAGAGGTCGCCGATGATTTTGAGGCGCGCTTTGGTGCAAAAAACAAGCTGTATCAATACCGTCTTTTAAATCGTCCAGGTTACGCGGCGGTTGAACAAGGTCTTGTCTGGCATGTGAGAAGACCGCTTGATGCTGACGCCATGCACGATGCCGCACAAATTTTACTGGGCCATCACGATTTTTCTACGTTCAGGGATTCACAGTGCCAAGCAAAGTCGCCGGAAAAAACGCTCGACCGTCTTGATGTCACCGCGCACGATTATGATGATCATGGCGGCCAGGAAATCATTTTTGAAGTTGAGGCGCGTTCTTTTATTCATCATCAGGTGCGCAATATGGTTGGCACGCTGGCGCTGGTGGGCGAAGGCAAGTGGAGTAAGGATGATTTGAAATCTGCTTTGGAGGCTCGCGACCGCACCAAAGGCGGCCAGACCGCCCCTTCTGACGGGTTGTATCTGGTCCGCGTGGATTATCCTTAAATTATGAAAATGCTCTTGTGTTTTGGCTCTATATGCGCTACAACAAAGACAGAATTTAAGGAGACAAGTCATGACATTTTCACGCATTTTTATTTTATTTGCCGCTCTCATAATCCTTGCGGCTGTGCCGACAACCGGACAAGCGCAGAGTGCCTATAACCAATATCTGGAGAGCCTGTCCGAGCTCAACCGCATTGATCCGATACAACGCTCCAGCTATGAGCGCGCCGATAAAATTCTGAAGCGCCGCATTCTTGATAACAAGAACAAAGTTATCGGCGAAGTGAATGATGTCATTCTTAATTCCAACGGCTCTATTGAATCGCTCTATGTTGATTTTAATCGGCTGCGTCTTGGCTCTGCGGTGTATCTCAATTATCGCCAGATGAATATCAGCTCCGTTTCAAACGGTTATGCGCTGGCCTTTGATGACAACCAGATTGAAAATATTTACCCCGACCTGCTTTCAAATATCGCAACGGCGGCTGGCGAAGACGGCGATAGCACAAGTGTTCGCAATATTGTTGGGGCTTCCGTGAAAAGCAAGGACGGGCGTAAACTTGGCGAGGTTAAAAATGTTTTGTTCAGCGCCAATGGTGGCCGCGCCGAAGTGTTGTATCTGGCGATGGCTTTTGGTGTGATGCGTGGTCAAAAAGTTGGGCTGCCCTATGGAACACTTGAATACAGACCGACGGATAACGGTAAAACGGAAGTGACTGTTACCAAGGAACAGGCTGATGCCATTATCGATTTTGTGAAGTCTAAATAAAGCTTCCGCCAGTTCTATTCAAGGGGATCTTCGACACCCAAAAAAAACCATTCATGGCCAATGGGCGCTTTACGGTTAGGCAAAACAATATAACCATCCTTGGGCATGATTAATTCTTCCCCATCATCATAGCGGGCGATAACGGTTCCTGCCTCTACAGGATGCATATTGGTCCAGTTGTCTGTAAAGTCACCATCCTTTTTCTTTAGATGCATACCGCTCATCTTGATGTTAAAACGGTTTTTATTCGGTAAATCTGTGATGTGTAGATCCGGATTGACCTTCGCAATCTTCAGATATTCGAGCGCGTTTAAAACCGCCTCGAAAGCGAAATCGACCGCACGCTCGTACCCATGGGTGCCGCACTCCATTGTAAGGGCCACACTGCCCTGTTCACGCGCATACTCGGTTGTGCCCATAGCCTGATGCTTGTCTGTGACGTCATCGCTTTTCTTCATGGCGTCTGCCCAGCCATAAATAAAACGTGGGACGCCTAGTGCTTTTGAGAACTTAAGGTCTTCCTGCTTCAGACAGCCAAGAAAAACAAAAGGCTCTCCTTGTGAAGTATAGGAATGCAGATCAAGAAGAAAATCCGTCTGATCCAGCACAGGGCAAATCACATTATCAAGGTGGTCCTCGTAATGCTCGGGGTTTTCCTTGGGTGACATGAAACGGTTCAAATTGCGCTCGACAAAACGAACATCTTGTTTATAAGCACGCGGGTTGCAGATCGGAATGGTCGTAAATTTGCCGGCAATAATTTCAATGTCGCCGTCTTCTATGTGTTTCAGTATGCGCATGAGGGCCTCAGTGCCGCATTTTTCATTGCCGTGCACCGCGCCCAGTGCGGTAAAAGAAGGCCCTTGCGCCGCGCCTTCGAAGCTATGAATATCAAGTTGTGTATCTTCCATGGTTGTTGTTGTATTAGGGAAAGGATATTCATGCAAGAGTTGAATTATAAGCTTTTGGTACATGTACCAAAAAACTTGTAATGTGCTGTTCTAATCAATAAAGCTATGAAAACAGGAGATTGATATGGAAGATACAAAAAATCAGCTGGCAATAAGTTTTCCGACGAATGGACATCGAGGGAAAAAAGAGGAAGGGCCGAAGAATTTGCCTGCACATCAACATGTAGAGTATGGACGCATTAGAACACAACCTACTCAAGACCCTGAGTATAGATAGACTAATCCCTTAGCAGCTCATTAATGCCCGTCTTGCTGCGGGTGCGCTCGTCAACGGTTTTAACAATCACCGCGCAGGCCAGACCCGGTCCGGGTGAGCCATCGGGTAAATCCTTGCCTGGCATCGTTCCCGGTACAACAACGGAATAAGCAGGCACACGACCACGCGTTATTTCACCGGTTTCGCGGTTCACAATTTTGGTCGAGGCGCCGATAAATACGCCCATCGAAATCACAGCGCCGGTCTCGACGATCACACCTTCTGCGACTTCACTGCGCGCGCCAACGAAAACATTGTCTTCAATAATAACCGGCCCGGCCTGTAGCGGCTCTAACACGCCACCAATGCCAACGCCGCCGGAGATGTGACAATTTTTTCCGATTTGCGCGCATGACCCTACCGTTGACCAGGTGTCAATCATCGTACCTTCATCAACGCGGGCACCAACATTCAGGAAGCACGGCATGAGAACCGCGCCTTTGGCAACATAAGCGGAATAGCGAACAATCGCATGTGGTACAGAGCGGAAACCGGCCTGTTCGAATTGTGCTTCGCTCCAGCCTTTGAATTTATTATCGACCTTGTCATACCAGTTGGAGTCATCCGGGCCGCCGGAGATCGGCTTCATTGGGTTGAGACGAAAACCAAGCAGTACAGCTTTTTTCAGCCATTGATTAACCTGCCAGCCATTGTCGCTGGGTTCAGCAATACGCGCCTGACCGCTATCGAGCATCGCCAATGCTTCCTCGACCGCATCACGGGCTTCGCCCTTGGTGTCAACGTTTAGACCATCCCGGTCTTCCCAAGCTTGTTCAATGATATTTTGTATATCTGTCATATCTATATTCCGTGCAGCCAAAGCCATAAAATAATCCTTATGCGTTAGAGCCTCGCACTTCACCATGAAACGCGCAGGAAATCAAGTGTTTCGGAAGATGTCATGGGCTAGGTCGGGGTCTTACAGCTCTTTTTAGCCTTTTCGAGTTTTTTGAGATCAGCGGCGCTAAGATCCTTTTTATACGGGGACAGCAACTCAATAACGAATTGATAGTTCTTCTCAAGGAAGGCTTTGGCGGCTTTGGCGCTGGCTTCCTGCACAATGGTTTCGTGATGGGCGCGAATATTATGTTCCATCCGTTTGTTGCGCATAGTCAGGGCCCGCTCAATTTGCTTTTCGCCGGGGTCGATAAAATATTGGATATGACTTTTAAACGGCGCTGCTATTTGCTCGATGGCTTCACGTACACCGTCACGATGATGCACCGGCTTTTTCCCCGTGAGGGCGCTGTCGGTTTTTTTCGCCGCCTCCAGAACCTCCGAAAATTCAAAGCGGTTAATACGATTGTAATAGGCGTAGCCTTCCAGCGACAAATACATATCATCAAAGATAATCTCAAACGCATCGTCATCTTTTTCGTAGCGCGTCATCGCCTGAAAACCGTTTTCGATGGTTTGATTCTTATAGGGTGTAATAATTTGCCTCCCGCCTTTATATTCGACGAGTCCGCTAAAATAATGAAAGCCGTGCTTGGTTTCAAGAAAGCGAAACTGCGTTTCACATTCCGCGAAAAAACATGCTAGGAGATATTCCGATGGCTCTCGTTCAATATTATACATAATAGTGAATTATATATGATTTGTGCTATAGAATGGAAGAATTTTAGTCAAAAAGACTGGCAGGAGCACTATAAAAAGCTACGCCAGCCCAATCTATTACAGTCGTACCCCTATGGAAGCGCGCTTTGTAGGTTACAGGGCCACAAAATGCGGCTGGGGCTCATAAAAATTGATAATCAGGACGCTGGGTTGGCGCTGGTGCTGGAATCTGGAATCCTTGGAAATGCGCTGCACGCCTTTGTTTTGGACCGTGGGCCGCTGTGGTTTGAGGGGTTTGGGGCCCCTGGCCATAGCCGCGCTTTCTTTGAGCAAATAAACCACCAATTTCCCCGCCGCCCCGGCCGTCGTCGCCGTATTATCCCCGAAATGAATGACAATGAAGAGACGCAAAATCTAATGAAATCATTGGGTTACAGGCGTATGGATGGGCCGGGCTATGAAACTATATGGCTGGATCTGGCCCAAACACCGGAAGAGTTAATGGCTGCCATGAACCAGAACTGGCGGCGAAACCTTAAAAAAGCGAAGGATTCAGCCTTAAAAATCGTATGGGATAGTGAGGGACAGCACTTTCCGTGGTTTTTGAAAGTCCATGGATTGGATAAAACCAAAAGAGGCTATGGCGGGCCCGAGCCGGATTTTGTGAAGGCCCTCACCGAAAAATTTACCGTAGAGGGTGACATTTTAATCGGGCGCGCTATGTTAAATGACAAAGTGGTGGCAGCTGTGCTAATACTTTGCCACGGACATGCCGCTACGTATCAGGCGGGCTGGAGTGGCAAGGATGGACGGACAGCAGGTGCACATCATCTGTTGTTCTTTGAGGCCTTTTCCGTGCTAAAGGAAAAAGGCATACGCGATTTTGATTTGGGAGGCGTTAATGATGAAAAAGCAGCAGGGGTTAAAAAATTTAAACTGGGCAGTGGCGGTAAGCTGGTTCAGCTTGCCGGCCATTATACTTAGCTTTTGTGTCGCCCTCATATTCTTTGCGGCGTCGGCGCGTGCGGAGCCGGGCGTTCAAACGCTCACCTACGATGTTTACACCAGCGGTTTTCACGCGGTTGAGGCAAAAATTACATTCGATTTAAGTCAAAAAAGCCGCTACGACATTTTTGTCGAAGGCTACACAAGAGGAATTCTTAAAAATCTTGCGCCCTGGGAAGGCACGTTTGCCACGCAAGGCTGGGTGCTAAACGAAGGCAAGCTCCAGCCCGAAACGCATAAATCAACGGCCACATGGCGCGGTGAGGGCGATATCAAGGAATATGCTTACGGCAAGGATGGTCGTTTCAAATCCTTACGTATCAAAGATCATGACAAGCCGGTCGAAAACAAAAAAACCGAAGATGAAGTCACGCAAGGCACGATTGATGTGCTGACGGCGACGTTGGCGATGTTAAAAAATATCGGTGACGGCAATGACTGCGCCGGCACGTCAGAAATTTTTGACGGAAAGCGCCGCTTCGAAATGATCTTTAACCACGAAGGACACAAAGACCTTAAACGTTCGGGTTATAATGTTTATGAAGGTCCGTCGACCAAATGTACGGTGGAAGTAAAACCGCTTGCCGGGAAATGGCATAAAAAACCACGCGGCTGGCTTTCGATTCAGGAACAGGGACGTGAGCGCGGCACCATGCCGACCGTGTGGGTGGGACAAATTGGTGAAGACAGCTCACCTGTTCCGGTCAAGGTGATGGTTAAAACAGCCTATGGCACTTTGTTCATGCATCTGGTGGAATATCATAATGGTGATGAGTACCTCATTGCCGAAAAACGGGAAGATTAGAAATCTGTAACATCCTGAAACAAGAAATGACTTGTTTTCAAAGGCTTTTACCCCCTAAAACTAGTATGTTATGAGTCAGAAACCCCTCAATATTGTTATTCTTGCCGCCGGCAAAGGCACACGGATGAAATCCGAAAGCCCGAAGGTCATGCATGCGCTGGCGGGTCTGCCGATGATTAACTGGCTTTTGAAAACTGCCGAGCAATTATCTCCTGAAAAAATCATTGTCGTTACCGGCCCTGATATGCCTGATCTGGAGGCGGCGGTGAAGCCGCATGCAACCGTGATTCAACCTGAGCGCAATGGCACGGGCGGTGCGGTGAAGGCGGCGCTATCGGAACTACAGGGTTTTGACGGTGACGTTTTAATTTTGCTTGGTGACACACCACTGGTGAAACTGGAAACGCTCGTGTCTCTTATTCAGGCAAAAGGCAATGGCGGACTTTCGGTTCTTGGTTGCGTCATGGATAACCCGCACGGTTATGGCCGATTGATTGCTGAGAAAAATGTTTTGCAAAAAATTGTTGAAGACAAAGACGCCAGCGCAAAAGAAAAAGAAGTGACGCTGGTTAATACCGGCGCGTTTTGTGTTGATGGCGCGCGGCTGGCGGGCTGGGTAGAGGCCATTGGCAGTAACAATGCACAGGGCGAATATTACCTCACAGATTTGCCTGAAATTGCAGCCAAAGATAAGGCACAGACTTTTACTTCCCTGACAACAGATGAGGATGAGGTGCGCGGTTGTAACAAGCAGGCTGATCTGGCGGCATTGGAGAAAACGCTGCAACAGCGCTTGCGAATTACGGTCATGGAAAGTGGCGTGCGCTTGCAAGATCCGACCACGGTTTACTTTCATCATGATACCAAAATTGGTCAGGGCACGACGATTGAGCCCAATGTGTTTTTCGGTCCTGGCGTTGAGATTGCTGATCATGTGACCATCAAAGCTTTTTGTCATTTTGAAGCGACAAAGATTGACAGCGGCGCCACTGTTGGACCGTTCGCACGCTTACGTCCCGGCACACATATCGAGCAAGACGTCCGCATCGGTAATTTTGTCGAGATTAAAAAATCACGTATCGGCAAAGGCAGCAAAGTAAATCATCTGGCTTATGTTGGTGACACCGATATGGGCGAGGATACGAACTTTAGCGCCGGCGCGATTACCGTGAATTATGACGGCTTTCAAAAACATCAAACTACCATCGGCAAAGGCGTCATGATTGGCTCCAATGTCAATCTGGTCGCGCCGGTTCAAATTGACGATGGTGCTTTTGTTGCGGCGGGCAGCACGATTACCGAAGATGTTCCGGCCGATTCTCTGTCCGTGGAGCGTACCAAGGCGGAAATCCGTACGGGCTGGGCCGCGGCCTATCGCAAATTGAAAAGCGGTAAGAAAAAAACCGCTTAATTTGCTTTTACGGCCTTAAGGCGTATGATTAAGTCTCTCTTACGTTGCTTTGAACCTTGTTTCTAAAGGTTGGCCGATGAAGAAAAAAATATTCGTTTATGTATTTTTGTTCAGCTTGCTTTTTGTACAGTCGGCGATGGCCTGCTCCTGTATTCAGGACGCCTTTAGTGGTGTGGGGAGCAAGGCCAATATTGAACGCGCCGCGGTTATTTTCAAGGGTAGTGTGCAAACTGTTGATCCGCCACCACAGACAAGTACTGGCCGCGCGCCGGATCAAAATCAAAACTTTTCAAAAGTCACCCTGACGGTTCAGGAAATTTACAAAGGCCAAAAGGCGCAAAATGTTGCCGCCTATTTTGATACAGCGACAAGCTGCGGATCACAGGTCAGTGAGGGTGAGAGCGGGCTTTATATCCTCAATGAATATATGGGTGTTTTGGTTTCGGCGGATTTATGCGGGAAATATATTGCGCCTGAACATATGAAGGCGCTTAAAAATGGCGGCTATCTAAAAGCGGCACAGGAAACCCTGAAGTCGGTCGAAAATAAATCCACCGAAGATAAACAGACAGGTGAAAAAGAATCTGCTCCCGACGTCTTGCCCGAAGATATTAAACCTGTTCCCTTCACTGAAAATTTCGAGAGCGAAAATATATTGCGGCAATGGGCGCAGAGCTCAACTTTCGGTGGCGGCTATACAGAAAAAAGAGAATTGTTCGGCAAAAACCTGGCATTGGTTTTTCGCTCTTATACCTCAGGCATTCCGAGCTTTGATGTCGGTATTTATTACCAGAAAAGCGCGACCTCGTGGGCCCTCATCAAAAGCCACCCGCCGGTGATGAATGATCAGCCGGTTATAGAGATCGTCGATGATAATCTTTTGATTATCACGCTCGAAGGCAGCGCAGAAATCCTGAGTGTTGGTGAGCCGGATCTACAATAGAGTTGCCGCTTGAAACATCCCGCAACATAGTGTGATTTGGTGTTTTTTGGCTGATTTGCTAGGGTCTTTCTCATGTGCGGAATAATTGGCATTATTGGTGAAAAGGACGCGGGGCCTCTGCTGGTGGAGGGGTTAAAGCGTCTGGAATATCGTGGTTATGATAGCGCTGGGATTGCGACGCTCACCAATGGCCATATCACCCGCTGCCGCGCCGAAGGCAAGCTGGTTAATCTCGAAAATAAACTTAAAGACGGCCCGCTATCCGGTACCGTTGGCATCGGCCATACGCGCTGGGCCACCCACGGCGCGCCGACCGAAGACAACGCCCATCCGCATGCCACCGACAAAGTCGCGGTCGTGCATAATGGCATCATTGAAAATTACGCGGCGTTGAAGGAAGAGCTTTCGGCCCTGCAATGCCGTTTTGAAACCGATACCGATACCGAAGTGATTGTGCATCTTGTTACGCATTATTTGACGCAGGGTATGGAGCCACGCGAAGCGGCCAATGCCACGTTCAACAGGCTGGAAGGGGCTTTTGCGGTGGTAATGATTTTCGCCGGTGAGCATGATCTGATGATCGGCACGCGCCAGGGTACGCCGCTTGCGGTTGGTTATGGCGATGGTGAAATGTTTATGGCCTCTGATTCTTATGCGCTTGCGCCGCTCACCAAAAAAATATGTTTCCTCGAAGATGGTGATCGCGTCTCCATGACCCGTGGAGGCGTAGAAATTTACGTGAATGACAACGAAAGCGTTGAGCGCGAGATTCGTATCACCGCACAGTCCGGTGATACGACCGGCAAAGACCCGTACGATCATTTCATGCTCAAGGAAATTTACGAGCAGCCGGCAGTGATTAGCGATACGCTGAACACTTACGTGAACCCGTCGACGGGCCGCATTAATATTCCCGATGATGTGCTGGAGGCGCTGGATAAGGCCCCGCGTATCACGCTGATTGCCTGCGGTACAGCCTTTTACGCCTGTATGGTCGCAAAGTACTGGTTTGAACAAGTGGCGCGTGTGCCGTGTGAAATTGATGTTGCCTCCGAGTTTCGCTACCGCGAAGCGCCGATGCCCGATGATGGTCTGGCAATTTTTGTTTCGCAAAGTGGTGAAACGCTCGACACATTAGAGGCCCTTCGTTACTGCAAAAAACAAAAACAAAAAATTCTCTCGATCGTCAACACAATCGAAAGCACGATTGAACGTGAATCCGATTTGGTATTGCATACACTGGCCGGACCGGAAATCGGTGTGGCTTCGACCAAGGCGTTCACAACCCAGCTCACCACTTTGGCTTGTATGGCCTTTGCCACCGCGCGCAGTCGCAAGGCGATTACACGCGAGCAGATGTCCGAAATTGGTGAGGCGTTGCGCCATGTACCGAAAGTGGTTGCGGAAATCCTCGGCCATGATGAACAGATTAAAGCCATCGCCAATGAAATCGCAAAGGCGCGTGATGTTCTTTATCTCGGGCGCGGATCACTCTATCCGATTGCGCTGGAGGGCGCGCTCAAGCTCAAGGAAATTTCTTACATTCATGCCGAAGGCTATGCGTCGGGTGAAATGAAACATGGGCCGATTGCGTTGATTGACGAAAACGTTCCGGTCGTTGTTGTTGCGCCGGGACAGGACCCATTATTTGATAAAAATGCCTCAAACATTCAGGAAACCGTGGTGCGCGGCGGCAAGGTTTTTCTCATTACTGATAAAAAGGGAGAGGCCGCACTATCCGATCATGTTAAATGGAACGTTGTGCTGGATGATGTACATTCCTTTGTCGCGCCTATCCTTTATGCCGTGCCTGTGCAGCTGCTCGCCTATCACGTCGCCGTTGCCAAAGGCACGGATGTTGACCAGCCGCGCAATCTAGCCAAATCGGTCACGGTCGAGTAGAATAATCTTATGAACGATGCAAAACTCCATAAATTCTGGTGGTTATGGCTGCCGCTGATCCTTGGCGGTATTCAGGCTGTGTTAGAGGTTTTTCTGCCCGTTAATATCATGACGGAATTGCTGAGCGAGCAAGGTCCGCATGAGCTGATTGAATTTTTCTTTATCTTTGTTGCATTTCTAGTGGCGGCGTACACGTTTTCGCAAATGGATATCAAAGCCGATAAATATCTGGCGGCGTGGATCGGGCTGGCGACTGTTTGTTGTTTTTATGTCGCGGGAGAGGAAATAAGTTGGGGGCAACACCTCCTCATGTGGTCAACACCGGACTACTGGATGCATATCAATGACCAGCAAGAAACCAATCTGCACAACACGTCATCCTGGCTGGATCAAAAGCCGCGCATCTTACTGGAAGTCGGTGTCTTTGTTGGTGGTTTGCTCATTCCGTTATTGATGCGTTTTAAATCCGCATGGGTGCCGCCAAAATTTAATACCATTTATCCGCCGGCAATTTTGGGCGTGACTGCGGCTTTGGCGCTTACTGCCAAGATCATCGAAAACGTCGATAAAGCGCTGGATGATATTGTCATCATGGAACGCGCCAGCGAGATCACCGAGCTGTACCTGTTTTATTTTGTACTGCTTTATTTGGTGGTGCTACGCCGCCGTGTCCTGTAGCACCAGCGTCGACCATTCATCCAAATCATAGCGCTGTTTTAATTTCAGTCCCAAATCTTCATAAGATTTCAAAACGTCATCCGCTTGTTCATTCAACATCCCCGACAAAATAACAAACCCGTTTTCATCTAGAACGGTCTTCATATCACCAGCCATGTCCTTCAAAGGCCCGGCCAGAATATTGGCGATGATCAGATCAAAAGGCTTGCGGTTTTGTACGCTTGTCGCTGCGAATCCGTCACCTTGCCCACAGGAGAGAGAGGCGCTCCCGATTTTGACCCCATTCGCGTTGCAATGGCGGGCAGTCACATTGATGGCCTCGTCTTCTATATCCACCCCTAAAACCGGCGTCTTCCATAGCTTCCACGCGGCAATCGCCAAAATTCCCGATCCGCATCCCATATCCAACACATTCCATGGGCATAACCCCTGATCTTTTAGCTCCTGCAGTGCGAGCAGGCATCCCTTGGTTGTGCCGTGTTCGCCGGAGCCAAAAGCTGTGGCGGCATCAATTTGCAAACCGATTTTATCATCCGGAGTATCACCATCGTAATGTGAGCCGTAAATAAAAAAACTGTCGACGATAAAAGGCGGGAATTGTTTATAGCTTTCTTCCAGCCAGTTTTTATCGGGGATGGGTTCAATAATCCAGTCATCGTTGGAACAATCAAAGTCATGAATATTTTCGAGTTTTGCTTTTAACGCCAACCGCGTTGTTAGTTCTGTCTCCGTGCATTGATCTTCCATGATCCAGGATAGAATCCACGGCGCATCTTTTTTTTGATTTTCGCGCATGGATGAATGGCTGGAAGCCATATCAGACAGGGCCTCTCCCAGAACGACAATGTCGCGTTGGGAGAGTGTCTTGGCGAGTTTCAAGCGGGCTGAATACAGTCTAAAATTCCTGACTAAGCTTTATCGTCGTCGTCATCTTCCAGGACAGCTTCAAGATCATCACCATCATCATCGTCATCCGCAGTCTCGATATCATCAAGACTGTCATCTTCAAGATCGATTTTAACGGCAGGAGAATCGTCGTCGTCATCTGCATCTTCAGCCTCTTTGACATCGTCAAGGCTGACAACTTCGGCTTCGATTTCTTTTGCCTGTTCTTCTTCGGCTTCTTCTACTTCTTCAACAACTTCTTTCTTTACGACTTTCGCTTTGTCCTTGTCATTGGAGGCAGCTTTTCCCCGGCGGCTTTTGACTTTGGTTTCACCTGTAAATTCTTCTGCGCAGGACGGACATGCAATGGGGCGTTTTTCAAAATCATAAAAATGTGTGCCGCATCCTGAACAGATACGTTTCATTCCTTTTTTATCAGCTTTGGCTGCCACGGGTACTCTCCTTTAAAACAGGGTTTAAATCTCAAGAGCTTAGCTGCCCGATTTTTAATCCTCTGTCAATCTCAATAGTGCATATCTTGGTGGAAAGCCATAGACCCCCCGCTTATATAGCTATAAAGTAAGAGAGATTTTTTGGCTCTATTAAGGAGATTTTCCCTATGCAAACACCGGTTGTCATTTGTGGTTTTAAACGCTCTCCCATGCATTTTGCGGGTAAAGGCGCGCTGGCGGGCGTTCGCCCGGACGATATGGCCGCGGCGGTGGTTAGAGCCCTGGTGAGCGATACTGGCGTTAAACCCGAAGATATCGAGGATTTGCTGATGGGATGTGCTTTCCCCGAGGCTGAGCAGGGCTTCAATATTGCGCGGCTTGTGGTAAATCTGGCCGATTTGCCGGTTTCAATTGGCGGGGCGACCGTCAACCGATTCTGCGGATCAAGCATGACCTCTATCCATATTGCTGCCGGCGCCATACAAATGGGTGCAGGCGAGGTTTTTATCGCCGCCGGTGTTGAGTCGATGAGCCGCATCCCGATGGGTGGTTTTAACCCGATGCCAAACCCGGCACTAGGCGCAAAATACCCGCAGGCCTATATGTCGATGGGTGAAACGGCCGAGAATCTGGCCAAAAAATATGAAATCTCTCGTGAGGAGCAGGAAAAATTCGCGGTCTCCTCGCATCATAAGGCGGCCAAGGCGGCAGCCGACGGGAATTATGATGATGAAATTGTGCCTATCGGTGATGTCAAAACCGACGGCACGATCCGCCCTGATTCAAATGTGGAGAAGCTGGCGACACTAAAGCCCGCCTTTCTGGAAGATGGTAGCGTTACGGCGGCAACGTCTTCACCGCTCACTGATGGCAGTGCAGCGGTGCTGGTGGCTTCGGAAGAGTATGCCTCGAAAAATGGTCTGCCGGTTCTGGCACGGATTAAATCCGTGGCGGTGTCTGGTTGCGCCGCCGAAATCATGGGTATTGGTCCCGTTCCGGCCACACAGAAAGCGCTGGAGCGCGCCGGGGTGAAGTTAGAGGACATAGACATCATAGAGTTAAACGAAGCCTTCGCGGCGCAGGGGCTGTCTGTGCTCAAGGAACTTGGCGCTGATATTAATAAGGTTAATCTCGATGGTGGCGCGATTGCGCTGGGTCATCCACTGGGGACAAGCGGCGCACGCATTACCGGCAAAGCAGCCAGCCTTTTAAAACGTGAGAAAAAGAAACTGGCACTGGCAACCATGTGTATCGGCGGTGGCCAGGGGATTGCGACGATTCTTGAATCGGTATGAGTTGTAATGAAATCTCACGAAGTCAAAGAAGAAGTTGATAATATTCAGGCGCGCAACCAGCGTGTTGAGGTGCAGAAGGCCTGGGAAATTTCATGGACAAGAAGAATACTGATCGTTGTGGGCACATATATTGTCATTGGCGGCTATCTTACGTTTCTGGGAGTCGACCGTGCGTGGATGCATGCGATGGTTCCACCCGCAGCCTACATGCTTTCCACATTATCCCTGCCTTTGTTGAAAAATATCTGGGTGCAGAAAATGTACAAAGGTAGCGTTAAATGAATTCAAAAAACCTTGCGCAAATGCTTGGTCTTGAGCCGGGCACCGAAATTTCAAATGCTGCGTCGGTCTTTCTCGAGCAGGTTAAGGAATTTATGAATTCGGCGCAGGCCAATCCGTCCGAAGCGCATGCGAAGGCGGAAGAAGGTGCGCTCACTATGCTCTATCAAAATTTCTTTGGGTACGCGCTCGAATGGGCGGGCGAAGAGCGCAAAAAAACTGCGAAGCAACCCAACCACCCCAATGCCAAAGACCTCAAGACAAAAGCCACCGAAGCGCTCAATGATTTGCAGGATAATATCATCAAATTTGCTCTGGCCTATATGCGTCTTAACCGGTCGATGGGCTTTGTGAGTGATGAGCTAAACGCCTATGAAAAGACAGGCATTGAAGGCGATAAAAATATAAAATGGACGTCTGAAACAGGCACGCTTCTGCAGCGCTATCGTAAGGAACGAAAGGCTTTGAGCGAGGCTAATGCGCGTCTTGCTAAGGGGATAAAGATTCTCGAGGTGGAAGAAAAATATCTGGATGTTTTGGAGCAAAACCTGCAGAAAATTTTTGGCGATAGATCTGAAGACTATCTACGGTCTTACCGCTCGGCTTTGCGCAGCGCTGATTTTGACAAGGCAGAGAAATCTCTCAAGACGATAGCAAACGCCAAAAGGAAATTTTCTCTTGATAAAAAGGCCGAGGAAGCGGCGCTGCAAACAGTTCAGAAAGAGGGTGGCGCTTATATCAAAGCTGTAAAAGAGGCACAGGATAATTTGCGAGCGCAGGATGGAAAACTGTTTTTAAAAAGTAAAGAAATCGGCGTTGCTGTTGCGGCGCAGGACAAGGAAATTAAACAAAAGAACATGTATATCACCAAATATCACCAGCCTTATATGGAGCATAAATTGAACTCCCTGCGCCATTTAAAAGAAAAATTGCTGGTGGTGGGATCGCTGGAAAGCCTGACCACGCTTTATATTCGTTTGATACGCGGGATGGCGCAGCCTTTGGCGGACATCAAAGCGGTGCGTGAATATGAGGAAGAAGTCATCGGTCATGTTCATTATCTTCTGAGTGGTCAGTTTCGAGAGACCGATAGTATTGAGAGATGGAATGTTGAGGCCATGCAGGAATTTTCGGACAGCATGGAAGACTTTAAAAGATAATTAAAGAACGATGGCTGAAAGCACAGATTACAAAGAACAAGCCAATCAGCTATGCCAAAAAATTGGCTTGGCAGAAAACTCGAGCCATAAAGACCTCAGAAAAAATTTTATCTCGTACATTAAAAAACAGGTGCGCGAAGACTCTGATCCTACGACGCAGGAAGACAGACAGGCGCAGCTGGAAGATCTATGCAAGATCTATTTCGATTATCACAAGGGATATATTGAAAGTATAGCGCCAAACGGCGGCAAGAGTGAAGGTGATCATGAAGAGGCGGGCCGTGTTAAATCGGAAGCCGGTGCCATTACCAGAGGTGTGGGCAAAGCGATTATACAATTTGCGACATGCGAATTGGAGCTTTATACGACGATGTTAGTTTTGGATCAGGATATCGAACAAGCCAGGGGTGATGTTGAGGAGGAGCACAGGGACATCGAATGGTCCTATGATTTGCCTGATCAGATTGCCGTTTCCTGTCGTCGCCGCGATATGCTGTCCATCTATATGGCTCGTATCAATAAGGCCAAACCGATTGTAGCGTTACTGGATCTTGTTTTTAAATTTCTGGATAGAGCCCTGAGTGACTTACTGGATGCCGAGCAGGCAAAAAAACTAATAGATGATTTTATTGGCCATTTGCGAAAAAAGAAATTTTCTCTGGCTGAAACTGTCTTTGATCAAATTGCCGAGAAAGAGAGTAAGGCCTTCTTTAGAAAGAACAAAAAACAACGACGGGAACAATGGGTATTGGTGGTCGAAATATCCAAAATTATTACAGAGCTGGTTCAGAAAAAAGTAAAGCAACTCGTCGGACGTGAAGACAATATTTTCCTGCGTAATTTTGAAGTTCGTCTGGCCTACGATGATATGGAGAAACAACTTTTACAAGCCCGCGAATATATCGCCAAATATCAAGTGCCGGAGATTCGCTATCGTCGTGAAGCGCTCGATAGGGAAAAAGAAAGACTGTATAACGTGGACAGTTTTGAAACGCTTTTGGATTCTTACGAACGACTTGAAAAATCCTGCAAATTTCCTATGAAAACACTGAAGGATGTCCGTAGTTTCGAGGCTGAAATATATGGGGAGGCCAAAAAAATTATTGGTGCAAAATCTGACGTTGTAGAGCAAACCAGCCATAAGATAGAAGAGCTTTCCAAAGGCCCCAACCCCGAAGCTGTGCCTGACGATGCGCTGTTTTCGGGTGAGGGTACATAATAAATATTATGCGTTCCGTTTTCCCGGCGTAATCTGCTATCTTTTTGGGTAATGTTGGGAAGTCTTTTAAGGTGAAGTCATGAATATAGAAAAAGTCGCGGTTATCGGCGCAGGTGTGATGGGAAGCGGGATTGCTGCGCAGGTTGCCAATACGGGCTTGCCGGTCGTGCTTTTGGACATTGTTCCCAAGGATGCCGAGGACCGCAGCGTCATCGCCAAAGGCGCAATTGCCAAAATGCTCAAAACCGATCCGGCGCCGTTCATGCACAAAAGTAATGCCAAGCTCATCACGCCGGGCAATCTCGAAGATGATCTGGAGATGCTGGCCGATTGCGATTGGATTATAGAGGTGGTGCTCGAAGATCTCAAAATCAAACATGCGACGTACGAGAAGATTCAAAAACACCGCAAGAAGGGCTCGATTGTGTCGAGCAACACCTCAACCATTCCGCTGCATAAACTTGCCGAGGGCCAACCCGACGAGTTTGCCAAAGATTTCATGATTACGCATTTCTTCAATCCGCCGCGCTATATGCGGCTTTTGGAGCTCGTGGTCGGGGAGAAAACCGATAAAAAATCTGTGGAGATCATCCGCGAGATTTGTGACGTACGGCTCGGTAAGGGTGTCGTGCACTGTCACGATACGCCAGGCTTTATTGCCAACCGTCTCGGCGTGTTCTGGCTTACCGCCGGAGTGAACGAAGCGATTAATCAGGGCATTTCGATTGAAGTCGCCGATGCGGTGATGAGCAAGCCGGTCGGCATTCCCAAAACCGGTATCTTTGGCCTGATTGATTTGGTTGGGATTGATTTGATGCCGAAACTTTCGGCGTCGTTGCTTTCAACACTGCCGGAAGATGACGCGTACCGCGCGGAATTTGTTGATCATAAATTTGTTCATGACATGATCGAGGCCGGCTATACCGGCCGCAAAGGCAAGGGTGGATTTTACCGTCTTAATCCTGATGCACCAAAAGGCGTGAAAGAAAAACAGGCGCTGGGTATTGACCCCGCCTCTTTCACCGAAGGGCACTATCAAAAATCGGAAAAGAAAGCGGCGACCTCTCTGGCTTCCGTTGCTGCGGGCCGTCAAGGCCTGAAAGCTGTCGTTGAAACCGATGACGCGGGCGGCGCCTATGCCTGGAAAGTTCTGAGCAAAACACTGGCCTATGCCGCGTCGCTGGTCGGGGAAATTGCCGATACGGTGTTTGATATCGATGAAGGTATGAAGCTTGGCTATAACTGGAAAAAAGGCCCGTTTGAGATGATCGATGCGCTGGGCGCCGCCTGGTTCGCGGGCAAGCTGGGCGAAGAAGGTATTGCTGTGCCGGACATCCTTACAAAGATCGGCGACGGCACTTTCTACCGGATAGAAGGTGACAAACAACAATATTTCGGCACAGATGGAAAATACAACAATGTAGAGCGTGGTGAGGGCGTTCTTTTACTGCGAGATATAAAACTTTCTTCCGAACCCGTGATGAAAAATGGTTCGGCTTCCGTTTGGGATATTGGTGATGGCGTTTTGTGTTTCGAACACACGTCAAAGATGAACACGTTCGATGAACAGATTTTTGAACTGTTGCACAAATCAATTAAGACCATTGGTGACGGCACAGGAGACTACAAAGCGCTCGTCATTTACAACGAAGCTTCACATTTCTCCGCCGGTGCCAATCTGGGCCTTGCGATGTTTGCGATCAATATCGCCCTCTGGCCGCAGGTTGAAGAATTCGTCGCCGGTGGTCAGAAAGCCTTTATGGCGCTGAAATATGCCGCCTTTCCGGTGGTCAGCGCGCCATCGGGCATGGCACTTGGCGGCGGCTGTGAGATCTTGTTGGCCTCTGATGCGGTGCAAGCCCATTCGGAAACTTATTGCGGTCTGGTCGAGGTCGGCGTTGGTTTGATCCCCGGTTGGGGCGGTTGCAAGGAAATGATTTTGCGTTTTCAGGAAAAGGAACGCGAGCAGTTCGCCAAAGGCGTCGAGAAACACGGAAAAGACGCGATGTGGTTTGCGCCCGACACCACACCGGTCGGCGCAACGCGCAAAGCGTTCGAAGTCATCGGGCTCGCCGCCGTTGCAAAATCCGCGGCCGAAGCAAAATCAATCGGATATTTACGCGAGAGCGACAGCATTACCATGAACCGCGATCGTTTGCTCTTTGATGCGAAACAGCGCGCGTTGGAGTTGGCGAAAGACTACAAGGTGCCGGAAAAAGTCGAGGAAATCCGCATGCCCGGCCCCGGCGGCAAAATGGCGTTGGATCTTGCCGTTAGCGATCTTCGTAAATCCGGCAAAGCCACGCCTTACGATGTCACCGTTTCCGATCATCTGGCCACGGTTCTTTCCGGCGGGGAGAATGCCGACTGGACCAAACCGATCAGCGAGGATGATCTGGTTAAGCTCGAGCTCATTGAATTCATGAAGCTGGTGCGCAACGAAGGCACCATGGCGCGGATTGAGCATATGCTCGAAAAAGGCAAACCCCTCAGGAATTAATGATGAATATCGTTTTGGCTTTTTTTCCTATTGTTGCGGCAATGTTTTACGGTATGGCATTTATCTTTACCGAAAAGGCGATGCAATCCATAAATGTCGCAAGCTATATTTTTTTAGTGGCTCTTGTTGAACTGCTTTTGGCTTTGGGTTTAATGAAATTTAAGGCTGAGCCTCTAACGTGGGATTTCATGCAAAATAAAATAGATTTCACAATCGTATTGATTGCTGTGATGTCTCCTGCTTTGGGGTGGCTATTCACCACCTATGCTATCAAAAACACCTCCGCTGTCTATGCTGCGATGGGGGAGATTTCTTATCCAATTTTCACCGTCTTGTTTGCCTTTTTGTTTTTTGGTGTGCGCAATTTTGACTGGACGGTTTTTCTCGGCGGCGTGCTTATTATGGCTGGCTCTTTTATCCTTGTTTACGGCCAGATTCATACCAAAGCAGGATAATTTCCCATATCTCCTTAACGCCCCATTAATCCTTCTCTGCCAGGATAAAATCATGTTTTGGTTGAACAAGAAAAAACATAAAGACACGGACAAACGCAAGGAGCCAGACACAAAAGAGCTCCAGGCTATAGAGGGTGACCGTGAAGGAACGAGCAAAAGCCAGCGTATCCGCGAGGAAGCGCTGGCCAATGCTCATGCTGCGCGCGCGCAAATTGGCGAGGAAACACTCGACAAGATCGCCGCCGCGATGACCAAAAAACAGCAATCATCCATGGAACAAGCCAAAGCCAGGATCAAAGCGGCCGATTCCCATCTTGTCGCCGATGAAATCCTTGCCATGCTGGATGAGGATTAGTCTTCAAAAATACCTTCGCGTCTGCGTCCCTTCGCGTTAAAATGGTTTTATCAATGAAAGGAATCTATTGATATGCCCGTTTACTCCCCCCCTCTCGAAAATATTCGCTTTATCCTTCATGACGTTCTGGGCGCGAGCCGCCTGGCCGAGCTCCCGGGTTACGAAGAGGTTTCCACTGATCTGATTGATCAAATCCTCGAAGAAGGTGGCAAAATCTGTGAAGAGGTTCTTTTTCCGCTGAACCAGAGCGGTGATCAGGAAGGCTGTCATTTTGATGACGGCAATGTCACCACGCCGAAAGGATTCAAAGAGGCTTACGACATTTTTGTTGAGGCCGGCTGGACGGGCCTTGCTTGCAGCCCTGAACACGGCGGTATGGGCATGCCGACTTTGATTGGCACGGCGATGAAGGAAATGATCTGCAGCGCCAATATGAGCTTCGGCATGTATCCCGGCCTGTCTTACGGTGCCTATGAAGCGATCCATAAATTTGGCACCGAAGAGCTTAAGGCGCTATACCTGCCGAAACTGACCGATGGCAGTTGGTCCGGCACGATGTGTTTGACCGAGCCGCATTGCGGGACCGATTTGGGTTTGATCAAATCAAAGGCCGTGCCTAACAAAGACGATTCTTATAACATCACCGGTACGAAAATCTTTATTTCCGCCGGTGAACATGATCTCACCGAAAATATTCTCCACCTCGTGCTGGCAAAATTGCCCGATGCACCGGAAGGGGTGAGGGGCATTTCGCTTTTTGTCGTGCCAAAATTTGTACCGAATGATGCGGGTGAAATCGGTGATCGCAACGCTATCAATTGTGGTTCGATCGAACACAAGATGGGCATTAACGGCAATGCGACCTGCGTGATGAATCTTGATGATGCGCGCGGCTGGCTGGTGGGTGAGCCACATAAGGGTCTGCGCGCGATGTTCGCTTTTATGAATGATGCCCGCCTTGGCGTGGCGATGCAGGGTTTGGGGATTGCAGAAGTCGCCTATCAAAACGGGGTGGCCTATGCCAAAGACCGGCTGCAGATGCGCTCGCTTACGGGCGTCAAGTTCCCGGACAAACCGGCGGACCCGATTATTGTCCACCCGGATGTTCGCAGGATGCTGCTGCTCTCTAAATCTGTGACCGAAGGCGCGCGCGCGTTATCGTATTGGGTCGGGATGGAGCTTGATATTTCCCTGCACCACGAAGATGAAGCCGAGCGCCAACGCGCCGATGATCTTGTCGCATTGCTGACGCCGATCATCAAAGCGTATCAAACCGATATGGGGTTCGAGATCGCCAATCACACCATTCAAATTCACGGCGGTCACGGCTATATCGCCGAATACGGCGTTGAACAATATGCGCGTGACGCGCGTATTGCGATGATCTATGAAGGCACCAACGGTATTCAGGCGCTGGATCTTGTGGGGCGTAAAATGGGCCAGGGTTTCGGGCGTTTGCTGCGCCGTTTCTTCCACCCGGTCAGTGATTTTATTGCGGCTCATCAGGAAGACGAAGCGATGCAGGAATTTATTTTCCCGCTGGCCAAATCTTTCGCCAAGCTCCAGCAAGCCACGGCGATGACCGCACAAAACGCGCTCAAAAATCCTGATGAAGCCGGTGCGGCGTCTGTTGATTACCTACGCCAGTTTGCGCTGGTGGCGCTGGCCTTTATGTGGTGCAAGATGGTGATAGCGGCGCGGGCCAAACTGGAATCGGGCGAAGGCAATAAATCTTTCTACGAATCCAAAATTACCACCGCCCGCTTTTACATGGCACGCGTGCTGCCGGAGGCCGATGCACGTTTCAAAATGGTCCTGGCCGGCGCCGATACCTTGATGGCCCCGTCAGAAGATGACTTCTAGCAATCTTTGATTATTGCGTCTTCAGCTGTTCCTGCAGTGTGCGGATGCGGGCCTCGTACTGGCTGCGCTGTTCTTCCTGCTCGGCTTTGGCGGCTTCGATCTCACGCTCCAGCGCTGTGAGGCGCGCGATTTGCTGCGAATTGGTCACTTCCGGATCAAATAACATGTTTTCCAGCTTGCTTGTGTCCTGCGTGCAGGCGGCGCGCTCACGCTGCAGCTGCTTGCCGAGGCGATCAATCTGACGTTCGGCTTCGTTATAACGCATCGTCGCGCGTTCCAGATTCCAGTTCTCCGATGAAACGGATGCATGCTCCTGCTCGGATTCTTTTAATGCACCTTCCAGCTCACCTTCCAGCTTGGAGTTTTCCTGGTTCAGCTCGCGGATCATTTTTTCCATCTCGGAAACTTTGTCACGCATATTGGTATCGGCAAAAGGCCGTGATGAACTAAAAGGCTCATCGCCACTGGTGGAAGGTTCAACATCACCAAGTTTTGTAATGTCCGTATCCATCTTGATACGCGCGTGGCTGACTTTCATGTCCGGCGTTTTATGATTTTTAACTTTTTTGGTTGAAGGCCGGGGCTGATTAAACGTAATCGTTTCCAACGGAATTTCTTCCATTTTTGCCGTTTCGGCTTCTTTTTCCGGTGCCGGCTCTGGTTTCGGCGCAGGTTTCACTTCAGGTTCGGCAAAAGGTACAGGTGTTGGCTTGTCTGTCTGCTTGGCAGGCTCCGCATCGGGTATAAAGGCAATTTCTATGTCATCTTCCACTTCGGATGGTGCCGCAGCAGATGTTATAGCAGATGCAGCAATAGGGGTGGGCGCAGCAGCAGGTGCACTACGTCCGGGTGCAGAGGCGGATGGTGTCGTGGGCGGTGCCAGCGATCCCATTTCCTCGGCCAGGCGCTCGGATAATCTTTTATAACCGCCCGGGCTTGGTCTTTTGCTCAAGCTGCCCGACACGTCCGATGAAACGCTGGATGAGGCCAGCAAAGGTGCGCTTGCTTTTTCAGCAGCATCATCAACTTCAGCGATCTCAATTTTTGGCGCGTCTTTGGAACCTTTAACGCTCGCTTCCATTGCCTGTGCTTCAAATGGCATTTCATAAACATCTTCGGAGATGTTATGGGCTGTATTGCGCGCGGAAACCGCTGTCTCACTTTGTGCGGTCGGCTTTGGCAAATCTTCGAAAGATGTGCCCGGTTCAAACGCTGGTGGCTGCGTAAGATCGATGATAACTTTTTCATCCGTACTTTTTGCTGGTGTTTCGCTTGCCGCAAATTTTTCTTCGACCATTTCTTCTTTTGCTGCCACAACTTCTTCTATAGCAGCCGGGGCCGGTGCTTCCAGTGTCTCTTCCTGTACGGGAGCCGCCGCTTCTTTGACAGGCGCTGCCTCAGGGATGGTTGTGATGCTGCCGCCGATACATTTATCAAAGCGCTTCATGGAATCAGCAAAGCCGGTCATGTAAAAACGAAATACATTGTCCATGAGGCTCAGGTCCAAAACGCTGGCCGAACGCATCGCGCTGTATAAATCGGTCTGGCCCTGCATGTTAATCGTCAGCACTTCGCTGCGTGGTGCCTGGCCGGAAAGTTGTTTGTTAATGCTGCCGGGAACGCTCAGGGAAACGCCGTAAACCTGACCTTCGTCAAAAGCGGGCTGGATAAAATTCACACTCAACATTTCCATGCCGGCGGTTGATCCGCTGAGCTCCATGTGAAAGCCATTGTTAAATTCATTGCTGATGGTACAGCTTTTGGCGCCGGTGCTGACTTGTGCCACGGGCGAGGGGTAAACATTCCAGGCCTGGGCCGGATAGAAATAAAGCTCCGGGCCGGTTGCCTTTGCCTTGTCCTCTTTGGCCAGTGTGTTGCTCGGTGCGACCAAAAATGCTGCACCCGCAAAAAGAGTTAATACAAAAGCCTTAAATCCCAACCGTGTCATGATGATCACCTTCAATTTGTAAATTCTAATAATGTTATATAATCCCTAACGAAGCACACAGTAGCACTGTGAATAACCACATACAATCATTTTTGGAAAATGAAAAGCCTTATCCGCCGTGGCTTAGCGCACTTTTACGCTGGTTTTTGGCTTTTTACCCTGTATAGTCCCCGTATGAGCCTTGAAAATATCACAGAGCAGATCCAGAAAAAACTCTCTTATGCCCCTAAATTCGGGGCAAAAGTGAAGTTCGACTTCGGTGATGATGGCATCATTTTCGTTGATGCGACCCAGGACCCGCCGGTTATGAGCAATGAAGATGATGAATCTGATACCACCCTGGTATGCTCAATGGAGACCTTTCAAAAGATCCTCGAAGGCACTCAGGACCCTAATATTGCCTTTATGATGGGCAAGCTCAAAATCAAGGGCTCAATGGGTTATGCGATGAAGCTCAACGCCATTTTGGAAGACTAGAGGGCCGGGTCGATGTTATCTGAACGCACAAAGCGTAAACTTCCCCGCCGTGCCGCCGGTATCGCCGCCGTTGTATTGGCGGTGTGGTTTGTCCCCCGGCTGGTGCTGTTTTTTCTGGTATGTGGGCTGATCGATGTCATGCGGCACAAGGATATCACTCCCTTTTTGCTGAAGCGTTATTTCATAGGCAATGGAATTCTGACCATGTTGATGGCGCCGTTTAATCTGCTGGCCGATCTGTTTTCTTACAAGAATAAAATCATCTACAAAATCGAGGATCTGCCCGAGGATTACCAAACGGAAATCATGGAAGTCGTCGAGATTTTTAAAGGTAAGAAAGATGAAATCATCGAAGGGATGGACAAACGTCTCGCCGATAGTGGCCGTGGCATGCTCTTTATCAAATGGTACGACAAAGTGCTGGACCAATCGATCGTCGATTATGATATGGATACGAAATACATCAAAACCGTTGCTGTGTCTGCCTTTAACAAGGGGCAAAAGACCAAGCTTCATTTCGGACCGTTGCGTTTATCATTGCGGGTTTTGTACAATTTAAATCCGATTCAAAATGACCAGATTTATATCGAAGCGAATAATACCAAACATTACTGGCATGATGATCCGCTGTTTATTTTTGATGATACGGTGATGCATGAATCGCTGAATAATTCTCAGGATCAGATCCGCTATTGCCTGTTCATGGATATCGTCCGCCCGTCCGATCACTACGAAGCGTTCAACTTTCTGATCAGCAAGCTGAGCGTTATCCTCAATAGTATCAAGGGTGTTTTCTACAAAAACTGGAAGACGATTAGTTAGGCACCGTTCGCTAGCCTTCTATCTATGATCCCAAAGAGGACCAGATGCATAAATTAGTCATAAAATTATCCTTTACAAGTGTTTTTGAATTGTTTACAGAAGTCTTTCTTGTGTAAATATAAGGATATAGAATGATGGATTTAGTAGCCAAGCCTAATCCCGTGATTACTGGGAAATTTAAGGAACCTTCCAAGCTTTCCAAAGAGCTAGGATCTCTTCCTAAGACAACAGAAGTTGGTCAGATAATCTGGTGTACTGGTAATAATGGAACAAAATCTTCTTATCCTGCACTAATCGAAAAAATTAAAAGGGATCCTGATGAGGATATAAAAAGTGTGGTTGTTGTTCCAATCGCGCGGGCGGATTCAAGGAAGGTTCTTTCTGGAAATTTATATATGTCTGATGAGCATGAAACCAGCTTGATAATTGAAGACGTAGCTGAATTGGAGACCGCCAAACTTTCAAGTCTTAGCCGGAGAGGTACCGGAGAGAATTGCGAAGAAATAGTTATAGGAATACCCCTAATTCTTCATCTTAAGAGAAAGCAGCCCATCGAAAATAAGCCAGGAGCCTTCAGCGAAACTCCATTTAATGGAAAGCTTCTTTCACGACGTGTCGTGGATCATGTCTCAGGAAAGGCTAAAACTGTGTTCGATCCACGAACGTTTAGTGTTGGTGGACAAGGGCGTCACGGTTGTTGTAGTTCCGTTTATAGTAGATAGGCCCCGGGGATATCTCCCTCCCATCCTCATGTGGGTAATTAGCTAGCTAGCGTTCAGGCGGTTCTTGATATCTTTGGCAATATTCTCGGCCGTGTCTTCGGTTGGATACAGCGTGATCAGCGCATCATCCGGGCTCATCAGATACATAAACGCCGAATGATCCATCATATAGCCATCCATGAACTCGCTCTCGATTTTGGTGGCGTATACCTTGTAGCTCTCCATCACTGCATCAATCTGCGCCTGACTGCCCGTCAGGCCAACAATATCCGGGTGAAACTGTTCGACATAGCCCTTCATCACATCAACCGTGTCGCGCTCGGGATCGACAGTAACAAACAGCGGCTGGATATCTGTGCCCTCGAGGCTGTCCAGCACCTTCGCCATTTTCTGCAACTCAACCGGGCAAACCGCCGGACAATAGGTGAAGCCGAAAAAGATGACCTTATAAGAGCCCGCAAAATCAGCCTCCGTCACCGTCTTGCCATTGTGATCGACGAGCTCAAACGCCCCGCCAACCTGCGCCGCGCCCGCCATCGGCTCGATCGTGCTTGATTTCTCTACAACACGTGCCGTTTCGGAATTAACCTGCATATAGGCAATCCCGCCACCAATCACAAAAGCAGCAGCGGCCATCATCGCGGTTCTTTTTAAACGTTGTTTGAACATGGGGGATTTATAGACTGGTGAGGTCGAGCTGACAAATTCTTTTTTACAAGTGATTGTGCCTTATAGTGCGGCTATGGGTATATCTGCATTCAACCCATCAATTCTGGCTGCCAGAACATTGCTTACGGCAATGTTTTCTTCTCTGTTAATCCAGCGCGCACGATTTTTTATTAACAAGTCTGAGAGCATGCTTTCATTTGATTGATGCTCATATCGTTTCTCAAAATTTTCAGCTACCAGTTCTTCAGCCCCTTCTTCCATAAGAAAAATTTGTAAACCCTGTGCCATGAGGTCTTTGTAATCTGTCGTTTCAAGAGCGGTCTTGGTTTTATCAAAAGGAACTGGTTCCGTTGAAACCCATTGGCGGGTGCCTTTTATTTCCTCAAACCCTGCACTCGAAAATTCGTAAATTTTGATATGCCTATCCTTATGTAATGTTTTTTCGCCACCACAGATAACTATAAATTCCTCCTCTGTGCCTTGAATAGGACCGTTCACTATAACTTCCGCATCATGATAGGAGAATGCAAAAGCAGAGGCTTTGCTGAGATGTGAAGTTGCAAATAAAAATACATCCTCCCGCCCATTAACTTCACGGCGGCAGGTTGGCACCAAGGCATCTCCCTCAGGATTTTTATACAGGCAGTGATATAGCTTTTTTTGCATCACGATATTATAACAGCTTATCACGTATTATGCATAATATTTTATATGGCGGGATAGTTGACAAATCTTTGCCGCTCCGCGAAGTTGATCGCATCATAAACACACCTTAGGGGTGCCCTTACGTAAGGGCTGAGAACAAACCCTTGGAACCTGTTGGTTAAGACCAACGCAGGGAAAGGAACCCGAAATGCCCAAAGACCAGCCCCGGAACGATAATTGTGCCCATGTCACACGCGGCCCTTTAACCGGCTCCAAGAAAATATATGTCGGTGATCTTAAAGTCCCGATGCGCGAAATCACGCTGGAAAATGACGAAACCTTCACCGTCTACGACACCTCCGGCCCCTACACCGATGAAAACGCAGAAATCGCCATCGAAAAAGGCCTTCCCAAAATCCGCGCCCCGTGGCTAGCCAAACGCGCCAAAGACACCAACAAATCGCAAATGCATTACGCGCGGCAAAACATCATCACCGAGGAAATGGAATACATCGCCATTCGCGAAAACTGCGCACCCGAATTCGTGCGCGAGGAAGTCGCAATAGGCCGCGCCATCATCCCGGCCAATATTAACCACCCGGAGCTCGAGCCGCAAATCATCGGCCGCAATTTCCACGTGAAGATCAACGCCAATATCGGCAACTCCGCCGTCACGTCTTCCATCGGTGAAGAGGTCGACAAGATGGTCTGGGCGATTCGCTGGGGCGCCGATAATGTCATGGATCTGTCGACCGGCGACGACATTCACGAAACCCGTGAATGGATCATCCGCAATTCGCCCGTGCCGATTGGCACCGTGCCGATTTATCAGGCGCTCGAAAAAGTGAACGGTGTTGCCGAAGATTTAACATGGGAAATTTACCGCGACACGCTGATCGAACAAGCCGAGCAGGGCGTTGATTATTTCACCATCCATGCCGGCGTGCGCCTCCCGTACATTCGCCTGACGCAAGACCGAATCACTGGGATTGTCTCGCGCGGCGGCGCGATCATGGCCAAATGGTGCATGCATCATCACCGCGAAAATTTCCTCTACACAAAATTCGAGGAGATCTGCGAGATCATGAAAAAATATGATGTGAGCTTTTCTCTCGGCGATGGTTTGCGCCCCGGCTGTATAGCCGATGCGAATGACGCCGCGCAATTTGCCGAGCTGGAAACGCTGGGCGAGCTGACAAAAATCGCATGGAGCCATGACGTGCAAACCATGGTCGAAGGCCCCGGCCACGTCCCCATGCACCTGATTAAGGAGAACATGGACAAACAGCTCGAGCATTGCCATGAGGCACCGTTTTACACGCTCGGGCCGCTGACCACCGACATCGCGCCCGGCTACGATCATATTACGTCGGCGATTGGCGCGGCGCAGATCGGCTGGTACGGCACGGCGATGCTGTGCTACGTGACGCCAAAGGAACATCTGGGCCTGCCGAACCGCGACGATGTCAAAGCCGGAGTGATTGCCTATAAAATCGCCTCCCACGCCGCCGATCTGGCCAAGGGCCATAAGGGCGCGCAGGAACGCGATGACGCGCTAAGCCTTGCGCGGTTTGAATTCCGCTGGAATGA
Source organism: Alphaproteobacteria bacterium (assembly GCA_021775965.1). Lineage (GTDB taxonomy): Bacteria > Pseudomonadota > Alphaproteobacteria > Micavibrionales > Micavibrionaceae > UBA5701. The sequence continues at coordinate 375,886 of JAJFGV010000043.1, forward strand.
TCAGTTTAATTTATCGCTCGACCCCGACACCGCGCGGTCCATGCATGACGAAACCCTACCCGCCGAAGGCGCCAAGCACGCAAAGTTTTGCTCGATGTGCGGCCCGAAATTCTGCTCCATGAAAATCACGCAGGACGTCCGTGATTTTGTTGCGGAAGAAGACAAGAAGAACGAGGCGGCTTAAACATGAGCGAGCATAACGACACAATCGACGCCCTGATCCTGACTGCGGCCAGCAATGAGTGGGTCAAGATTGCTGTCATGATTTCAAAAGTCTTCGAAGCCCCGGCGCTGGCGGGCATAGACGGCCTGGCCCAGATGGTAGCAGAGCGCGTTTATATCCTGGTTGATCACGGTAGGCTCGCTTCGCAAGGCAACATGCGAAGATGGCGAGAGGGCGAAGTGCGTTTGCTGGATAAGGGAATTGATGAGAAGGGTGGGGTGGCTTAAACAAAGCTCACAAGATCAATCATTTCTTCATCAGCGAGAGCAGCCAATAAATCCAAATCGCTGCTGTCTTGTGGCAAACCGTATATTCCTGAATAAGAAGATGTTTTCTTTTTCTGAAGAATTTTTATTTTTTTGCTGTGCTTATTTCCGCATGATTTTATAGAAGATACACTCATTATTGCTATTTTTGCTGTTTTCCCAATTTTATCCATTTTTCCTGTCAGAGCCTTACATACACCGTCAAGCTGTTCATCTCTATCTTCAGAGAAAAATTCCATCCAATCGCAGGATAGATAGGTTTCAGGTGGCTTTTTTTCGGCCCTCAATGTAAAGAACTGAGGTTGTACCCCCAAAACCTTACCATCTTCAATGATTTGTTTTTGTCGACCACAGTATCGTGCAACATGATGTTCATCAGGAATATCTTGCATAAACTATCCTTACTGCTGCCAACACATAATCTTATTGTCGTATAGAAACTCCTTCATGGAATCTAGCGACCCTTGATGTGCTCTAGTTTCTTTTTCTTCATTTTTGACTAGTGAGGCGATAGTCCTTGAATAGCCAGATGGTAAGAACTCAATATGCAATTTTTCATTTGGCACTATCCATGAAGTGACAGTATTACCTGAGGGCGTGACTGTTAAGGCAGTTCTTTTTAAATTATGTGTAGTCGAAAAGAAGTTAAGAAAAGCTCGGAATGATTCTTGGTTTATTAAGCTGTCATCTTCCGTGAATTCTTCTATATCCAAAAGCTCGTCGATTTGCTTAAAAAAATCTCTGCGTGTTGCATCTTTCATATGCATGGAAATTTTTGAGATTAATTGCTTTAGATTAGAGCGATTATCGAATAAATTCTGAATAATATCATCGCTGTAGTCAGTGTTCTGCGATGGTCTTTCTTCAACACCCTGTTTTTCAGACCTCTCAATTTTGCTTAGATCAGTGGGTTTGGCAAAGCTCTGCAGAACTTTTCCCCCCTTAGTTTTTTTTGTTGGCTCATATGAGTAGAGTAGTTGCATTATACAATTTCCCTATCAAAAAGTATTTTTGATTTATCAGTTATAAATTTTTCAAATAATTCATTTTTTTGCTCTCTTAGCCATTTCAAACTTTTATAAATTTCTGTGTCGTTGTCTGGTAAAGAACTATGAATAAATAAATCAACATCTAAAAGCAAAGCGGCTGTTTTGGGTAGAGTAGGTTCCTGTGCGGCAGTTCTTACAACTGCTTGCGTATTTTCGTTAATCTTAACTCCTAAAATAGCTTCATACCCATCTACTGACATTTCATTGGGCGTAGTAACTCCGACATTTAAATAATCTGCTATATTGATTGCACTTATACCTTTCGCTAAAGGTATATCTATTCGGTTTACGTATCGAACAGCCAATCGTGTCAGTACTCTTAATGCCGCCACTGTTTTTAGTGCTTTCCAAACATCTTGAAAAGCTGTGAAAAAATCTTTCCAATTTGTATAAGGTGCTCGGCGTGCAAAGGTAAGTTGTTCCGGGTATAATATAATGACCCATTCCGCATCATTTGTTTCTAATCGTTTACCGACAACCCCCTTTTTAAAGTCCTGTGGCTCTGGGCCAGCTTTGCTAATTTTGAAAACAATGCCAAAATCCTTATGTATATCTTTCGATATAGGATAATCTTTATTAAGTTTTTTCTGAAATTTCTCTATTTGCTTATGCGTGAGCGGAGTTTTAAAGCGAACATCTATGACAGCTTCTACAATGGGTGGGCGTTTATATTGTGGCATGCCTAATTCTAAACTATAAAATTTAATATATCGTATACTTGGTTGATTCTAGCACTGCAAGAGTTGAATAAGAAATCCCTTATTTTTAATTATTCATATAATCTCTTGAATTCCACGTTAAAATGCAGGGCATTGCTTCACTTTGCCCAGAATGACAATATAGGAACCATGAAAAACATAGTTTTAATATCCCTAACATTAACCCTCACCGCCTGCGGGAATTACAAAACGCCGTCGTTTTCCGGTGATCCGGCGAAGATGTCTGCGGCAACGCTCTGCTACCGTTATGCCGGCGCGAAGCCCGATCAGGCGATCAATGACGAGGTTACCGCGCGCAATCTCGATTGCACCGCGATCCTGAATGACGATCCGCTGTATCAGAGCGGCCCGGATTTGGGTCCGGCGCATCGAATGCATCGTTAAAAACCCGCTTGACTTTTGCACCTAAATATAGGACGATATTCCTTTTGTATTTTAGGGTAAGAACAGGCAAAAGAAAGTGGGTCCACAAATCGGGTCTACTGTCCGGGCGCAGCAAAAAAGCAGACCCGAAATCCGGCCCCGCTTTCGCCTAAAGTGGCCCCACAAAAGGAAGACAAAAAAGGGCCGCACATTTCTGCACGACCCTTTTGTTACGCAGTAGGACGAGGGGTTATCTCTATATAACTTCAAGCATTTCAGCCACCAATGGATGCCGCACAATATCAACCTGGCCAAGCCTGCAAACCGCAATGTTTTCAACGGCTTCCAGCTTGTCACAAATCTGCGAAAGCCCTGACATTCCATCCAGCAAATCGCTTTGATCCGGGTCACCCGTCACCACCATTGTTGAATGCCAACCAAGCCGCGAGAGCAACATTTTCAGTTGTCCGTAGGTGCAGTTTTGCGCTTCATCTATTACGATATATGAGTTATTCAGCGTCCGTCCGCGCATAAATCCAACCGGCGCAATTTCGATCGTGCCGTCCTGCATATATTGCCGAACGCGTTTGCCGCCAAGCCGATCACCGAGCGCATCAAAGAGTGGCCTTAAATACGGCGCCATTTTCTCCTCCATATCGCCAGGTAGATAACCAAGGCTCTCTCCCGCTTCCATCGCCGGGCGCGAGAGAATAATGCGCTCGATCGTGCCGGCTTCCAGCGCCTCAACAGCGTTTGCCACAGCCAGATAGGTCTTGCCGGTTCCGGCTGGGCCAACGGCAAAAGTGAGCGCGTATTCCTTGATGGCCTTCATCAATTCCGCTTGCCCTTCCGAGCGCGGTTTAATGTTCTTGACGTATTTTTGATCTCTGCGGCCGTTAATTTCATCATCCAAAGGATGCCAGTCAGATTTGTCCGTCTGCACTACGTTGCTTGTTTTATTGTTGGTACGAGAACCCTCATGAACCTCAAAGTTACCGCGTTTTTTGTGACGTGTTTTTTTAGACATGCAAGAATTCCTTCTCTGTGAAAAGTGAAGTGAAAACGTCTTTTAAGTTTTGGTGGGATTGGGCCTAAAGGGAGGCTTTGGGCGTTTGCGATTTCGCCTAAGGGTCTTGTATTTGAAAGTGGCAATCTTTGTTCGATCAAGGGGACTCCCTTATTACCAGTTGCTCTAAGCATAGCAGAGATAAGGAGTATTTTCCACAGAATTATATACAATTCGGCGGCATGTAGTGTTTTTAGGCGGTATTAAGCGGCCATTTTCTGCATACGCCGTGCCTCGGATTCAAACTTCCACCAGGCAAATTTGGTGGCTGTTTTATAGGCAATGGTCCGTGGCTTGAACCCGCAGGCTTTAAAAATCATCGAGACGGCGCGGTCGACTTCTTGTTTTTTGTAGTAGCTATAGGCACGGCCCAGATATTCGCGGCTGTATTTTTTGCGGTCATATTTTTCATCGCCATCGGCATTGGCGGCAAAATATGCATAGGCCAGTTCGTCATCTTCACCTTCGGAAATCCGACCAACGGCAACTTTGAGCCGTCCGAATTTGCTTAGGTTATCGGCCTCGATATATTTATGCATGATGTCGTAGAAACATTTGTAATGACGGAATTCATCGCCGGCGATTTTCTTACAGATTTCTTTCAACACCGGTTCCTCGCAGGTATTTCCGATAGCGGAGTAATAAGAGCTGGTGCCAACCTCAACCATGCAGCGCGCCACCATTTCACCGGCACGTGATCCACGTATGGATGCAGAAACTTCGTTGATAAAATGTTCGGGGTTGTAACCGTCGCGGAATTTTTTCATCGCGATTTCCAAATTCCAGGACGGATCGATGCGTTCTGCCCAAAGGCCTAGCGCTTGGCCGTGCTGCACCTCTTCGCTTGACCATGTAGTAATATTATCCTGTACATGTTCATCATCGGAAAAAACCTGACACAAATATTTCGCGTAAACTTCAGCGTTATATTCAACAAGGGCGGCGGCCTTCACGACCTTCAGCAAATCAGGGTTAACCCTGGATGGGTCGAGCTTATCCCAGGGCAGGTCTTCAATTTTCCAGTGCTCGTCAACGCGCCAGTCGTTGTTGATATCAATGCCGCAGTGATGTGTCATTTTTTTAGCCCTAATTCATTTAAATCCGCGCCTGTCGTATCATTTTTAATGCTTTCCGGCAAGAGGGGTTTGCGTTTGCGCCAAATTCCCTATAGGTTAGCGCCTTGATTTTAAGGATTTAAACAGCAATGACCGTCACATTTGAAGATATAAAACAGGCCCGTGAGGCCATTCAGGATGCCACTATTCTGACCCCGACTGTGCGCGCCACGAGGCTTTCAATGCGTTTGGGCGTAGATTTGTATCTGAAGCTGGAAAATCTGCAGCATACGAATGCTTTCAAGGCGCGTGGTGCGCTGAACAAGCTTTTAACGCTGGATGATGAGCAGCGTATAAAAGGTGTGGTCGCCTGTTCGCAAGGAAATCATGCGCAGGGGGTTGCTTATCATGCGGAGCGTCTCGATATTCCTGCGACGATTGTGATGTGTGACGGCACGCCGTTTAACAAAATTAAAAAGACCGAAGATTTTGGCGCGCGCGTTGTGCTGCATGGCAAGGATTTGATTGAGGCAACCACCGAAGCTTACCGTCTGGCCGAAGAAGAAGGCCTCACCTTTGTGCATCCCTACACAGATGAGGCCGTCATCGCCGGGCAGGGGACAATTGGGCTTGAGATGATGGAGCAACAACCTGACCTTAATTGCGTGGTGGTGCCTGTTGGCGGCGGCGGTATGATCCATGGCATTGCGATGGCGATTAAAGGTATAAATCCTGACGTTGAAATTATCGGCGCGCAGGCGGAGGCTTATGCGGCCGTCAAAGTGGGCGTTGATGGCTATAACGCTAACATTGGCGGCTCGACTTTGGCCGAAGGAATTGCCGTGGCAGAGCCGGGGCCAGACAATATCGAGGTCATCAAAAAGCTTGTCTCGCGTGTTGAGATTGCTAATGAAAACGAAATTGAATGTGCTATTTTTGATTTGCTCAGCGATGAAAAACTGGTGGCCGAAGGTGCGGCTGGCGCTGGATTGGCTGTGATTAAAAACAATATCGATTATTTCAAAGGCAAAAAAGTCGGGCTGGTCGTGTGCGGCGGTAATATCGACTCGCGCATGCTCTCGACATTAATCCTGCGCGGGCTGGTGCGTGACGGGCGGATTACACGTTTGACGTTTGAAATTGACGACACGCCGGGTCAGCTGTCCGATATCTCCCGCATCATTGGCGAAAGCGGCGCCAATGTGGTCGAGGTCATTCACCAACGTATGATGCAAACCGTGTCACTGAAACGGGCTGAGCTTGAGGTTGTCATCGAAGCGCGCGACAAACAACATGTCGTGGAAATCGTGGAAACCCTGCGTGGTTCCGGCTTCACCGTGCATACGGATAACGAGGTTTAGAGCCTACTCCGCCGCAAGAATATCATCCCCGCCATCGCCATCATCATTGTCGCCGCCGCTATCAACGCCGCCGATTTTCTTGCCGTAATTGCCGGAGAAAATGTCCTGCTCGAAAATATTCTCCCATTCGCCTTCGGTTGAGGCTTTGGAATATTCGGTGGAGCGGTTTTCGAAAAAGTTCGTATGCTCGGCGCCGTTGAGCATTTCATCCATCCACGGCAATGGGTTTTTGGCAATGCCGTAGACCGGATCGAGTGTGAGTTGCTGCAACCGTCGGTCACCAATATAGCGGATATATTGTTTAACCTCATCCGGCGTCAGCCCTTCAATCGGGCCCTGTTCAAACGCCAGATCAATAAAGTTATCTTCAAACCCGATAATGGTTTTACAGCTATCGGTAATTTCGGCTTTCAGCTCATCGTCCCAGATATCCTGGTTCTCGTTGATGAATTCCTTGAACAGCCGGATCATCGACAGGCAATGCAGCGTTTCATCACGCACCGACCAGGTAATGATCTGGCCCATGCCCTTCATTTTGTTAAAGCGCGGGAAGTTCATCAAAATCGCGAAGCTGGCAAAAAGCTGCAGCCCTTCGGTGAACGCGCCGAACATCGCCATGGTCTTGGCAATATCGCGCCGCGAATTCATCGATGCGTTTTGCATGTAATCATATTTGTCCTTCATCTCCTTGTATTTCATGAAGGCGGAATATTCGGATTCTGGCATGCCAAGCGTGTCGAGCAAATGCGAGTACGCGGCAATATGCACGGTTTCAATGTTAGAAAATGCGGCCAGCATCATCTGCACTTCGACCGGGCCAAACACTTGCGAGTAATGCTTCATATAGCAATTATTGACCTCGACATCGGCCTGCGTGAAAAAGCGGAAAATTTGCGTGAGGAGATTTTTCTCGGCCTCGGTCAGAGTTTTTTTCCAGTCATGGACGTCCTGCGCCATCGGTACTTCTTCGGGTAACCAGTGCACGCGCTGCTGCGTTAACCACGCTTCGTAACACCATGGATAGAGGAACGGTTTGTAAACATGACGCTCCTGTAAAAGTGGTGATTTGGCAGTGTTGACGTCGTCGGTAAGAACAGCTTTGGTGGCCATGGTAAAATACTCCTTATGATTCTGTATTCTTCAGTTTAATGCGCGGGCCCCGCGATGGGAGTCCTAATGAGGGATCGTCCACAGATTCGGACGGGTGTTGGGAGAAACTACGAAGGAATTAGCACATATTGTGCCAACAAAGTAATATTACCACTACATATTGTGTTTTTCAAGGATATTTTGGCTCTATCAATGAAATTCATGACTATGCTCGATATGTCCCCAGTCGAATCCTGCACTCTCCCATAATGCTTCCCCTAGGCCGCTTAACATAGGGCCTAGCGGTGTACTGTGCAGGATCATCCATTCAATTGGAATGAGAATGGCTGCATGAAAAAATATATCGCTTAAATCCATAACTAAAATCCCTAAATGTTATAAAGTAACATTGTTATATTATAACATTTAGGGTCAATCAAGTTATTTTTTCTAGCGGCAGTTTTTGCAGAGTCCATGAATTTCAAGGTTCCAGAAGGATGTATGAAATTTTGTTGCCTGCACTTCTTTTTCAAGAGAGGCTGGCAGATGGCAAAGATGGGCTTCGTTTACATTGCCGCATGAATCACAGATCAGAAATTGTGAGCCGGTGTGTTTGTGATCGACATTGCAAAGGACATAAGCATTCAGGCTTTCGATCCGGTGTATAAAACCGTGCTCATTTAAAAAATCCAGCGCCCGGTAAGCGGTGGGCGGTTTGGGATTGGGCATTTTCTTTTTTAGCTTCTCCAGAATTTCATAGGCCGTCAGGGTTTGTGCGCTTTGTATTACAATGCTTAAGACAGCGCGGCGCGGCTCTGTCGCGCGTAAATCATGTTCGCTGCAATACTGGTCTAGAGCCCTGAGGGCTTTCTGTGTTTTTGTCTTTGTCGCCATGGCGCATTTTTGCATAAGCCGCGAAGCAAAGTCCAGCAGGTATAAGTGGAGTTCTGAGTTCGGAGAAACACGGCCCAAAATCCTTGACAAATCAGGAATAATATCCTATTATGCTCCTTTTGCGTTTTACTGCGATAGGAGACAAACATGACAAAAGGATGGAGCGAGGAACGGCGGAAGAAACAGGCGGAGCGCTGCCGGCAAAACAAGCCCTGGGAACAATCAACAGGTCCGAAAACCACCGAGGGTAAAAAACGCTCTTCGCTTAATGCCTATAAACATGGACATCGCTGTGGCGTCTGGGACGAATGCCGGGAAATGCTGCGCCTCAACCGCGAATTTGTGAGCAGGGCTTTAAACACAGCGCGGGGTATTTATGATATGGAGCGGCTGGAAGCAGCGCTGGCTGACGAACGAACTGAAAGAAAAAGGGCCGGTATCAAACAAAATCAAAGGCATAAGGCCCCCCACCCCCTACCAATTTACGAACGAACTGAAGGAAGCGGGCAAAGTGACTATCTTTCAGGGATTTAGGCCAAAAAAATCCCCGCTCCCCCCTCCTGTCATCCCCGCGGCGAGCGTTAGCGAGCTTAAACAGCGGGGATCCAGAAAAGACAGCGGGCTTCGCCCGCAGACATATGGATCCCGTTTGTGCAAATTTCGGCTTTGCCGAAATGCCAACGGGATGACGATGGATGGGTGTGAAGGCATAAAAAAATCCCCGTCGAAACGGGGACTTTCTACCCAGCAACCCAGTAAAACTTTTATTGGCAGGCGAGGCATTCCTCGTATTTGTTTTCCTCTTCCAGCTCCGGCTCGCGGTTGTCTTTCGGCGCGTCGTCCACCTGCGCGCGTTTCCAGCTCGCATCGCTTTCGGCGCGCTGAATTGATTTGGAGCGGCAGTAATATAAGGATTTCAAACCCTTCTGCCAGGCTTCCCAGTGAATGCGGTGCAGATCGGCTTTGTGCACATTGGCGGGCAGGAAGATGTTGACGCTTTGCGCCTGGCACACAAATGGTGCGCGATCAGAAGAATGTTCAATGATCCAGCGCTGGTCGATTTCAAACGCGGTTTTGAATACGTCCTTTTCTTCCTTGGATAGGAAATCGAGATGCTGAACCGAACCTTCAAAGGTAAAGATCGAGCTCCAGATTTCTTCGTTGTTCTGGCCTTTTTCCTCGAGGATGGTTTCAAGATATTTATTGCGCACCGGGAACGAACCGGACAGCGTTTTATGCGTAAAGGCGTTGGCGGCATTGGGCTCGATACCCGGCGAAGCGCCGCCGCAAATGATCGAGATCGACGCCGTTGGCGCAATTGCCATCTTGTTGGAGAAGCGCTCCATCACGCCGTAATCAGCAGCATCAGGACAAGCGCCGCGTTCTTCGGCCAGCTTTACGGATGCTTCATCGGCCTGGCGTTTAATCTGTTGGAATATCTTGCGGTTCCAGACTTTGGCCATCACGCCTTCCATCGGGATCATTTTGCTTTGTAGAAAGGAATGCCAGCCCATGACGCCAAGACCAACACTGCGCTCGCGCATCGCAGCGTATTTGGCGCGCTTCATCGAATCCGGCGCTTTGGCGATAAAGTCCGACAGCACATTATCAAGGAATCGCATGATGTCTTCAACAATGGTCGGGTGATCTTTCCACTCATCAAATTTCTCAAGATTGAGCGAGCTGAGGCAGCAAACCGCCGTGCGCTCATTGCCAAGATGATCCTTGCCGGTCGGCAATGTGATTTCCGAACACAGATTGGACATCTTCACATTCAGACCGGCCATTTTGTGATGGTCGGGAATGGCGTCATTCACATGATCAATATACACAATATAGGGCTCGCCGGTTTCAACGCGCGCGGTCAGTAGACGGATCCACAGATCTCTCGCATTGACCTTATCGACGACTGCGCCGTCTTTGGGTGATTTCAGGGCAAATTCTTCATTGCGCTCAACAGCGTTCATGAAAGCATTATTGACGAGAACGCCGTGATGGAGGTTCAGCGCTTTGCGGTTTGGATCGCCGCCGGTTGGGCGTCTGATTTCGATGAATTCTTCGATTTCGGGGTGCCATATGGGGAGGTAAATTGCTGCAGAACCGCGACGCAAGCTGCCTTGAGAGATTGCCAGGGTCAAGCTGTCCATCACACGGATAAACGGTACGATACCGCTCGTTTTTCCATTGCGGCCGACCTTTTCACCAATAGAGCGGACATTGCCCCAGTAAGAGCCGATACCGCCACCAAGGCTGGCGAGCCAGACATTTTCGTTCCAAAGCTCGACGATATTTTCAAGGGAGTCCCCGGATTCGTTCAGGAAACAGGAAATCGGCAGGCCTCTGCTGGTGCCACCATTGGATAGGATTGGTGTGGATGGCATGAACCAGAGTTTGGACATGTAATCATAAAGACGCTGGGAGTGCTCGCTGTCATCGCCGTAATACATGGAAACGCGCGCATAGAGGTCCTGATACGATTCTTCCGGCATTAAATACCGATCGGTCAGGGTGGCCTTGCCAAAATTGGTTAAATTGGCATCACGGGACCGGTCAATTTGTACGCGGTTGCCCCTCTCCATTTGCGCGACGTCAAACATGAGCGTTACTCCTCGATAAAAATATTGTATCCACTGGGGATGAAAGTAGAGAGATGTGGAAATGTGTATAAATACACAATCCGTGGTGTTTCTTAAAAACCAACATACTATATCTCGTGGGTGTCGCCAATTTGATATTATTCCTATTTTGCCGCTCCACAGCGTCAAAGCAGTTGAATTTAAAATCAAAAATCGAGTTATCCGTCGATTTTATCCCCCCTCAAAAAAATCAAAAAAGTAATAATGTTGCGCGTTTTATAGACATAATAGATAAAGAAAGTGGGTGATATTCTGCCCTTTTGGGACGTATTTGCCGGATACCTATGCATGCTGATTCTGTTCAAGGTTTTGTTTTTAAAAATAGAATCTGTACTCCCTATAAAAATTGCGACAGTATGAATCAGGTCAAAAGAATTCAGACGGAAAAAATTCAAAAAATGAGTCGTAAAAGACAAACCAAAATTGTGGCCACGCTCGGTCCGGCATCAGAGAAAAAGTCGGTGATTCAGGCTCTGGTGAAGGCTGGAGTCGATGTTTTTCGCTTGAATTTTAGTCATGGCTCTCATGAGGCTCATCAAAAAGCCGTTAAAATAATTCGTAGCATCGAAAAAGAATCTGGTCATCCCATCGGTATTATGGCTGATTTGCAGGGGCCTAAACTTCGTATCGGTGATTTTAAAGAGGGTTTTATTGCGCTTGAGCCAGGCATGGTGATTCGCTTTGATTCCAATTCCAAGCCGGGCGATGAATCGCGTGTCAATTTGCCGCATCCGGAAGTGATGAACGTTCTTAAAAAGGGCAGCGAGATTTTGCTCGATGACGGCAAAGTGCGCGTGCGCGTTATTAAAAAAGGTAAGGATTATCTCGATTGTGAAGTGGTGGAAGGACTTTGTTTGGCCGGGCGCAAGGGCTTTAATCTGCCGGGCACGGTGATTCCGGTACCGGCGCTGACGGCCAAAGACAAGAAGGATTTAAAAGCGGCGCTGGCGATGGGCGTCGACTGGATCGCTCAAAGTTTTGTCCAGCGTCCCGAAGATGTGAAGGCGGCGAAGAAACTTATCGCGGGCAAAGCGGCATTGATGGTGAAGCTCGAAAAACCTTCGGCGCTGGAACATCTGGATGAAATTTTAAAACTCTCTGACGGCATTATGCTGGCGCGCGGTGATCTCGGTGTCGAGATTCCACCCGAGGATGTCCCCTCCGTGCAAAAGCGCGTCATCCGTGACGTACGCCATGCCGGCAAGCCGGTGATTGTTGCGACGCAGATGCTGGAATCAATGATCAAGAATGCGCGGCCAACGCGGGCCGAAGCCTCCGATGTTGCAACGGCCGTTTATGATGGCGCCGATGCGGTGATGCTTTCGGCTGAAACCGCAGCTGGCGAATATCCGGTGAAGGCGGTGACGATCATGGACCGCATCGCCACGCGTACAGAAGAAGATGAGACTTATCAGCAGATCATGGAAAACGATCACCCCGATACATTAGGCAATCCGTCCGATGCGATTTCAACGGCGGCTTATTATGTGGCGCAGGATGTCGGGGCGAAAGCGATTGTTACTTATACGATGTCGGGTTCGACGGCGTTAAGGGCGGCGCGTCAGCGTCCTGATGTTCCGATTCTCTGTCTGACGCCGGATATTGATGTAGCGCGACGGCTCGCGGTTTCTTACGGGGTTCATGCTGTTCATACGCCGGAAACGGCTGATGACTTTACCGGTCCGGCCCGTCACGCGGCGGATCTGGTGCGCGGGCACGGCTTTGCCAAAAAAGGCGAGCGTTTTGTCATGACCGCTGGCGTTCCTTTTGGTACGCCGGGCAGCACGAATATTCTCAGGATTGCTGAAGTGGAATAAAGTTGGAAGTGATTAATCCGCAGAGGCCAAAATCGTTGTACCTTTTGGTGCGGTGTGAAGCCACCAGGCCGTGCGGTTGATTGAAAAGATCGGACGGTAGCGGCTGACGCTACGCACGTTCTTCATTTCCTTGACCTGGTTGTCGAGGATATAGGCACCCTGATCCGTGTATACGATCAAAACTGCATGCGGGATATTTTTGATCTTGTCATGAATGATGGCAACGCGTAGCCGCTCATCCGGCACACCCAGCGCGCGCAGCGCCGCGTATTTGGCAATGGCGTAATCTTCACAGTCGCCGCCGCGATTATAAAACTCGGCCGGCGTCGCCCAGTAATCGGACTTGCCGTAGTTTTTGCTATCGCTTCTATATTTCTTTGAATTCATCAGATCATTCACTTCATCGGCCATGTCGCGCAGCGATAAATCTTGAAAGCCTACTAGATTTTGTTTCCATTCGCGCATCAGCTTGTCTGATGTCGGTGAATTGATGGAGCGCTCGAAACGGCTGAACATGGTCGTCCATTTCGTGAAAGCCTTGAGGTTGTGCGAGCGTTTTTCTGTGCTGCCGAATAATGCCGGATAAGATGCTACTCTTGTAAGATTGGGGCTGGTTTCAGGCGTCGCAATTGTAATGATCGATGGAATGTCGCGCACGACATCGGCGCGGGCTTTTTTACTGCCGAAATTCATAAGAGACAATGTGCAGAACATAATCGTCGCCGTAACGCGCACTGTGATCTGCCGGGTCAGCATCATAATGAGCTGACGGCGTGTAATCATTGCGTGTTTTAGGAAGACTTGTCCAAGGGGCGTTTCAGTTTCTTTTTGCTCGCTCAGCGCGTTGCGCAATTGTGCTGGCGTGATCAAACCGCGGATCACCAGCAACTCACCCAGCCTGCTGCGATCCAGATAACTTTTTAATTGTGTGAATATGCCTTTTTGGCTTTTTGTTTCAGTATAATCCCTGTCCACGTGCGCAACCCTTTTATTACCGTCATTTGCCCTAAATATTCTTTTTTATTATTCTTTATCGTACCTTTAATTAGACAGCAGAAAGATTGACGAAATCCTAACAAAAGCGCATAAATGCATGGTTTTTAATGAAAAATGTTAATTTCACAGAATAAAGCATGAAAATGAACGATTTTGAGCCTGAAAAATGCCTAGAAGATATGGATTCCGCCGCTGTTTTGGTGGTGGGCGATATTATGCTCGATCGCTTTGTTTATGGGGTTGTAGAGCGTATTTCGCCGGAAAGTCCTGTGCCTGTGCTGTCTATTTCCCGTGAAAAATCCATGCTTGGTGGGGCCGGTAATGCGCTGGCCAATCTCGCTGGTTTGGGGGTGAAAGCAAAGGCGCTTTCAGTGATTGGCAATGACGAAGATGGGATTGAAATTCGCAAACTGGCCAAAGAACTCGGCATTGATACCGGTGGTTTGTTGATTGATGACGATCGCCCGACGATTGTAAAGACGCGTTATCTGGCCGGGCATCAGCAACTTCTGCGCACTGATTTTGAGAAGAAGCAATTTTTGTCGGCGGCAAAAGAAAAAGCATTGTTGCAAAAAGCCAAAGAATTGATCGGTGATGTTCAGGCGTTGATCATTTCCGATTACGGCAAGGGGCTGCTCGGCGATGATGTTATTCGTGCGTTGATTAAACTGGCCAAAGGTAAAAACATTTCGGTGCTGGTTGATCCCAAGGGATTGGATTACAGTCGTTATAAAGGCGCGAATGTGATTACGCCGAATAAAAAGGAACTGGCCGAAGCGATGGGTAATCTTCCTGTCGAGAGTGATGGAGACATTGTTGAAACTGCGCGTAAACTCATCAAACAAAGCGGTGTTGAAGCGGTTGTGGCTACGCGTTCCCGTGACGGCATGAGCGTTGTACAGAAAAAAGGTGAGCCTGTTCATCTGCGTACAAAAGACATTGAAGTGTTTGATGTGTCCGGCGCGGGCGATACGGTGATTGCGACGATTTCTGCGGCGCTGGCGGCTGGCGCGGAGCTTAGCGATGCGGCAGAGCTTGCCAATCTGGCGGCCTCGATTGTTGTTTCAAAAGTTGGCACCGCGCCCATTCGCCGTCAGGAATTGCTCGATGGTTTGAATGGGGCGGCGGCACAGGCTGAGCTTTGCAGCGTTGAAGAGGCCACCGAAAATGTGCAGCGCTGGAAAGCGAAGGGCCTAAAGGTTGGTTTTACCAATGGTTGTTTTGATGTGCTGCATGCCGGTCATACGTCGTATTTAAATGAAGCGCGCAAGAAATGCGATCGGCTGGTGGTGGGGCTTAACTGTGATGCGTCGGTGAAAATTTTAAAGGGCGAAGACCGTCCTGTGCATGATGAAGTTTCCCGCGCTGTGGTTTTATCGGCGTTGTCTGGTGTTGATATGGTGGTGCTGTTCGGCGCGCAGGAAGAAGGCGATGACAATACGGCTACGGCCCTGATCGAAAAGCTCCAGCCGGACTTTTACTTTAAAGGTGGCGATTACAGTGAAAGCGAGATCCCCGAAGCCCCGGCGGTTAAGGCTGGCGGTGGCGAGATTTGTATTATGGGCTTTACCGATGGCCACTCAACATCGGCCTCCATCGCCAGAATTAAGGATGAAGCGGCTTAGGATTGAAATACTCTATACCTGCCCGCCAAGACTTGCTAAACTGGCTTTGTCGGTTGTTTTTCTTAATATATGTACAGGTTCACAATATGCGCTTTTTATCTCTCGTTTTGCCTATAGCAATGGTCAGCCTCACTGGCTGTCACATGAATGATCTCACCAATATCTGGAATCCGGGGCCTGTCGGGCGTGGGTACAGCTCCTTTGAGGAGCCGTATAAATCACCGCCAGGGCCGGAGGCACATGATCTTGGCTATGATTACAGCGCCGGGAAAAATGCCGAAGTGCTGGCGCAGATGCGTGGGGTGGCTGCTGATTTGGTGATGAAGCTGGAAGCAGCGACCGATATTCCTGCTGGTGGCATTTATTTATCGCCGCCGCCGTCTCGTGCCTACACAGCCGAGCGTGGCGCGTTTTACAATAGCTTCGACCATGTTTTGCGTGAAGAGCTGGCTGTGCGTGGCCATAATGTTGTAACCAATCCGCAAGGGGCAACGCCGTTGAAATTTGTGGCGCAACCGCCCAAGAGCGACGGTATTTTCCTCAATCCTGAAAAAGCAGATGAAGGTGATCTGGTTCTTAGCCTGATCATGGGCGCCGGGCCGGAAGCCTTGCGGGTGAGTGACCTTTATAACGTTCCGACTTACGGTTATGCTTCGCATATGGGCTTTACCGGTACAGTTGCGCCGGCCGGCGGGGGGCATAATCAGTGAGGTTAGGAAAAAGAGCCCTAGCGTCTCTTTTTGCCTGCTTGATTTTGGCGCTCGGCGCGCCTTTTCTCTCGGCTTGTGTGAGCGCGACCCAGGTGGCCACCGGTGCCGCCGGAGTTGTTATCAGGGATATTTTCGCGCGCGATGACGTTAATCTGGCTGAAAAAAACTATGCGGCCGCCGATTATCTTACGCAGCAAATTGTTACATTCGTTCCCAAATCCGCGCCTATAAAAGTACAGCCGCTCACCCTTGTCGGTGAACCGGCGATTACCTCGGAACTTGGTCGCAAGATTCCTGAACAGGTCGGCACAAGGCTGACACAGCTTGGTTATAACGTTCATCTTGATGAAACCATGGCGGGTGCGGTGCAGGGCATTGCGATGCAGGAAAGAAAGCCGCAATTTGTTCTTGGTGGTACTTATGAAACGAACCGGCGCGAAGTGCCGATTAATCTGCGGATGGTCAAGGCGTCTACGGGAAAAGTCGTTGGTGCTTTTGATTATGTTCTGCCGCGTTCTGGTGAAATGCGGACGCTGTCTGAATCCCAGGCGAAAATTTACCGCGTTTCAGAATAGTTTCTCACCGCGCATACAGCACATGATAAAAGTGATAGGGCGCGCCGCCTATATTAACGCATTGCACGCAGCCTTGTGTGCCGGGCATGGTGGTAAAAGTGCTTTCATCAACCGTGTTGGGCGTTGACGGGGTATCGTAGAATTGCCGTCCAGCGTCAAACCGCCCCAGTGCGCCAGCATCAACGCAATCCCCTGGATCGTTGCCGGCAGCGGCAGCGGCGCCAGTATCTTCGGGTTGGTCGCCGCTTTGTTGGTTTAGATCATTTATCTTTTCACAAAAAGCCAATGTTACATTGGGCAAAACCGCCACCAGATCAGCCTTGGTTGATCCGACCTCGGGTAAATGCGTACCGGCGTAAAATTCCCAGTTTCCGCCGGTGGGTGTTTGAATATCAGCAGGGGGCGCGCGGTATTTGGCTGCGCCGCCGGTGCGGTGAAAGACCTGATCGCTCGGGTCGGCATCAGCGGATAAATCGCCGTAATCAGTATGGGCATCAGGATGGGAAAAGCGAATATCTACTTCGCTTTTGCCGTTTTGTTGCAAAATAAACAATACGGCACGTTCCAGCTCGGAAGCGTAGCGTTGCACTTCGCTGGCACGAATGACGAGGGTTTCTCTATCGATATTGGCGCCTTCCGGCCTTCCGGTGGATTGGATGGCAGCGGTTAAGGCGCCAATCAGCACAACAGCCAGCAGGATCATAAACAGCAGATTGCCGCGTTCACCTTGTCGCTCGTGTTTTGTTTGTTGATGGTGTGCCATGAGTTAGCGCGGCGGGACCGGCAGACAGTCCTTGAGGTAGGAACAGGCTTCGAAGGCTTGTGTCCGTGTGTAGCCGCTAAGCCGCCCACGAAACAGCCAGCCAGTGTCTGTGTTCAGCGGCGCAATAATTGGATTGACCGTAGCCAAACGGCGCGGCAGGCTTTTTAGGGATTTGCTGATCATGCGATCGGTTTTGGCGCGGCTGGTAAAAGCGCCAACCTGAATGGCCCATGGCTCGTCACTTGGCAGCTTGTTCACTTGTGGTCTTCTGTAAGGCACGGCTTTGTTTGCTGTGGGCTGGATATTATTTTCTACGCCTGAGTCTTTGTTCAGACTGGCGATCTGCATATATTTTTCAGGGATTTTTTCGCCCTTATGGGCGGCGATCGCAATCAACCCCGTTTCGATACGTTTTGAAACAGATGGGTCGGAATCACCTTCGCCGATCATGCGGCTGAACAGATTGCTTTGCAGCGCCGGATTGAGTTGCGCCCATTTTGTGCCCTGCCCACCTTCAGGCCCTCCTGCTGTAGGGTTCATATCGTTTAAAGATTGCAGGGCAACAAGAATACCCGGTTTGCGTGGTGGTAGTGGCACTCTGGCTTTGGCGACACGCACGCTGCTCAGTTTGGAAAAGCCGCGATCAAGAAGCTGGGCCATATGGCGGTTTCTTGATTTGGATGTGCGCCCGCCGAAAACCACGCCGATAATGCGCCGGTTGTTGCGCACGGCGGAAGCCACAAGATTAAAGCCTGAAGCCTGAATGTACCCTGTCTTCATGCCGTCCATGCCCTTATAGGTGTCCATCAGACGGTTGTGATTGCGATAGGTCTTGCCGGCATAGGTAAAATTCTTGGTTGAGAAATAAGCATAATATTTTGGATAGCGGCTGATCATTACACGGGCCAGCTTGGACATATCCCGCGCGGTGCTGATCTGACGTGGATCATGCAGGCCCGATGCGTTTCGAAATGTCGTTTGATCCATGCCAATTTCATGGGCGCGGCGCGTCATTAGCTGAGCAAATTTTCGCTCGCTACCGCCAAGTTTTTCAGCCATTGCCACGGCAACATCATTGGCTGACTTGGTCACCAGTGCATAAATTGCATCTTCAACTTTTATTGTTGATCCGGCGGGTAAATCAAGCTTGCTTGGGATCATAGTGGTGGCATGCCGGGATATGCGCATGCGGGATCTTAGGCTGATCTCACCGCGCTCAATGGCTTCAAAGGCCATCAAAAGGGTCATCGCCTTGGTGAGGGAGGCTGGGTGTAGTTTTTTATCGGCGTTGCTCTGGCTGAGGATCTGTCCGGTATCGGCATCCATAACGATTGAG
Source organism: Alphaproteobacteria bacterium (assembly GCA_021775965.1). GTDB lineage: Bacteria > Pseudomonadota > Alphaproteobacteria > Micavibrionales > Micavibrionaceae > UBA5701. Next base: position 394,429 of record JAJFGV010000043.1, read on the forward strand.
GCGTAACGCGGGTTGCCTTTGGCCTGAGCGCTTTGTGTCAGCCCAGCCAGTCCAACGGAAAGCGCCAGAATAAAGGCCAGAGTCGCAAAAACATTGTGTCTTATTTGAAAAGCTTGAATAGAATGATGCGTGGTTCGAGTCATAGACAGGCTCACTGGTACGAAGACGGTTATATTAAGATGCTTGAGCAAAGCTCAAAGAAGGCCAACTCCAATATTACATTCTACAAATTTTTTGCTATTTTGTCCAATGTTTGCGTAATTAGGGGTATTTTTTGTGCAGTGCAAAAAAAGTCTTGACGAGGGTAGCGATCAGTGTTAGCTTTAAAGTAGAAATGGTGCAGTGCAAAATTTAGCTACGGGCGCTGTTTATAAGGCTTACAGGCCGTTTTAGTATAAAAAAAGAAGGATTGTCATGGCTGCGAAGGTCAAAACAACGGGGAATACGAAGGCAAAAGCGGCCCCGAAGGTGGCCCCAAAAACGGCTAAGACAACAGTCAATAAAACTGTGAATAAAGCAACAGATACAACAATGGAGACGATGATGACACAAGGTAAAACAAAAATGGATAAAGCGACGCAGGATGCTGCCAATTTTAACCGTCAAAATACGGAAGCGTTTATGAAATTCGGCCAGGTCTTTACCAAAGGCTTTGAAGATATTATGCGTGAAAGTGCTGCTTTGGCCCAGAGCGCGGCTGAAAAGCAGGCGCAATTTATGAAGGAAGCCATGAGCACCAAAACCCTTAATGAGTGGGCAGAAGTGCAGACCAAAATGGCGCAGGCCAATTTTGACGACTTCATGGAAGGTGCAACCAAGATTTCCGAGCTTAGCGTTAAAGTGATGACTGAAAGCACTGAGCCTTTTAATGCTCAGTTTAGCGATGCCATCAAAAAAGCAAGCGGTGGTTTTGCGACGGCTTAAAGCTTAAGGTATTTTGATAATCTCTCGAGCGGGGTCGCATGCAAATGTGGCCCCGTTTTTGCGTTCATAAATTAAGATGTTGAGAGATTCACTTAAGAATTGATAAGATGGTGGAAAGGCCTATTTTAAGGATTAGCATGATCGTTATTGAGAAAATTGGACAGGAAAGAGCGGACGACGATCCGGACTATGGCAGTCCGGACCACGATAATGGGGGCGACGATGACGGCCAGCCGGACGAGCAGACTGGCGTTATTCTTAAAACCCGGCCCAAGACCAAAAAACCGGCCATGTACAAGGTGCTCATTCTGAATGATGATTACACGCCGATGGAATTTGTTGTCCATGTGCTCGAGAGCTATTTCAGCAAGAACCGTCAGGAAGCCACCGATGTCATGCTGCATGTGCATCGGCGCGGCGTTGGAATTTGTGGTATATTCACCTACGAGATTGCCGAAACCAAAGTGGCGCAGGTGATGGATTTTGCGCGGGCCAATGAACAACCGCTGCAGTGTACGATGGAGAAGGAATAAATGCTCTCACGTAATTTAGAACAAACACTTCACAAAGCTCTTGGCGCTGCCAATGACCGGCATCACGAATATGCAACGCTGGAGCATTTACTGTTTGCGCTGACCGATGATCAGGATGCGATGGCGGTTCTGCGCTCTTGCGGTATTCATTTGCCCGATCTGCGTGATCAGCTGGAGCAATATGTTCAAAGCGAGCTTGGTTATCTGGTGAACAAAGAAGCCGAGGAAGCCAAGCCGACGACAGCATTTCAGCGTGTATTACAACGTGCCGCCATTCATGTGCAGTCTTCGGGCCGGGAGGAAGTGACCGGCGCCAATGTTTTGGTGGCGCTGTTTTCTGAGCGCGAAAGTCACGCGGTTTACTTTTTACAAGAACAGGACATGACGCGCTTTGATGCGGTGAATTATATATCCCACGGCATTGCCAAAGTGCCATCGCAAAATGATGGGGCCCGTACACCGCGCGGCACTGAAGAAAGTGAGACGCAGCAAAGCAAAACGGGTTCTGAGGCTTTGGATGCTTATTGTGTAAATCTGAATGAAAAAGCGCAGGACGGCAAGATTGATCCACTGATCGGGCGCGAGCAGGAAGTTGATCGTACGATTCAAATTCTTTGCCGCCGCAGCAAAAACAATCCGCTTTATGTTGGTGATCCTGGTGTGGGCAAAACTGCGATTGCCGAAGGTCTGGCCAAGCGCATTGTTGAAGAAGAAGTGCCGGATGTTTTAAAGGACTCGACGATCTTTTCGCTCGATATGGGGAATTTGCTGGCCGGGACACGTTATCGTGGTGATTTCGAAGAGCGCATTAAAGCGGTGCTGGCTGAGCTCGAAAAAATTGATGGTTCAATTTTGTTCATTGATGAAATTCACACTGTGATTGGTGCCGGTGCCACAAGCGGCGGGGCGATGGATGCCTCGAACCTTCTGAAACCCGCTCTGTCCAACGGTTCTCTGCGTTGTATGGGTTCAACGACCTATAAAGAGTATCGTAATTATTTTGAGAAAGATCGTGCGCTTGTGCGCCGTTTTCAGAAAATTGACATCAAGGAGCCGAGCGTTGAAGACACGATTAAAATTCTTATGGGTCTGAAACCGCATTACGAAGAACATCACAAGGTCAAGTACACAGCGGATGCGATCAAGGCGGCGGTGGAGTTGTCGGATAAATATATTGGTGATCGTAAATTGCCGGATAAAGCCATCGACATTATTGATGAGGTTGGAGCGGCGCAGATGCTGGTGCCGGAAAACAAACGTAAAAAACAAATTAATGTGAAGGATATTGAAGGCGTGGTTGCCGCAATTGCGCGCATTCCGGCCCAGACCATGACCAAGGATGATAAGAGTGCGCTGCAGAATATGGAGCGTGATCTTAAGACCATGGTTTACGATCAGGATAACGCGATTGATGTGCTGTGTGATTCTATCAAGATGGCGCGCGCGGGATTGCGTGAGGCTGAAAAACCAATCGGCTCTTATCTATTCTCCGGCCCGACTGGTGTTGGTAAAACTGAAGTGGCACGGCAACTGGCCAAGACTCTGGGCGTTGAATTGCTGCGCTTTGATATGTCGGAATATATGGAGCGCCACAGCGTTTCCCGCTTGATCGGTACGCCGCCGGGCTATGTTGGCTTTGAGCAGGGCGGCTTGCTGACCGATAAAATTGACCAGCATCCGCATTCTGTTTTGCTGCTGGATGAGGTTGAAAAAGCCCATCCTGATTTGTTTAATATTCTTTTGCAGGTGATGGATTACGGCAAGCTGACCGATAATAACGGCAAGACGATTGATTTCAGAAATGTCATCCTGATCATGACCACCAATGCCGGGGCGCAGGAAATGGCCAAGGCGCCGATGGGGTTTGAGCGTGATGTGCGCATCGAGGAAGATATGGATGCGATCAATAAAATGTTCTCGCCAGAATTTAGAAATCGCCTTGATGCCGTTGTGCCGTTCCAGAATTTACAGCTTACTACTGTTGAAAAGGTTGTAGACAAATTCGTGATGCAGCTTGAGGCGCAATTATCTGATAAAGATGTGGTGATTGAACTCACTGATACCGCACGCAAGTATCTGGCTGAAACTGGCTATGACGTGACGATGGGCGCAAGGCCGCTGGCGCGGATTATCCAGCAAAAAATCAAGCAACCGCTGGCCGAGGAAATCCTGTTTGGTAAATTGGCTGGCGGCGGTGTGGTGACCGTGGATTACGCGGATGGCGCACTGACATTTGTTTATGAGGGCGATGAAAAAGAGGACAAGCCGAAATCAAAAGAAAAGAAAAAATCGTCCGAAAAAGAAGAAGTGCCAAAATAACTATCTGACGATCAAACTTTGATAAAACATATATCGCAAGCCGATAGTTTCTTCTTGAAAACAACCCGATGGTTTTCCGCACAGAACATGCGCCGGGCAGGCTGGCGCGCCGATGCCGCCGGAAATCGTATCGCCATTTGTATAGCTTCCGGTGAATTTAACTTCATCAATATCATCACCATCGACAGGGATAGTGGACAGGCCAAGATCCAGCCGTTCGTTGACGGCCTCACACGTGCTTTGGGTTAAACCGGGTAACATAACCATCAATTCTTCACTGGTATCGTCACCAACCTGTTTAACCTCAACGACGCCGGTAAACAGCCAGGGGCTACCGTCATTAACATTTGGTGCGGGTGCGACCCAGGTCATCGCGCCGCCATCGGGGTCAAAAACATGACAGGAATTATCACCCGGCGCATTCAGATTGGTGTAACCGGCAACTACGCTGTTTTCAAAGCTGATTTCTGTGTCTGAACAATCATTGGATATGCGCATGCCTTGTACGGCTTCGCGCAATTTGCGGGCGTATTCGACCACTTCGCCAGCCCGCAATGCACCGGTTTCTTTGCCGATATCGGTTGGCCCACCACGCAGCATCTGGCTAACAGCAAAGCTAAGCGCACCAAACAGCATGACTGCAATGAGAATCAAGAATAGCACATTGCCTTTTTCTGAGAGTCTTTTGTTCATCACAAAAATTATAGCAAGATCAGGGGGAGGATGATATTGGAAAAATATAGTCATCCATCTATTCATCTGGACTGCGTTATTCGTTCCTAGCGTATGTCGTATACGCGTCGGTCACTCATGCCTTGTTCAGATGAAGATATGAATGACTATACTATGCTTCTTTTCTTTGCAAAATAGCAGCAAAAAAACCATCGGTGCCATGACGGTGCGGGGTGAGACGCATATACGGGTTGCCATAGGCCTCATCAACAGGGACGACTTCAAAATCCGTATGCGCGGTCAAAAAGGATTCAATTTGCTGCTCGTTTTCTTCCCTGAATAGCGAGCATGTCGCATAAACTAGCTTTCCACCCGGTTTCACGGCTGGCGCCGCCTTTATAAGGATTTCTGCCTGTGTCTTGACCAGATCTTCCACCGGTGGTCCGTAAGTGCGCCAGCGCATATCCGGATTGCGCCGCCATGTGCCAGAGCCGCTGCACGGTACATCGGTGAGAACAACATCAAAGGTTCCTTTTTGCCGTCGCAGCCATTTGCGGTGGCGTTCTTCTGATAGCGCGCGCACTTCAATAATATCGGCGAGGCCTGATTTTTTAAAACGCATCTTGCCTTTGGCCAAACGTTTTTCGTCGTTGTCCATAGCAACAAGGCGACCTTTGCGTTCCATCGCTGCGGCCAGCGCCAGTGTTTTCCCGCCCGCGCCGGCACAAAAATCCAGAACCTGCATGCCCGGCTTTGCGTCACAGACATAAGCGATTAGTTGCGAACCTTCGTCCTGAATTTGTATACGGCCTTTGGTGAGGGCTTTTGTTTTGGACAAAAAGGCTTTGCTGGCACAGCGCAAACCCCAGGGTGAGTAGGGCGTCTCAGTGGTTTCTACACCGTCTTTGGCCAGTGATTTTTGTACTTCTTCACGTTTGGCGCTCCAGGTATTGACGCGCAAATCCAGCGGCGCGGCTGCGATCATGGATTCCATTTCATCGGAAAAACCTTTGCCGAAAGTATCACGCAGTTTTTCTTCGCAATCTGGTGGACATTCCACTCGGATTGTTTCAGGCATGTCGGCATGAACTAAATTCTTGTTTAGAAGATTTTTGATAAATTCATGCTCTTCTTCGTCAATGGGTTGCGGCGCGTGCTCGGTGCCGTCAAACAAATCTGCTATACGCTTTTCATCGGTTTCTTCGATCAACATTAAATACGCCATGATACGGTGGCGCGGTGTGTCGGCGAGCTCCATTTTTTCCAGCCACCAACCGAGCCTCGCAGCCGCGCGCATAATTCCGTAAACCCGCTCGGCAATATTGGCGCGGTCTTTGGAGCCGATATAGCGCCGCCCCCGCATATAGTCGCCTACGGTCGTATCCATAGGGACGCGGGAGTCTTCAATGCGCTCCAAAAGCTCAATTGTCGCTTGTATGCGGGCCGCCGGTTTCATTTGTCTTTGCTTTCTTTCTAAAGTGGTCTAACTGTTTATAGCAAAGACCTGCCAACCACAATGATTAAAGGAGATTTCCCATGACTGACTTTACCATTTACACGCCTGATAACGCGCCCGAAGGTTCGAAAGAACTGCTCAAAGGTTTCAGAGACAAATTTGGCTTCGACGTCAATTTTTTTGGTGTTCTTGCGGAGTCTCCCAAGGCATTGGCGGCCTTTCCAGCGATTGGAGCCGCTTTTGATCAGACAACGTTAAGTCCGGCAGAACAGCAAGTCGTGTTGCTTGCCACCAGTGTTGAAAATAACTGCAGATTTTGTGTGGCGGTGCATTCTACGATTGGTCGCAATCAGGCTGGTGTTGATGGTGCTGTGATTGATGCTGTGCGCGAAAACCGCGCTGCGCCGGATACAAAATTAAATGCGCTGGCAAATTTTACCAAAGCGATTGTTGAGAAGCGGGGTTATACGGATGATGAAGACAAACAGGCTTTTCTGGATGCTGGCTATACAAAAGAAAATATCATGGAGGTTATTTTAGGCGTGACGTACAAGACGTTCACGAACTACATCAATAACCTTACGAATACACCGCTGAATGATGAGTTTGCACCGGAGGCGTGGGACCCGGGACAGAAGCAAGCGGCTTAGCTTTTCGTCCGGTAATTCGGAGCTTCTCTTGTAATCGTCACGTCGTGGACGTGGCTTTCTTTGTGGCCGGCGGATGTCATGCCGATAAATTCAGCTTTTTTCTTCATCTCTGCAATCGTGGCGCAGCCGGTATAACCCATGGCGGCGCGCAGGCCCCCGACCATCTGGTGAACAACGGTTGAGATTGGCCCCTTATAAGGGACGCGGCCTTCAATGCCTTCGGGTACCAGTTTGTTGCTCTGTGATACACCAGCCTGAAAATAGCGGTCAGCAGAGCCTTTGACCATCGCACCGACACTACCCATGCCGCGATAGGATTTGTAGGAACGCCCCTGATATAAAATCACTTCGCCCGGTGCTTCGTCAGTGCCGGCAAAAAGTGAGCCCATCATTGCGACATCGGCGCCGGCGGCAATCGCCTTGGCAAAATCACCAGAATATTTAATGCCGCCATCGGCAATCACGGGAATGTTTTTCTTTTTGCAAATTTCTGCCACATCCATAATCGCAGTGAGTTGTGGCACACCAACGCCGGCGACAATCCTCGTGGTGCAAATAGAGCCCGGCCCGATCCCAACTTTAATCGCATCGGCCCCGGCTTCAATCAGAGCTTTGGCTGCATCAGCAGTGGCGACATTACCCGCCATAATTTGTAGAGAGTTTCCACGGATTGCGCGGATATTTTTTACTGTATCAAGAACAGCTCGGGAATGACCATGCGCCGTATCCACACAGACAAGATCAAGATCTGCTTCGGCCAGCGCTTCGGCGCGTTCAACGCCGTTTTTATCGCCTGTACCGACCGCAGCGCCAACTCGCAGGCGATGCTGGTCATCCTTGGTGGCATGCGGGAAGAGCTGCGATTTTTCGATATCCTTAACTGTTACCAAGCCAATACATTTTTCATCATCGTCAACAACAAGGAGTTTTTCGATGCGGTGTTTGTGCAAAAGCTTGCGGGCTTCGTCTTTGTCGACGGTGTTGTAAACTTTTACCAGATTTTTGGATGTCATTAATTCTTTAACTGGCTGATCTGGATTTTCTGCAAAACGCACATCGCGGTTGGTCAAAATACCCACCAGCTTGCCGCTTTGTTCGGTCACGGGAATGCCAGAGATGCGATTGAGCTGCATCATCTCTAGTGCTTGCGCCAATGTCGCATTTGGCTCAATGGTAATCGGGTCGACAACCATGCCGGATTCAAACCGTTTGACGCGACGTACCTGCATCACCTGCGCTTCGATCTCCATATTGCGGTGCAGGATGCCTAGTCCGCCATTTTGGGCCATGGCAATCGCCATATCGGATTCGGTGACCGTATCCATAGCGGCGGAGAGAATAGGGATATGAAGGCTGATTTCGTGGGTTAGCTGCGTTGCTGTATCAACATCAGTCGGCTGCACTTCCGAGGCGCCGGGCACAAGAAGAACATCATCAAAAGTGAGGGCTTGGCGGATATTTTTGGCTTTAGACATGCAAATCTCCAACCCCGTAAAAACCGGGGAAATTTGCAGGTGAGTTATAGCCGAATTTCTGAGAATGTAAAGAAATTAATTTCTGAAGTGGGTTAAGCCGCTGCTTCTGCGCCATCTTTTCCGCAATCGGTTTCTTCGCGGGCACGAAAACAACGATCATCCGTCGTGCCACCTTCTGCTACAATCTTAAGCAGCGGGAAAGCATGGGTTGGCCAGCCGTGACCGAAGCTGTCGGCTGCTTCCTGCGATGGAATATTATAGTGGCGCAGTGTGAGCTGTGTACCGCCATTTTCGGCCTTTAAGGTAATTTCAACGGTTGTGCCGCCTTCGGGAATGTCCTGCATACCGCCCCAGGTGAAAACGACTTTTTCATACGGAACGATTTCTGTATATTCGCCTGTGGCTGCAAACCCGGCTTCGGCGGCAATATAAAATTTACCTCCAGGTTTCCCTTCAATGTCGACAATCTCGCCAAACCACTGCGCGGTTTTTTCCTGTTCGGTCAGAAAAGAAAACACGGTTTCCGGGCTGGCTTCAATAAAAACCTCGCTAGTAAATTCTATGGTGTCACTCATGCTCTTTTCCTTTCTTCTTCCTCGGCGGCGGCTTTGAGGTCTTGCAGTTTCTCATCCCAGAAAGCCTCTAGAAAACGATAAACATCATAAAAACCTTTGCGTCGTAGGCGATAAATGCGCTTGGTGCCTTCGCGCCGTTCCCAGAGCAGATTGTTGTCCTTTAATATACGAATATGCTGCGATACGGCTGGGCGGGAGATGTGCGGAAATTCTTCGGCTATCTTGCCGGCAGGCAACTCCTGATCTCGCAATTTTTGCAAGATTGCGAAGCGGGTAGGGTCACTAATGGCTTGAATTTGCTGTAACATAACTAAATGTTAGTTTAAACTTACAGAAGAGTCAAGAGGAAAATTTAGCTACCCTTAAACCCGCTGGCGATAACATATTTTTCGGAAGATTCTTTGCGGCTGGCGGGGGGCTTGATGTGCTTTATTGTCTTAAAATCCTTTTTCATCTGTTTTAACAATTCGCTTTCGGTGCCGCCCTGAAGAACTTTGGCAACAAAAACCCCGTCTGGCTTTAAAACTTCAACAGCGAAATAATAGGCCGCTTCGACCACTGCCATGATGCGGATATGGTCAGTTTGTTTATGCCCTGTCGTGTTGGGTGCCAAATCACTCAAGACTATATCGGCTAACCCACCCAGCATTTCTTTTAATTTGTCCGGCGCATCATCATCCATAAAATCCATTTGAATAAAATTAACGCCGGGGATTTCATCGATCTCCAGCAAATCCATTGCGACAATCTCACAACCTTTTTCTGCCGCCACCTGGGACCAGCCGCCGGGCGCCGCGCCGAGATCCAGAACCTTCATTCCTTTTTTGAATAGCTTTAGTTTTTCATCGATCTCCTTGATCTTGAACGCGGCGCGGGAGCGGTAACCTGCTTTTTCCGCCGCAGCGATATAGGGATCATTGAGCTGCCTTTGCAGCCAGCGCGTTGAAGATATCTTCCGCCCCCTGGCTGTTTTAACTTTTGATTTTGGTTTGTTGCGTGACATTTTATAACACCATGACCAGCACTGATATGATCAGCGCGAAAAAGAAAAATGAAATCGTCGCGGCCATAAATATGGCGCCGCGTGTATCTCGTGAATAATAAGCCATGACAAAGAAGATAATGTAAATGAGGCTATAGGCAACCAGTAAACGATTGTAAATATGAGATTGTAGAAATGGCAAAATGCCGTGTTCATTGCCAATACCGACCATGATCTCAACTTCCATGCGCATCATAAACATGCAGGAAGCAATAAATCCGATCGTCCACCAGCGGTGATCCCGGTGAACGGTAAAAAACGCGACCACAATCCAAAAAACGTCAATCCATTGATATATTAGAGTCATAATCTATGTGTTTTATAGAGCAAAAGAGTTTATCATGTATATTATGAACACAATGAAGAACAGCTTTCATTATCTTATCATATTCGCAGTGAGTATTTTCCTGTTAATTGGAAGTTCAATGCGGGTGGAAGCTCAGACGATTATCCGTGACACGGAAATTGAAAATACGATGAATGAGTGGGCTGGTCCCATATTCAAGGCGGCTGAAATTGCGCCGGACAATGTAAATATCATTCTGGTGCAAAGCGATGATATCAATGCTTTTGTTGCCGGTGGGGCCAATATCTTTTTTTATACGGGCCTTTTGACTAAAACTGATAATCCTGACGAAATCATTGGCGTGCTGGCGCATGAGCTTGGTCATATCAGTGGCGGTCATCTTATTGCCACAAGAGATGCTCTGGAACGGGCCACTTATGAAAGTATTATTGGGACCATCATCGGGATCGGCGCGGCCATTGCCACCGGCGATAGTGGCGCGGCCATTGCTGTTGGCGGCGGGGCAAGCGGTGTGGCGCAAAGACGTTTTCTGGCTCATAGCCGGGTGAATGAATCCAGCGCCGATCAGGCGGCTCTTTCTTATTTCGAAAAAGCAGAGTTCAGCTCTGACGGCTTGGCGTCGTTTATGATGAAGCTAGAGTCAGAAGAGCTTTTGCCAGCCAGCCAGCAAAGCGAATATGTTCGTACCCACCCGATTACCCGCAACCGGATAGAAGCTTTGGAATCGCGCGCGCAAACGTCACCATTTAAAGACAAGCCTTACCCATCGGAATGGATTGAACAACACGCAAGACTGAAAGCCAAGTTAACTGGTTTCATTAATCCGGGCCGTGTGCCGTGGGCTTATGATGATCGGGACACTTCCATTCCGGCGCGCTATGCCAGAGCGATTGCTGCCTACCGTCAGAACCGTGTTGATGAAGCTTTGCAAAAAATTGATGAATTGCTGGCTTTGGAGCCGAACAATGCTTACTTCCTCGAACTAAAGGGCCAAATGCTGGTGGATTTTGGTCGCATTAATGAAGGTATTCCTGTTTATCGCCGCGCCGTTGAAATTCTTGGTAAGGCACCGTTGATCCGCATCGCTTTGGGCCATGCGCTTCTGGAGAGCGGTGAAAACAAGGCCAACATGAAAGAAGCCATCACCCATCTTGATCGTGCGCTTCAGGATGAGCCGCGTTCGTCACGCGCACATAGATTAATTGCGACTGCCTATGGACGATTGGGCCAGGAAGATCTGGCAAAAATTCATCTGGCGGAGGAGGCTGTGCTGCAGGGCAATATCCCTTACGCAAAGCACCAGGCGGAAGCAGCGCTTAAGAATGTTAAAAAAGGCAGTCGTGAATGGCTGCAGGCCAGAGATATTCTGGCGCATATAGAAAACGTTGAAGACAAAGGCTAGAGCGTGTTCTGGCGGTCAAAAGTAACAGTTGGGCGGCTTTGAACGAATACTGTTCAAGAGCCCTGTTTATGGGTTACACTTAATTATTAGGTTGGGTATATTGGATTTAACGGCAGAAAAAGGAGCGTATTTCGTGAATTATTTGAACTTTAAAACTTTCTTTTCTTTTCTCGGGTTGGCGGTTCTGGGTGGATTTCTTATTACATCCCATAGTGGAAACGCATTGGCGGGGCAGGAATTAACGGATGCACAAAAGCTCGAAGTACAACAGGTCATCAAGGATTATCTGATGGAAAATCCTGAGCTCATCCTGAAATCTGTGGAGCTGCATCAGACTCAGCAGGAAGAAAACCAGGAAAAAAACGCAGAAGCCAAAGTGGGCGAACATTTGCCCTACCTGACCAGTAATGATACGCCGTCTGCAGGAAACCCGGATGGTGACGTTACCATTGTCGAGTTTTTTGATTATAACTGCGGTTATTGCAAGCGTGCTCTGTCTGATATCCAAAAAACCATGAAAGTGGATAAAAATGTACGTTTTGTCTTTAAGGAAATGCCAATCCTGGGGCCGTCATCACTGACGGCGTCGCAATGGGCGCTGGCTGCGCATAAGCAGGGAAAATATTTCGAATATCACACCGCTTTGATGAGTCATAGAGGTGCTAAAAATGAGTCCGAGCTCTCAAAGCTTGCGGAAGACCTTGGTCTGGATACGGCTCAAATGAAAAAAGATGCAAACTCTGATGAAGTGAAAATCATACTGAAAAAAAGCATGGATATCGCACGTGAAATTGGTATTCAGGGAACACCTGCTTTTATTTTAAACGGTCAATTGGTGCGTGGTTATATGGGGCCTGATGGTTTAAAGGCTGCCATTGCTGATGCTCGCAAAAAAGAGGGTTAATACTCCCTGCCGATCCCATGAAAAAAATACTCATACTGAACGGACCCAATCTTAATATGCTCGGTATGCGTGAGCCGGAAGTGTACGGCCATGACACGCTCGATGATGTCGAGGCTCTGTGCCATGAAAAAGGACGAGAGCAGAATTTAAAAATCGATTTTCGTCAGTCCAATCATGAAGGGGAGCTTGTTGAGTGGATACAGGAGGCACGCGGGCTTTTTGGCGGTATTATCATCAACGCCGCTGCGTACACGCACACATCTGTTGCCATCTATGATGCGCTTAAAATGCTGGATATGCCTGTGATAGAGGTGCACATCTCCAATCCTAAAGAGCGTGAAGAATTTAGGCATTTTTCCTATATCGAGCTTTTGGCTGCTGCTGTTATCGCCGGAGAAGGTGTGCAGGGATACGTCCAAGCCCTTGAAAAAATGAGTGAATTACTGAAAGCTTAAAAGCCTTGCGGATGAAGGCCCCGCCCCCTAAAATCCACCATTGGACCAATAGATAAAAGCGAAATCATGAAGATTGATGCGAATGCGATTAAAGAGCTGGCGGAACTGCTTGAGGAAACCGGCCTGACCGAAATTGAAGTGGCCGATGGTGACAAAGTCATACGGGTCAGCAAAGGTGGCGTTGTTGTGACGGGCAATGGTAATGGCCATCATGAAGCCATGTCTTCTGATCCGGAAACGCCACAGATCGCCAACACAGCGGCGCCGAACACAACTGCGCTTTCACATCCCGGTGCTGTCACCTCGCCAATGGTTGGAACAACCTATTTGCAACCTGATCCGGACTCACCACCTTTTGTTAAGAAAGGTGATAAAGTTGCCGCCGGTGATACACTTTTAATTATTGAAGCGATGAAAGTGATGAATCCAATTAAAGCGGAAAAGGGTGGGACGATCACACAAATCCTGGTCGAGGACAGTCAGCCGGTTGAGTTCGGCGACGTTCTCGTGGTCATTGAATAGTCTGCAGAAAAATCCATGTTTAAAAAAGTTCTCATAGCCAATCGTGGAGAAATTGCCTTGCGGATCATTCGGGCCTGCAAGGAGATGGGTGTTGAAACGGTGGCTGTTCACTCCACGGCTGATGCTACTTCTATGCCAGTGCGGTTGGCGGATGAAAGCGTTTGTATTGGCCCGCCGCCCAGCAAGGATAGCTATCTGAATATTCCCTCTATTTTAAGCGCCGCGGCGGTCACCGGGGCGGATGCCATACATCCTGGCTATGGGTTTTTATCTGAAAATGCTCAATTTGCCCGCATGGTTGTAGAACACGGCTTTACTTTTATTGGGCCGTCTGCAGATTTTATTGAAAAAATGGGTGACAAGGTTGTTGCCAAACAAACCGTGCAGGAACTTGGTTTGCCGGTGGTGCCGGGTTCTGATGGCGCTGTTGAATCTGTTGAAGATGGTCTGCTTGATGCCAAGGAAATGGGGTTTCCTGTTCTTCTTAAGGCCGCATCGGGTGGCGGCGGCAAGGGCATGCAGGTTGTGCGCGAGGCAAGTGAGTTTGAACAATGCTACAACACGGCGCGCGCCGAGGCGCAGGCCAATTTCGGTGATGATACCGTCTATCTTGAAAAGTTCCTCGAAAATCCACGCCATATCGAGATACAGGTTTTTGCTGACTCCCACGGCAAAGCCATTCATATGGGTGAGCGCGATTGTTCTATCCAGCGCCGCCACCAAAAATTACTCGAAGAAGGTCCTTCGCCGGTTATCACTGATGAACAGCGGGAGCGGATCGGCTCACTTGCTGCCGAGACGGTGAAAAAGCTTGGCTATGAAGGCGCGGGCACGATTGAGTTCCTCTACGAGAATGACGAATTTTATTTCATGGAAATGAACACGCGGATACAGGTTGAACATCCGGTGACTGAAATGATTACCGGTATTGATTTGATTGCCGAACAAATCCGTGTCGCCGCCGGTTATCCGCTCACGGTTAAAAAAGACCGTCTGCGTTTTCGTGGTCATGCGATTGAAATTCGGATTAATGCCGAAGATCCTGACACGTTTGTTCCTTCCCCGGGTACGATTACGCAATTTCATGCGCCGGGCGGCCTGGGCGTGCGTTTTGATAGTGCTATTTATGGTGGTTATGCCATTCCACCTTATTATGATTCCATGATAGGCAAGCTGATTGTGCACGGACGTAACCGCGAGGAATGTATCCGTAGGCTGAAGCGTGCCATCCGCGAAACTGTGGTCGAAGGTGTGAAAACAACTTTGCCACTGCATGAATGGATTTTGGAGCAACCGGAATTTTTAAGCGGCGAATACACCATTCACTGGTTGGAAGATAAACTGGCCGAGCGATAAAATTTTCTAAATTTCCATTACCATCCACCAACCTCTATAATAGAGATATGCAGCTGGTTTTAACGACAGAATTGCTTTTGGAGGCCTACAAGCAGGGCCTGTTCCCAATGGCCTATAGCGCGGGCAGCCCGTATATTCACTGGATATGTCCGGAAATGCGCGGGCAGCTTTCCATTGAAGATATCCATATCCCGCGCCGTCTCAAAAAAACACTGCACAGTGATTTATATGAGGTGCGGATTGATACCGCGTTTGAAGAGGTGATCACAGCCTGTGCTGCGCCGATGCCGGATCGCCCGGAAACATGGATTAACGAGCCAATTATTGAAGCCTATTGCAGACTGCATAAGGACGGTTATGGCCATAGTGTTGAATGCTGGAAGGATGACGAACTTGTCGGTGGCGTTTATGGCTTGGCGATTGGTGGCGCGTTTTTTGGCGAAAGCATGTTTTCGAAGAAACGTGACGCCAGCAAGGTGGCACTAATTCATCTGGTGGCCCGTTTGTGGAAAGGCGGCTTTATGCTTTTGGATACACAATTCATCAATGACCATTTAAAGCAGTTCGGCGTTTATGAAATGCAGCACAAAGACTATATCGAGCAGCTTAAATTGGCTGTGGTTACGGAGGCTGATTTCTGGTTGCAGGATATGGAAGAAGATCGGGTTATTGGAGACTATCTGGAGATGCGTGAAAAAGGTTAGGGATTACTCCAGTTTTTCTTCTGGGACTTTGGCGGGTGGTTCGGATTCTTCACTCGTATCTTTTGAAACCTCTTTCTTTTCAGCGTCCATATCGGTCGTTTTCTGTGACCCCAGACAATCAATCACCCAGACATCGTAAATCGGGTGGTCCATCGATGACAAGCCGGGCGAAGACGCAAACATCCAGCCGGAAAATACCCACTCAGCCTTGTCTTCCAGGGTGATTTCCCAGACCTGCAGAAAGGCCGATGATTCAGGAAGTTCAATTGGTGAAGCCTTGCGACAGGCCTGAACCTTGATAAAAAGCTTGCCGAATTTTACGGTGCTGCCTACACGCGCTTCGAAAGTCATGGTGCGGGCGGTTACTTTGTCGAGGGATTTTAATTTAACGATCGGGAAATCTTCCATTTCCCTGGCATCAACAGAATTTAAATTTGCTGAATGAAAAGCAAAAAGAAAAACCCCTGAAAGACAGGTTAGAAAAATCCTGGATAATTTACTGCGTGCCTTCGTCATTATCTTGCATGCTGAAAATGAATTGGCCGAGCAATTGCTCAAGATTTTGTGGCGCTTGTGTATATTGAATGCGGCCACCGCTTGGAATTAAGTCTTCTTCCGCGCCCGGCTCGAGTGCCAGATAAAGACCGCCGAGCAAACTTTCGCTGCTGATCAACGCGGCGGTATCGGTGGGAAGCTGAAAATCGGAACCGATGCTCATATGAACGCGGGCGAGATAACTGCCGGGCAACAGATCAACAGCGGTGACTGTGCCGACTTTAACGCCGCTGATCTGTACGGCATCACCGGGAGCCAAGCCACCAATGCCGGAAAAATCAGCCATAACCTCATAACCGCCGTTGCCAACGCCAACATTGCCTTTGTCATAGCTGAAAACCAGGAAAATTCCGGCTACCAGCAGGACAACAGCGCCCAAAACGGTTTCAACAAGACTGCGTTTCATATTTTGCCTCTTAATCGTAAATAAGCTTTAGATATTTAGCGTAAAAGATGTGGAAGTGTAAACCATTAACTCTAAACCCCTGTGAGCCTCATTCCGGTGGGCTCCAAGCTTCGTAATCGCCGGTGGCCTTGTCGCGCCGGCCGCCTTCGAGGATATGTCCCGGTGGACGGTAAGCCTGATTTGTACCTGTTAGATTGGGCTGATGCGGTTTTTGCCATTCGCGGCGGAAAGACTGGTTATCGTTATCCGGCACCTCATTTGTCTGGTGATGTAGCCAGCCATGCCATTCGGGCGGCACGTTGCTGGCTTCCGGTGTGGTTTTATAGATAACCCAGCGGCGCGGGTTTTTATAACCCTGCCTGGGCTTGCCTTCATAATATTTGTTCCCCAGCGGGTCCGTACCAATAGATTTCCCGCGATAGGTCCAGGTAAACCAGGAAATATGCGCTGGTGACAAAACACCCAGAAAATTGAAAATTGCTCTAAACATAGGGATAATTATCGCAGATCATCGTCACTTTACAAAGCGCTTTCAACCGACCATGATGAGCGCTCACCAAGAGGATTTATGATTATGTGTATTGTTAGATTTCTTTTTTGCTTACTGATTTTGCTGATTCCTGCTTCTGCTCAGGCTGAGCAAGCTTGCAAAGCTGTGGCCAGTATTTATGAGCAGGATATCTGCGCGTCTGACATCTTGCCGAGTAAGAAGCTGGAAGATAGCATTCGTGAGTACGCTAAAAAATCAAAAGAAAAACCAACGCAAGCCGTCAAGGATTTTAAGGTGTCGAGTCTTTTTGGGTTGTTGTGGGAAAAGGCGCTTATTCACAAATACGGCGAAGATGCTGTTGAGCCTTCAGGCAGGCAAATCAAAACCTATCTGAAGAGTTTCCGCAAGGCGATCGAAGACCAGAATGATATGAATAAAGATATGAGTGTGTTCATTGTGGAACTGCTCGAAGATAATGCTTACGCACCGGAAGAAGAAAATCGCCTGAAAGCCATTCTGGCACAAAAACAAAAATCCATCATGATGTATAATATGCGCGATGCTTTACCAGACGAGACGCGCGCGCAGATGGAAGAGGGCGAGCAAAAGATGGCCGAAGCAATGGTCAAAAGCTGGAAGATCAAAAAGACTCTTTTTGAGGATTACGGTGGCCGCGTTGCTTTTCAAAAGGCCGGACTGGAGCCGCTGGATGCGTTTCAAACCTTTGTGAAGGAGCTGGAAGACAGCAATGTAGCGACTATTCACGATCCGGCTTATAAGGATGTGTTTAGAACCATGGATGAATATTCTAGCAAGGAACATAATTTTCTGCCGGAAGACAGTGATAAGATCGAAGATTATTTCGACAGTCCATCATGGGTTTATGATGGTGATATCGCCGAGGATGCTTTCGAGCAGCAAAAGGCAGAGATCATGGCAATTCCGACGATTGAATCGGCGGCGGGAGATGAAGGATGAGTTTGCAGGAAAAGCTGCAGGAACTTGGCTATGAATTGCCAAAGGCAGCTGCACCGGCTGCCAACTACGTTCCCTATGTGATTAGTGGCAACACTGTTTTCGTTGCTGGTCAAATCCCGTTCCTGAACGGTGAGCAGATGCATTTGGGACGGCTTGGCGAAGACCTCTCTATTGAGCAAGGTATTGAAGCGGCCAAAGCTTGTGCGCTCAATATTTTGGCGCAGGCGAATGCGGCTGTGGATGGTGATTGGATCCGGGTTAAGCGTTGCGTCAAGCTTGGCGGTTTTGTGAACTGTACACCGGATTTCAATGATCATCCCAAAGTGATCAACGGCGCTTCGGATCTTATTGTTGCGGCGATGGGTGATGCTGGGAAACATGCTCGTTTTGCGGTTGGTGCGCCGTCTTTGCCGCTCAGTGTTGCGGTTGAGATTGACGCGGTGTTTGAGATCGAAACTTAATCCGCAACTTTTTCATCCTGTTCTTCCCAGTGCCTGAACATTTTCATCGCCGCGTCATTGCCGAGTTGTTCATAGCTGGTCTGAGGTTTTTCGCTTGTTAGTTCTTCTCGCACTTTTTCTTCGCTGGCACGGATTGATTTAATGTCGTTATGCGTCAGGCCGTAATAAACTTTCGGAATGCCGACCGAAATGATCAGCGATTTTCCCATCATCGTTGGTTCGGAAGAGCAGTACAAAACACAATCCTTTAAATCGGAACTGTTCAGCTTTTCCGCGGCCTGGCGGATGGCCATCACTTCGGCATGGGCGGTGGGATCTGCGCGGGATGTAATGCCGTTTTTGCCTTCACCAAGGATGCGCCCGTCTTTATCCACGATCACCGCGCCGAAGGGCCCGCCTTTTTTGCTGCGCGCATTGTTATCGGCCAGATCAATCGCGTGCTGCATCAATTGTTCGGGGGTAAAAGTGGTTTCATGCGTATCAACAGCAATCGGTTGCGGGTTTAAGCCTTGCCCTTTCAAAATGCGATGTATCATTTTGATCAGGCGATTGGGATCGATTGGTTTGTGCAAAATTTGTTTCACGCCCAGATTATTGGCCTCGAGCAAAAGATCACTGGAATCATCAGCCGTTACGATAATGACCGGCAGGTCGATGGAGTTCACCATCAGATATTTCATGAAGTCAAAGCCGCCTTTGGGTGACATATTGAGATCAATCAGTGCGAGGTCAATTTCTTGATCTTCGATCACGCGAATGGCGCTGCTGCCGTCAATAGCGCCAAAGGTTTGAAACCCTTGCGTTTTGACAATGCTCGTCATCATTTCACGGCTGACATCATTGTCTTCGGCAATCAGGATATTGATGAAGGGGTGATCAGTCATAATGTTTTCTATTAAACCATGAATTGGGGGTTAAAGCTTCCTGAATTTTACCTTCTGTGTGGGTGGAGGGTAAAGATTTTACCACAGCGCACACAGAAGAAGCACAGCGCTGTCCTTTTTTGTGGAGCGCGCGAAGCATAAAATAAAATGCGGTTCGTAAATCAAATATTGTTATATTTTTGCGCTGGCGTGCAGGCGGTGTAGGAATCGCTGTGTTCTCGCTGTGATCGCTGTGGTTAAATACATACATCATTTATCTCAATTTTTCCTGCCCCATGACCGCACGGACAAAATGTTTTTGGGCCCGCAGGGCGGCGTAAAGATTCTTCATGGCCCGGGAGCGCAGGCCGTGTTTTAGGCCGTTCATTTTCGCGTTTTCCTTGCCGGTTTTGCTGCGCGGCCCGGTTGATTTCAGCCATGGCTTGTTTTGCTTGATGCGTTGGCGTTGTTTTTGGCGTCTTTCTTCGCTCCAACCCTTTGTTTTGGTACGAGAATGTGCTTTTCCTTTAGTTCGGACGCAAATTTTTTGGGAGGGGGGTAGGGGGTCGTCCCACAGACGATTTTGCTCCTGTTCATATTCTTCTATGGCTTTCAACAGGTTAAGTGTAATTTTCGCGCCAGTGGGTACGGTGTTTTGGTCTTTGTGGGGCGGGGTGTTTTTGGTGTGGGAGGGCATGACAACATTATAGGAAAATAGTCATATTTTGTCAAGGATTTTCAGTGGTCTGTGGAAGGTTTTTGGGCGAAGACTTGACAGTTTTCATATTCTGTCGTAATTTGAGGCGAATCTAAATTTTGTAACCGTTTATTGAGGTGATGAGTATGACTACAACTTATGCTGTTAACCGTGGTGCCGATGCATTTTTTTTCCACTCTAAGCATGTTCTTTCTAAAGATGAAACGTATAGTTCTTTGTTGCATAAAGGCTATTATAACGTTTTTGATAATGTTGATGTTAGAGTTTTCGGGGAGGAAGATTTGTTAGGAGCCAGGTCTTTTGAAAATGCTCTCAAAGACAAGGGGATAAAAGTCACCAAGCTAACTGATGATTTGTTTGGTAGCCAAGAGGCTAATCATACTGCCGCACTGAGCGATGCTGCAGTATGTTCTATGTAGGCAGGTTTTATAATTTTGTTAAGCCGCCGCCGCGTTCGCTTTCTCGCGCATGATTTTGGCGGCTTCGACCATGTTTTTGAGCGCCGGTTCGACCTCTGCCCAGCCGCGGGTTTTGAGTCCGCAATCGGGATTTACCCAGAGCTGGCCCGGCTCGATCACTTTTGCTGCGGTTTCGAGCAGCGCCACCATTTCACCGGTATCGGGCACGCGCGGGCTATGAATATCATAAACGCCGGGACCGATTTCATTTGGGTATTTGTATTCGACGAAGGCCTCGAGCAGTTCCATATGCGACCGTGACGTCTCAATCGAAATCACATCGGCATCCATGTCGCCGATTGAGCTGATCATGTCATTGAATTCCGAATAGCACATATGGGTGTGAATTTGCGTGGTGTCTTCGACGCAGCACGAGGTGATGCGGAAATCCTCAACCGCGTTTTTGAGGTAAGCATCCCAGTCGCCTTTGCGCAGTGGCAGGCCTTCGCGGATTGCGGCCTCATCAATTTGAATGATTTTGATGCCGGCGGCCTCTAAATCGGCAACTTCGTCACGGATGGCGAGAGAAATCTGCCGCGAGGTATCGCTGCGTGGCTGGTCGTCACGGACGAAGGACCATTGAAGAATTGTGATTGGCCCAGTGAGCATGCCTTTCATGACTTTGTCGGTTTGGGCTTGTGCGTATTTCGACCATTCAACTGTCATTGGTTTGGGCCGCGACACGTCACCGAAAATAATCGGCGGCTTCACACAGCGTGAGCCGTAAGATTGTACCCAGCCGTTTTTGCTGAATGTGAAGCCGTCAAGTTGCTCGCCGAAATATTCAACCATGTCGTTGCGCTCGGGCTCGCCATGGACGAAGACATCAATGCCGATTTCTTCCTGGTATTTTACCACGGCCTGGATTTCTTTTTCCATCGCGGCTTTATAGGTGGCCTCATCGATTTCATCTTTTTTGAAAGCGGCGCGGGCCTTGCGGATGTCCTGGGTTTGCGGGAAAGAGCCGATGGAGGTGGTTGGGAAGGCGGGAAGGGCCAGGGCCGCGCGTTGAACCTTCTGGCGTTCGGCGAAGGGCGATTTGCGTTTTTTCATGTCATTGGTAATTGAGGCGACACGTTTTTTAACGTCGTCATTGTGAATGCGTTTGGAGGTGCGGCGTTGTTCCTGAATGTCATCGCTGGTTTCGATTTCGGATGCAATCGCTGCGCGGCCTTCTTGTGCGCCTTTGGCAATCAATGCAATTTCATTGAGTTTTTGCGTAGCAAAAGCCAGCCAATTTTTAATTTCGGGATCAAGTTTGTCTTCGTTGTCTAAATCGACCGGTGTGTGCAGCAGGGAACAGCTTGGCGCGATCATAATGTTGTCCTTGCCGATATGGGATTCAACAAATTCGGCGATCTCGACGGATTGATGAATGTTGTTCTTCCAGATATTGCGGCCGTCGACGAGGCCGAGGGACAGGACCATATTTTCGGGAACCATGGCGATGGCGTCTTTATACTGATGTGGCGCGCGGTTTGAAAGATCGAGATGGACACCGGCCACCGGCAGAGAAAAGACCATATCCATATTTTCGCGCAGGCCTTCAAAATAGCTGGTGAGAAGGATTTTGATGCCGGGCGCGGCCTTTGACAGGCGCTCATAGCATTGCTTGAAGCCTTGCTGCGGCATGTCGCCGAGATCAAGAGCTAGCATTGGTTCATCAATTTGTACCCACTCGGCGCCCTGCTTCTCGAGTTTTTGTAGGATTTCCTCGTAAACGCCGATAATGCCGTCCCAGAGTTTCATGTGATCGATGTTTTCGTCTTTGTGTTTGCCGAGAAACGGCAGGGTGCACGGGCCGATCAAAACGGGACGCGTCGTAATGCCGAGCGCTTTGGCTTCCTCGAACTGATCAAAGATTTTGGTGGAGGAAAGCTTGGGGCTCATCCCTGCTTCCATTTCCGGCACCATAAAATGGTAATTGGTATCGAACCATTTTGTCATTTCCATCGCCGGCGCGTCGTCATTGCCGCGGGCCATTGCAAAATACGTGTCGAGATCAACATCGCCGCCATTCCAATTGTAGCGCTCTGGCACCAGGCCGAGCGTACAGATCATGTCGAGCACCTGGTCATAAAAGGAAAAGTCATTCGAGGGTATGTGGCTTAGCCCGGCGTCCTTTTGGAGTTTCCAGTGGCGGGCGCGGAGCTCTTTGCCTGTGGCGAGCAGCTCATCCTGGGAGGTTTTCCCCTTCCAATAGCTCTCGGTAGCCTTTTTCAGCTCGCGGTTTGCGCCGATGCGGGGGAAGCCAAGATTTGTTGCCAGAACCATTTTATGTCTCCTATTGAATGATGAATTCTTCAGGCGAAATTAGACCGCAAGCCCGTTGGTGATGCAAGCGCTTTTGGTCAGAGGTGCCTTATTCAGCGTGTAGAAATGGATGTGCTCCACGCCGTTTTGGACAAGCTCTTCGACCTGCTTGCACAGAAGCTCTTCGGCGAGCTTGTAGGCTTCGTCCGGTTTGTCTTCGAGGCCAGCGAATTTTTCATGCAGCCAGTCCGGCACATGGGCCTGGCAGTTCTTGGCAAAACGTTGCAGACCGGTGAAGTCATAGATGGGGACCAGACCGGGATAGATGGGTGTTGTGATACCTTTGGTTCGGCATTTTTCCAGAAAATCAAAATAACAATCATTGCCGAAAAAGAATTGCGTGATGGCGCGGTCGGCCCCGGCGTCGCATTTGAGACGTAGCGCCTCTATGTCGGCGTCTAGTGACGGCGCGTCCGGGTGTTTTTCCGGGTACGCGCCAACGGAAACATCAAACGGGTGGCGGGATTTTAGCCAGCTGACAAAATTACTGGTGTAATCGAAATAGTCATCGCCGGTGAAATCGTCGTAGGTTTTTCCTTTGGGGAGGTCGCCCCGCAGCGCGACGATGTTGCGCACGTTATTGTCCCAGAGTTTGTCGATGTAATTTTCAAGATCGTCCTTGGTGGTGCTGAGGAATGTCAGGTGTGAGGCGATCGGCATGTCGTTTTCACCGGCCATGCGCGATGTGATTTCGAGCGTTTTATCGCGGGTCGAACCGCCGGCGCCATAGGTGACGGTCATGTATTGGGGGCCCAGCGTGGCGAGCTCTGCGGCGGTCTCCCATAGCTGTTTTTCCGAATCGACGGTTTTGGGCGGGAAGAATTCGAAGCTTATGGTGGGGACGTTTTTTGTGCTCATCTATCCATTTGTAACGCCAGAAGGGAAAAAGGCAAGCCTATTTAAGGGCTTATAAAGCCTGAAAAATATGGAGAAACCATAATTATTGCAGCGCAATATACTTATTAATTGCATTAAAGGGCGGAAATATAGTACTTTTCGTTTTTTAATTATGGTTAATTGATATGGATTTACTAACTTCAAATATATGGCCGCCGCCTTCGCGTATACACATGGTGGGAAAGGGGACGCCAGGTGCGGCACAACTTTCTAACGCTCTAAAGAGTTATGATGATGATTTTATTATTCTGGCACAAGGACATCACCATAAAAAAGAGGCCCGAATAGAAACGGCCTTTGCAGAAGATTTTACACATGTATCAACGCCAGAGCCTGTCTATAGAAATGACCCCGCCGGCGTTCGTGCCGCGAGATTAGCGGCCTGTGAGTGGCAAGAACGGTTTTTTGGAATTCCTCCGGAAAAAGAGTTTACTATGTTTGTTCAAAACATGCAGGGACGCTATGCGCATGGTCATGCTTGCCTCACTCTTGCTGATTATCACAACGGACGAGATCTTAATGTTGTCGCCCCGGGTTTGCGCTGGCGGGTTTTGGATGATCACTTTAGACGTGCCCGTACACCGGTTTCTGATTATGATGGTACAGCCAAGAACCTTTTAGAAGCTATCAAAGATGCCGTGAGAAGAGCTGGTGGGGCAGAAAAAGTTGGGATGCTTTATCTTAACTCTCCCAACAATCCGACAGGACGACGTATCACGGTTCAAGAATACCGGGATATTAAGGAGTATGTCGTTTCGCTTAACGAAGAGCGTGTAGCAAATGGGCTGTCTAAAATTATTATCTTTTTGGACGATCCATATTTTGAGGCTTGTGACGTTCTTCATGTCGATGAACAACGTGCAAGAACAGGTGTGGACCCATATCTGGACATACGATATCACGCGCTTTTTGAAAGTAGCGTTGATATGTCTCCACTGGTTTTCTTTCATAGTTTTTCAAAATTCGCTGAACAAGCTGGATCGCATGGCATTACTTTGACTTTATCCACGGATCCAAAATTCTCGACACTCTATACCAATGAGCTGGTAGGTTTTGGCGGCTTGGGATGGGACGAAGCTTTCATGGAGAAAATGGCTGAAACTTTCAGTGGGGGTGTACATGATGGCCGCCAGTTAAAGCGATGCCGGGACGTACAGGAGCTTTTTTCCAACAATTGGAATATCATGCAAAATGTATTTGAGGGGCGTCTTTTAAGTGGTGTCGAAGATAAAATGATCGATAAGGGCATGGTGGAATGTCTCAGGGTTCGAAAAGAAGACTTTGAGGGTTGTGAGGTTGTGTATCCGAACGAAGAAAGACTAACAATAGATACGAATGAACTTTTGGTGGAAACATTAGGAAACTTTTGCGGTGTTGGTCTTGTGCCGGAAAAGGACGATAGGCAAATTAAGGCTGAAGGATATGATTCCGAAAATGAGGTTCTTATCCGTGTTGCTCTCAATGATCCCAGCCGTTTTGAAGAAGGAATGTTGCGAACGCAAAAGGGACTTCAACAAATTAGGCAATGTGTTCGGGAGCAAAGGCCCTTGCAACGTATGAGTGCTGAATCTCCTGCACTTCATCCGCAGCCAATGCCCTAAACCCCTTGCTCTTCGCGCTTTCCCCGTGTAAAAAACCCCCATGGGACAGCCAGACAGCGCAGATATAACTCAATTTCATCAACATGATCATATATTGATCCTGGATTTCGGCTCGCAGGTGACGCAGCTGATTGCGCGGCGTTTGCGCGAATCCGGCGTCTATTGCGAAATCTGGCCGTTCAATGCTGCGCCGGATGCACGCATCAAAGCCTACAATCCCAAGGGGGTTATTTTGTCCGGTGGGCCGTCGAGTGTGACGGCTGAAGATTCTCCGCGCGCGCCGGATATTGTTTTTGAGCTCGGTGTGCCGGTCTTTGGTATTTGCTACGGCCAGCAGGTGATGGTGCAGCAGCTTGGTGGCCGGGTCGAAGGCGAGTCCGGCAGTGGCGAATTTGGCCGCGCCTATGTCGATATTGTGGATGAGAGCAAAGTGCTCGATGGTATCTGGAATACCGGCGCGCATGAACAAGTGTGGATGAGCCATGGCGATCATGTCGCGGAGTTGCCCGATGGTTTTCGTGTGGTCGGTAAATCCGAAGGCGCGCCGTTTGCATTTATCGCCGATACCGACCGTCGTTTTTACGGCGTGCAGTTTCACCCCGAGGTTGTGCACACGCCGCACGGCGCGGAGCTGCTCAAGAATTTCACGCATAATGTTTGTCAGTGTTCTGGCGACTGGACAATGGCAGCGTTTAAGGAAGAGGCGATTGCCAAAATCCGTAAGCAAGTTGGTAAGGGTAAGGTCATTTGTGGGCTCTCGGGTGGGGTGGATAGCTCTGTCACCGCGGTGTTGCTGCATGAGGCGATTGGTGATCAGCTAAGCTGTATCTATGTTGATACGGGCCTCATGCGCAGCGATGAAAGCGCGCAGGTGGTGAAATTATTCCGCGATCATTACAACATTCCGCTGATCCATGAAGATGCGGGGGAGATGTTTTTGAGCGGGCTTGAGGGCGTGTCCGATCCGGAAGTGAAGCGCAAGATTATCGGCTCTCTGTTTATTGATGTGTTTGAACGGCTGGCGAAAAAGGACGGCGATGCGAAGTTTCTCGCGCAGGGGACGTTGTATCCGGATGTGATTGAGTCTGTGAGCTTTACCGGCGGGCCGAGTGTGACGATCAAGAGCCATCATAATGTTGGTGGCTTGCCGGATATTATGAATCTGGAGCTGGTGGAGCCGCTGCGCGAATTGTTCAAGGACGAAGTGCGCGTGCTGGGCGTGGAGCTCGGCATGCATCCCGATTTCGTGAAGCGCCATCCGTTTCCCGGGCCGGGTCTGGCGATCCGCATTCCGGGGGAGATTAGCGGGGAGAAGCTGGAGATATTGCGCAAGGCCGATGCGGTGTATCTCGAGGAGATCAGGAATGCCGGGCTCTATGATGCGATCTGGCAGGCCTTTGCCGTGCTGCTGCCGGTGAAAACCGTCGGCGTGATGGGTGATAGCCGGAGTTACGAATTTGTTTGCGCGCTGCGCGCCGTGACGTCAACCGATGGCATGACGGCCGATAGCTATCCGTTCGATCATGAGTTTTTGAGCCGCGTGAGCACACGGATTATCAATGAGGTGCGCGGCATCAACCGCGTGACCTATGATGTGACGTCCAAGCCGCCCGGGACGATTGAGTGGGAGTGATATTATGAGTAATAAGGTTGAAGTAGAAATCCTTTCAGATGATGGGGAAATTTATAAATTTAAAACTTCGGATCAAATTATAAAGTGGGCCGAAAATGAATTAGATATCTGGCAGAAGTTTTATAGTTCTATTTCGCAGCACATCAAAACGATTAACGACCGTAACATAATACAATTTTGGAACCAAATAATGGCTGATTTGAAAAAGCATCAGGTCGGCCCAGTTAGCACTTTTGTAAAAGAATTAAAGGAACAACCTGAACTTGTGCAACAAACAGTAAGCAATTTTAATGAATTGCACTGTTTGATTTCGAAGACACCAAAAGGACAAAAGGTTTTAGAGCTATCTGAGAATTCTGCTGACATAGCTATTTTACTTTTATCTGTTTGGCATCCTAACTGTAGTGCTGAAAGCATAGTTGCGAATCATCAGCATCATATGCATTTGCCGGCATTTAAAGCTCTTTATCCGGCTTTAATGCACGCTTATACAGAAGCTCATTTATTCGAAAGAGGATTCAAGGGTACAGCTAAAGTAGAAAAAATGGCCCTTCAGACAGCTAAAAATGAGGCCAATGAAATGTTGGCTGAAATGGCTGAAGACATTAATGACCTTCATCAGAGGATTAAAGATACTGATGATTATTACACTCAAACAACAGATAAGTTTGATAAGTTAATTAATATCAAAACTGCTGTGGCAAAACGCATTATCAAAAGTAAAATAAGCCAATTAGATAAGCTGAAGAAAAAATATACGGAGGAGTTAGCTCTACAAATTCCGGTTACTTATTGGTCAGATAAAGCAAAAGACCACAGAAATTCAGCTTTAATTTGGGGGGTTGTTTTCGTTGTAACAATTGCTGCAATCATCTTTAATGCCTCTGATATTTTTCATCAGATCATTGAAGGTTTAAAAATTGTAGATAAGGATGGTAAAGAGCTATTTAATTTCACTGACAATCAATTGTCATTATTCTTTGCTATCACTTTTCCGGCATTTTTAGCTGTTTGGGTTTTGAGAATATTTTCTAAAAACATGCTTACGAATTTAAACCATATGTACGATGCAAAAAACCGCGCAGTAATGACACAAACATTTCTGGCTTTAATGTCTGAAAAGATGGCGACGGATAATGATAGAATTTTAATTCTCAATGCATTATTTCAGCCGATGAGTGCACATTCTGATGATGGTGCTCCCCCGCATTGGTTTGAACTTATGACAGAAAGGATGAAGTCTAAATGACTGACATTATGAAACGGATAAAGAATTCTTTGAAGGGCTCGACCACCATGCCGATGGGGAGTGGGGGCGGTCCTGTTCCGCACGGCCAGCCGGGTCATGTCCACGGGCCGGGATGTAACCATGGGCATGATCATCATCACGAGGAAGAGCATGTTCATGGGCCTGACTGTAATCACGATCATGAAGAAGAAGGCCACGTTCACGGCCCCGATTGTAACCATGATGATGAAGACGACACCACGAGTCCTAAAGGCCGTTGTTAGGGCATTATTGTTCGTCATTGCGAGGAGCGCGCGAAGCAAACCGCAGGTTTTTTCGCTTCTTTTTAAGGCGAACAACGTCTTTGACGTTGCTTCTTGCGACGCGGCAATCCAAAGGATAAAAGTAAAAAGGCTGGATTGCTTCGCTCCGCTCGCAATGACGGGGTAGAGGGAAAATGGCGCTCGCCAACGGGATGACGGTTATGGGGTGTTGCTGATTAAACCATCAATTTCAACGCCACATAAGGCGCAAGGTTAAAAACAAGGGTCAGGGTTTTATACTGCGCCAAATATTGAAAATAGGCGCCCGGCAGCTCAGCCTTCGAAATAGAAAACATTTTCGCGTGTATATTGGCGACGGAATCACGGAACAGCACAACCATCATGGTGCTAAAAAGCAGCACGCCGATATTGATAACGGATAC
>JAJFGV010000044.1 GCA_021775965.1 Alphaproteobacteria bacterium
AAACCATCGATCTGACAATCGCAAAGTCCTGTGCGTCTATAGCTTCAATAGTGAAGTTTCCTAATCCGGGAATCCCAAAGAAAATCTCCAGAAGGAAAGAGCCCATGAACAGGAAAGGAATGCTCATAACAATATTTGTCAGAAGCGGAATCATGGCATTTTTCAAACAGTGCTTGAAAAGTATCACACTCTCTGACAGCCCTTTTGACCGGGCTGTCCTGATATAGTCCTTGTTTATCTCTTCCAGAAAGATCGTCCGGTAAAAGCGGACACTCGCCCCAATACCGGAGATCACCCCGACGAGAACCGGCAGAAAAACAAATTTCCATGAATAGATACCTGATTCATATCCGGATATCGGAAACAGTTTCAATAGTTTCCCAAAGATAAACTGGCCCCCGATAATATAAAAAAGCATAGAGACGGACATCATAAAGACACAGAGAACTAAAGCCCATAAATCAACATATGTTCCCCGGTAAAAAGCCACAATCAAGGCCGTGCTGATACACACAATCAAACTCAAGAACAGCATCGGGACCGTAATCGTCAGAGAAGGGACCATCCTGTGCCTGATCTCTTTTCCAATATCAAGGTTGTTCCGGTCTGATTTGCCAAAATCAAATTTCAGAAGTCTTGCCGATTTCTGAACAAAGATTGTCTGTGTTATTTTAGAGAATCCCTTCTCTTCAGAATTGAAGACACGGGGCAGATGATAACTGTGATCTTTTTTCCACTTCTCAATAGCTTCAGGAGTTACATTTTTGTCGCCGAGAACTTTCTTTGCCATCATATCGGGTGGATTGAGGACAAAGAACAGGAAGAACGTCAGCAGATTTACCAGGAGTATAACCGGCAGAAAATAGAGAACGCGCCTGATTGCAAAGTCGAATATATTCATGCCGTAGCCTTTCCGCGGCGGCGAATGGTATTAATAGCCGGCACTGTACCTAAACCTAAGAAGATTACAACTAAGACGATAGGCCAGAATCTGGGCTGGTTCCACTCTTCCCGCTTCTCCTCACGCAGAACGTGATCAACTCTTTTGAACTTCAAAGCTCCCCTGTACATCGCGTTTGGCTTCGCGTTTGAGTACCACTCATGAAACAGTCCATATGCTACGGGATTAAGCCCCCCTACCCAGGGACTGTCCTTGTGTAGAATATTCTTCATTTCCCTGATAATTTCCAGCCGTTCCGGCCCACTAGGCATAGTTTCCATTTTCTTGAAAAGTTTATCGAACTCGGGGTTGTCATAGTTAGAAGTGTTCTCACCTTTATATTTCTCTCTGGAATTAGGGCCGTAGAGAAGAAAAAGAAAGTTTTCAGGATCCGGATAATCTGCATTCCATCCCCACATGGTAAACTGATAATTCCCCTGGTCTATCTTTTCACGAAAACGATTGTAATCTGAAGTCTCATTTTTCATGACAACGCCCAACTTTTTAAACTGCTTCTCAAACCAGATTATTCGTGGCCCAAGCGCAGGTGAGTACCAGGAATTAACAAAGGTGATCTCCAAAGGCCGACCGTCCTTGTCCTTTCCATTTGGATACCCTGCTTCTGCCAGGAGTTTTCTTGCCTCATCTATTTTCCTACGCTTCGCACTTTGAGATTTTTCATCCCAATAATAGGCAACCGAGTTCATACCGGCCTTCCCCTTTTCATATCCAAAAATCCCAGGTGGCAATGGACTCTGAGATGAAGTTCCACGTCCATTAGCAAAGATTTGAATATACTCCTCCATATCAATCGCAATGGAAAAAGCCTGTCGCAGCTTCCTCTGTTCTTCGGTATACCCACCAACAACCGGATCACTCATATTGAATGCAACATACATGGTCGATGGACTGACACTTGTGAGAAGGCTGATATTCCGGTTCTTTAAGAACTCCGATGCTTCAACATTTCCATGTGTAGAGATCTGTATTGCCTGTCCAAAGCTGTCCTTGGAGATACCGGAAGTATCGTAATACCCCTGAAGGAATTTGTTCCACAAGGGGATAGACTCCTTCTCTTTCTTGAAAATTATTTTTTTCAAAAATGGAAGCCTTTTACCTGCGTCCACGAGCAACTCTTTCTCTCTATCTCCCTCTTCTCCCGTAGATGGATAATATTCATCATGGAAATTTTCATTAGCCACAAAAACATATTCAAGGTTAGGATCGTATTTCTCAATCCGATAAGGCCCTGTTCCCAGGGGATAACGATCAATCGTAATTCCCTTGTCACGCAGAATACCCTGTTCAAAAAAATCTATGGCCTCCTGAGGCATGGGCGCAAAAAATGGCATCGCCAGCCAGTAAAGGATCTGAGGGTATGGCCTTTTCAGAATAATCTGATACGTATAATCATCTATCAATTTAACTCCGGGAAAAGGCTGAGCATTCAAATCCAGATGAATCGGATTAACTCTTTCATCCTGTTCCCTGTTATAAGCAGCCCCCTGTTCCTCATGTCTTCGTTTCCTCTCGGCTTCCAGATCTTCTGCTAAAGCACCGGCAAACGTATCAAGACCATCAATATACTTGGCCATAATTGGAAGAATCGGGCAAGGCAGTCTCGAATCTGCAAGTCGTTTGATCTGATTGACGTAGTCAACTGCTTTCAATTCCCGGGTTGCAACTTCAGTAAAATCCGTAATGTGATCTACACCCTCAAGTATTTCTTCAGGCCATTCTGTTTTCACAAAACATGGATGGTTCTGATATTTAATTCCTTCTTTAATTTTTATTGTATAAACAACTTTATTAACCTGCTCTATTTCAGTATCAGCAGGTAATTTTCTACCATCAGCATCATAATACTCAGCAACAGGGATATTTGTTGCAGTTAACGGTTCTAATCCATAAGGTCGTTTCAAGAAGTGATACTGAAAAGGAGGTTCATAAACCAATTCCAGGAAAGCATACTCGTCCGAAGAGTAAGAGATCGCCGGGTCCAGATGCTTGGGTGGTTCAGTATAAACCGAATAGAAGATCGGCTGAGCCCTTTCCGATTTTGGATATGGGTGATTCGGGGTACAGGAAGTTTGTCCTAATAATATCAATAACAAACTTAACATTAAGGAATGTTTCAATGCACTTTTTAAAACTGTATAATCTGTCTCTTTTTTCATAATTCTTTACATATGATAAATCCTACAACTTATTCAAACTTATGGGTTTATTCTTAGGCCGATTTCTACAGCCTTTACAAGGAATACTGCCTGCATGTGGGTCTCAGCAAAAAAAAGGAATGCTGGAGCAGTGATATGTTTTTTTCATAAGTAGACTATCATTTGTTAACCTGTTTTTCAAAGTAAAATTTCCAATCTATATCTGTATACTTTGCACCGCAATACCGCGAAAATAGTTTGCAATTCAGATCACAAATTGTTATTTGTTGCAATTAAGAGCAAACTAAAACTCTAATCTTTCAAAGGGAGATAAAAAGATGACAAGATATGTTTGTAATATATGCAGTTATGTTTACGATCCTGAGCAAGGCAATCCTGATGCGGGAATAGAACCCGGGACAAAGTTTGAAGATTTACCTGATGATTGGACATGTCCGGAATGTGGCGCAATAAAAGATCAATTTGAGAAAGAGGAATAAATGTATAGTTTATTAAGTAGAGACTATCTTTATCAATAGATTTGGTTTGACCCTAGAAAGTTCTCAACAGCAAGGAAATCCAATCATTATCTCTGCAATGCTGTTCCTGAAGCAAAGACAACAAATACAATCAATACTTTATGTGTGACTGAACAAAACTTATACTTAGCAAATGGTTTGTCATTTTGCAATATCTAGCCCCTTAAAATTAATGCTTACACACTAAATATGGATGAACAACAGAAAAAATTGAAGATATTTTTAAGTAATTATAGCTTGGATGATCTGGCTAAAAGTTTCTTTACCTTAAATCTTTGGTTACCAAATATTGCGAGTCCTATTAAATTGCAATATATATACGTAATTCTTGAGTCTGTCAGTAGTGATCTAACAATGGTGAACAATATCAAATCTTATTCTGATTATAAGGATTTTTGCGAAGAGCTAATAGGATTAATACCGTCATTTAGCATGCTAGAAGATTATGTTCCTGAAATGGATTGGGGTGAAATAAAATATTATTTTAAAGATAAATTATACAAAATATTCTATGGAGGAGACTTGTCGAACCCATATGACTATTATTACTCATTTGAAATTATTCATCGTAATTTTGAAAATAACTATCTAGATCTACTAAAAAGATCCTCACTACAAGAATTTCAATTCTGTCTAAATGTTCAGGATTATCTAATCACAAACATTGATCAGGAAGAATCTATGGAGCTTAATATTGCACCAGGTGATATTAGTATTCCTTCTGAGAATTTTTGGGTTAGTTGTTCAAAAGTTATAGATGGATTTGCTCCAGATAAACTTTACGACCCAGAGATTGTAGATACGTATACACAAAATCTTGATTGCATACACCCACAGCTAAGCATAGATAATTTTGAAGAGAGGGCATATAAAGGTGAAAATTGCCAGTATTTCTTTATAGAAAAAAGTAATAAGTATTATCCGGTACTGCCAAGACGATACCTTTCAGTTATGTACGTAACTTGGGGAAGACTACTGAAAGAAAGCTATCCAAGAATACTAAAGCATGCTGGCGATATCAAACCTGAGGAAGAAATCGGGGTTGGACTTTATAAGTTTATGTGTAACCGTATTTACAAAGACATCATATTTCTCCTTGCTAGCCCCTTATATTCAGACCAAAAGCCTCACGAATTGATATTCTCGACAATTAACAGTAAGGACAAACTATTTATGGTATATGTAACCCCTCCTGAGCAAGATAAGGATCAATTAACAAATTATATAAAAGATCTGGAACCGAAACTTAATGAATGCAAAAAATTGATCTCTAATGTGCCAACTAGATTAGGACTTAGAGCTAGCCAGAAGACAGTTGAATTTAGATCAAAAAAGAAAGATGCTTGCCTTGAGCCAGTTTTTCTTGTGATAGTTCCTTTCTCTTTAACTGAAAGCTTTATCGCGCTGCCTTATTCTGAAAACTTTCCAGCTAAGATAATTGGATTAGATCAATTTGCAGGCATTATTGATGAATTAAATGATGTAGATGAGCTGGGTGATTTTATTGACTATCTTGATAATGAACAATGTCTATCTAGTTCTCACGGACTTAATTCATATTTGGATAAATTCGGTTCATTCAAAGACTCTTATGGGGTTCTTGTGCGTGGTGCTAAAGAGCCTGATTTTATTAGTTTGGATTTTAACTGGGGATCTAACTTTCGCTATAGATCACTTAAGAGCTTTTGGGAAATGTTTCCTTTTGAGCATTCTTACGGACAACCAAGAAGTTGGACTATTCCCGAGAACCATAGAACCAAAACAGGCCTAATTCTGAAATCAAAGAGCTTTTTTGGTTTTGCGTATTGTCAGAAAATTGGAAGCGCATCCTTTTTTATTAATGCACCGATTGATTTAATGAAACTTGAGCAAGGTAGAATAGTAGAATTAATGATGCAAAGCTTGTTTGATGCGCTAGAAATTTACTCTGATATCTTAGATAAGCTAGATCTAGCGAAAGGGCAAAATATGGTCCAGGTCTTTTTTGCACCTTCATCATTGATAACTCAAGGCAAGAAACTAGATTACTTAAAGCATTTAGTCCAAGATGTTACCCTTTGGTCAATGGATGTTGGACAGCAAGGTCCTGGGGATTACTGGATTAGAGTTGTTTATAATGATAACAAAGTACTTGCCATCTTAAATAACGCAACAGATAGATCCACTCAAATTAATTTGCTTATAGATGTGTTAAGGCAATTAAATAGTATTCACCATGAAAAGAACCAGAAGGTTATTGAACGCAAGCTAGATAAAGAAAAGGGTAAGCAAGTAAGGTATAAATTATTTGCAGTTGAGAAGGTAGTTGATTTCCCTCAGGACATCAAGACTATAATGCCGGAGGAAAAAGATTATTTGATTGCTAATAAAGAGATTTCGCAGATTGCAAATGCTTTGGGGATTAAGTCAGGAGACTACACATCAAACGAAGCAAAAGTTATTTTAAACAATTTGATTGATCATGTTGTGGAGAAAATTGACAAAATAGTTGCTAGATTCAATTTGCAATCGAGTATTCCGCTCTTGATAGAAAAAATTGATGCATTGACAAATGAAGCTGTACTTTATGAGGCAAGGATTAAAGAATCGTTAGAACATGAAGTTGATTATGAAAGAGGAGAAAGTGCAAGTGAAGAGCGTGAGCGATATTTACATTGCCATAGCATCTATCGCTATTTGATTGAAAAGTTTGTTCAAATACAGCCTTGTGGAAACGAAGAGTTTGCAATCTTACATCTAAAGGAAATTCTTGCTTATATTGATAGATTATTGGATATACGTTTTGCAAGTGATTCTATTCATTATGGAATGTATCCTGCTAAAATAAATATAGATCACGAATTTATAGTGTCATTAAAATATGACATTGATATTAAAGGAATGAAGCATGAGTATGGGAAGGAACAAGCTAAAATCAACTTGGGCATCATTGGTAACGAGAAGGATATTCCTGGCTCTCATATTCCCATTACTGAGTACATGGAAGATTTAGATCG
The DNA here is from genome assembly GCA_021775965.1 of Alphaproteobacteria bacterium. Classification (GTDB taxonomy): domain Bacteria; phylum Pseudomonadota; class Alphaproteobacteria; order Micavibrionales; family Micavibrionaceae; genus UBA5701. The sequence continues at coordinate 6,632 of JAJFGV010000044.1, forward strand.
ATCCTTCAAGGACGATTGCGGTTTTACATTGAGAAACTTATTAGATGTCCAGAGAATAATTAGTTTGTGGGCAAGTTGTAATAAGAAGGAGTCAGAGCATACATACTATAGTGCAACTACAGAAGAGATTGCGAAAATATGTACTAAAAAAATTAAGGAGTATGATCCTTCAGAGACAGAAAATATTTTGAAATTCTTAACTCTCAAACCAGAAAATATACTAAGAATCGTAGGTGACTCTAGAATAGCAAAAGACCTGCCAACGTGGGAGCATGCAAAGAGATCTACTAGATATAGCATTAGGCCTTTAATTGAAATCAACAATAAATATTACTGGGGACCACACTCTATTGAACGAGCACGTAATATTTGGGCAACAACATACACATATCATAGATTGCCATGTGAAACAACTGCACCCACCGTATTAATGATTCTCAAGAGTGGGCATAAAGGTTTAGAGAACTGTTTGCAAGAGAAAATAAACAAAATAGTTGAAAGGTTTACTAGGGATGTTGAATGTAACGTGTACCCACATAAATTTGATAAAGAAATCAGCGACATCGGAGACTATGATATTCTAGCATTTTTAAAGAATAATAATATATTACTTAATATTGAGTCAAAAATCATAGATCCTGCATATTGCTTCAAGGATATGGGAAGGCTCCAAAGAAGAATATTTGGAGAGCTAAAGGATAATGGATCTTTTAAGAAAGGGTACTTGCAAATAGTTGAAGAAAGGGAGGACTATTTAAAAGCGAAGGCTATAGACGTGATCAAAAGAATGAATTGGGATGTACCATCAGAATTTCCTACAATAATTTCAATATTTGTAACTAAAATGAGCTACTGGTGGACTAAATTTCCACCAGTAAAAACAGATGTTAATTTCATTGAGATTAAGCTACTTGATGCTTTTCTTAAGAAATTGGGAGAAGATTAGGAACGCACCTGATTACTAATTATAATGTGCTTCTTCGCTTACCATATCCCTCCAAAGAATCTTAAGCATAGAAACATATTTTGAGTAGGGTTTTTTGAATCTTGAAGTGGTACAATACGGTTGTTGAGGAAGAGTTCGATGAGAGTCCATTTATAACCTTATTATGAGGAGTAAAAAAATGAATGATACAGACTTGGAAAAACTTGAATTTCTTGTAGACGAGTACTATATACCTGAGGTGGTTGCAAGTCTGGGTGCTGTCTGTCGTTTAAGGGCTGACGATATAAGAGGGACAGACAAAGAAGCTGCTAAAAAGTTTGAAACGTATTCAGACATCCTGAATGATGCACGTGCTAAAATAGATGCTGCTTCACAGGGATGATTCCGGGTACAGAATGTCAGATACCGAGTTCTCATTCGTTATCTGGCATTGGTCGTTCGACATTCGATAATTAATTCTTATTACTCCGAACTATCAGAGGTCATATTCTTTCTTGTAATTACCTGCATAGATAGAATTGAAAAAGTGCAGTACCCAAG
>JAJFGV010000045.1 GCA_021775965.1 Alphaproteobacteria bacterium
CCAAAGGGACGAGTTCCTTTGGCCCCCGGAGGGCCCGCGGAGCGATCCGGATGTCTTCCTCCCCCGGTTGGACCAGGAACTCGGCTAACGCCCGGGCGTCGTGCGCGGTTAGGAAGCTGTTGGGGTCGTGATCGTCGGGCAGGGTGCGGAGTTCGCAGCTGAAGCCGTAAGAGGTGACTTTGTCACTCAGCCGAAGAGCGGCTTTGCAGCCGGCGGCGTCGGCGTCGAGGAGTAGGATGAGCTTGCTGACTCCGCAGGCCTGCAGGGTTGCGGTGTCCGCGCTTTTGAGGCCGTTCGTGCCTTGGATGGCGAGGACGTTGTGATAGCCGGCCATTTCCAGGCTGAGGCCGTCGATGACCGATTCGACCAGGACCAGGTCCGCGTACGTCCTGGCTGCGGCCAGGTTCCAGATGCCCGTGGACCGCCCGGGGAGGAACACGTGCCGGCGTGCGGAGTCCGCAACCGTGTTGCGACCGTAGAGCGTGACGAAGTCGCCTTCCTCGTTGAAGACCGGGGCGACCACGCAGCCGGTGAAGCGTTCGTTGCCATTCTCGAGCAGCACGCCCAGAGCCTTCAGTTCCTCCCAGATCGGGCCGTCGGATGGGAGCATTTCCGGCAGGCGACCGTTGCAGTAGCCGATACGATGCTGGCCGAACAGCCCGGCGTCGCTGATGCCGCGCCCTTCCAAGTACGCACGGCCTTCGGGCACATCGGCGAACGTTTTCTCGTACAGCGTCACGACCCGTTCCAGAAGCTGGTTCGCCCGCTCCGGAGCCAGGCTCAGGCTTTCGGGGCGTTGTCCTGGTCCGCCAGTTCTTTCTCCCACATCCGCCGGGTGCCCTGCAGGCAGCGCATCGTCTGCTGCCGGGCCGCGTCGACTGACCAGCTGGCCACTTCCAGGTGGTAGCAGATCAGGTTGATCATCGGCTGTGTCGTCTTCTCCTCGAACATCAGCCCCAGCAGCGGCTTGTACAGCTGCAACGACTTCTGCCCCAGCTTCATGAACTTGCGCAGCGTCTCTTCCCGGTCCGGGGCCAGGAACGGCGGACACGGGCACGGCTGTCCCGACAGCTCGGCCCGATCTACTGGATTGTCGTTTGCCATTGGTGCTTCCTTTGTGGGTTGCGGACCCCGCAAGTGTCGCGATCGCGGCTTTGAGGTCCAGGCCGTCGGCGGCCATGACGAAGTCGATGACACTGCCGCCTTTGTCGCAGCCCATGCAGTGCCAGAGCTGTTTTGCCGGCGTCACGACCAGGCTGGGCTTGGTGTCGTTGTGGAACGGGCACTTGCCGACCAGGTCTTTGCTGCCGTGCTTCTTCAGCTCGATGCCCCGGGCCCGGAGGAACGCGGCCAGGTCGATTGTACGTTTGATCTCCTCAGGCGTCATCAACTGGCCCTCCCGTGCGCGGAAGCGGGGAAGACCGAAGACACGGGGCTCCCTTCGACTCGGCTCAGGGACTGCGTCTGCCCCGAACCCCGCCGGGGAGCGGGTTGCTCCCCGGACCCCTCGTTCTCTTTTCCGGCGTACGCCCGTACGCCGGGAGGGGCGATCGGCAAGGCCGATTGGAGACCTCGCGGAGTATCCAACGTTGCGGAGTACGCGCCAGCGTCGGCACCAGGTAGGGGAACGTTTGAACGAGAAGCGTTCGAGCGGTCCCCGACCTTCTGAAGAGAACGGGATCCCAAAGGGACGCGTCCCTTTGGCCCCCGGAGGGCCCTCGGAGAGCCCAGCGGAGCGCTCTTCCCGTGCCTGTGCACGTTGCTCAGGAGCCCGTTTTCGACCGCCCACGCGGTGAAGCGCACGATGGGGCGCCAGCTGGTTTGGGCGGCTTTCTCGAAGAGAGCGGCGAGGGTCGGGTCGGTTTCGATGTGGTGGGAGAGCCACGCCGTCGCGACTTCCTCGGGTGCGTCGTTCGCAAGCGGTTGCGGCTGAAGGAAGAGGGGATTGTCGTCGAAGTAGCCTCGTTCGAGGATCCAGGCGACGAACTCAACCAGGAGGCCGAAGCCGTCGTCTTGATAGGTGCGGATAATGAGAAGGCCAAGGCGGTTGTGGTCGTGGGAGACCGTTTCGAGCCAGTTCATGGCTTGGATGGCCGGATCAGTGGTTGACTGCTTTGTCGTGGAGATTGGGGGAGTCATGGCACACGCTTCCTTGGTTCTGATTCTTGTTTTGGTTCGGGCGTTCGTTGCCTCGGATCAGCTCGAACATCATGGCTCGGAGCTCTTCGAGGCTGGCCCGGTACTCGGCGAGATTGACGGTGGCTTTGCCGGTGTGGTATTCGGTCTGCAGCTGGGTCAGCTGCCCGTTCCCTTCGAACAGGAACACGACCGTTTTCCGGCGTCGTCCACGGTCAACCCAGGCACGTGCGAGCTTCGCACCGCGACAGTGCAGCCAGCTCGACTCGTACAGGTCCGTGGTGGTCAGGTGCATGGTGGCTCTGCTTCTCCTTATCCTTTAGTCGCGCCGTAGCCCTGGAGGGCGAAGGCGGATCAGCTGGAGCAAAAGAGCCGTAGCGTGTGCTTGTCTGACCATTCG
>JAJFGV010000046.1 GCA_021775965.1 Alphaproteobacteria bacterium
AAAGGTTGCCATCGGTTTTAAAGTAGAGCTTTTGCTTCCCCGCAACCGGACTGGCGGGCGCGACGGCCTGCTCTTTACTGACAAGGGCTTCATCGGTCTCAATTTTATCCGCCTTCAACGTGACCGCCTCCGATAAGCTAACATTGAAGATCAGAAATAAAACAATAAAACCAGTATGGATTTTTTTCATCGATTCACCTTTAATTTAAGGAAGGGATTTTTTCATATAATAAAGAGTCGCTATGATTCCGTTGCCAGGCTCCGTGGAACCCACCTGCACAAACTTCAATCCCAGACGTTCGGTTTTTAAAATTTCGACAGGCGTTAAAAACGTGGTTTTTTGAAACGCCGCCCCCGCCGCAAGCGTTGAAATATTCGCCTCGGCCACACCGTCCTTTAACACATCGACCGTGAGGTCTTGTCCCGTGGGGGCTTGCATCGCAAAGAGACTGATTGCTTTCAAGGTAATATCTTCGGCTGGAACAAACCCTTCATAAAAAACCTGCCCGGCTTCAGGCACGAATAGAGCGTTGACGCTCATGGTAAAAAGATTGCCGATCCCATCAACGGCGTCCGCCAGGTTGAAGTATTCATCGTCCCAGTTGACATCACCTGGAGCGGGCTTGGGAATATTCAGATTTACTGTGGGGGTATTAGCCATAAATTTTCCATTTTAATTGGTCGGCGCTGCGAATGCTGAGGTTCCAAAAGCTTCAACGCCAAATCCGCCACCCGAGGCGATACGCATGATCTGCACCGTCACCGGAATGGAATCCATTTTATTGGCTTTTCCTGAGCCGATTATTCTTCCCGCTCCCAAAATAAGTGCTGGAAGGTTGGAAATTCTGTGGCTTGCAGGACTGATTTTTATTAGATCGCCACGCTCTAATTCCACGTTGTCCAGAAACAACTCCAACTCCAGCACATCGGAAGGCTCCTTATGCTGGGCCAGAAAGAAACCCACAAGATCCTGTGCCTGTGTCTGAATGCGGGTCCAGTCAAACTCAAAGTCATCAGGTTTCTCCCGGCGACCGTAACGGGCGACAGAATCCGCATCGCTACCACTTTCAATGGAACCGTATTCGCTTAAAGACCAGTCACGCTTGTACTTGAGATCAATAGCGTTAACGATGTTACGGTTTGGCGTCCGCTCGCACCGGAGCATGGCACGGCCACTTCCATTGAGGCGGATCATACTTTCGGGTATGGTTTTATCTGCTGTGAACGGCAGAGTGATCTGATTCAAGGGACGCAACTGAATCCGGGCTTTTCCCAGATCCCAGAAGAAATAAGATCGGCAGTTAATCTCCCAATCCTGCCAAAGGTTTTTGATCTCGGTTTTATTCTGGATAATCCCTGCCAGCTTGTATCCCCCGGCGATGGCTCCAGAGAAATCTGTCCCCGCCTGAGTGAACGATGCTGAATTAATTTGTGAAGCGGTCAATCCCAATAGATTCAAAATCGACCATTTAAAAACATGGTCCGGGCGTTCGATCATAGCGTTAGCGGCACCGGTGATGGTTCCCGCGCCATCGTCTTTAACGCCCTGAACCTGGGCCGTGACATCATCCGTAAAACTCAATTGTCGGCGGGCATACTCGATTTCAAACGCTACATGAATAACAAAGGCGGTGCGTCCATCGGACACTCCGTTGTATTTGACCTGCACTTCCTTGTTTAGAAACCATGCCCAATCCCCCCCGACATTGCTGGTGATGTCGATGAAATCGACGATGGTGCTGGTGTTCTTCTCAGCGGTCCCGCCCACTGCCGGGTTGGAGCTGTGCTGGGTGACCGCGCCGGTTTTGGAAGTCGAGACCCCAGTCGATTGAACATTCGTATCTTCTTCCGGTGTGAGCGTGATGATGCGCGTGAGGTTGAACAGTTTGACGATGGCGCTGGCCAATGACTTAACGATTAACACTGTGGTTGGAGCTTGGGTTAAAGTTCCGTTGGGAACGTAGGTATTAACACCGGACGCCCCTATCGTGAATATATTAAAGCTCCCCCCGGAAGCCTGCAAAGCGAGGGCTTGCCCCACACTGCCGCTGACGGTATTGACTTCAAAGTTGACCTGGTATTCCACCGAATGCAGGGTCCCGGCCGGCGCGGCGGGAAAAGTAACAGCGTGATTCGGATTCAGGCTGTCGATGGCAAACCCGTCCGCGTCCAGCCCGGCGCTGGCCGTTTGTGTGACCGTGGTTTTTCGCGGCAGAATGTGCTGATGGGTCGGATCGGAAATAGGGAAACCGAATGAATCCAGATGCGCGTGGGTAATGTCCACATTGCCCTGACTGCCCACGCCGTCATCGATAGCGGGCGGCGACAAAACCCCGACCTGGCCAACGCCGACCACATCGATAGACAGGCTGTCATTCGGTAATTTTTCTTCAACAAAATGTTCGACCCTCAGCTTGACCTTGCCGATCACGCCAATGGCGGGCATGCTGTCCGTCTGCTTCAGGGAAAGAATATTAGTGGTCTGATTGATTTTTGCGTAGGACGTGCGAGCGTTCGGATCGACGGCGTTCAACGGATCGACGGCGTTGTTTCCCGCGCCGATAGCGTCGAACTGCGCTTGCAGGAACTTGGTGTCCAGGGAGTCGGCTTTTTCCGGCTTCTTATTGAACACCACTTCGCCGTTGGCGAGATCCAATGAATAGTCGCCAGCATCGGCGGGCTGGCCATCCACCTTCACGCCGCTGATCTGCTTGACGGGGTACGCCGGGTCGCTGAACAGGTAGCGGTGATCGGTGATCTTTTGCAGAACGATATCGTCGGCAAAATGAAACTCGTTGATGCCGCTACAGCCGGTAAACGTCGTGGCGGTCTTACCCGTATAAGCAATTTCATCGTCGTTGATCTTCAACGTGCCCGCCGCCGCAAAATCAGCGGTGTCGGCCACGGTCAAAACCGTGTCACCGGGAGTGGCGACCGATGTCACTATTGTTTCTTCCGCTTTTTTTACCAGGATTGAGGGCGCATTTTCCACCTGGCCGATGACGATGGGTTTCATCTTGCCGATGGACGATTCCGGGGCATTGGGATAATCGGTTGCGTTGACCAGGTTGCCGATAACGACACTGCCATGAGAACTGGCGATATCGACCAGATCAAACGAACAGGTCAATTCATCAAAGCGCACAGGGTCGGCGATGCGGGCGACAAAGATTTCCGCCATGTCCGATTCCAACAGTCCATCGAACCATTGATAAACACTGACCGTTGCCGACTCGGGAGGTCTCTGATCAAAAATATAATTGAAAGGCTTTTCAGGGCTGAACAACGCCGTCGGTAAATTGGTGAGCGTCACCTTAAGGTCGGCCACGGAATTGGCGGAGAAGTTTCCCGCATTCACCAGGCGATCCAGTTCGCCCGCGTCCTCGATCACCGCAAACCAGTCGGTACCGTTGATGGTGAGCTTCGAGTTATCGGCATCCGAGCCTTGGTCCGTCAGTCGGAGCGTCAGCGCAGGCAGGCCGCCAATGGCTGGCCAGTCGATTTTCATCAACGTGACCGGCGCGTGGGCCTTTTTATCCTTCTCCGTATCGAAGGGTGCGGTGAAATCGGTTCGCATCAGATGGATTGTCTGTCCAGGTTAATCAAATCCAATTTTTCCTCAATGGAAACGGATTGCTTTTTTAGCCGACGACATAATTCATCTCTGACCCGCTGCTTGAAGATATTCATCAGCGCTTCTTTCCAGTCGGTTGTTTTTCTAAGCTGAGAATAAAAATCCGCGCGGATAGGAATAGACTTTAAAAATGCCAAAGTCCCGTCCTGGTGATAAACCTGAATTGGAAAAACGATGTTTTCCCCAGATTCGACTACAGCATCGCCCTCAACCTTAAAAGTAAAATCATCAATATTCACCTTTTCCCAGTCGATCATGCCGTTTCCTTTCTCAAAATGATGCCCCCCGAATACCGCCCCTCGATCACAAATTGGAAATCAAAATTATTCATCCACCGGACGGTGTGCAGGACAGCGTTTCTATCCTCATACTCGAAAACGTTGAATGACTTTTTAATGACATTGAAAAAGGTGAGCGCGTTGCCCCGATCTGTAGCCGTCAAGCGGACAAATTGCAGTTGAAATGTTTCCCGTCTCAGGCCTTTATCCTGTACGTAAAGAGTTCCTCCGGCGGTTTCGCCGGTCAACTGTTCAGGATAATCCACCGGCTCCACCGCCGGAAAGACAGGTTGCTTCAACGGAACCCACGAGGTCGTCGCCCCCGCCTTGCTTGGAAAATAAAACCCAATAGCCATTACGCAACCGCTCTCTCATTTAATCGGGAAAGTTCATCACGAATTTCCCTGGCTAATTGCCTGGGATTTTTATTTTCACCGGAAATTTGAAAAGTCACCTTCCCGATAGTCACCCCCCCATTGCTTTGCCTGGATTCCTCGGCATCTTTTTTATTTAAAATTTTCTCGTCCTTATGGATCATCGCCAGCATGTCAAATGGAACACGCTCAATCCCGGAGGCAAACCCCGGAACACTGCCAAGGAGTTTTCCCCCTGACGATTTAAGATCAGAAAAACTTCTCCTGGGAATATCACCTAAAAATCTTCCGATTGGTTGATCCGATTCCCCGGTTGATCCCGCTCCACTAAAGGGAATCGCGCCCTGGAAAGACCTCGCGGCTGTTGATGCCGATTTATAGGCGTCCTCCGCTGCTCGAATCGCACGGCTATGGATCTCCTGGGTGATCGCGCCTACTTTTTGCAAGTCGTTCAGCTTGGCTAATTCATCCTGGTAGACTTGCAAAGGCGTTCTTAAAGATTCGGTGATCCTTTTTCCCTCCTCCAATTTGCGGTTAAAATCTATTAATCCATCGGCCAACGCGCTATTGCCAGCACTCAAGCGTCGTTGAATTTCCCCCACAGCGCTTATTTTTTCGGCTAATTTTGAATGCGCGTCAGCCTGTGTTTTTACCGCGTCCGTGACTCTCACCGAAGAATTGGCTAACTGATCAGATGATGCCGTCAACTGCATGGTGGCATCATTAGCGGTCTTCATACCTTCGGAGATAGCACTTGTTTTCCTCTCAACCTCAATTCCTAAAAGCTCTCGAAAAGAATTGCTCAATGGCTCGATGGACGCTTCATAAGCGTCGAAGGCATCCACTGCTTTCTTTGAAAATTTATCAAACTGCCCCTCTGACAACCTCAGCGTGTCAGTCACAGCGCCAATCGCGGCTCCCAGACCAAACCAAGCGGATTGTAATAAATTTACAAGACCCAGGACCCCAGCCATTACATTGCCAATTTGGATAAAAAAACCAATAACCAGAGGTATTGCGTTTCCCTGGATCAAGGAATCGAATAATGATCCCAGCCGTTGCCCAAGGTCTTTGACGCCTTGCCGAAAATCTGGGTCAACGATCAATTCATGTAATTCCCCAAAATCATCGACAAACCCATCGATCAATCCCGCTTGAAAATTATTTTTAACAACAGAGCTTAATAAGCTCATTTCGTCATTCAATTTTTCGGCTTTCCGGATTAAATCCTCATCGATAACAATCCCCATCTCCCGCGCGGTTCCAATCCATTTTTGAAAGGACACATTCCCATCGTTAAAGGCCGCAGTCATTTTCAAACCACCGCCGCCAAAAGCCGCGTCCGCTATGGCAAGCCGTTGAGCCTGATTTTTCGCGTCCCCCATGGCTTTGAAAATTACTTCCAGGGCTTCACTCGCGCTATTCGTCGCCTTGACCGTTGCAAGAAGCTCTTCCTGACCGCCTTTTAATCCACCCTCAAGCGCTCCGATTCCTTGTCTGGCCTTACCCAGTCTTTTCGTAAAATTCAGGAGTGATTTATCAACTGTTTCCTGGGAAATCCCGGCCTTATCGAAGGCGAACCGGTACTCCTGCAAGGCATCCGTGGTGATCCCTATCCGGTCGGCGCCTTTGCCAATTGCGTCAAAAGAGTCGAGCGTTTTTTTTATTAATAACACGAGAGCAATTGTCGCAGCGGACACAACGGCAAACGAGGCCTTAGCCGCCCGTTGAAAATTATTAAACGCTTTTCTCGCCGGTCCCGTGACTCCATCCTTGAACTTCCCGGCGACAATGTAATTTGCTTGCTGTGTGGTTGCGACTGCCATGATTTATGGTTTTTCTTTCCCGTTTTTCTGCGTTTTAATCCCAACCGGCTGATAATCTTCATTCACTTCCGCCTCGTAATCCCCTGGCTCAAAATTCTGGATAACAGTTTCCCTGTCGAGGTCGATCGGCTCTCCTTTTTTCCAGCGGCACATGCGCCCGCCGATGTATTTTTCTATTTTTTTTGCGGCTTTAAACATGATTATTTTCTCCCGACTGCCATTGTTTTAAGATTGCCAGCGCTTGCCATTCCATGGGGGATAAGTCTTCTTTTTCAAAAGGGCACCCACCTTCTAAAATCAACAAATCCCGTTGCATTCGATCCACCCAGATTCCAAATTTCGAGTCAAACCGATTCAGAATTTTATTTGCCGGATGTTTCTTGATGGCCCATTCAGGGTCTTCGGTTTCCTCTTCTACTGATCCAAGGAATTTTTGGTACTCTACCTCCAGTCCCTGAATGTCCTCCCGGAGGTAGTCGATCAGTTTTTTAGCGTGTCTGCCTCGACTTCTGCGTTTGATTCTTCGAGTGCAATCGCCGCACTTGCTTTCCACGATGGGTTGACAAATGAAACCCAGTTTTCCACGCTCGGATTCAGTTCCTTTTCTTCCTTTGTCACGGGGTCAACATAAGTGACAGTATCTGGATTCCCATCCTCATTTTCGCTGGCAATCCCAGTTAAGATTGAATCTATAAATTTCAGACGTTCCTCAGTGCATTTGTCATCTACTTTCCCTCGGTTCTTTACCTTGAACCGCGCCTTCATGAACTTTTCAAATTCACCAAACGAATAATTTCGGGTCGTGAGGATGACAACCGAAGACCCTACATTGACGCGGATTCTCCTTTGTTCTGGATTCGAGCAAATAGGCATAAAATTTCCTTTATGTTAAATAGACCGCTTGTTTGTTTTGCACTTTCACAATCACCGATCCATATGTGGAGTCTTCCAGCACCTGGAAGTTGGCGTTGACGATCATCGCTTCGCCGTCCCGGTCTTTCTTGGCTTCCGTGTAAACCACCTTCGGGAAAATCAAATCAACGGTGTAATTCAATGCCCCGTTGGTATTAGCGCCACCGATAGCCCCGCCAATAATCGGGATGTTTAAAACGTAGGTCGTACCATTCAGTAGCCCAGTCTTGTGCGAGTCGTCCTGCATTTCAAAGACCGCCTTCAGGTCATGCACGAATTTATCGCCCCGCTCGACCCTGCTGACATAGCCGGAGTTGTCCCCCATTTCATAAATCGGGTTCGCCTGGTTGTCCACGGAGTATTCAAAACTGCGCATATCCACTTTGAATGAGGTGGGGCCGCCACCGACCGCCAGATCACCCGCCGCCACGGTCCCAGATAAGGAGCCGCCGCGCGTGAATTCTACGTCTCCATAACGCAGATACGATTCCGCAACCACCGCCGGTTTGACTACTGCACTGGCCTCCTCTTTGCCCATGCCTCCGAAACCAGCCTCCATTTTTATAAAGTCCGCCCGGTCGCCGGATATCTTCAAAGTTTTGCCGAAAATTCCCGCGAACTGTTTCGTCGCCGCGCCGTCATTTTCGATCAGCGTGAACGTAGGCAAGGCCACATTGACCAGGTCACGTTCGAAGGAATGTTCGTAAACGCCGGAGTTGTTCGTCACATCCGGTTGGCGGGACGTCACCTTACCCAAGACCGCGCCAAAAAAATAAGCGATGTTGTGGGGCAAAGCCCGTTGCTGATGGGAACCGTCGAGCTTCCAGTTTAAAATTTCATGGCTGTCCGGTTCATTCAGACCCGTAACTTCATCCGAATTATCCTGAGCCTCATTGATCTCTACATCTGTCGGGGGGCCTTCAAAATTGAAAGCCGTATCCACTGTGGCCGGTGTCCCGATCGCGGCTTCTTTTGCGATTGAAAGCCCGCGCCAGCCGGAAGTGATTCTTTTGGTTGTCATTTTTTAAACCCTCAATAAGTTGCTGTTAAAAGGACCGTGAAACGGGTCCTTGAAAGATGAAAATAATTAGCACCTTTTTTAAAACGTTCCGTTTCAGTCGATACGTCCTTGACCAGGGCATCAATGCCCAGATCGGCGGAAGATGTTTTTTGCGCATCCAAAACACGCTCAAGGTTCTTGATAATCGTGTCATGCTCCTGAGCAGCAGTCAGGACGACGGAATGAAAAGTAACCGTCATTACCTCCGAGGCCACCGATTCCAGAATTTCCCCAACCGCCGCCCCATCCTGGCTTTTACCTTGTGCATTGGGCGTGATCGCCATCGCCGGAAGCTCGGTATCTTTGTAGAAAGGAGCGCCTTCCTCCCCCTGCAAAGAGAACTCACGAGAATACGTCTCAACGGTCTTCACATTGGCAATGTTTCCGACCCATGAATCCGCTTCCAGAGTTGTCTTGATAGCGTTTGCCAGAGCAACGTAATCGACCATCCAATTAATCCTTATAAAGAAGTGCACGAGCTATGCTCGGGCCGGTCATTGTTTTTCCAGAATGAGAGTGGTCACACCGGTTCCGTCTTTATCCACACCAACCACCTTGTGAGACTGCCCAGAAACAACCAGCGTGTCATCGTGACCGGCATTGGGAACGTCCGAAGTTTTACATTCAAACGTCGGCTGGCTTTCCCGTTCCCCAATCTCAGCTTCACCACGGTCCTCGATGGTCTGATCATCGTAAATTCCCGTGACCGTCACCGGCGATCCGGCCACCGGCGTGTAAGTGGCCGACCCCGCAAAATCCAGCGGGTTCACGAACGAATCAAGATCATTTGTGAAGTCAACCATGGGTTATTTTTTGTCTTTCTCAGCGTCTGCCTTGGCTTTTGCATCAGCCTGTTTCTTAGCCTCTTTTTCTTCGGAAGTGAGCGGCTTTTTAGCGTTTTTCATGTATGACTTGGCTTCATCGCTGTCGTATGCGTAGGCCTTCTTGCTGGACATGAGCATCCGCCCCATTCCCTCTTTACAGGTCATGGAATCACCGGGCTGTTTAAGCTCGCCATCCATGAAAGTGTTGCGAATAAAAAGAACTTTTATTGTTTTTTCTTCCTGTTTTGCCATGGTGTTGCTTCCTTATATTTTGAGTGAAATCCCCGGACGGGGCTATTGCCCACCCCCCGTCCGGAAATAGAATTTAAAGCCGTGTATTGCTGCTTTAAAATTAAATCGTGATCATGTCCTGATGCGCTGAGAACGATTCAGGGTGTCTCACATTGATATCAACATCCCTCAAGACTCGGATACGAACCCGTCCGCTCAACCCGCCCGCATAAGGGTCAACCAGCACATCCAGCGAACCCCAGTAAGCCAGAATGAGGTCACGCCAGTTGCCAAAAATCATCGCTGAAAGTGTCGCCCCAGACGTTCCTTTTGTGATGTTATTTGGAATCTGGTTGGTCATTCCGGCGCGGTATCCATTGATTTCAGCAAACCCCGGCTGATTCATGGCGTTCATGATGAACTGCGCTGTGTTGGCGACTTTTTCGGTCTGCTTTAGTTTTCCAACCGTGTCGGAGTTGACAAGATACCCAAGCGAACCCATTGCGGCGTTGTCCTTGGAAACTTCTGTTTCCAGGTCAACCATATTCCCCCAGGTGGGTACCGCTCCGTTCGTTCCACCCACAACCGCACCGATGCCGGAGGTGTTTAAAATCCCGGTCGGCTGGTTACTGACCCCGGAACCATTGATAGCCGCCAAGTCCAAAGTCAAACCAAGCGTAGTTGCCAGATCCTGTCGAACAAAATTCTCTATGTCGATGCTGGACTGCATGAGCAACTTGCGAGTCATGTCTGTGAATGCGCCAACGGTTTTTGGCGTAAAAGCCACCTGGTCAAACGCCTGCTGGCTTTCGGTCGGGTCTCCATCTTCCGCAACCCAATAACCCGTTGCGCCGCCCGTTTGTCTGGGGATGGCAATGTCACCGATAAGACCATCCAAAACGGTGGCGCCCATCTGGTTGACAATCATGGATTTTCTAAGCAAATCGATGAAAGATGCCGCCATCAGGTTGGTGGCAACCGTATTTCCCCCAGCCGTCGCAACGCCGACAGAAAGATCACGTTTTTGCTCAATGACCTCATGAGGGACGCTAAATCCGCGATCATTTTCACGCTTGCCAAATTTTTTCATGACAGCTTCCGAACATTCCCTTTCAAAAGGAGACTGAGACAAGTCCCCCTTATCAAGGATGGAATTGATTGCTCTGAGAATTGAAAACTGCTCGACCTCTCTGCCAGACAAACCAATGTCTACAGAGGTGTCCACGGGAACGGCTCCCATGCTTTCTACAATCTGCGCCCGGAAAGCATCGAGAGTCATGCCGGATGAAACAGCGGACTGGGCCTCTTCACGTTTACTCAACTTATCGCCGATAGCGGAAATCTCCCGAACGCGATCCTGTTCTTCCTTCCTCGCGTCTTCTCGGATTTGAATTTTCTCCTTTTCGCGGGCCTTAACACTCTCTTCCTCTGCCTTGCGTTTGGCTTCTTCATCCCGCACTTTCTGCCTTTCTTCTTCCTGAATTTTCTTTCTCTCTTCTTCGTCCATCTCATTGCTCCTGAGTGAAATTTCTTTTTTTTCATCCACGCCGCGCCCCACGCCAACGGTTTGATCCGCCGGAACGGAAACCATGCTGATTTCCAAAGGCTCCCAATCGACGACTCGCTCGATAGGAGTTTCGCCTTTCTTTTCTTGGGTCACGATCTCGTGAATCGCATATCCAACTGATACTTTGGTCCGAATGCCATCCAAGACATCCTGGAACACTTCGTCAGCGCGTGCGCTTTTCCCAAAGCGAACAACCGCTCTCCCTACCTTGTCTTTGTCGATAGACACCGACTCCACCACGCCAACGTGGTCCCTTGAGTTATGGTCCATCAGCAAAGGCCCCGAATCATTCAGGCGGCCAAGCCGGATAGATTCAGGTTGATGATCTAATATTTCAATTCCAAACCACCGTTCCACCGGCTCTTCGGAAGAAAATGCAAGCTCGACCGTCCGCTTTTCCGCGTCAACATGACCGCGATCAATACGGATTTCTCGAAACTGTGTCGTCCCTTTAATCTGTTTTGGCATCTTCCTGTCCACCATCAGTTGAAGGATTGTTATTTGGCCCCTGACTGGTGACGAACTCGACACCCTTTGCCGCCATCATTTCTTTTTCTTCGGCAATTTCATCCAGAAGCTCTTTAAAGTCGATTCCCCTTTTCGAGAGCACTCGCGTTCGACTGGTAAGCCCTGCTTCCAACTCCTCCCTGTGGGCGGTGACTTCTTTTTGAGGGTCAACCCATTCCCAGCCCCTGGGTTTCCAGGTGGCCGCGTCAAACTTTTCAAACTTTGTGAATGGCAACTTCTTCAGTGGCCCCGCAAGCATCGCCTGGGTTAAAAAATTCACCGTGCCGCCGGAAAAAACTTCCTGATTAAAGTTTTGAGCCATCCACGATTGAATACACCGCCAACTGTCGCGTTCATCGAGCTTCCCGGAACGCATGCTCGAGTAATTCACGCCCTCAAGGTCGCTGGCCAACGCGTTGTAGGATATGCCGATGCCGGATGCCGCACCCCGCAACATGGATTTCACAAAATCTTTAAACGCTGTGTTCGGATGTTGAGGGTCGAAAGGCTCGACATCCCAACCTTCTGGGAGCGTCTCAAACATACCTGGCTCTACTTCTTGAACCGGGGTACCGTCTTCGTCCTCGTCATCTCCTTTGTATTGTTCTCCGGCGGGTTTTTTATAAAACCCCATTTTTGCCGCTCCCAACCGTGACGCAACCAACTCGGAATTTTCATAACCTCCAAGCATTTTCAACCGCACAATGGCCGTGTGCATCCAAGGGACACCTCTCGGCTGATTGGGTCTCTCTGCAATGAACCCGTGGATCATTTCTCCAGCCGGAATGCGGAGCTTCCGTTGACCCACGGCGCTGGACTCGCTGGGGTGCTTCTCTAAAACGTGGTAGGCAACCGGGCGGCTCCACTTATCGAACTCGATGCTCATGCGAATTTTATTGCCGTTTTTTAAATCCTCGTTATGGCCTGTCTCTAAATGGTCCATGTCGATGAATTGCAAAGAGAAGCTAAATTTATTTAAGAATGGCACTTTCCGGACAAGACACTCCCCGTCACGAACCACGGTTTCAATGAACAAATGCTGGCAATCGGCCCATGACAGTTTTCCGTCAACCGATGCCGTGTCTTTCTTCCCCCATTTCGTGAATGCGGTTTTGATCTCCCGATTATCGTTGGCGTCCAATTTCCCGTTATCGCCAAACGCTTTCATTTGCAGATCGATTCCGGCCCACCCGACCACATTATTTTTAATCAGGCGGATCGCTTGTTTGGCATAATCGTTGTTGTGACATAGGTCTCTCGATCGAGTCCGAATACGATTTAAATCCCTTAAATCTTCCTCGGGGCTTCTCACCTGTGTCATAAAGTCAGCGAGAAGATCACTGGTCTTCCCCGCCGAGTAGGACCGCCTTTGTCCCGGTTTCCTTGAAGGAACGTATCCGAATTTCCGAAAGCCTTTATCGATGATGGACTTGATCTTTATTGCCATGCAGTGAACCGGGTTCGGATTTTATTGCCAGTGCCAAGGCCCTTTTTGAGCTTCAAGGCCGTCAGTTCCTGTTGGTATAATTTTTTAAAATGACTGTGGGCCTTGATTTTTTCCTCCCAACTCATTTTGCTGATGCTCCGGCCATTGACCGAATAAGACAGGTCCACCTCGGAGGCCCGGCCCTGGATAACCGCTTCCAAAGCATCCAGCACGGTCTTGACCCACTCCCGGTCATCAAATGCCGCCGCCGATTGAGCCAGATCGCGTTCGATCTTGATCAACCCACGGTCAACCCTTTGCCTTTCAGCCCCGCTGGTGACATATGCGTCCCAGGAGTATTCCCCGGCAATCCACGCGGCTGTGGTTGTGGCTGGCACAGTGACAGAATGATCATCCCCGTCCGCCGTGGCCGTAATCTTGGTAGCAGCGCCAGTGTTGTCCTTACTTCTCAGTTCATACGTTAGAACCCAGGCGGAAGCCGGGAAGTCGGACAAACTCCGCTTCCATTTGATCGTGTCACCGGCAACGATGCTTTCCGGCTCTCTCGTGAGTATGGGGA
The DNA here is from genome assembly GCA_021775965.1 of Alphaproteobacteria bacterium. Taxonomy (GTDB): domain Bacteria; phylum Pseudomonadota; class Alphaproteobacteria; order Micavibrionales; family Micavibrionaceae; genus UBA5701. The sequence goes on from JAJFGV010000046.1 coordinate 13,220, forward strand.
TTCCAGTCATGGGCAAAAAAAAACGCCACCTCCACCCTAATGGGCAGAAATGGCGTCCTTGTTATCGGGTTACTCGCCGTCTCAGTTATTCAGATTTTCTTTTTCAATAAATCTTTCTTAAAATTAACCTCAAAAACCGCGATTTGATCTTTAAAAAAATGGAGCGTTAACGAGCCTTTGAATCCTGACTTGATTATATCAGCTTGGACCAATTTGTCATATATTTCTTTGAAAGTTTTTTCCTCTAATTCTTCCATGAGTTCATCCAGCCTGTTTTCTTCCTTCTCGGTTTCGGTTTCGACTTTGGTTTTTGTTTAGGATCTTCACCTTCACCCTTTTTACCTTCATCGATTTTGCCTCCATCATCACTTTCTTCCTTGTTGGCCTTTTCCCTTTTCCCGGCTATGGCTTCCATGTTCGCGTTCAGGTTATAGAACGCGGCCAGGGCATAGACAAGGCAATCTAACGGCTCGTTGCGCTTACGCACCTTAATCCACTCACGGATCGGAAATCCTTTTCCAAACCGTGTCACACATTTTTCAGCGGTGAGGCCAAGGAAATATTCACGGTCAAAAGGCTCGTCAGAGGCAACACCGTTAAAAGGGAAATGACAGTATCCCGGCCCCGGCTGTGCAATACGGAGGTGGCTGTAGATAAGTTCCTTCCCTTGGTCAGCGCCTACCATGTGCAGTGTGACCCCCGCTTTATTTTTTGCCTTTGGCCGTTTAACAATTGGATGCCCGGCCTTGGAAATACCTTTGATCGCAAAAATTCGCCGGATTTCCCTTGATTTAACATAATCGTAAACCGCTTGAGTACGATGGCCCCCAGAATCGATCATCGCTGAGGCAACGCGAAGGGTCACGCCGTCCTCTGTCTGAAACGTGCGATCCAATTGCTGGTCAATTTCCCCCCAGAGCTCGACGCGAGCAATATCAATGGGCAAAACGATATGATCCAGCATCCACTTTTCTTTTTCGAGTCCAAATCCTTGGAAGGTTATTTCCAAACGGTCGTCCTGGACATCGACTCCAGCGGTAATAACAAGCACACCTGAAGGGATTTCCGGACCATAGTGTTCACGCCGTGCCAGTAAGGGCTCTTCCTCTACCTGGTCGCCCGCTTCTTCCCAGGTTTCGGCCAGAGTGGAGTTGATAAAAACTTTCAGCGTTTCAGGGAGCTTTTTCTTTTCCAAAAAATCCGCAACGATCTGCGGCCATGACACCCATGGGCTGTACAGTTTATTGATGTGAAACCCTGCGTGGCCGGAAAATTTTGCAGTGGCTACCCAATTGCCCAATGTCAACATCCGGGGTTTGTCGGATTCATAACAGATGCCGGCGCATTCCTGGCAAACGTAATACGCAGATTCCGGCAGGCCTTCATCCCACATAAGTCCGAATCCGGCGTCCTTGCCCCCGAATTTCAGGGTGATCATTTCATGACAATTGGGGCAGGGAATTAAATAATACCGCTTGTCGGATTGTTCAAAGGAATGCTCTATCCGGCACACGCCCTTTACCCCAGGCGTTGAAGTCTTGGCTACAACCGAGTTCCAATAGTTACTGACGCGCTCTTCGCCCAGGCTGATAGGGTCCCCTTCGGCGCCAGCGCTTGCAGGGTATTTATTAACCTCATCGAAAAGAACAATGCGACGCGGGCGACTTGCCAGCGATGACGGGGAATTTGCACCAGCAACGTTGATGTCCCCGCCAATAAAATCTTTTTCAAGGATCGTATTGGATGAATCCTTCGCCTTGCTTCTGAATTCTGAAATCAAACAGGATAACTCCGGGGTATCCCTGAGCATCGGCGACAACCGCTTTTTCGACCAGTACATTGCCATGGGCAACGTAGGCTGAACGACCATGATCGGGCTGGGGTCGTGACCAATAAAATACCCGACGATATTGTTCAACACCTCTGTCTTCCCGAGTTGTGTCCCGGCCATGATGGTCACTTCGTTGACATCTTGTTCGGTGAAGGCGTCCATCATGCCCACCTGGTAAGGGGCACGACTTGATTTATACCGCCCAGGCTCAGGGCTGGTATTCGGAAGAATTCTGTATTTATTTGCCCACGCGCTGGCGTTTAGCTTTGGCGTTGGTTTTAACCTTCGCGCTTGCACTTCGATTTTTTGACGGAGCGCGGCCAGTCCGGGGCTTGCCTGATTCTGCATTGTAGGTTCCAAAATCATTGAGTGCATCGTGGATTGCGTCCTCAATTATCCGATGAATTGCGTGAATGGTTTTTTGTGCATGCACTGTGGGTGCGATTTTAGTCGGTATAGAAAGCAACTGTTGACGAACCGCATCCACCATTTTTGAAAACTCTTGAGCGACGACATCAACTTCGACCAACTCCCCCTGTCGCCGGGAAAGATCCAACTCCTTGAGACTGGCTTCAGCTGACTCCCTACGAGTCTTTTCTTTCCAATAGTCGCCGGACTCATTTTTTTTATCTCCATCCTCTTCATTGTGTGCTTTGTGAACTTTTGTGAACCCTAAAGCCTTGTCTGCTTGTTCTGGGTCAACCTTCCTGTCTACCAGGACGATTCGTCCATCCTTCACATAGCGCGTTATCAATGATTTCGCACGATTGCGCTGTCTCGCGTATTCCGCCTGGGACATCAAATTCACGAATCACCCTCACCCCCATGTACTAAAAAACAACTCTTGGAAAGTTCACAGTTCACAAAATATCTCACAAAAAATCTTACGGAATTTCGAGGCGGCGGACCCTCAACGCTCACTTTTCCCAGGGAGGACCCGCTCATCTTCCACCCTTCCCCATCCTAAACTTCAACTCTCGCGGGAATACCTCTCGGAATCGTCTGCGCCCCGTCGCATTGAATGATTTTATAATCTTATCTCGAAGAAACTCTCGGACGACACTCGGGCCAAATACAGGCTTGATACCTTTTCCCCCCTTCCCTGTCCTCTTGAACACAGGTGATCCCTTGACGTTGAGAATGAACGCTCCCTCAAATAACCTGCGCTTGTTCCAGGGCTTGGCTGTCACACCGATAGGCCTCTTCTTCGCCCTCTTCACCTTCGCGTTAAAACTGGCAATGTTGAATGGTTTGCCCCGCGCATCAATTGAAGCGGATAACGTGCGAGGCGTTGACCTGTTTAATTTGAGTGATTCCCTGAGTTTCTTCTGCTTGATCCCCGTTTCTTTTGCCAGATCGCGGGCACCTTCTTTCCTGATTGTCGTGGCTACTTTATTGATCGTGCTGTTAATGGCTTTTGGAACTTGTCTGGTGTCAGCTCTCATCTGCTTGACCATCCGGTCGAGGTCACTCTGAATATCCAATTGGATGAGCTGATTACTCACCGATCCCCCTTCCGCTCCCTCAACCCGTTCTGCCCCTTCGGCATCGGGCATTGATAGTCCGCGTTCTCCGCTGGACAGTAATTTGCTTTCTTCGGCTTCACGACCACCGCCTTCGCCTTGGCCTTATGCGTGTAATACGGCTTGATCGTCTTGTATGTCACACCCACCGGGATGATGACCAAAGGCTCCTGGCTATGGCTTTTGTTTGCCAGCACGATGATGGCCGCAAGCATAATGAGCACGAATATCAGAAAGAGTCTCACAGCGACACCAAAGCGCGGTGTCGATACGGCGTTAAAGTAGGCATAGCGCTCACCACCGAACTACGCGAAAAAGACTTGGGTATCACTGGCAATGCTCCACAAACATCATGCGGTTGAAGTCCATTTGCATTTGCTCAACCTCCGTCATAAGCGACAACGCGGATTGATTGATATCGACAGGTTGATACCACTCACATTCTGCGCTTAGATAAGTTGCGCATCCGCTCAAGCTACAGATCATCAACACGATTCCCATATTTTTTACGCATTTCCGCACGAACTTTTTCCATTGATTTTTCAACGCTTTCCCTCGCCTTATTGGTCATGTCACGCCTGATAGCCCGTTCGAGCCGAATTTCCCGCAACCGTGTAGCGATTTTGTTAAAAAACTCGAAGACCGACGCTACCGCTTGCAATAGGGTAATCATTGGTCAGGCACTCAAACGCTTGGCTTCTTGACATCATCAGCCATGCGGTCGATAGCCATTTTAGCCGTCACCCCCGCACCCAACCCCATAAACTCGTAAACAAAGGTTGGTATCTGCACCCCGGTGAATTGCTCAACAGCGGCCAAGATCATCATGCCCACCAGTATCAAATAAGTTTTGAATCCAGCCATTTTGTCAAAAAAAGCTCTCATTTTTATCGCTCCATTTTCAATAATGCCAAATAACGTCTTGAGGTTTTGTTTGGTCTATATCAACGTGAATAAAGTCCGGGCCGATGCCGATGCGGGTAAAACAGGAGAGGATAAGCGGTAATATCTCAAAGCGGTATGTGTTCGATGGGATTAATATGTCAGAGGCCATGCCGTAAAGGTGCGCGGAATGCTGAATACCACCGACTTTATGATTGTGCGTAGGACAGCGGACGCCGGATGTAATTTTGACGGATTCGCCTAAAAGGTCACGGACGTGCTGAAGTTTTACCACCAGCCGCATATCAATCTCATCTTCCCCGCATCCGCACTTACAGGCAAATTCAGATTTTTTAAAGTTTTGTGTAAGCAAAATCAATCACCAAGAGGGTTGGTGTATTTCGCTCCAATCTTACAACAACTTGTTCCCCGTGTAACTCCGCCAGTCACTCCGTTGGCAACGGCGTTGAGATGCCGCCAGACCGTGCAAACGCCCGATCCCGCGCCGCCCTGAGTAATTCGTCGTAGTCCTGTATCCAAATCCTGCCCCCGCGCTCACCTTTCGCTTTATAGTGCCGGGCCAGGGCGATGATCGGGCCGGGTCCAAAGCGCCGCACTAAATCAGGCAATGGGCTTTCTGCACCGCCCTTAAAAAGTACCGCCAAGTCTTCCGCTCTCACGTCCTGTTCGATCTCGGTCATTTCAAAATCAGGTTTATCCGCCACGCTCAAACCTCCTTTTGCACTTGTGATAAAAAGTCGTCCAAGGACACCACGACCATCGACTTTCCGCCAGATCGCTCAAAGTTTTGCCTGTCAACAACCTGATGCTGGCTTTCCTTGTCACTGCCCACCTTGACTTCGATCCGGTGGGCGATCCCTTGCAAACAGGCAATCACATCGGGCGAGCCAACCATTTTCGGGTTTTTCCGCCACCGTACGATCTTTCCGCCGTTGGCAACCGGAATCCCAGTGACATGGATTTTCCGCGCCCACCCACCGTGCATAA
>JAJFGV010000047.1 GCA_021775965.1 Alphaproteobacteria bacterium
ATTACCTGTTTCCGCAATTTGCTACTTTCTAACTGATTGGGAATCTAAACTATCCTGTTTATAACGACAAACATCCATTACACGTAACTTATAAAGTTTATACAAAAAAGTCAAGTGTTAAAAACGGATAGCATTATCCGCACTCCTCACTATCCGATTATAAAGCACATTATATGCCATGTACGTTACAATAGAATAGGCATTTTTATAATTGGCTTAAATGTCTACACCACAAAATGATACGTGAAACAATAACCTGCATATCATAGAAATGATAACATAGAATAAATGTGGGTTATGCGTAATATTCCACAATTATCACCCAAAAAGATAAAAAAGTAGTTGCACTGCTTAGCTGACGCCAGGTAAATTATTATTCAATACCCTAGTAAAATACTGCTTCATGGCAAGTTAACACTTACTCTTCGATTCTTCTATGTACAAAAAATTATGCCTGCAAGAAAAAATTTGTACCCTTATTATCTATGGAATTTGTAATAAGGAAGGCTACCAATCAAATACCTAAGATATGTATTGGAACCAGGATAAGCAATTTCTCATAATTTAGAAACTAAAAACGTATTTTCAAGAAACAGGTAATTTTGTTCTGGATTGTGTAAGCATTTTTATGGTATTTAAACCGATGATTTAGTAAGAGTAGAGCGCAGTTATACCAGACTGGATACCTGCCATTAATGATTTTGTCCTGCATCATTGAGAAAACGGATGGCGAATATTACAACTATCAGTAATTTAGCATGCTCTCATAATGGTGCTAACCAGACAACACGGATTTTCAAGTACTCGTTCTTTGCTCTTCTCCTTGCATACCTGACCTTTATCGGCCAGGTAAATCTTCCATCTGCACACTATTTCCTTGATGCTGTTGCGATGCGAGATACAGGTATCACTATTTCTACTGTTTTTTCCTGGTCTCTTAGGGGGCTCTTCAGTCTATTTTGTGTGGCCATGGATCATGTAGAAGGTCCTTTGCAATACCTGATTGTAAATTTCTACTGTCATTTGATAGGAGATCATTTTCCTCTCAATCCTTCTCTAATGCAAATCCCCAACACGGTTTTCTCTTTTGTAACTACTATTTTTGCATACTTGCTCGGCAGAAAGCTCCACTCTTATAAAATGGGGTATTGTTGTGCGATTGCATTTGCCTTGAGCCCATGGCTCATCGCATGCATGCGCGTGCCATGGTATTTTAATACTCTTTCAAATTTACTACAATTTGCAATTTTATATTTCTATGTATCTTTCATGATTGACCCTACATCCAAACTGCATAAAATTGCTGCACCTGTTTCTCTATCTCTCTACTTTCTGACGGGTGTAGACTGGCCAATCTTCCTTATAGCCTTTGCACTTATGGTGGTGATGAGTACGAGACTAACCGATGTTCTACGCAACATATATAATATATTCCCACTGTTCATTGTCATGATTCACATTGCCTGGTTGATATTTCTGTTTATAGGTGACGATAATTATGGACATTCAATCTTAGTACATCCTTTTCGTCTGTCGTTGGGTTATTATTTTGCTCCAATACGGCATATTCTTGGTTTTACTATTTCCGGATGGGGTCTGCAGGCATTTCTCGCCACAGGCGCTCTGCTTCTCTATATTAACCGGGAACGTAAACGGCTTTTACATCGTGGAGTAACTCAATGCATCCTGTTAAGTATGACAGTGTGGTTTGCGTTAGCCGGCTTTTCAATTGTAAAAACATCGCTAAATCCACAATATGTTTATGTAGTCGGAGTTCCTACTGCGTTTTTGGCAGGGATGGGACTTGCGAAGATGAAACGTATCCTTGTGCTTGCTCTTATAGCCATTATGGTTTCTTCACAATTCCTTTTATTGTCTCTCTATAAAGAGAGGGCTCCATACTTTACTAACTATTTTCCTGAAGGACAAGATGGCCGTCACGTCATGGCTGCTGCCGGTTTTCTGATCGAAAACCGGCCGGATCTTTTGACTGATGATAAGACAGCTTTCCTCCCGAGAAATATTGCCCCTAACGTAAGTCAGTACGCACGCGGTCAACACAGGACAGTTATCATGCCACAAAATTTTCCGGAGCTGAGACACAGGATAGGCTTTGGTTCCGGTACTGATATCTTGTTGAACTTTGTAGATGCCTACCAGAAAGAGGGAACAATACAGGCCGACTGGTTGATACTGGATTCCAATCTGTTCAGCAAGAATGCTCCGGCCAGGGAATTCTGGCTTCGTCTCCGTAATGACCCAGGCATACAATGGATTTCGGCTTTCCGGGAATCAAGCGGTAATATTCTCTATATTGGCGAAGTAAAAAAGGGCAAATGGCCATCTATCAAAGAAATCCCGTTTTACGATACTGAGTTACTGTCTGCAACTTATGAAAAGAGATACGACAGGATCAGTTTTCTTAAGCGGAATATAAGCTATTTACCTCATTACTGAATCTCTGTCCTGCACATCCTTTAGGTATATTGTTGACAGGCTATACTTTCATGCCTATCATAACGGCTTAAGTTAGTGGTAAGCCATTAAGGCATATTATAAATGGCAAACCAATAAATAGGTGACAATAATGATATTTCAAAATGTTCCAGTTTTAGACGGCAACGAGAAAAAATACGTTCTGGATTGTATTGATAGTAACTGGATATCATCGGAAGGAAAATATGTTAAAGAATTTGAGAAATTCTTTGCCGGCTATTGCAATGCTTTATATGGTGTGGCTTGTAGTAGCGGAACATCAGCACTCCATTTGGCTCTGGCAGCTTTGGGGATCGGTGCAGGTGATGAAGTAATAGTTCCCTGTTTTACGCTCATCGCTGATGCTAATACGATAATTCTGACCGGTGCAAAACCTGTATTTGTTGATGTTGATCCCGGTACATGGTGTATTGACGCAAGTAAAATAGAAAGCAAGATAACAGATAAAACCAAAGCAATAATATGTGTGCACATGTACGGCCATCCATGTGATATGAATAAGATCATGAATATTGCCAAACGGCACAATTTGTATACTATTGAAGACGCCGCCCAAGCGCATGGTACTGAATATCGTGGTAGAAAGACTGGTAGCTTGGGAGATGTTTCCTGTTTTAGTTTTTATGCAACTAAAACATTGACTACCGGAGAAGGAGGGATGGTCGTCACAAATAATGCTGACGTTGCCGAGCGAGCCAGAATCATGCGCAGCCATGGTTTTGAAGGAGATGGCAGAACATATATTCATCGACTAATGGGGTTCAACTATCGTCTTACCAATATACAGGCGGCAATCGGATTGGCACAATGTGAAAGGATTGAGCAGAAAATAGAAAAAAAGCGTAGAATCCACTCTCACTATACAAGATTGCTGGAAAAGGAATCTGATATTACGCTACAATCTATTGAACCCTGGGCAAGAAGTACATTTTGGAATGTTGCTATTCTTATTAAGAATAGCTTTGGGAAATCGAGGGACGAAGTTATAAAACTACTTGGGGGAAAAGGGGTGCAGCTACGGTTTGCTTTTAGGGCTCTGCACCAACAGCCAGTGTATGCTGAAGCAGATGATCCCAGATATCCCAATGTCAATGGACACTATCCTGTTAGTGAGTCTCTTTCTAACAATGGCTTATGCCTCCCATCAGGACTTAACCTGACACAGGAGCAGATAGAAGAGGTTGTAGAAAAACTTTTACAGTGCAATAATTAAAGAAATAAAATGAATCAACAAAAGCCAATGGTCTCGGTCATTCTGGCGACTTACAACGAGCGCGAAAATATCGTACCTCTTATTGATAATCTGCGTGCTCAAATCCACCAATCATTGGAAATTATCCTGGTTGATGACAAATCCCAAGATGGTACGGCAGGTATTGTTGAAAAATTAGGTTATCCTAACGTGACTGTAATTCGAAGAGAGGTCAGAGGTCTTGCTTCTGCTTTTCATAGAGGTATCATTGAGAGCACAGGAGACACTGTTTGCTGGATGGATGCTGATATGTCAATGCCGGTAGAAGTTCTCGTAGAAATGATCGGCAAACTGGATGAATATCATATTGTTATAGGTTCTCGATATGCTAAAGGTGGTAGTGATAACCGGCATAAAATAAGAGTATTATCGAGCAAATTCATAAACAAGCTGGCACAAACTGTTCTTGGTGGAGATGTTAAAGATTATGATAGTGGATTTGTAGCCATTAAAAGGGAGGTGTTTAATACCA